>NZ_JAJNJA010000004.1:0-297457 GCF_022386995.1 Mammaliicoccus sp. N-M50 | reverse complement strand
GCAAAGAGGTCACACCTGTTCCCATGCCGAACACAGAAGTTAAGCTCTTTAGCGCCGATGGTAGTTGGGCTTACGTTCCGCGAGAGTAGGACGTTGCCGGGCAAATATTTAATTTTATTATTCCACAGTAGCTCAGTGGTAGAGCTATCGGCTGTTAACCGATCGGTCGTAGGTTCGAGTCCTACCTGTGGAGCCATGGCCCCTTGGTCAAGCGGTTAAGACACCGCCCTTTCACGGCGGTAACACGGGTTCGAATCCCGTAGGGGTCATTTTTATGGAGAATTAGCTCAGCTGGGAGAGCATCTGCCTTACAAGCAGAGGGTCGGCGGTTCGAACCCGTCATTCTCCACCATTTAATTTAATAAGCTGGAGGGGTAGCGAAGTGGCTAAACGCGGCGGACTGTAAATCCGCTCCTTCGGGTTCGGCAGTTCGAATCTGCCCCCCTCCACCATTTTTGGGCTATAGCCAAGCGGTAAGGCAACGGACTTTGACTCCGTCACTCGCTGGTTCGAATCCAGCTAGCCCAGCCATTAAGAGCCATTAGCTCAGTTGGTAGAGCATCTGACTTTTAATCAGAGGGTCAGAGGTTCGAATCCTCTATGGCTCATAAGTAAGAGACATTAGTTAATCTAATGTCTCTTTTTTTATTGAAGAAAATATGCATAAATCGATGTATATACGTATAAATATTTGGAATATATTAATATTATCCACAAACCCTTATATAGCTTGATGTAAGTGCTTACATATACTAGAATATAATAGTAATGCAAATTAAGGGGGATTTGAAATTATGAAAAAGAGCATTGAAATAATCGGTGCACCAACTGCTTTTGGTCAAAGAAAATTAGGCGTTAATTTCGGACCAGATGCTTTGAGATATGCTGGTTTGATTGAAAGAATAGAAAATATAGGTCACCATGTCATAGATAAAGGTAATGTAGAATCACCTAATATTGATATGAAAAAATATAAAAGCGAACAAGAAGGTTTAAGAAATTTAGATGAAGTGATTTCATTTTCAAATAACTTATATGAATCCGTAAATGAAACGATGAATAATGGTAACTTTCCTTTAATTCTAGGTGGAGATCATTCATTATCAATAGGATCAATCGCTGGTATCAGTAAACATTATAATAATCTTGGTGTTATTTGGTATGATGCACATGGAGATTTAAATACATTAGATTCTTCACCGAGTGGGAATATTCATGGAATGCCATTAAGAGTTTTATTAGGTGAAGGTAATGAAGAATTAATGAATATCGGTGGATATAAAAATAAAGTAAAACCTGAAAATGTCGTTCTAATTGGTATGAGAGATTTAGATGATGGTGAAAAGGAATATATTAAAAAGTCAGGTATACGTACATATACAATGGCAGATATAGATAAACTTGGCATGAATCAAGTTATATCTGAAACGATAGACTACTTAAAGGATAAAACGGATGGTGTACATCTTTCATTGGATGTTGATGCATTAGATCCAGTCGAAACGCCGGGTACGGGCACAACAGTACCAGGAGGCGCGACATATAGAGAAAGTCATTTAGCTATGGAGTTACTCCATGAGTCAAATTTAATCGTATCTGCTGATTTAGTTGAAGTAAATCCTCTTATCGATGAATATAATAAAACGGCGCATCAAGCAATTGGATTAATGGGCTCATTCTTTGGAGAGAAATTATTATAATTGACAATCATGGATAAAATATACTTTAATAAAGAAGTCTCTTTAATAGAGGCTTTTTTTGTTTTATATATAATTAAATTAACAATATATCTCAAAAATTGTTATAATAATCACTAGGTAAATGAAACACGGAGGAGATACTATGCAGTTACCTGACATTTTTGGTGAATTAAGTGCCTTAAAAGTTATAACAGGTATACTTGATTTAATTATTGTATGGTATGTATTGTACTTAATTATAACGGTCGTTAAAGGTACAAAAGCGATACAACTATTAAAAGGTATATTTTTCATCATAATTGGTAGAACAGTAAGTAATTTTTTGAATTTGACGACTACTACGCTTTTATTTGATTTTGTATTGCAATGGGGATTTTTAGCAATCATTGTAATATTCCAACCAGAGTTTAGAAGAGCGTTGGAACAATTAGGGCGAGGAAGTCTATTTAAACGAGTAAATGTAGCGACATCAGCAGAACAAGAAAGGTTAACTGATAGTGTTGATAAAGCTGTTCAGTATATGGCCAAAAGAAGAATAGGTGCATTAATTGTATTCGAGAAAGAAACTGGTCTTCAAGACTACATAGAAACAGGGATACCTATTAATGCTGATATTTCTCAAGAATTACTCACAAATATTTTTATTCCAAATACACCATTACATGATGGTGCGATGATTATACGTGAACAAAAAATTGCTACAGCAGCAAGTTATTTACCGTTATCTGACAGTCAAAAAATTTCTAAAAGTTTAGGAACGCGTCATAGAGCAGCTGTAGGGATTTCAGAAGTATCAGATGCATTTACAGTTGTAGTATCAGAAGAAACAGGTTCAATATCTGTAACAATTGATGGTCGATTAAGAAAAGAAATATCAAGTGAAGCCTTTAGAGAATTACTAGTTGAGCATTGGTTTGGTTCTGTTCAAAACAGAAAGGATGTGAAGTAGATGCTAGAATCTAAATGGGGTTTACGTTTTGTAGCTTTAATTTTAGCGCTACTCATGTTCTTATCTGTGAATAATGTGTTCGGTAGCTTGTTTTCAGAAAATGCTTTGAAAAGTTCAGATCATGTAATAGAAGATGTGCCGGTAGATACAATCTATAATACAAAAGAATTATATTTATCTGGCGCACCTAAAACTGTGGATGTAAAAGTTTCTGGTCCACAATCAACAATATTACAGGCTGAAAAATTATTGAATTTTAAAGTGGAATTGGATTTGAAAAACAAATCTGTAGGGCAATATAAAGAAAACTTTAAAATCAAAGGACTTAGTGATGAACTTAAAGCGACAGTTGTGCCTAAAAGCGCAAATGTAACGTTACAAGACAAAGTTTCTAAAAAATATCCAATTGAAGCTGAGATTAATCAAAATAGAATTGCTTCTGGATATGAGCTAGTTGGAGAAACTGTTAATCCATCTCAAGTAACGATTACAGGTGGACAAGAAGAACTTAATAAAATTGCTTATGTTAAAGCTACTTTAGATGAAACGAAGCAATTAACAGATGATACGACTGAAAAAGCGGGTATTAGTGTACTTGATAGCAATTTAAATAAACTAGACGTACAGATTAGACCAGATACTGTTAACGTCAATATTAAAGTTGCAAGATCTAGTAAAACTGTGACATTAAATCCTGTGAAAAAAGGTAGTGTATCAAAAAATATAAATATTGATGATATTACTTTAGATAAATCCGAAGTTAAAATATATGGTTCAAGAAATGTACTTGATGGTATAGGATCAATAGATGTACCTGTCGATGTTTCTAATGTTGATGGAAATACAACTAAAAAAGTTGATCTTAGCTTGCCTGATGGTGTGGACGAAGCAGAATTCAAAGATGTTGAAGCAAAAATAGAAACTTCTAAAAACTAACGGAATTAAAGGAGAATTATAATGGGCAAATATTTTGGTACAGATGGTGTTAGAGGTGTAGCAAATTCTGAATTAACACCAGAAATCGCATTTAGATTAGGTAGATTTGGCGGCTATGTATTATCGAAGAAACATGGTAGTGAAAATCCTAAAGTATTAGTAGGTAGAGATACGCGTGTTTCTGGGGAAATGTTAGAAGCAGCTTTAATCGCAGGTCTTTCATCAATTGGTGCAGAAGTGATGAGGTTAGGTGTTATTTCAACACCAGGTGTAGCTTATTTAACAAGAGAAGTAGATGCAGATTTAGGTGTTATGATCAGTGCGTCACACAATCCAGTAGCTGACAATGGTATTAAATTCTTTGGTCCAGATGGTTTCAAATTAACGGATGATGAAGAATTAGAAATAGAAAAGTTATTAGATTCTACAGAAGACAATTTACCAAGACCTACAGGTAACCAATTAAATCATATTTCGGATTACTTTGAAGGTGCTCAAAAATATATAAGCTATATTAAATCAACTGTTGATGGAGATTTAGATGGATTGAAAATTGTCCTAGACGGTGCACATGGTGCTACTTATTCTCTTGCACCGTATTTATTCGGTGATTTAGAAGCAACGAGCGAAACAATCGGTTGTAAGCCAGATGGTTATAACATTAACTTAAATGTGGGTTCTACACACCCAGAAGAATTAGCAAAAGCTGTTATTAAACATGGTGCAGACCTTGGTTTAGCTTTTGATGGTGATGGGGATAGAATCATTGCTGTAGATGATAAAGGGCAAATTGTTGATGGTGACCAAATCATGTATGTGTTAGCTGAAGATATGGCACAAAATGGTGAATTAAAAGATAACATGGTTGTTTCAACAGTAATGAGTAATTTAGGTTTCTATAAAGCGCTAGAAGAAAAAGGTATTAAATCTAACAAAACAAAAGTTGGAGATAGATATGTTGTAGAAGAAATGCGTCGTGGTTCTTACAGCCTTGGTGGAGAACAATCAGGTCATATCGTGATGATGGATTATAATACGACTGGTGATGGTTTACTTACTGGTGCGCACCTTGCAAGTATCGTTAAAAGATCAGGTAAAAGTTTAAGTGACTTAACAAGCAATATGAAAAAATATCCACAAAAATTAGTAAACGTAAGAGTTTCTGATAAATATGGTGTTGAAGAAAACGCTAAAGTTTCTGAAATCATGACTAAAGTTGAAGTTGAAATGAATGGCGAAGGTCGTATATTAGTAAGACCATCAGGAACTGAACCACTAGTTCGTGTAATGGTTGAAGCTAAAACAGAAGAAGATGCTGAAAGATTTGTTAACAGTATTGCAGAAGTAGTAGAACAAGAAATGGGAATTGAATAATAATATTATAAATCTGAGACAACTGTTGTCTCAGATTTTTTATTTTAAAATTTAACAAGTGTAATTATATAGAAAATAATGATAATTGCACGGAATATAGTATAATAATTGCACAACATACTATTTCATTGTAGAATGAAGAGAGCTTGCATAAGGAGGATTGTGAGGTTTATCGAAATAAGGAAACTTATAGCGCCTGAACAAAGCGCATACACGATTGTAGAGGCATGTATAATCAGATACATGCTGAATGAGTGTTATGACCTTTGTTGACGAGGAGGATAGTTATCGAATTTTCGGCGGATGCTATCCCGGATGTGGCCCATTCGAAGTTCAATGTTTAAAGCATATAGGTGACTGTATGTCCAAAGACGTTGAAATAGCCATAAATTGAACAGAGTATTGAAAGCGACTAGACTAAAAATTTTAAAGTCTGACCGCTTATTTAAAATTGGAGGAATTTTGATTATGTGTGGAATAGTAGGATATATAGGTACAGCAAATGCTAAAGAATTATTACTTAGAGGATTAGAAAAATTAGAATATAGAGGTTATGATTCAGCTGGTATTGCTGTAAGAAATGAAGAAGAAATTAAAGTATTTAAAGAAAAAGGAAGAATTGCTGAATTACGTAAAGCAGCTTCTGATGACTTTGATGGAAATATTGGTATTGGACATACACGTTGGGCAACTCACGGTGTGCCAAACTATGAGAACGCTCACCCTCATCAATCAACATCAGGTCGTTTCACATTAGTACACAACGGTGTTATTGAAAACTATGAACAACTTAAAAATGAATTTTTATCAGGTATCACTTTTAAATCAGATACTGATACTGAAGTTATTGTTGAATTAATTGAACACTTCTCAAACGAAGGGTTAACTACAGAAGATGCTTTCAATAAAGTATTATCATTATTACACGGTTCATATGCATTAGGTTTATTAGATGAACAAGATGCTGACACAATCTATGTAGCTAAAAACAAATCACCATTATTAGTTGGTATCGGTGATGGATTTAACGTAATTGCTTCAGATGCAATTGCTATGTTAGCTGTATCAGATACTTATAAAGAATTAGTCGACAACGAAATTGTTATCGTAAAACGCGATGAAGTGATCATCAAAGACCAAGAAGGTAACGTAATCGAAAGAGATAGCTATAAAGCTGAAATCGATGCTTCAGACGTTGAAAAAGGTACTTACGATCACTACATGTTAAAAGAAATTCACGAACAACCAGGTGTTATGCGTAACATTATTCAAAACTACCAAGATGAAGAGGGTAACCTTAAAATCGATAAAGAAATTATTGAAGATGTTGCACAAGCAGATAGAATTTATATCGTTGCATGTGGTACAAGTTACCATGCTGGTTTAGTAGGTAAAGAATACATTGAAAAATGGGCAGGCGTTCCTACTGAAGTACATGTAGCTTCAGAGTTTGTTTACAACATGCCTTTATTATCTGAAAAACCATTATTCATCTTTATTTCACAATCAGGTGAAACAGCAGATAGCCGTGCAGTATTAGTAGAAGCTAAACGTTTAGGTCACAAAGCATTAACAATTACAAATGTACCAGGATCAACTTTATCTCGTGAAGCGGATCATACATTAATTTTACACGCTGGACCTGAAATCGCTGTTGCATCAACAAAAGCATACACAGCACAAATCGCAGTATTAGCAATTCTTTCTCAAGTAGTTGCGAATGCACATAACAAAAATACTGGTGTAGATATTATTCCTGAATTAGCGAAAGTAACAACTGCAATCACTGCAATTGTTGACGATGCGCCTAAAATGGAACAAATCGCTAAAGATTTCTTAGAAACAACACGTAACGCATTCTTTATTGGACGTACAATGGATTACTACGTAGGTCTTGAAGGTGCATTGAAACTTAAAGAAATTTCTTATATCCAAGCAGAAGGATTTGCTGGAGGAGAATTAAAACACGGTACAATTGCATTAATTGAAGAAGGTACACCAATCATTGCATTAGCTACACAAGAAAAAGTTAACTTATCAATTCGTGGTAACGTTAAAGAAGTTGTAGCACGTGGTGCTAATCCATGTATTATTTCTATGGAAGGTTTAGAACACGATCATGATACGTATGTAATACCACACGTTCATGAAATGTTATCACCACTTGTATCAGTAATCACATTACAATTAATCGCTTACTACGCTGCATTACACAGAGGTTGTGACGTAGATAAACCACGTAACTTAGCTAAATCAGTTACAGTTGAATAGAATGATATTGAACACCTGAGCTACTCGCTTAGGTGTTTTTTTATGTAAATTTTGAATATATTATATACGGATAGGCGTGTATGATGGCTATAGTAACAAAAGTCGAGAGAATTGTAACTAAGGAGGTCCATAGTAACAAAAGTCTGGGAAAGTGTAACTAAGGCAGGCCATAGTAACAAAAGTCGAGAGAATTGTAACTAAGGACGCCCATAGTAACAAAAGTCCGGAGAATTGTAACTAAGGGCGCCCATAGTAACAAAAGTCCAAGGAATTGTAACTAAGGCAGTCCATAGTAACAAAAGTCGGAGGAAATGTAACTAAGGAGGTCTATAGTAACAAAAGTCGGAGGAAATGTAACTAAGGGCGCCCATAGTAACAAAAGTCGGGAGAATTGTAACTAAGGCAGCCCATAGTAACAAAAGTCCGGGGAATTGTAACTAAGGCAGCCCATAGTAACAAAAGTCGGGAGAATTGTAACTAAGGGCGCCCATAGTAACAAAAGTCCAAGGAATTGTAATTAAGGCCGCTCATAGTAACAAAAGTCCAAGGAATTGTAATTAAGGCCGCTCATATATACAAATGACTAAGAAAATGTAACTCACGACAATACTCTTGATTATTCTTACTTTCTTTATTCAACATCTCATTATAAATTTTTGAGCTTTTATATTGAAAAATATACTATAGGGGGGTATAGTATTAATTAGAGAGAGGACGTGATTGTATGAGTGAATATTTACATGAACATACGGTAACACCTAGAACGAAAGAGGAAAAAGATAAAGTGATCAATAGACTTAAACGTATTGAGGGTCAAGTGCGTGGTATTCAAAGTATGGTTGAGGAAGATAGATATTGTGTGGATATATTAGTACAAATTAGTGCGATACAGTCTGCTTTAAAAAATGTTGGATTTGCGGTAACGGAAAGACATATTAAACATTGTGTGACGGATGCTATTCAAAATGGTGAAGGTGAAGAAACGATTGATGAATTAATGAGTGTACTTAAACAATTTTCTAAGTAAGGAGGTTAACGAAATGAGTGAATCTAAACATGTTACTGTTGGTGTAACGGGTATGACATGTGCAGCATGTTCCAATCGTATTGAAAAAGTGTTAAATAGAATGGATGGCGTTGATGCTCAAGTGAATTTATCGACTGAGAAAGCATCCATCACTTTCAATAATGACGCTACAAATTTATCAGATGTAACTAATAAAATTGAAAATCTCGGATACGGTGTCTTAACTGAAAAGGCTGAATTAGATGTCTATGGTATGACGTGTGCAGCATGTTCTAATCGTATCGAGAAAGTACTCAATCGACAAGAAGGTATTACACAAGCGACAGTTAATTTAACGACTGAGCAAGCTAATGTCGAATTCAATCCTGAAATTATAGATGTTAAAAGTATCATTAATAAAATTAAAAATTTAGGCTATGACGCTGCTACTAAAAGTGATGTTCAAAATAAAACAACGCATAAAGAACAAGAAGTACAGAAAATGAAAACTAAACTGATTATTTCTGCTATTTTATCGTTACCACTTTTATTAACAATGTTTGTGCATTTATTTAATATGCCTATGCCACATATCTTAATGAATCCTTGGTTTCAATTTATACTAGCAACACCTGTTCAATTTATCATTGGCTGGCAGTTCTATGTTGGCGCTTATAAGAACTTGAAAAATGGTGGCGCTAATATGGATGTATTAGTGGCATTAGGAACAAGTGCAGCATATTTTTATAGTTTATATGAAGCTATCAAAACAATTGGTAATCCATCTTATATGCCACATTTATATTTCGAAACAAGTGCAGTGTTAATTACTTTAATCTTATTTGGTAAATATTTAGAAAAACGCGCTAAAAGTCAAACAACGAATTCTTTATCATCTTTATTAAATTTACAAGCTAAAGAAGCAAGAGTTATTCGTGATAATAAAGAGATCATGATACCTATTGATGATGTCGTTGTCGGAGATATTTTATACATCAAACCAGGTGAAAAGATACCGGTGGACGGTATTATTGAAAAAGGACGTACATCAATAGATGAATCTATGATTACAGGTGAATCTATTCCTGTTGAAAAAACGATAAATGAAGAAGTCATTGGTTCAACGATTAATAAGAATGGTTTAATTCATGTAAAAGCAACTAAAGTAGGAAAAGATACAGCACTAGCTTCTATTGTTAAAATTGTAGAAGAAGCGCAAGGATCTAAAGCTCCTATACAAAGATTGGCTGATGTTATTTCTGGGTATTTCGTTCCGATTGTTGTTGGGATATCAATCTTAACATTTATCGTATGGCTAACATTAGTAGACCCAGGTCAGTTTGAACGAGCATTAGTTGCAGCAATTGCTGTGATTGTCATTGCTTGTCCATGTGCGCTTGGATTAGCTACACCTACTTCCATTATGGTTGGTACGGGTAAAGCTGCAGAGAACGGCATATTATTTAAAGGTGGCGAACATTTAGAACGTACACACCAATTAGATACAATCGTGCTAGACAAGACTGGTACAATCACAAAAGGTAAACCTGAAGTTACGGATTATACTGGAGACTTAGAAACACTCAGTCTATTAGCAAGTGCAGAAAAAGGTTCAGAACACCCACTTGCTGAAGCAATTGTTGCATACGCTACAGAACAAGAAGTCGCATTTAATGATGTAGACGACTTCGATGCAATACCTGGATATGGTATTCAAGCTACTATTCAGAATAAAGAAATATTAGTGGGTAATCGAAAATTAATGACAAGACATGGCATTGAAACGACATCATTTGAACAAGACATGTCCAATTTAGAACAAGAAGGTAAAACGGCTATGTTAGTTGCTGTTGATCGTACATTTAAAGGTATTGTCGCAGTTGCGGATACGATTAAAGAAAGTGCACCAGAAGCGATTAAAATGCTTCAAGATGAAGGGTTAGAAGTCGTAATGCTTACAGGTGACAACGAAAGAACAGCTCAAGCTATCGCAAATCAAGTAGGTATTCAAAAAGTCATTTCTGAAGTATTACCAAATGAAAAAGCTGATAAAATTAAAGAAATTCAAAGTACTGGCAAAAAGGTTGCAATGGTTGGCGATGGTGTTAATGATGCACCAGCATTGGCAATATCAGATATTGGTATCGCAATTGGAACTGGCACAGAAGTTGCGATTGAAGCGGCAGATGTAACTATTCTTGGTGGAGAATTATTACTTATCCCTAAAGCGATTAAAATAAGTCATGCAACAATTAAAAATATTAAACAAAACTTATTCTGGGCATTCGGATATAATACGGCAGGCATACCAATTGCTGCAATAGGTATTCTAGCGCCTTGGGTTGCAGGTGCAGCAATGGCATTAAGCTCTGTAAGTGTCGTAACAAATGCATTAAGATTAAAAAAAGTTAAATTATAAATACTCATTCACACTCATATATAAATGGGTGTGAATTTTTTTATGAATCATTTTAATGTAAAATAAAAAGTAATGACAATGCATATAAATAAAAATTGTCATGTTCATACTTAAGTCTTACACTTATTCAGCGTTATATATTATATAATTAAGTTTCATCATTATGTTTTATTTATTATTATTGAGAGTTTTTATTTACAAAGTAATAAAATGAGAAAGATATCAACTTAAAGGAGCAAATCAATGGAGAGTTGGATTACAAGTGTAATGGAACAATTTGGCTATTTTGGTATTGCCTTATTGATATTATTGGAAAATGTTTTCCCACCCATACCATCAGAGGTTATTTTAACATTTGGAGGTTTCATGACAACGAAGTCAGATCTAACAGTCTTAGGTGTAGTCGTTGCATCTACAATAGGTTCTGTAGGCGGTGCTGTCATATTATATTGGATTGGTCGTATTCTAAATGTTGAAAGAATCGAAAGAATTATCGAGAAATGGGGTAAATATCTTAGGTTAACGAAAGAAGATGTAAGAAAAGCAGATGCTTGGTTCGATAAATATGGACCATGGACTGTATTTTTCTGTAGATTTATTCCACTTATTCGAAGTTTAATATCCGTTCCAGCTGGTATGAGCGGTATGAATCAATGGTTATTTTTAGTATTAACGACAATCGGTACATTGATATGGAATTTAGTATTAGTACTGGTAGGTGCTAAAGTAGGAGATAATTGGCATCAAATCGTTAATTATATGGATGTTTATTCTCACTTTATGTACGCAGTTATTGCAATTGGTATAATTGTATTTGTCATTTGGTTTATTAGGAAGAAGAAAGTTTCATAATTTAAACAATGAAGGTGATACAATGATAACTTTATGTGAGCAGTTAAATGATAGACATTATGAATTATTAGCTTTAGCAGATGACAATCAACATGCAGTTAATGATTATGCTGCTAGAGGACAAGTGTATGTTTATCAGCAAGATCATCAAGATATCGGAATTGCAGTTGGGTTATTAACGAGACCCAATACATATGAGTTAGTTAATTTAGCAGTTGATCCTCAATTTCAAAATCAAGGTATAGGACGATTATTAATTGACCATATGATTAATGAAGCGAGAAACTTACATTGTCACACAGTAACTGTTGGAACAGGTAACTCAGGTATTGGGCAATTGAAACTTTATCAACAAGCTGGATTTAGAATGAAATCAATAGATATTGATTATTTTGTAAAGTATTACGAAGAACCTATCTTTGAGAATGGTATTCAATGCAAAGATATGGTGAGATTAGAGCTGGAATTGTAATAATATAGCCTATACGGATTCAATTTTAAATTGTACCGTATAGGTTTTTTTACTTTTCGAAACAAAGTAGTATACTTTTTATAGTATATAAAGTATACTATAGTTAATTAATAAATAAGAAGAGGTGCAAGTTATGTTTCATGGTAAAGATGCAAATTTAGTAAAAGGCATTACATTAAATGTTAAAGATTTAGAAAAAATGACAGTATTTTATGACAGTATTCTAGGATTAAATATAAAAAGTAAAGATGACAAACAAACAGTATTTGAGATTGGTAACTCAGGTCATACTATTACATTAAATTTATTAGTAGATGGTAGAGAACCAAGTATGAGAGAAGCTGGATTATTCCATCTAGCAATATTATTACCAACTACTGCTGATTTAGCTGACTTTTTATTACATGCTTCAAGATTAAATGTAAGACTGGGTGCTGGGGATCATATCGTGTCAGAAGCATTGTATTTAAATGATCCAGAAGGCAATGGTCTAGAAATTTATAGAGATAGAGATCCAGAAACTTGGGTATGGAATGATGGTAACGTTAATATGGATACACTTGAAGTAGACGCAGAAGCATTAGTCCAACATGCTTCAACTGAAGGTTGGAATGGTATGCCTGAAGGTGCTAAGATTGGCCACTTACATTTAAAAACAAGCAACATCAATGAAAGCAAAGATTTTTATATTGATACATTAGGATTAAAAATTGTTGTAGGTAATTTCCCTAATGCATTATTCATGTCAACAAAAGATTATCATCACCATATTGCGATTAATACTTGGCAATCAAATAAAAAACGTGAAGATTTAGACAATAGTTACGGACTTGCTAATATCGATATGCAAATTCCGAACAGAGCATCTGAAGTATTGATTTCACCAGATGGATTAAGATTCGATATTAATCCAGAATAATCATCATAAAATTAAGCCTTCCTATCCTATCGTCTTTAATATAAGAGTTGTTTCATGTACAATAAGTGAATATTCTAAATTCTTATATTAAAGGGGATGTAAGTATGCTTCTTGATTTGAAACATATTAATTGGATTAGAGAAGGCAAATACATATTAAAAGATATTTCTTGGGAAATAGTAGATGGAGAACATTGGGTCTTGTACGGATTAAATGGTGCTGGTAAATCTACTATTCTCGATATTATTAACGCATATACAGCTCCATCATCTGGTGAATTTGAAATACTAGATATGAAACAAGGAAGACCAGGTTATTCTGCTGATGCTATTAGAAGGCAAATAGGTTACGTTTCGTCATCTTTATTTAAGAAAATGAGACAACAGGACAATGCTTATACAACTGTTATTAGTGGTGCTTATGCGTCAATAGGTGTTTATGAAGAACCTACTGAAGAAATTAAAGAAAAAGCGAAACATATTTGTGAAACGCTAGGTATTACACATTATATAAATAGAAGGTTTGAAACGCTATCTCAAGGAGAACAAACGCGCGTATTAATAGGTAGAGCGTTAATGTCAGAACCGAGGTTGCTTATTCTTGATGAACCAACAAATGGATTAGACTTTGTAGCGCGTGAAGATCTGTTAGAAAGAATTGAGTATATCGGTCAAGATAGTAATGGACCAACGATTATTTATGTGACACATCATTTAGAAGAAGTCTTACCAATCTTTAAAAACATACTTTTATTGAAAAATGGAGAAGTATTCCAATCAGGTGATATTCATTCGCTATTAAATAGTGATAATATGAGTAACTTATTTGGCATTGATGTGGATGTAACATTTAAAAATAATAGACCAATTTTATCTAAAAAGTAATATAAATTTTAAAAAATTGCCTTTATGTTGTGAGCATGAAATAATAGACATTGATAAATGATATGGAGGATTCAACATGACGACTCAAGCAGTTTTTTTAGATATGGACGGGACAATTTTAAATGAAGACAACAGAGTAACGAATCATACAAATGATGTTATTCAAGAAGTTAGACAAAAAGGCATTAAAGTATTTATTGCGACAGGAAGAGCATATGATGAAATTCCATATTTAGTACCTGAGAATTTTGAAGTTGATGGTATTTTATCTTCAAATGGTGCAGTAGGATATATTAATGGAGAAGAAATATTTAAACACCAACTACCTATGGAAACAGTGCGTAAACTTGTTGATTTAGCAGAACAACATCAAATTTATTACGAGTTATTTCCATACTATAAAAATCGTATCGCCTTAAAACGTGATAAAACGTTATTACTTTCTGAAATCCAAACAGATGAATTGGGAGATGTAGAACGTAATGAATGGAAATCTCGACAAGAAGCTTTAAGTGAGAAAATCAATTGGGTTGATGAAATACCAGAAGATGCTTATTCTAAGTTTTATTTCTTCAAAAAATACGAGTCAGAAATTAAAAAATGGGAAGAACTTATCGTACCTATGAAAGAAGAATTAGATATTTCAATCTCTCATTCAACAACTTGTAATTTAGAAACAATGCCAACGGGTGTTAATAAAGCAACAGCTATTCAAGCGACTTTAGACTATTTAGGTATCGCAGCGGATACTGAAACTTTTGCGATTGGTGATAGTGATAACGATAGACAAATGCTCGAATTTGTAGATAATCCAATTGTTATGAAAAATGCACCTGATCATATTAAAGCGTTAGGTAGTGAAGTTACGAGACGTACAAATGTAGAAAATGGTGTCGCTGACTTTTTAAGCCAAAAGTTTTTAATTAATTAAATCAATATATGAAACCATGTCCGATATAAGGTGACATGGTTTTATTTTATGAACAATAAGGTTGTTAGCAATATATTTTGTGTGATTGGTTTATATACATTTGGATATAATATAATGAATGATGTTTTTAGGGGTGATGAAATGATTAAAACAGTAGTATATGACTTATATGGCACGCTTTTTGATATCGATAGTGTGAGAGAAAAATGTGAAAAGTTATTCCCGGGAAATGGGGATAGAATAGCTAAAGCATGGCGATATAAACTAATTGAGTATACGCATGTGAGACAATTAGTGGATGAATATAAACCATTTAGTAAAGTGATTCGTGATTCACTAGAGTACGTACTCAGTAGAAATGATTTTGATTACTCATTGAAAGAAATTAACGAATGTATGGCAGCATATAATCAATTAACGCCATTTCCAGAAGTTGCCCATACATTAAAAGAACTATCAGAAGTTGATCAAATCATATTTAGTAATGGTAATAAAGACATGATAGAACAAGTATTAGATAATTCAAATATTACAAATTACTTTAAGTTTATCTTGTCTCTTGAAGCGTTTGGGGTGTATAAACCAGATTCTAATGGATACGCTTTGTTAGAAGAAAATATTCCATATAATAAAGATGAAGTACTATTTGTATCATCAAATAAATGGGATATTGTTGGTGCAGAAAAGTTTGGATTTCAAACGGCATGGGTTAATCGTAACTTTAGTGATTTTGAATATATAGAAGTAAAACCCGACTTTGAATTACAATCCTTATATAGTATTAAAGATTTATTATAAAAAAAGCGCTCAATCTTTTGAATGTAGATTGAGCGCTTAATATGTTATCAATTAGGATTACTGGTTATTTGGAGGGTAAAGTGCATTTTTATTTTTGTGATAGAAGTTCATCACACTTCCGTAAATGAAGTATGAAACAGCAAACATAAAGATAAAGTACACAATATATCCAAGTACCGCGAATATAACTTGTAATACTGCTGGCATAAATGAAACGACAACTGCAACTACGATACCAATAATAGCTAAAACAATATATGCAACAACAACATAGAGTAAGTTGCTGAATAATAATTTCCAAGCATTATTAGGACCTTTACTTGTAATATTCCAACCAATTGAGAATTTAGTGAAAGTTGGTAACGATCTTTGATCAATATGAACAAGTACTGTGTTCATAATAAATATCACTATATAATATAATGGAATAAACACTGCGAATAGAACTAAAATCATAAATAACATGATAATTACAAATGATATAGACATTGCGCCGAAAGCTTCACTTGAACCGCTTGGTTGCATAATAGCCATAGATGTTCCGAATATTGCAACGAATATTAGTTCAACAACTAATACGACAATATAAATCGCTATGTACATTGCAACACTAATCACACCTATAATAACTGTAAGTTTTAATGTTTTAACGTAGTTTCCTTTTCGTAAGAACATAAATAAATCACTAAAGTTTGGTCCAATACCTAAGTCTGTATCTTTATAGTATTTAATCATGCCATAAGCTAAAGGAATTAAAACAAAGATATATAAACCAAGTGTTAGTAAAAAGCCGAGTACCATAGTGATAAAGAATATTGCTAGTCCTCCGCCAGAAGGTTCACCTGAAAAGTCTTGTGATGAAGCGAGTGAGACACCACCGATTAAGAATAATACACCCGGTATTAACATTATGAGAACCATAACGATTGATGCTAAAATAGAAAATAGAATAGTTTTTAAATGGAATCCCTGTCCATTTCTAAAGTAATCCAATTGGAACTTGAACATATGATTCACCTCTTGTCTTTTTGTATCATTAGGGTACCATAAAAAACTATGTAAATGTCATTTAATTGTCAAAAACTTTCTTGCATTTGCGAATTTTTCAAAAAAGTTATAAGCACTTTATTTGATATCCTACGTTTTAACTCATATATTTGAGGTACATTAGTTATAGGAGTGAGCTATGAAAAAGTTATTCCGCTTCATCGTTTACCTTGCAACGTGGGTCGCTATTATTACCATGGTTATGCTTTTTAAAAGCCAAGGTGGATTCGATTTATTGAATCATTATGTTGAAGACGTAAAGAAGCAGATGAAAGAAAAAGAAGTAGCGATTCGTACGGAACAAATTAAAAAGAATGATAAAACAGATGACCGTTCACTTGGTAATTACTATCAAGAAGGTCAATGTACATTTTATGTATTTGAAAAAAGATTGAAAATTGATAAAAAAATTAGTTCATCATGGGGTGACGCTAAACATTGGGATGACCGTGCAAAAGAAGAAGGCTATAAAGTTAACGGACAACCTAGTGAAGGCTCAATCTTACAAACTGATTATGGTGAACTAGGACACGTCGCAATAGTTGAAGAAGTAAAAAATGATGGTTCAATTGTTGTTTCTGATATGAACTATAAAAAGCCATATGAAGTGACTTCAAGGTTAATCACGCCAGATAGATTACACAACTATCGTTTTATACATGAAAAAATTTAAAGGAGTGTTTTATAATGAAGATTTTCGTAATAGGTGCTAATGGACAAATAGGAAGACATTTAGTTAAAGATTTAGTAGCAGAAGGCAATGAAGTTGTTGCAGGTATTAGAAAAAACAGTCAAGCAAGTTTCTTTGAAGACTTAGGTGCAACAACAGCACCACTAGATCTTGAATATGACGATATCAATGACATTTCTGAAAAAATAAAAGATGCAGATAAAGTTGTGTTTACAGCAGGTTCAGGTGGACATACCGGTGCAGACCAAACAATTATTATTGACTTAGACGGCGCAGTTAAATCTATTGAAGCAAGTAAAATAGCAGGTACGAAACATTTTGTACTCGTGTCTTCATTTGATACAAGAAGATCAGCTTTTGAAGGAGATTTAAAACCTTACACAATAGCTAAACACTATGCAGATGAACATTTAAGAAATGCTAATATACCATATACAATCGTTCACCCTGGTGCATTAACAAATGATGATGCTATAGGAACAGTTACATTAGCTGAAGAAGTAGAACGTGGTAAAATACCTCGTAAAGATGTAGCGACTGTCTTGGTTGAAGTATTAAACAATGATGAGAAAATTGGTCAAGAATTCCAAGTCGTTTCAGGAGATGTTGAAATTAAAGAAGCGGTTGATCAATTTAATCAATAATCATGAAGGAGTCTTATGATGGTTAAATTCGCAATTTTGACAGATATACATGGAAATATCGATGCATTAAACGCGGTACTTTCAGATATCGATAATCGAACGGATATAGATCACATTTATAACTTAGGTGATAATATTGGTGTTGGCCATTGTACAAACGAAGTTCTTGAAGCAGTTACTATCAGAAAAGATATGACATACATTGCAGGTAATCACGACGAAGCGATTATGTCAGTCGTTAACAACGAACCATATCCAGAAAGTTTGAAAAGTAAGTTCTATGAACATCATCAATGGATAGTAGAACATTTAGACAGCAAATATTATACCTTTTTAAATGACCTTAAACGTGAAGTTACAAAAGAAATAGACGGTTTAAAATTTTATTTCACACATTATCGAATACTCGAAGAAAATATGGATAAGCATATTAGTGAAGATCCATTTGAACCAATCGTAGATCCTTCGTTAGAACATGTACACGGACTATTTAACGGCGTAGATGCAGATTTTGTTACATTCGGACATAATCACGTGTTACATCACTTTGATGATATAGAAACAATATATTTTAATCCGGGGTCAGTAGGGTTAAATAACGGTGCATACGCAGTGTATGGCATAGTAGAAGTTAAAGATGGTGCCATAAACGTAGAAAGAGTCAAAGTACCTTATGATAATCAACCATTCTTAGAAGGATTCGATGATAAGAAAGTACCAGGCAAACAATTAATTTTTGAATCATTCATATAGAAGAAAACAGCCACAACATTGATGTTGTGGCTGATTTTTTTACTGATATGGATTAAAATGGAAATGAATAAACTTATAAAGAAGGTGAACCATTGAAAAAGAACTATTATTCAGTGATTGAATCTCTTATAGGTAGAACATACATAAGTCCTCAAGATATTCAAAAATATGAAACATATAAAAAAGGAAAAGAAGGTGAAAGGAAGTTTTTGGAAATATTAAACTCTATTGATCAATTAGAGTTTATATATGATTTACAACTTCAGAGTACTCAAAATTATCAATTTGATTTTATAGTTATTACTGATAAGATTATCTATCAATTCGAAATCAAAAATTATTTTGGTAAATATGAATTTAATAATGGTAATTTGATTTGTGATAACGGCTTTGTAATTAAATATCCGTTAGCTCAATTAGATAGAAATGACTATATTCTAAATAAAGTACTTGATAAATTAGATATAGAAAGAACTATAAAAAGCTATATAATATTTATTAACGGAAATTTTAGTATGAAAGGTAAAATAGATGAAGAAACAATTATTTTACCAAACCAGTTAAATAAAGTAAGACATCTCCTTAAAAACAGTAACTCTCCAAATAATTCTATAATAAAAACCACATTACAAAATCTCCATACACCTTTTGAAGATGATTATCATCAATATCCGAATTATGAATTTAACAAATTAAAACCTGGTATAAGATGTACACAATGTAACAATATAATAGATACACCACTGAAAAATAAAAAGAAAGTAATCACTTGTTCTAACTGTTTTAATGAGATACCTAGAAAAGAACTTATTTTAAATACTTTAGACGAATTAATGTATTTGAAAGGAGCACCATTCAATATGAAAGAAGCAAGGAAGTGGTGTAATGGTGTACATAGAAATACACTTTCATATATTATGAAAGGACATTTTAATATGATTACACAAGGAAATACTAAAGTATATTATAAGTAAGTTAAGGTATATCATAAATTTGATTTTGAATAGTGTGATGGGGTACTGAATCCAGGTATGGCGCACGAAGACTGAAAGATATCGTGCGCTAGGGTACAAAATCGGGGTGTAACGCACGAAGACTGAAAGATATCGTGCGCTAAGGTACAAAATCAAGGTGTGGCGCACGAAGACTGAGAGATATCGTGCGCTAAGGTACAAAATCCGGGTGTAACGCACGAAGACTGAGAGATATCGTGCGCTAAGGTGCAAAATAAGGGTGTGGCGCACGAAGACTGAGAGATATCGTGCGCTAGGGTACAAAATAAGGGTGTAACGCACGAAGACTGAGAGATATCGTGCGCTAGGGTACAAAATCAGGGTGTAACGCACGAAGACTACGAGATATCGTGCGCTAAGGTACAAAATCAGGGTGTAACGCACGAAGACTATGAGATATCGTGCGCTAGGGTACAAAATCGGGGTGTAACGCACGAAGACTGAGAGATATCGTGCGCTAAGGTGCAAAATCAGGGTGTAACGCACGAAGACTGAGAGATATCGTGCGCTAGGGTACAAAATCAGGGTGTATCGCACGAAGATTGAGAGAGATTCCTATACCAAATTATATAAAGTAAAAAACTAGAACAAATTAGGTATATATACCTAAATGTTCTAGTTTTTCTAATGTACGTGTTCTGTTTGTTCCATGCAACAGAGTAGGGAACTGTCATGCTGATGATCTGGTGTTTCTAATTGGATTGTTGCGTGATGTATAGATTTATGAATAAGTTTATGATTGATTTCTTCTATTATACTGTCGCATTCCTCCACAGTCTTATCTTTATCTACGACTGCGTGGCAACTTAATGCTGTTAAATCACTTGTAATGGACCATATATGCAAATCATGTACTTCTATTATATCTGGGTGCGACTTGATTGTTTCTGAGATTTCATGAACATCGATATTTGATGGTGTGCCTTCCATCAATACATTTAATGCAGACTTCGTAACACCATATCCGCTTCTAATAATTAATAGTGCCACAATAACACTTGCTATCGGGTCAGCTAATTTCCAACCGAATGCAATCATAATGAGTGCTGCTACGATTGCGCCAACTGAACCTAATAAATCTCCGAGTACATGAATGAAAGCACCACGCATATTTAAGTTGTCTTTCGTATCAGACCCTTTAAACATTAACCAAGCTATGAAAATATTAACAAGTAAACCGATTGTACTTATGATTAACATGCCTGTGGAAGCGACTTCTGGTGGATCAATAAATCTGGAAATGGCTTCATAAAAGATATATATACTAATAGCAATTAACAAGACACCATTAATTAAAGCTGCTAAAATTTCAAATCTCTTATAGCCATATGTCTTATTCTTATTGGCAACACGTTCACCAAATTTAAATGCCATTAATGCTATAAAGAGTGAAATGGCGTCACTAAGCATATGTCCAGCATCTGATAGTAAAGCTAAACTATTTGTAATATATCCACCAATCACTTCAACTATCATAAATACAGCAATGATAATAAATGAAATGAGTAGTATCTTTTTATTGTTTGTATGAACATGGTTGTGGTCATGTCCATGATGTTCATGTCCCATGAAAACACCTCCTAAATTGTTAATGTTTGGCATGCTCGATGGCTTGTTTTAATAATAAGATAACGTGATCATCATCGATTGAGTAATAAATACTTTTACCTTCACGTTCAAATTTAACAAGTCTAAGATTCTTTAAAAATCTTAATTGGTGCGATACGGAAGATTGACTGAGTGAAAGTGTTTCAGCTATACAACCTACAGAATGTCTTCCGGTACATAATAAATGTAATATCTTTACGCGAGTCGGATCGCTTAATGCTTTAAAAGTTTGTGATACAAGTAATAATGTTTCATCATCTAAAATAGTATTTGTAGTCATATTATTCTCCTAACATATGAATATATGTTCATATGTTAATCTTATTAAAATTTATGTTATCTG
Source organism: Mammaliicoccus sp. N-M50 (assembly GCF_022386995.1). NCBI lineage: Bacteria > Bacillati > Bacillota > Bacilli > Caryophanales > Staphylococcaceae > Mammaliicoccus > Mammaliicoccus sp. N-M50. The sequence continues at coordinate 275,847 of NZ_JAJNJA010000004.1, read as the reverse complement.
TCAAATTATTATAAATTGACAAAATAGCTATATTTGTGAGATGTTCACTTAAAGTAAATTTTTTGGAGGATACTATGGTGAAAATACATGGCTTAACTGTAGATAATGAATCTAGATGTGAACATTATCAAACGCCGCTAGATATCATCGCGATTAAATTTAAATGTTGTGATAAATTCTATCCTTGTTACAAGTGCCATAATGAATGTGAAAAGCATGACATTAAGAGATGGGATCAATCTGAATTTGATGAACACGCGATCCTATGTGGCGTTTGTAAAGAAACGATGTCCATCAATGATTATATGTTAAAAGAGGTATGCCCAAATTGTGATGCTCGCTTTAATCACCGATGCAAGTATCATCATCATTTATATTTTAAAATTTAAGTTGGTTTTCTATTTTAAAGGTAATTTATTACAAAACATGTTATAATATTTTTGACTTTAAAAATTTAACATTGAAATGAATGTGAATGTTGCATAGAGAGAAAAGGAGGACATTGAATGAAGGATTTGATTAAAGGTCATATATTAAGTGGCGAATTTGATACTGCATATAGATTGATGTCCGAAGTGGATTTCTTAGAATTTGAAGAACACTTTATTTCAGCAGCTCACGAAGAAGAAAGTACGATGTTTTATACATTTATATTAGACTGTATTAAGAAGGAAGAAACGAGTGAACTTCATGACTTAGCGTTCTTGTTACACGTTTATCCATATAGTGAACATGATGGCGCATTTCATTCAGCTTATTATCATGCTGAAAGATCGATGATTTTAACAGATCATAAAGAAGTTAAGAGTTTATTACAAATGCTTCTATTACATGCTATACCGGAACCTTTACTTTCTGATAAACAAGCTTTTGATATAAGTAAGCAAATACTTAAGATAGACCCTGAAAATAAAGTTGCTAGAAATATAATGAAAGAAACAGCAAAGAGAATGGACCAAGTAGTGGTAGATTTTTCACAACTATCCAAATCTCAAAATGCATAAACCTAGTCTTTTGACTAGGTTTATTTTTTATGTCATTATAGAAAAGTTACAAAATAAAATTTAGGAGAAAAAAATGGAGAATCAGTTTAAAAGAAAAATAATTATGATTGTCTTTTTAGTTGGTACATTTTTCATGATTTTAAATGAAACGCTCTTAAATATTGCATTAAAAGAATTAATGTCAGTATTTGATGTAGATGCACCAACTGTCCAATGGATGGCAACTGGTTTCATGTTAGTAATGGGTGTACTAACACCATTGTCTGCAGTTGTAAATCAATGGTTTACAACGAGACGGTTATTTTTAGGGTTAGTAACAATATTTTCTATCGGGACTTTAACTGCCGGGTTAGCCGTTAACTTCCCAATGTTATTAGTAGGTAGAATGATTCAAGCAGCTGGAACGGGACTTATGATTCCAACTGTCATGAATGCAATGCTCATGCTATACAATGAGAGCGAACGCGGGAAAATTATGGGTCAATTCGGATTAGTCATTATGTTTGCACCTGCATTAGGACCAACGTTATCTGGTGTTATTGTTGATTATTTAGGATGGAGATGGTTATTTTTAATCGTTATCCCATTCATGCTATTTACATTTATATTCGCTTATAGATATTTACAAAATGTTGGTGAAATTACGAGACCGAAAATTGATGTCTTCTCAATCATTTTATCAACAATTGGTATTGCAACTATTATATATAGTGTTTCATCGGTAAGTACTACTGAAGGTGGCTTCTCAAGCCCTTCAATTTACATCACGCTTATCATTGGTGTTATTGCGATGATACTATTTGTCTTTAGACAACTTAAATTAGAAGAACCTTTATTAGATTTGAAAGTATTTAAATACCATAACTATACAAAGGGTGTTATTATTTTCGTTGTTGTAATTATGACAATGTTTGCTTCTGAAATTGTGATGCCTATGTACTTGCAAGGTCCAATGGGATTCAGTGCTAAAGTTGCTGGATTGATCTTATTACCAGGTGCTTTATTAAATGGTTTCTTATCACCATTTATGGGTGCCATATTTGATAAAGTTGGTCCAAGAAAGCTAGTTGTACCAGGATTAATTGTGCTGTTATGTGTCTCGATATTTTATTCAACGATTCATCCAGGTATTTCAGTATGGATATTTGTTATTGTATATATTATTTTAATGATTAGTATTTCTGCAGTATTGATGCCGGCAAATACAAATGCATTAAACGCTTTACCAAAAGAAATGTATCCACACGGTACAGCTGTATCCAATATGTTACAGCCAATAGGTGGCGCATTAGGGATTGCGATTTTTGTAAGTATTATGAACGGTGGACAAAGAGCCGCATTAGAAGGTATTAAGAACCCTACAGTAGACCAAATCAATCATGCTATGACGCAAGGTATTCATCAGTCATACTGGTTTGGTATTGTATTACTCGCTTTAGTAATCATTGTCGGATTGACAGTTACAAGAGCGAATTATAGTCAATCAATTAAAGAAAATTCATAAATATATATGAAAAAGAGCAGGACTTTTATAGTCTTGCTCTTAATTTTTGGAATACTTTCGTAAATAGTGGGTATACATCATTATGTTGAACAAAATTTTGAGGAGGAAAGTTTGTGTCAAATTTGAAAGAAGCAACAAAAATAGGGTTTGCTTATGTTGGGGTCGTTGTAGGTGCAGGGTTCTCGACAGGGCAAGAGGTAATGAAATTCTTTACCCACTATGGTTTATACGGGTATATAGGAGTTATTATATCTGGTATAATGTTGGCGTTTTTTGGTAGACAAGTAGCTAAGATTGGTACGGCACTCGATGCAGATGATCATAGCTCAACGATTAATTATTTATTCGGTAAAGCAGGTATCGTTATAGATTATGTATTAATATTTTTCTTATTTGGTATATCAGTAACGATGATAGCTGGTGCTGGATCAGCATTTAATGAAAGTTTTGGGGTGCCAACTTGGTTAGGTGCTTTAATTATGTGTATTTTTATTTATATCACGCTTTTATTAGACTTCGATAAAATTGTAAAAGCACTAGGTGTCGTCACACCATTTTTAATCATTGTCATATTAATAATAGCAGGTTACTTTTTTGTAAATGGTCAAGTAGGCATTTCTGAAATTAACGATACGGTTGAATCACCAAGTCTTTTCTGGGGAATTGTTCAAGGGTTTATTTATGGTGGTTTAGCGTTCTCAGTAGGATTTAGTACATTAGTTGCCATTGGTGGCGATGCTGATAAACGTCGTATTTCAGGATTAGGTGGCATTATCGGTGGTGTGATATATTTAATATTATTAGCACTTATCAATGCTGGATTATTAGTTGAATATCCTAATATTAAAGATATTGAGATACCAACGTTAGAACTCGCTAGAACAATTTCACCTATTATTGGATTTGCATTATCAGTAATTATGCTTATGGTTATGTACAACACGATTTTAGGACTTATGTACTCATTTACAGCAAGGTTTACTGTACCATTTTCTAAAAAATACGTTGTATTACTGACGATATCTATGGTAATCGCTTATGGCTTAAGCTTTGTAGGTTTCTCATCACTGATTGATAAATTATATCCAGCTATGGGTGTTATAGGTTTAGTGATTTGTGCTGCCATTGTTGTTAAATATATTAGTCGTAAAAGTGATAACAAAAAACATATCGCATAAAATAATTGAATATGTTAAACTATCTTCTTACATGAGGAAGTGAACATATGAAAAGAAAAAAACGACGATTGTTTATTTTGATTGTAGCGATTATCGTTGTTGTAAGTGGGTTTTACGGTTATAACAAATATCAGGAACATAAAGAAAGGGAAGCACAATTACAAGCTCAAAGAGCCAATCAATTATTACTAAACAATAAGAAAGTAAAATTGATACGTGATGTATCTTATGGTCATAGTGCACCAAATAGTCAAATGGATATTATTATGCCTTCAAGAATGAAAAAAGGTGAGAAACTGCCAGTCATATTTTGGACGCATGGTGGTGGTTTTATAGCGGGAGACAAAAGACATAAGAATCCATACTTAGCACAAATTGCTGAAAAAGGATATATCATCGTAAATGTAAATTATGCTTTAGCACCTGATTACCAATATCCGACACCAATACAGCAATTAGATCAAGCAACTAAATATACATTAAAACATAGAAATAAATTTAATATCGACTATAGACAAATTATATATGGCGGAGATTCTGCAGGTGCACAAATTGCCAGTCAATATGTGGCTTTACAAACAAATGATAAATTGCAACAGCAAATGCGTATGAAGCCAACTATTAAAAAAGATTATTTAAAAGCTGCCATTCTTTTTGGTGGGTTATATAATATGCAAACAGTGAGATCTACAGAATTTCCAAGAATTGATTTATTTATGACAAGTTATACGGGTACTAAAGAATGGGAAAAGAACTTTGCGAGAATTAATCAACTATCTACCGTTGATCAAGTGACAAAAGAGTATCCACCTACATTTTTAACAGTGGGAGATGCTGACCCATTTGATCCACAAAATAGAGAGTTTGATGAAGTCCTTAAAAAGCAAGGTGTTCAAACGACTACAACATTCTTTGACGGTACGCACGGTTTACGTCATCAATACCAATTCCATATGAACTTGAAAGAATCTAAGAAGAATTACAATAACGTCATGATGTTTCTAGGGGCTAATACGAAACAGTCACCATATGAAAACAATGCGAATCAAGATTCTGAAACAGTGATTAAAAAAGATAAATAATAAAAAAGGCAAACTACGCGAAATACGTGATGAGTTTGCCTTTTTTTATAATAATTTTGCCATCATAAATTCATCGTAATATTTATCATTAAAATACAATGTTTGTTCTTTCTTTCCTTCTACTTTAAAACCGAATTTCTCGTATAATCGGTATGCTGGTTCGTTCTCCGTAACGACTGTTAACTCTAGTCTATGCAGTTGTCTTCTCACTGCCCAAGCTTCGGTTTCTTGAAGTAGTTTAAATCCAATTCCTTTATTTCTAAATGTCGGAAGTAGACCCATAGCAATTTTTGCGGCATGACGATTTCGATTTGTTTTGCCACCTTGGATCGTTACATAACCAATTAATGTATCATTTAATTCTGCAACAATGATTGTAGAGTTACTTGTCGTAATCATTTCTTCTAGAAATAAAGTTTGGTTTTGTATAGATATTTGATGTTCTCCTGGATTAAAGAGTAAATATTCGGATTGATTAATCACACTATCTAACAATTTATTAAAGTTTTCAACATCATTTATTCGAATTTCGCGTATGATTTCTTTCATAAAATGTCTCCTATTTCTATTTATAAATTACAATCAGTGGTATATTTATGGTAATTAAACAATAAGTTATAAATAGTATAACACATATGTAAAGTCCGAATATAAAGGAGTGCTTAAAATGAAAGCGAATGTACTCATCTCAGGTGGATCAGGGTATATAGGCAAGCATTTAATCAGTACATTAAAAGATGTCGGCAATCTATATACGATTACAAAGTATGAATCAGATATGATGATAGATGATGAAGTTACATGGAGAAAATGCGATATTTTTGTACTTAAAGATATGATTGAAGCTTTAAAAGATATCGATATTGCAATTTATTATTTAGATCCAAACAAGAAATCAGCGAAGTTAACTCAAAGTACTGCACGTAATTTAAATATTATCGCGAGTCATAATATGGCAAAAGCATGTAAAGTCAATAATGTTAAAAAAATTATATACATTAAAGGTTCGCCTTTTGATATAGAAACGATGGAAATATTAAGTTCAACGGGAATTGAAGTTCAAGTGACAGAACAATCTATTAAGCGACCAGCTGTATCGATAGAATTACAGAAGTCTAAAATAGATGATGTTAGAAGTGTTGATAGAATGCCCATTCCTTATAAATGGGATTTAGAAGATGTTGTGAAATACTATTTCCAATGGTTACAAGAAACAAGTGGCACGTTAGTGAGAACAGAATTAATTGGAGATATTTATTATGTTTATTTTCAACATCGCAGTAAACCATTATTAAAATTAAAAAGAGTGCATCCAAATATTGACGAAGATATTATACAGTTCAAAGTTATCGGCGGTTCACTTACTGTAGATTTATATGAAGATAATGGCATGTTAGAATTTAGAAAGTTAAGATTAACAAATGAATTTATGGTTCATTTATTTAATTACGTACCGAGATTACCATGGAGTATATATTATTTATCACAAGCACCAATTCACAATGTAACGATGAAGGGGTTTGAAGTTGATTGTAGAATTAAAGATTTTCAACTACGCAGTATAGCAGGCGAAGTTAAAAAATATACAAAGTAGAGGGATAGTATGGAATTACTAATAATTGAAGATGATGAAACTTTATTTAATGCTATGAAGCAACAACTAGAAAAATGGGATTGGTCTGTACATGGCATAAATGATTTTGGTGCCGTACTTGAAGAATATAAAGCATTACAACCAGACATGGTCATTATAGATATACAGTTACCTCAATATGATGGATTCTATTGGTGTCGTGCGATTAGAAAACAGTCTAATATACCGATCGTATTCTTATCATCAAGGGACCACCCGATGGACCAAGTCATGAGTATGGAACTAGGTGCGGATGACTTTATACAGAAACCATTTCACACAGAAGTGCTTGTTGCCAAACTTCAAGCAATTTATAGAAGGGTTTATCAATATAATAAAGATGAGCCTAGAATCAAGTTATGGCATAAAGCACGCGTTGATTATGGTAAACATATTATTGAAAAGAACGATATTGAAATTTCGTTAACTAAAAATGAAATGTTTATTTTAGAAATTCTGTTGAATCATAAAAATGAAATCGTGAGTAGAGATACGATTATTACTGCTTTATGGGATGATGAACAATTTGTGAGTGACAATACATTAACTGTTAATGTCAATCGCTTAAGAAAGAAACTTACTGAAATTGGCTTCAATGATTTAATTGAAACGAAAGTAGGTAAAGGCTATATTGCGCACGAGCCGGAGGGATAAAATGATCAAATCGTTTCTGAAAGAAAGATGGATTTGGATATTACTGTTTATAGTCATGCAAGTTACTATACTGCTTACGAGCTGGTTAGATATAGCCTTTTCTTTTAAAAGCGCTTTGTACTTAATTGGTATAAATTTGATTATTTTTATCGTGTTTATATGGTTGATTTACACGCGCGAAACAAGATTTTATAGCGCATTAAAAAATGATATACCGATTAAAGAAATTGAACATAAAGAATTGAATCAATCAACATATGAAAAAATCGTTTTTGATTATATTCAACTTTATGATGAACGTACGAGACGTACCATTCATAACCAAAATAAAGAAATACAAGCGACTAAAAATGATTTGCTAGATTGGATACATGAAGTTAAAACACCCATCACAGCAATGAAATTATTATTAGACCAAATTGAAAAACAAGATTTAAAAAAGAATTTATTATATGAGTGGAGCAGAATCGACTACTTACTTGATCAGCAACTTTATATTAGACGTTTAAGCTCTAAAAGTAATGATTTTTATTTTGGACATTATGCTTTAAAAGAGATGGTTATAAAAGAAATTCAACATGCACGTAATATTAGCATGGCTAAAGGCATAGGGTATGATATACAAATTGAAGATGAAAAAGTTTATACAGATGAAAAATGGTGTCGTACTGTCATTAGACAACTCATAAGTAATGCTCTGAAATATACGGAGAATAAAGATATTATCATATCAACTTATGAACAGCATGGTCAAACATACTTGAAAATTCAAGATTTTGGGCGAGGTATTAAAGCGCGAGACTTACCACGTATTTTTGAAAGAGGCTTTACTTCAACGACAAATAGACGTGAGTCAACAGCCACAGGAATGGGGCTTTATTTAGTTAAAGAAATTACTGAAGGACTAAGTATTAAAGTCAATGTGAAATCTACTTATGGTGAAGGAACGACAGTATTGCTTATTTTCCCGCAACCAAATGATTTAACAACGGTAGAACATTCAAGTGACAAAAATGTCACTTCAAACATGAAAATGTACGATGAATCAAAGGAAGAATTGTAAAAAAGGCTATAAGATGGAATCATAAACAAATTACAAAGGAGTTTTGAATATGAGTATATTAAAAACTGAACAACTCGTTAAAGTTTATGGTTCTAAAAAAAATCAACAAGAAGTGTTGAAACAAATAGATATGACAGTTGAAAAAGGTGAATTCATTAGTATTATGGGGCCATCTGGATCAGGAAAGACGACACTGTTAAATGTATTAAGTTCCATTGATTATGCGACAACAGGGCAAATTGAAATTAATGGTCATCAATTACAGAATATGAACAATAGACAAATGTCTAATTTCAGAAAAAAAGAGCTGGGCTTTATATTCCAAGAATATAATTTGCTTAATACGCTTACCGTGCAAGAAAATATCATGTTACCTTTAACCATTCAAAAAATTTCTAAAAAAGAAGCGCAAGTAAGATTTGAAGAAATTAGTAAGGCGTTAGGTATTTTAGATATACAAAATAAATATCCTAGTGAAATATCTGGTGGTCAAAAGCAAAGAACATCAGCTGCAAGAGCATTTATAGCACAACCATCCATTATATTTGCTGATGAGCCAACAGGTGCATTAGATTCTAAATCTGCTTCAGATTTACTGAATAAATTAAATCAAATGAATCAAATGACACAATCAACAATTGTTATGGTTACACACGATTCATCAGCAGCAAGTTATTCCAACAGAGTCATATTCTTGAAAGATGGTAAGATCTACTCTGAACTTTATAAAGGAGACGATGATAGAGAGACATTTTACAAAGAAATCATCAAAACACAAAGTGTGTTAGGTGGTGTTGTAAATGAGCTTTAATCAAATTGTTATTAAGAATTTAAGACGAAACATTAGACATTATAGTATGTATGTCTTTTCAATAACGATGAGTGTCATGCTCTTTTTCGGATTTGTCACGTTAAGGTTCTCTGAAGATTTAAATAGTGTTCAATCTGGTATAAGAGTTGGCGCAGCTATTAAAGTAGGTGTAACAATACTGACGATTATCATCGTTATATTTCTACTTTATGCCAACAAACTTTTTATAAAGAGAAGATCGAGAGAAATGGGATTGTACCAATTAATCGGTATGACAAAGCGAGAAGTCTTTAAAATATTTGCTTTAGAAAACTTTGTATTATTCACATTAACAGCAGTGATTGGATCTATTTTAGGATTTTTCTCTTCTAAAATATTATTGATGATTTTATATAAAATCATCGGCGTCCAACAAGAAGCACATTTGAATTTTAGTATAGAAGCTTTCGTTCAAACGATTGTACTTATGATTGCGATTTATATCATTATCGCTTTTCAAAATGCAATATTTATAAATAGAAAGACAATTTTAGCACTTATGCATGAATACAATGCTACAGATACTAAAATTAAGAAAATTAAACTATATGAATTGATTTTTGGTGCAATTGGCATCGTCATGATTATTAGTGGTTATTATTTATCAAGTGTTATGTTCGATAATCTCAGTAATGCAGGGATGGCAACGTTATATATAAGAATGCTTACCATTTTATTCTTAACAATAGTGGGTGCATACTTGCTCTTTAGATGTTCAATCTCGTTAATATTTAATACCATTCGTAAATATAAAAAAGGCATGCTGAGTGTAACAGACGTTGTTTCAACTTCATCTATTATGCACAAAATGAAAACAAATGCTTTATCGCTGACAATTATCGCAATAGTGTCAGCTATGTCAGTCGGCCTATTAGCATTGAGTTACGTTCAATATTACAACGCCGAAGAAACAGCAAGAAGTACATCACCAGATGATTATATTTTTGTAAATAAAGATGCAAATCAACAATTTAAAAAAGCATTAGATGCTGAGCATATTCAATATAAAGAACGTAATTACAACGTGACACGTTATATTATTGATGATAGAAAAGTGCTTGAAGGTGCTAATGAAACTAGAGGAGTAGAACCCAATTCACCGTCAACAGTAGCTAAAGCATCTGAATTTAAAGGTATAAAATTGAAAAACGATGAAGTAGCAGTTGTAGGATTCAATGATCTTCTTGATAGAGTCACTAATGTAAATGATGAAGAAAAAATGTCTTACAAAATGGGTAATCAAACACATCATCTTAAAGTGAAATCTATTAGTAAAGAAAATTATTTATCTTCAATGGTTTCTTATAATGCACCTGTTTATGTTGTGTCAGATCATACATTCGACCAAATGAAAAAACATGAAGCTAGAAATGACGACATGAATCAGCAATTTGGTGTGAACTTAACAAATGATAAAGATGTTAAGAAAGCAGAGCAAATCTTTGGAAAAGTACAAAGTAAAACCGAGTCATCTATGTCATATCATGAAATTTACAATGACTCTAAAAGTAGCCTAGGTGTTATGCTGTTTATTCTTGGATTCTTAGGTATCGCATTCTTACTATCTACTGGATGTATCATTTACATTAAGCAAATTGATGAAACGGAAGATGAAACATCAAACTACAATATCTTAAGAAAGTTAGGCTATACATCTAAAGATATGTCTAAAGGTATTGCACTAAAAATTGGCTTTAACTTTGCATTACCATTAATCATTGGATTATGTCACGGATATTTCGCGGCTAAATCAGCTTGGTTCTTTATGGGACAATCATTCTATACACCAGTGCTGATCGTGATGTCACTGTATTCATTAATTTATATTCTGTTTGCCTTCTTAGCATACATCCACTCTAAACGCGTGATTCAAAGAGTGCTTTAAAAAATAAATATTTAAAATAAAGGCTAGTGCTTGTCATTAGCCTTTTTTTGTGTTATAAAATACCAATGTGAACTTTGTGTTTACGAAAAGTTTACAGACAAGATAAATTTTCAAAAATAAATTAATAAACTGTGGTCGAATTCATTTTGAAAGAGTACAATGAAAGAGTAATTACATAAATTATGATGTAAATTTTGGGAGGATTACTAATGTTTAATAAGAAGAAGGATAAGTTTGGTATTCAGTTAGAAGCTATAGCTGAGAATTTAAGTCGCGCATCAGTTGAATTTGGAGAAATGGATTTTGATTCAGATTTCGACTTAAAAGCTTATTCAGATAAAATTAAAGCCTATGAGTCTAATGGTGATGATCTTATGCACCAAATGATTACTGATTTAAATCAAACTTTCATTACACCAATTGAAAGAGAAGACATTTTAGAATTATGTGATGCATTAGATGATGTATTAGATGAAATGGAAGAAACTTCAGCAATGTTTGAAATGTACTCTATCAGTTATTCAGATGAATACATGGCAGAATTCGTGAAAAATATACAAGCAGCAATTAAAGAAATTGAAATCGCTGTAACGTTAGTAGCTGAGAAGAAATTCTCACACATTCGTGTACATTCTATCAACATTAAAGAATATGAAACGAATTGTGATGGTATTTTAAGACAATCAATTAAATATATTTTCAACAGTGAAACAGATCCAGTAACATTAATAAAAATTAAAGATATTTATGAATCTCTTGAAGATGTAGCAGATAAATGTCAATTAGTAGCAAACAAATTAGAACAAATTATTATGAAAAATAGCTAAGGAGTTTTAAAAAATGGATAGTTTACTCATTATTACCGTAGCTATTGTTGTGTGTGCGTTACTTTTTGACTTTATTAATGGTTTCCATGATACAGCCAATGCAATCGCTACAGCAGTATCTACAAAAGCACTTAAACCACGACATGCAATTATTTTAGCAGCGGTTATGAACTTTGTCGGGGCATTAATGGCAACAGGTGTAGCACAAACAATTGCTAAAGATATTGTCGATCCGTTTAAGTTAGAAAATGGTTCAGTCGTTATTTTAGCAGCATTGATTTCTGCTATAGCGTGGAATCTTATTACTTGGTATTTCGGGATTCCAAGTTCATCTTCACATGCATTAATAGGGTCAATTGCAGGTGCAGCTATTGCTTCTGCAGGATTTGGAATATTACATTACCAAGGATTTTCAAAAATTATATTAGCTTTAATTGCATCTCCAATTTTAGCGTTTATCGTTGGTTTCATTGTATATTCTATTTTCAAAGTCGTATTTAAAAATAATAATTTAACAAGAACAAATAGAAACTTTAGATTTATCCAAATTGGTACAGCAGCTTTACAAGCATTCTCACACGGTACAAACGATGCTCAAAAAGCAATGGGTATCATTACAATGGCACTTATTTCAGCTAATATGCAATCTACAACAGATATTGAATTATGGGTTAAAATAAGTTGTGCTACTGCAATGGGTCTTGGAACTGCAGTAGGTGGATGGAAAATTATCAAAACAGTTGGTGGAAACATTATGAAAATCCGTCCAGCTAACGGTGTAGCAGCTGACTTATCATCAGCATTCGTTATTTTCGGTGCTACATTCATTCACTTACCAGTATCAACAACACACGTAGTATCTTCATCTATTTTAGGTGTAGGTTCATCACAACGTGTTAAAGGTGTTAAATGGACAACAGCACAAAGAATGATTATTACTTGGATTATAACTTTACCAGTATCAATTATCCTTTCTTTCATCATTTATCATATTTGTGCTTTATTCGTATAATCAATCATCAAAACATCCAACTCATTAACGTTGGATGTTTTTTTGTATGGGAAAAATTGAGAAGGTTAGGAGAAATATAATGATAGGTGAATTTTAGTGGGGAGATATTCTGAGTTAGGGACAGAATTCTGAGAAATGTCCGTAAGAGAGGTTGTTAGAGACAGAATTCCGAGAAATGTCCGTAAGAGTGGGTGTTAGGGACAGAATTCCGAGAAATGTCCGTAAGAGAGGTTGTTAGAGACAGAATTCCAAGAAATGTCTCTAAATGAGTGCCCATCTAATTACCAGAATTCAGAATAATGGAAGTTACAGCATTCTAATTACCTGAATTCCGAATAGTGGAAGTTACAGCTCTCTAATTACCAGAATTCAGAATAATGATAGTTAGCGCACTCTAATTACCACAATTCAGAATAATGGAAGTTACAGCGTTCTAATTACCAGAATTCGAAATAATGGAAGTTAGCGCCCAGATAATAAAAACTTCCACACACTAATTTTCATTAATAAAAAAACCAGTTCGTCTTCTGAACTGGTTTTTTTATTAATGAATATATGAATAGTTATATACTTGTGATGCTGGGACTGTTCTGTAATCTTTAACACCTGGAGGCGTATTATAGTTCATTTCTGAAATTAATAGACTTCCGTCTGCGTTAATAGATTCTACATATGATACGTGACCATATTGTCCAGCTGTAGTTTGCATAATTGAACCTACTTCAGGGGTACCGTCTACTCGGAAACCGTCAGCTTGTGCTGCGCCTGCCCAATATTTAGCATCTCCCCAGTATGTGCTGATTGAACTACCAGCTTGTGCTCTGCGATCAAATACGTAATATGTACATTGACCCCAGTCATATAAGTTTTGGTCATTGAATGATTGATTGCCACCTGTTTGAGTAGGTTGTGTGTTATTTGAAGGAGTAGTTGTAGTATCACTACCGCTTCCACCAGCAATTTTTAAAGTTTGACCAGGATAGATAATATAACCTTGTAAATTATTTGATTTCATTAGTTGGTCAACTGTAACACCATTTTGTTGTGCGATTACTGCTAATGAGTCACCGCTTTTAACTGTGTATGTAGATCCTGAAGTTGCTGTTTCTTGAGAACCGCTTCCTCCCGTTGAACTACTTCCGTTTACAGTAATGACTTGCCCTGGGAAAATCATATTTCCTGAAATATTGTTACTTGATTTCAGTTGATTAACAGATACACCATATTGGTCTGCAATCATCCATAAAGATTCACCATTTTTTACAGTATGTTGAGTTGAAGCTTCGGCGTCGTTATGAGCTGCTATAGCTGCAACACCAGAAACAGCTGTTACTGCGAATGCAAATTTTTTCAAAGGCTTATCCTCCTTAGGTATATATAATATATAAAAACAGAATACTAAAATGAACTTTCTTCTATACACGTAATGGTAACAAAAATAATATTGTATGTACCTGATGTAATCACTTTGTAATAAAAACACAATAATTAATATTTGCTTTTTTACATTGATTGAAGTGCGCTAAAACCGTTGTGAGCGTATCTATATGGAATATGGTAATTTATGTATGTATGATGAATGTTACAAATTATAGAAGACATGACGTTTGATATATAGAGAAATAGCATGTAAAATGTTGGTATTACGTTATAAAAAGGAATGATTAAAGATGAATTATGATAACCAATATGCATCTTATCAACATACAGATACTCATGGTTCAGCCATTAGAAAAACATGGCTATACTTCTTATATTATTGGGTAATCTTTGGCGTTGGGACATATGTAGGTCAATTCGTACCACCTGCATTACATTTACCAATTACAATAGGATTGTTTGTACTCATTATGATTTCATTATTTGTAAAATCGTCTAGAAAATTTGGCGGTTTAATTTCAAATATATATGCATTCTTTATCGGTGTGATTTCATATACGGCCTTTATGTATTATTTAGGCACATTAGGTACACAAGCGTTTTATGGCAATATTGCCTTAGCAATTGGTGCATTTGCTGCTTTTGGTATACTCGGTTACTTTATGATTGATGATGCCTCAGGTTTAGGAAAATATTTATTTGTAACATTAATCGCGTTAATCTTCGCAAGTTTATTAGGTATATTCATCCATAATCCTATTTTCCATACAGTGTTATCTGTTATAGGTATTGGACTGTTTCTACTTTACACTGTGTATGATTTTAACCGTATGAAACTAGGGAACTTCTCTCCTAGAGAGATGGGCTTTAATTTGTTTATTAATTTACTCAACATCATCATGCACATTTTAAGACTCGCAAGTATTTTAAAAGATTAAACATAACAAGTCTGAGGCAATCATCGTGTCTCAGACATTTTTTGATTTGTAAACTTTGCCAGATGTAATCATTATTGTATAATAAGTATGTTAAATAACTCACTTGAAAGAGAGATGGAAATATGGGACGTAAATGGAATAATATTAAGGATAAAAAAGCCCAAAAAGACAAAAATACAAGTAGAATCTATGCTAAATTTGGTAGAGAAATATATGTAGCTGCTAAATCAGGTGAACCTGATCCAGAATCAAACCAAAATCTTAAATTTGTATTAGAAAAAGCTAAAACTTATTCTGTTCCTAAACATATTATAGATAGAGCAATTGAAAAAGCTAAAGGCGGATCAGAAGAGAACTTTGATGAATTAAGATATGAAGGTTTCGGTCCAAGTGGTTCAATGCTAATTGTTGATGCATTAACAAACAACGTAAACCGTACAGCAAGTGATGTACGTGCAGCATTCGGTAAAAATGGCGGTAATATGGGTGTATCAGGCTCAGTTGCTTACATGTTCAACCATACAGCTGTATTCGCATTTAAAGGTAAATCTGCTGATGAAGTTTTCGAACTATTATTAGAAGAAGATTTAGATGTGAGAGATGTTATCGAAGAAGAAGATTTAACAATTGTATACGCAGAACCAGATCAATTTGCACAAGTTCAAAATGTGCTTAAAGCAAATGGCGTAGAAGATTTTGATGTAGCTGAACTTTCAATGTTAGCTCAATCAGAAGTAACATTATCAGAAGAAGATTTACAAACGTTTGAAAAATTAGTCGATGCAATTGAGGATTTAGAAGACGTGCAACAAGTATTCCACAATGTTGACTTGTAATGGAGTGTTTAGATGAATAAAGAGAAATGGATAAGCGCACTCAATTTAATACCACATCCTGAAGGTGGTTTCTATCATGAAACGATTAAATCAGAACATGCTTTAAATGATGGCAACGCGTTATATACAAGTATTTATTTTCTATTAGAAAAAAATAATATTTCGCATTTTCATAGAATAGAATCTGATGAGGTATGGTATTATCATGCAGGACAAACATTGACTGTGCATATGATTTATCCGGATGGACATTATGAAAAAGTTAAAGTCGGTCCAAATGTTGAAGAGGGAGATGTATTACAAGCGCTCGTACCAAAAGGCGTGATATTTGCTTCAACTGTTGAAGGTGACAATGACTATGCACTTGTAGGATGTATGTGTGCACCAGGATTCCAGTTTGAAAAATTCGAACTGTTTACGCAGGCTCAATTAATCGAACAGTATCCACAGCATCAAGAAGTAATTGAAAAATATGCTTTCGAAACAATTTAAAGTTTAATATAAAAAAAATCCCAATCCGAATGAAGCGGATTGGGATTTTTTTGCGGAATTATAGTTCTCCGTATACTTCTTTAGCAGTTTCGATGACATAAGATAATTTACGCCATTGCTCATCTTCAGATAAGATGTTACCTTCTTCTGTTGAAGCGAAACCACATTGAGGACTTAAGCATAGTTGATCTTTCGAAACGTATTTTGTTGCTTCGTCTAAACGATCAAGAATATTTTGTTTGTCTTCAAGTTCACCAGTTTTTGATGTGAATAAACCTAATACAACATATGCATCGTTTCTATCAAAGTGTCTTAATGGTTCAAAGTCTCCTGAACGATTGTCATCGTATTCTAAGAAGAAACCTTGTAGCTTTTCAGTGAATAGTTCTTTCGCAATTGGTTCATAACCACCCGTAATTGCCCATGATGATTGATAGTTACCACGACAAATATGAGTTGTAATCAATAAGTCTTCTGGTAAATCAGCTAATGCATCATTGACAACTTTTGCTGCTAGTTTGATAGCTTCTGCTTTTTCTTCTTCAGAACGCTCTCTATTTTTAATTAATTGTTTTGTTGCTGCTAATCCAGCCCAATATACATCGTCAATTTGTAAATAGCGACAACCTAATTCATAGAATTTAAGAATAGATTGACGATAAGCTTCTGAAACATCTTTCGCATATTCATAAATATCTGGATAGATTTCATGGTTTAATATGTTTGGATGGAATAACTGGTTTGGGCTCGGTATAGATACTTTACTTACAGCTCTTCCGTTTACTTGCTTATGTAAATAATCAAAATGTGCGAAGTGAGGATGATCTGGGTTGTATTGGACTTTTCCTACAACTCTTACGTCATGTTTTTTAGTCTCTACGCCATTAAATGTTAAACCAATTTCTGGTTCATAATCTTCTACACCTGTTAAATTTTCTAAGAAATCAAAGTGCCAATAAGAACGTCTGAATTCACCGTCAGTAATACTTTTCAATCCGACTTCTAATTGTTTTTCAATAATCTTATCGATTTCTTGATCTTCAACTTTCTTTAAATCTTCTTGTGTAATCGTACCTTCTGAAAATTGTTGACGAGCTTTCTTTAAAGGCTCAGTTCTTAGTAAACTACCTACATGGTCGGCACGGAAAGGTCTTAATTGTTCTGTCAATTTACTTCACTCCTGTTTATATACTCTAAAAATTCTGAAAAATTCAATATTAATTAAAAATACCAAAGTAATACATCGATGTCAATTTAGTTTTGATATAATAAATAAAAAGGAGGGGATTAAACACTTGGCTAATAAAAAGAAAAATATCAAAAAGAAAAGTCAGTCTGTAAAAAGAAAAAAGAAAAATGATAAATCAAAGCGTAAAAATAAAAAGAAATATATTTATGGATTCCTTTTATTGATTATTGGAATTGTAATAGCTATGAGTATTTATCATGTGTTTAAACCTTTACCACATGGCGTTTCAAAAGTGAGTTCAGAAACAATGACAGACCATGTGGAACTATTAACAGATGTCACTTATAAAAACGGGAATAAGATGCAGTACAATCAAGAAATATTTGATAAAGTAAATGAGACGATTAAAGAAGCGGATGATTTTATTATTATGGATATGTTCTTATTTAATCATTATCAAACGGGAGACAAGACTTATCCAAAAATATCTCAACGTCTTACACAATCATTAATTGATAAGAAAAAAGAAAACCCAGATATGAGAATTATTGTGATTACAGACCCACTTAATTCATTCTACGGTTCATACACGCCAGACAATATTAAGGATCTAAAAGCCAATAATATAGACGTCTACTATACAAATCTTAATGAATTAAGAGATTCTAACCCGATTTATTCAGGTATGTATCGAACATTTTTCCAATGGTTTGGTAATAGTGAAAATGGTAAGTTAAGTAATCCATTAAGCCCTGAAGCACCAGACGTTACAGTTAGAGGTTATTTAAATATTTTAAATATGAAAGCAAATCATAGAAAGACTTTAGTTACAGAAAAACATGGCATGATCTTATCTAGTAATCCACATGATCCAAGTGGCTATCATCAAAATGTTGGTGTCAGAGTATCAGGTCCAATCCAAAATGCAATTATTAAATCAGAAATTGCAGTTGCGAATATGAGTGGGGGTCGATACTCACCAAGTGATTTCAAAATTAAAAACAATAGCTGGAATGATAACGCCAAGTATAGTGTGCAATTAGCGACTGAAGGTAAAATTAAAGATCAAGTCATTCAAAATATTAAAAAAGCACAATCTAAAGACCATATTTCAATAGGTATGTTTTATCTTTCAGACAGAGATGTGATTGACGAATTGATTAAAGCTTCTAAAAGAAATGTAGATATCAAACTTATACTTGATATTAATAAAGAAGCATTTGGTAAAGAAAAGCCAGGCGTTCCGAATAAACCAGTTGCGAGTGAATTAATCAATCGCTCAAAAGGAAGCATTAAAGTAAGATGGGCTCGTTCAAATGGCGAACAATATCATTCTAAATATATGTTGTTTGAGCAAAATGAAAACAATCGTGCCACAATGATATTAGGTTCATCCAATTTAACAAGAAGAAACATTGGAGACTATAATTTAGAATCAGATATTATCATTAAAGGTAAACAAAATGATGCAGCCTTTAAAAAATTATCCAATAACTTTAAACAATCTTGGAATAATAGTGAACACGATATGACTGCACAATATGATGAATTCAAAGACGAAGCACTTTGGAAAAAAGTATTATATAGAATTCAAGAAAGTACAGGTTTATCAAGCTTTTAACAGTATATAAAAAAGACATTCATCGTGAAGGTGAATGTCTTTTTTGGATGAGACTGAATATTAGGGAGTAACGCACGAAGACTCGGAGATATCGTGCGCTAGGGCACAAAATAAGGGTATACCGCACGAAGACTCGGAGATATCGTGCGCTAGGGCACAAAATAAGGGTGTACCGCACGAAGACAGAGAGATATCGTGCCTTATCTATTGATTTTAATAATATTCCGATACATAATATCTGCCATTTTTTCTGGTTTTTCTACACAGCCGTTTTTCAACCAACTATAAATGGTAGCGATTTGTCCACCGACTGTATAGTCTAGGAAGAAATTGACGTCTTGAAGTGTACCTATTCGTGTAATCAATTTTTCAAATCTTAGTTTAATGAGTTTGATAAAGCTGATGATGAGTTCTTTTTCTGGATGGACAACGAAGACGCTTGTGAAAAATCTCTGATGTCTTGATATGTAATAAAAGACATTTGTAAAGTACTGTTTAACATACTTTCTTCTTTTATCAGGGTTTTCAAGGATAGATTGTTCTATATTATCCATTAATGTTTCATAGTTCGTCATATGAAATTGTTTGATTTCTTCATACGTTTCATATTTATCTTTAAAATGTGCGTAAAATGTTGAACGATTGATACCACATTCTGCACATAACATTTTTATTGTGATTTCATCAAAATGATAATGTTCTAATAAGTAAACCATATTACTTATGATTAGTTGTCTCGCATGTTTTTTCATAGGTCACCTCGAATAAATACATACCTAATATTTTAACAAAAAGCCGTTCAAAGATACATTCATATACCATTTAAATATGTAGATATTATGAATAATTATCTGATTTTTCCGCCATCTTAACCCGACAAACTTATTTAATTTGTTGGTTTAAATCATGATTCCAGAGCCGTATAATGAATAAATCATTGAAATTTGGAGGAAATAAAGTAATGAAAAAAATAGTGCTTGTAAATGTTATCACTATAATAATTTTAGTGGCTATCGGCCTAGTAGGATTCCATTATTATAGTGAAGCAACAGATTATGTAAAAACAGAAAATGCAAAAGTTGACGGTGAGCAAATCAAAATTGCTAGCCCAGTATCAGGTAACTTAACAAGCTTCGACGCTAAAGAAGGTAAAACTTATGACAAAGGCGACAAAATCGGAGAAGTAGCTGGTAAAGGTGAAGATGGACAGTCTCAAGAAATGGACATTAAAGCACCATCTAAAAGTACAATCGTAAAAACTTCTGCAACAGAAAACAGTTTAGTTCAAGCTGGATCACCAATTGCATATGCATATAACTTTGATGATTTATATGTAACAGCAAACATTGACGATACAGATGTAGAAGATGTTGAAAAAGGACAAGCTGTTGACGTGTATATCGACGGACAAGAAGCTAGTGTTAAAGGTAAAGTGTCTCAAGTTGGATTAGCAACTGCATCAAGTTTCTCATTGATGCCTTCATCAAATAGTAATGGAAACTATACAAAGGTGACACAAGTTGTTCCAGTGAAAATCACATTTGATTCTAAGCCATCAACAAATGTTGTTCCAGGAATGAATGTTGAAGTTCGAATCCACAAGAATTAAGGAGGGTGTATTATGACATCAACCTTTACGGTGGCTTATATAATTGTAGCAATCCTATTATGGATTGGAATTAATGCATTTGTTTTAAAACGCAAAAAAAGTAAATCAGTTTCTAAGCAAGTAACTGAAGAAACAACAGAGAACAAAGAAACACAATTGAAATCAAAAGATGATAATATCAATCATCAACCAGAACATTCACATATTGAAAAAATGGAAGCTGAACATAAGTCATCTAACTCAGAGATGAACGAAACAACTTCTAACAAAATGTATTCTGAAGATCATGATAAAGAATCAGATGAATCACATGAGCATACTGAATTATCTGATCGTGGTATGGAATTAAATGAAGACGAACCAATTAATGAACAAATTAAAAAAAATCATGTCAATTTCGTATATGGCAAAGGTATTTCAAGAAACAAAATTTTAGTTGCGATGATGTTTGGTATGTTTATAGCTATTTTAAACCAAACATTATTAAATGTTGCTTTACCGGTTATTAACAATGAGTTCAGTATTTCAGCATCTACAGGACAATGGTTAATGACAGGATTTATGTTAGTGAATGGTATCTTAATACCAATCAGTGCATTTCTAATAAGTAAATATTCATACAGAAGACTATTTCTTATAGCAATGACGTTGTTTACAGTTGGATCAATTATATGTGCTTTATCATTTAACTTCCCAATGATGATGACAGGTCGTGTTATCCAAGCAGTTGGTGCAGGTGTGTTAATGCCATTAGGTTCAAATGTATTTATGACAATATTCCCACCAGAAAAACGTGGTGCGGCAATGGGTACTTTAGGTATTGCATTTATTTTAGCACCAGCAATCGGACCGACCTTATCAGGTTGGATCGTACAAAACTATCATTGGAATGTCATGTTCTATGGTATGTTTGCAATTGGTTTAGTTGCAATATTTATTAGTTTCTTCTGGTTTAGAATTTATCAAAAAACTTCTAATCCAAAACCAGACGTTCAAGGTATTATCTATAGTACTTTAGGATTTGGATTATTGCTTTATGGATTTAGTGAAGCGGGTAACGATGGTTGGACTTCATTAACAGTTTCATTATCATTGATTATCGGTGTAATCTTCACAGCATTATTTGTTATTCGTGAAGTGAGAATGAAAAATCCAATGCTTGATATGTCAGCATTAAAATATTCAGGCTTTACATTGACTACGATCATTAATGTTATCGTAACAATGAGTTTATTCGGTGGTATGATCTTATTACCAATCTATCTACAGAATTTACGTGGTTTCACACCACTAGATTCAGGGTTATTACTATTACCAGGTTCACTTATAATGGGCTTCATGGGTCCTATAGCTGGTAAAATGTTAGACTCATTTGGTATTAAACCACTCGCTTTAATTGGTTTAACAATTATGACATTTGCTACTTGGGAATTGACACAGTTAAATATGGATACACCATATACAACAATACTTGTTATTTATATTGTCCGTTCATTTGGTATGAGTTTTATCATGATGCCAATTATGACAGCAGGTATGAATTCATTACCACAACGATTAATTCCGCATGGTAATGCAATTAGTAATACGGTAAGACAATTAGCAGGGTCAATCGGTACTGCCATTCTTGTTACAGTAATGACTCAAAATACGACATCACATTTGGCAAATATGTCAGATAATATGGATTCAACAAATCCTATGATCCAAGAACAAATTAAAGCTTTATCAGATTCTGTTGGCGGTCAAGAAGCAGGTACAACTGCACTATTTACTTACTTCAATAAACTTGCAACAGTTCAAGGTATTAACGATGCATTCTGGATTGCAACATTATTCAGTGTGATTGCTTTAATTTTAAGTTTATTCTTAAAAGGTAAATCTCATTATTTATCAAAAGAATAGTAAGAACTCCTAGATATAAAAATATAAATTCATTTTGTATTTTTAAATTATATATTAATGTTTAATTGTTTAAACACTACAAGAAACAGTGAAGTTTCTTGTAGTGTTTTTTTAGAATAGTAATTTAATTTATGAAATTCTATATTGAATGCTTTGAATTAGACATGGTTTTTTATATAATGTAAAAAAGGAGTTGGTAACTTATGAAAGTTAAGTATATTGACAAACGTCATTGGCGACGTCTCCTTAATCGCGAATATAAAGAAGTTGTATTGGACACCAATCATTTTAAAGGGCTAATTGGATTAGTAACAATGGTACAAGTAAAAGAGCCTTTACAAGTAAATGTGGTCGGCAGGGAAATTACAGTTGCGGATAATGGATATAAGTGGATGCAAATCTTACCTGAAAAGAAGCCATATAGTATCACTGTAATGTACGATAAACAGAATAAACCAGTACAATACTATTTTGATGTGAATTTGAGGAATATCACACAACTTGGCAATGCTAGAACATTAGATTTATGTCTTGATGTATTAGTGATACCGAAGTCGGGTGAATATGAACTTGTTGATGAAGATGATTTAGAAAGAATGCTCAAAGAGAAGAAAATATCCAAAGCCCAATTCCATAAGGCATATGTTACAGCTCATGAAATTATGTTTAAATTAGAGACGGATTTCAAAGGAATTGAAAAGAAAATCAGATATTGTTTTCACGAAATTATGAATGCGAAGTGATTTAACTACAATGTTATGGCATATTTCTATATAAAAACGAGGAATCCCTTTAAAGTTGGAATTCCCCGTTTTTTTATTATAAGAAGATTAATGCAAGTATGATTGCTAATGGACCTACGATGAAACAATATTTACTAAAGATACCTAATTGACCACGTTCCATAATGCCTTGTAACCATTTAAGCGAGAAATAACTTGCTACAAGAGATGCAATAAATGCAAATACATATGAAATCATTAATGATGTATCGGGTGGTGTTTCAACAATATCTTTAATACCAAGTAAAGCTGTACCTAGACTTACTGGAATATATAGTAAGAATGAGAATTTAAATGCTGTTTTTTGGTTCATACCTACACCTAATGCACCAACAATCGTTGCACCACTTCTACTTAGTCCTGGTACTAACGCAACTGCTTGAAATAGACCGACGATAATAGCGTCTTTAAGTGACAAATCTTTTTCAAGTTTTTGACCACGTTTATTCTTAATAAACCACAATGCGATACCAGTGACGATAAGCATGATACCTACCATAATCACACTTTTAGTATCCCCGATAATATCTTTAAAGATTATACCTAGAACACCTGCAGGAATCGTTGCAATGACTAAGTACATCGCAAGTTGGAAATTTTTCTTAATCGATTCGGTACGGTCACCTTTAATATATTTAAGTGTATCAACAATAAGCGTGATAATATCTTTTCTAAATAAGATAAGCACGGCAATTAATGAAGCGGTATTCACAACAATTTCAAATGTTAAACCGTCCGTATGTAATCCTAAAAATTCTTGTGCCATCACAAGGTGTCCACTTGAAGAAACCGGAATTGGTTCAGTTATACCTTGAAGTAACCCAAGAAAAACATATTTAATAATTTCGATAATAAGCATGATATGATCCTTCCTATTTAATGTACATGGTCAACTATAACGAATTATGAATTGACTTTCAATTTATGAAATAAAAAAATTTATATTTCGGTCTAAAGTTGTAGGCGTGGTCGTGTAGGCAAATCGTGTTATAATATAATGAAAGTAAGGAGTGTGTGTCAATTGAAAGTAGACGATTATAAGTTACTCGTAACATTAGAAGACGTAAAGACATTAAGGAAAGCAGCAGACATTCTCTATATATCTCAGCCGGCAGTGAGTCAAAGGTTGAAAACAATTGAAAACTTTTTCGGTATAGATATTTTTATAAGAACAAAGAAGCAATTGATAACAACAAATGAAGGTTCACTTGTAATTGAACACGCTCGAAAAATGTTAAAAGAAGAACGTTTATTATTAGATAAAATCAGTTCTAAAATAGGCGAAGTAAATGGTAGCATTTCAATAGGTGTATCTTCATTAATCGGACAGACCATTCTCCCGCAAGTATTAGGAGAATACACGCACTTATATCCTAATGTGGATATACAATTACAAATCGGTTCAAGTGAACATATTAAACAATATCAGAATGACTTTCATATCATGGTCGTAAGAGGAAATGAAGTCATGAATGTTCAAAATGATCTCTTACTTAATGAACAGCATTACTTTATATATCCTAAAAATAGAAAACAAGATCTACACCTTTTACCAATGATCGAGTTTCAAGCAGAACCTATCTACTTAAAACAAATAGAAGAGTGGTATTCAGATTACTTACAACAAGAATATCATGCACTCATTAAAGTCGATCAAATCGCTACATGTAAAGCATTACTATTAAATGGTGTAGGTGTAACAGTCTTACCTGAACTCGTTATAGGTGATATCGATACAGATAAATTTGAAATCAAGAAATTGAATGTCATGCGTAAACCACTGACAAGGTCTACATATATATGTTATGAACATAACGTATTACAATTACCACAAGTGAAATCATTCATAGAAGTCTTAAAGAACTATATTAATCAGCTTGAAATAGGTAAAAAATAAGCAGAAAAGAAATCTGTACGGATTTCTTTTCTGCTTTCGTTATATTGATATCGATTGCTATGACAGACGCTTTCTTAACTTCGTAAATATTTCACGAGTTTCATCATTAATCGCGTCATGATTTAAAATATTGTCGATACGTTGTAGATTCTTACTATCTTTAAATCGTGTTTCGTTCAATTCATAAATCGATAATTTTGGCTCAGTTTGTTCAATTAATCTCATATTGTCATTCTGTGAAACATATCCTTCTTTTAATACTCTGAAGTAACAGCCTGTTCGATAACTATCAGCCATTCGTTTAACTAAGTCTTTAATGCCATATCGTTGTGCAATTGTAGCGCAAGGTTGTCTTGGACATGAAACTTGAATGATCGCTTCACCAAGTTCGTAAGTGTCACCAATGTTTAAATCTTCTTCTGTTAAACCTGAAACGGTTATATTCTCTCCGAAAATTGCATACTTTGGTAACAAATCAATAATATCATCCCAATATGCGTAATTATCTTTGCTGTAAAAACAGAGTGCTTTTTCAGGTCCACCATGTCCTTTGTATTGCTGTTCGTCTTCAACAAAGCCTGTATGTGTTAAGTACATCTTATCTTTAAAAGGTTCTTTGAAAATGGCAGTCTTTTTTGATTTTTGATCGCTAAATGTGATATTGGCAATTTTTCCGACTGATATATAATCTACTTTGTAATTCACTAGAATGACTCCTTTTTACAATATTTAATAATGATTTTACCGGTTAATGTGAATTATAGCAATAAAGCATTGACGTAGCAGAGGATAAGCTTTAAAGTACAAGCATATAATAAAATATAGGAAGTTGTGAATTCATGTTTTTGAAATTATTTCAAATAAAAAATTATAAACTCTTTACAGCAAATATGGGTTTACTTGGTATGGCAGTTGCGATTACTGTTCCATTTTTAGTGTTGTATGCGACACAGCACTTAGGCATGACGAAAGGGCAATATGGTTTGTTAATGGCGCTTGCAGCAGGGGCATCATTTACAGTAAACTCTATTGTTGCTAGATTTTCAGATAGTGGCAAAATTAATCGTAAATATCTTATCATTACCGCACTTATTATGGGTGCATTATGTTTCTCCATTTATTTCTACATACATACTATTTGGGTGTTCATTGCACTTTACGCAATGTTCCAAGGTTTAGCTGCACCAGCAATGCCTCAAATGTATGCCTCAGCACGTGAATCAATTAATGAATCAGCTTATAAAGATAGAAGTATATTTGCTAATACAGTTCTACGTTCTACATTTTCATTAGGATTTTTATTTGGTCCTTTAATTGGTACAGTATTGTTAAGTGCCTTTGGATATGATGGATTGTTTGGTGGAACGGTAGCACTATTTTTAACAGTTTTAGTATTATTAATTATATTTTATAAAGAGCCGAAGAAAGTTATTAAAAATGCTATCGGTAATTTTACAGAAAAGAAAGCACCAAACTTAATAAAAGAACCGACATTATTAATACCTTTCTTAGCATTCATTTTGTTACATGTTGGTCAGTGGATGTATACGTTGAATATGCCGTTATATGTAACAGAATATCTTAAAGATAATGAATCACATGTCGGCTATTTAGCAAGTTTATGTGCGGGCTTAGAAGTTCCGTTTATGATTATACTTGGTATTATTGCAAGTAAGTTCAAAACAAAAACATTATTAATGGTTGGATCTATTTTTGGATTCGGATATTACTTTAGCATCGGGGTGTTTGATAGTTTCGTCGCAATGTTGATAGGACAACTCGCATTAGCATTCTTCTTAGCTATTTTACTAGGCTTAGGTATTAGTTATTTTCAAGATATTTTACCAGAATTTCCAGGATACGCATCAACATTATTTGCCAATGCAATGGTCATCGGTCAGTTAGGTGGAAATTTATTAGGTGGTATTATGAGTGATCTCGTTGGACTAGGAAATGTATTCTTTGTTTCAAGTTTATCAATAGCAGTAGCATTTGTATTACTTATATTCACAGTAGAACATACGACACACAACGAAACTAAAGTAAGTTAGGAGATATAAAAATGACAGCAATAAGTTGGATATTAATTATCTTAATGTTTGTAATTGCATTTATAGGATTAGTGAAACCTATAATTCCATCCGTATTATTTATATGGGTAGGGTATTTCATTTATCACTTTGCAATTGATTCAAGCAAATTATCTTGGGTATTTTGGGTAGTAATGATTGTATTTACAATATTTATGATATTATCAGATATCATTATGAATAGTTATTTCGTTAAGAAATTTGGAGGTTCTAAATTAGGAGAAACAATGGCAGCAGTCGGTGTCATCATCGGTTGTTTCGTATTTCCTCCATTTGGAATTATAATCGTTCCATTTGTATTAGTATTTGTAACAGAAATCATTCAAAAAGGTGATATCGCAGCTGCAACAAATGCAAGCGTAGGATCATTACTTGGTTTCTTAACAAGCTCAATAGCAAAAGCATTGATTATGGTAGTCATGATTATCTGGTTCTTTATAGATATTATTATTTAATATAGTAGGGAAAGCCTGGTACAGAATATAAGCTGTACTAGGCTTTTTTATTTGGAATGAGGAGTATGGGGAGTGGTGGTTTATTTTAGGTGTGGAGGTTAGTTGGGTATGGGGGAGAAGGTGTGTTGGATATGGATGCCGAAAGATGTGAGTTAAAGAGATAGTAAACTCACGAGAATGAAGAAGATGTGAGTTAAAGGAGTAATAAACTCACGAGATTGAAAAACATGTGAGTTAAATGTGGAATAAACTCACGAGATCGTAAAACATGTGAGTTAAAGAGGCAGTAAACTCACGAGATTGAAAAAGATGTGAGTTAAAGAGGCAGTAAACACACGAGATCGCAAAAGATGTGAGTTAAATGAGGAGTAAACTCACAAGATTGGTAAAGATGTGAGTTAAAGAGGTAATAAACTCACGAGATTGGTGAACATGTGAGTTAAAGAGGCAGTAAACACACGAGATTGGTAAAGATGTGAGTTAAAGAGGGAATAAACTCACAAGATTGAAAAAGATGTGAGTTAAAGAAGTAGTAAACTCACAAGATTGAAAAAGATGTGAGTTAAATGTGGAATAAACTCACGAGACCGCAAAACATGTGAGTTAAAGAGGCAGTAAACTCACGAGATTGAAAAAGATGTGAGTTAAAGATGGAATAAACACACGAGATCGAAAAAGATGTGAGTTAAAGTTGGAATAAACACACGAGATCGCAAAACATGTGAGTTAAAGATGGAATAAACTCATGAGATCGCAAAACATGTGAGTTAAAGAGGTATTAAACTCACAAGATCGCAAAACATGTGAGTTAAAGAGGTAGTAAACTCACGAGATTGCACAAGATGTGAGTTAAATGTGGAATAAACACACGAGATCGCAAAACATGTGAGTTAAAGAGATAGTAAACTCACATCTTTTCAAATTAAATGATTATATAGAAATGAACATTTTTGATTACTTGAAAAATTACTTAAGTCATGGCTTAACGCCTAACTTAAGCCAAGAGATCATCCAAGTCATAGCTTAACTACTGAATAAAGCCAAGAGATCGTCCAAGTCATGGCTTAACGCCTAACTTAAGCCAAGAGATAGTCCAAGTCTTAGCTTAACTACTGAATAAAGCCAAGAGATGCCGCAAGTCATAGCTTAACTACTGAATAAAGCCAAGAGATCGTCCAAGTCATGGCTTAACGTCTAACTTAAGCCAAGAGATAGCCTAAGTCATAGCTTAACTACTGAATAAAGCCAAGAAATCCCCCAAGTCTTAGCTTAACTACTGAATAAAGCCAAGAGATAGCCTAAGTCATGGCTTAATGTATAACTTAAGCCAAGAGATGTCCCAAGTCATAGCTTAACTCCCGAATAAAGCCAAGAGATGTCCCAAGTCTTAGCTTAACTACTGAATAAAGCCAAGAGATAGCCCAAGTCAAAGCTTAACTACTGAATAAAGCCAAGAGATAGTCCAAGTCATGGCTTAATACCTAACTTAAGCCAAGACATTCCCTACATATCACAATAAAAAACCTCAGGGACAAATGAAACTGCGTCCCTGAGGGTTCCTCTTTTCTTACTATTTGCCTTCTTTCATATCTTGTTCGATTTGTTCTTTTGATTCGCCGCTTTCTTCTAAGACCATTTTACGGTCGTACATTTTGAAGAATGGAAAATAGATAATGACTGAAACGGCGATATTAAATAGTACGAGTACGATTGCTCGCCAATCGCCACCTGTTGCTAAATATGCACCGATTGGAGCTGGTAATGTCCATGGTGCCATTACGCTTGTGGCATTTACGAGTCCAAATAATGTTGCTAAGTAGGTTATGACGGTTAATACTAATGGAATGATAATAAATGGTATAACCATGATTGGATTTAATACAATTGGTAATCCAAATATTACTGGTTCATTAATATTAAATAATGACGGTATTGATACAGCTTTACCGAATTTCTTTAAGAACTGAGATTTTGCAAACAATAATATACAAATGACAAGTCCTAATGTAGCACCTGCGCCACCTATCCAAACAAACCATTGGAAAAATGTTTCTGGTGCTATATGCGGTAATGGTTCTCCGGCAGCATGTGCTTCTGCATTTTTAGCTAAATAAACTTCCCATAGTGGACGCTCGATTGTCCCGACAATTGACATACCATGAATACCAAATGCCCAGAAGAAAGTTGTTAAGAATACAGGTACTAGTACACCAGGCAATGTATCACCTGCAAAGACAAGCGGACCTACGATTTTATCAACGAGTGTATGTAAATCAAGTTGGAATACTACTGTAATGATACTCATTGCACCGAGTACAAATACTACTGGGATTAAAGATTCAAATGAGCGACTTACTGATGGCGGTACTTGAGGTGGCATCTTGATCGTAATATTTTTATTTTTACATAATCGATATATTTCTACTGAGAATATCGCAACAAACATTGCAACAAATAGTCCGTGACCTCCTAAATTGGTCATTGGTAATACGAAACCTAATTTTTTATCCATAGTTGGTGCGATTGTTAATAAGAATGCAGCAGTGGAAAGTTGTGCTGCTGACAATGGATCTAAGTCATAGGATTTGGCGAGATTGTAACCTATACCAAACACTATATATAAACTCATGATAAACATCGTCATTCTATATGGAATTAAAATTTGCTCAGCGTGTTCTGTTGCCCACTGAGTAATTGCCCACGACTCTGGTAACGGTGGTGTCGCAAATATTAGGAAGAATGAGCCGAATATAATAAATGGAAGTGCTGAAATAACCCCGTCACGAATGGCGAGTAAATGACGCTGGTTAGAAAGCTTGGTCATTGGACCTGAAAGTTTGCCTTCTATCCATGTCGCAAAGTTATTCATAAAAAAATCCCCCTTCGTTTGTAAGCGCTTCAATTTTGTTATAGTATAAACTAAATAGATAAAATATTCAAAATTATAAAAAAAGAAATATATTGTGAATGGAAGTGAAGTTTGATGAAACGGTTAGGAATTTCTTTATATCCAGGAAAATCAAATGAAAATGAAGATATTCAATATATCGAAAAAGCCCATCAATACGGTTTTACGAGAATATTTACAAATTTATTGCAACTTACCGATGAAAATAAAGCGACATTGTTACCAGTCATTGAAAAAACAATTCGTTATGCTAAAAATTTAAACTTTGAAATTTTTATAGATGTGGCACCTCGCACATTCAAAGTACTCGGCATCGAACCAAATGATTTATCTTTTTTCAATGATTTAGGTGTAGATGGTATAAGACTTGATGAAGGGGTAGGTGCGAAAGAAACAAGTGATATGACTTATAATCCTTATGGTATAAAGATTGAACTGAATATGAGTGTGATGAATCATTATATTGATAATGTAATGGATTTTGAGCCGAATCGCGCTTGTTTAGTAGGATGCCATAATTTTTATCCGCATCGATATGCAGGGATATCCGAGGCATTCTTTTTAGAAGGTAGTAAAAAATTCAAAAAATATGGGTTAAGAACTGCAGCATTCGTTTCAAGTAAAGTAGCTGACTTTGGTCCGTGGCCTGTTACAGAAGGTTTGCCAACTTTAGAAGATCATAGAGGTTTGCCAGTAACAACCCAAGCGCAACATTTATGGGCTACAGGGTTGATAGATGATGTCATTATCAGCAATTGTTACCCTTCAGAAGCGGAATTAGAGATTTTGAGTCATTTGAAGAATGAACCTATTACATTTGATGCAAAATTATTTGATGAAATATCTGACTTAGAGAAGAAAATTGCAAT
This sequence comes from Mammaliicoccus sp. N-M50, assembly GCF_022386995.1. NCBI lineage: Bacteria > Bacillati > Bacillota > Bacilli > Caryophanales > Staphylococcaceae > Mammaliicoccus > Mammaliicoccus sp. N-M50. Next base: position 244,184 of record NZ_JAJNJA010000004.1, on the reverse strand, counting down.
CGAAGAGCCTCATTTTTATAGAGGTGATGTGAGTGAGTACATGATTCGTTCAACACAAAGTCGTGTGAAGTATAAAAATGAATCATTTCCAGCACATCATACAGTTGCCATTAAACGTGGTGACATATTAATAGACAATGAAGAATATGGTCAATATAAAGGTGAATTACAAATTGCATTAAAGCCGATGCTCAATACTGGAAAAGTCAATGTGATTGGCAGAATTGAGCCACATGATTTACCACTGCTCAACTATTTAAAACCTTGGGCACATTTTAAATTTAATATAAAGGAGAAAGATTAACATGAAAAAAATATTATTAGTTTGCTCAGCGGGTATGTCTACAAGTATGTTAGTTAAAAAAATGCAAGATACTGCAAATAAAGAAGGTAAAGAATACGAAGTAGAGGCATTAGCCTTATCAGAAGCAGAAACAAAAGTTGATGAAGTAGATGTTATTCTACTAGGACCACAAGTAAGATTTCAAAAAGCACAAGTAGAAAAAGTAGCGAATGGTAAAGTACCAGTAGACGTTATTGATATGCAACAATATGGCATGATGGATGGAGAAGGTGTATTGAAACATGCCGAAAGCTTAATGGAATAAGGTGAGAATATGGAAAAATATGAACAATTTGCTTTTCAAATTATTACAAATGTAGGAATGGCAAAAAGTAATTATATGCAAGCAATTCAAGAAGCAAAAGAAGGCAATTTTGAAACAGCTGAGAACTTAGTTTCTGAAGGCAATCAATTTTTAGTTGAAGGACATAAAGTGCATAAGGATCTGATCCAAGCAGAAGCTTCAGGTGAGCCGGTTCCTTTAAATTTGTTATTGTCTCATGCTGAAGATCAACTTATTTCTACTGAAGTCATTAAAGAAATGGCTAAAGAACTGATTTATGTACATCAAAATTATGTGAAAAAGCAATAAAAATAAGGAGATAAACAATGTCGAATAGAATTCTAGCAATTACTGGACCAACTTCAGGAATAGGAAAATCAACCGTTATTGAATTAGCACACGATTATGACATTATTATTTTGTTATGTAGAAATGTTGAAAAAGGTAATGACTTAAAAAAGCTTTTAGAAGCGGAACATCAACATATTACAGTAGATGTTATTAAGTGTAATTTATCAGATTTAGCAAATGTTATGAAAGCTGCGACACTTGTTTTAGAACGATATCCTTATGTCGACTGTCTTATCAATAATGCAGGCGTCATGTCATTAACAAGACAAAAAACTGTAGATGGTTACGAATTAATGTTTGGTACGAACTATTTAGGACACTTTATGTTAACGCATATTTTATTTGGTTCAATTATGAATAGTCATGACAAACAAATTATTATCGTTTCATCTGGTGCGTATTTATTTGCACATCTTGGAAGACGAAACTTTAAGTATCCATTAAGGTTTAATCCGATTAAGTCTTATGGAAGATCTAAGCTTGCGACTTTATATTTTATGCAAGAATTACATGAGAAATTTTCAAAAGATGGCTTACATGTTACGGCAGTACATCCAGGTGCTGTTTCAACTAATTTAGGAAAAACAAAATATAATCAAAAATTTGGGAACTTAGTTTATAAAATATTTGATCCATTATTTATATCTCCTAAAGAAGGCGCTAAGTCGACGATTAAAGTATCGAAGAATAAAAATTTGTATAAAGGTGAATATGTTCAAGAAGGAAAGATTACAAAACTCAAATCACATGGTCTTAATTACTATGATCGCAAAAGATTAATTCGTGAGACGTTAGCATCATTACAACTAGACCAATTCATGTATTGGGAAAAATAATAAATGAATACGTTTACATTTGAAACTGATGATGTAATTTATTGTTTTCTTTTAAATTAAATTTTATAATAGTTGATATTGTAAGAATATTTCCAAAATTAATCAAAGGATGAGGCACATGAGTAAGCATTATATTTTATTGGCTGATTGTAAAGATGAAATTGGCATTACATCATTAATATCCACTATTATAAAAGATACAAATTCAAATATATTTCATTTAGATCACTATACAGACATTCAAGAAGAAGAAAATCATTTATATTTACGTATAGAATTTGATAAAAACGATGAAGTTAAATCACTTTTAGAGAATGAACTGACAAATAGAAAGATTAATTTTCAAATCTTTGATGCTGAAGAAAAAGTGAAAACAGCGTTACTTGTGTCTAAAGAAGACCATGCGTTAAGTGAAATTATGTTACGTGCGAATAGACAAGAATTTCCGATTGAAATCAGTTGTGTCATTAGTAATCACGAGAATAATCGCAAATTTGTTGAGGATATGGGCATTCCTTTTCATCATGTTAGCGTAACAAAAGAAACAAAGCGTGAAAGTGAAGATGAAATTACAAGCATTTGTGAAAGCTACAATGTTGATTTACTTGTACTTGCGAAATACATGCAAATATTATCACCAGTATTTGTTGAAAGACATCACTTGAAAATTATTAACATTCACCATTCATTCTTACCGTCATTTATTGGTGCGAACCCTTATAAACAAGCCTATACAAGAGGTGTTAAATTAATTGGGGCGACGAGTCATTATGTGACTGAAGATTTAGATGCAGGACCAATTATTGAGCAGGATGTTGTAAGAGTTAATCATAGATATACTGCACAAGATATGAAACATACAGGTAGGCATGTTGAATCTCAAGTATTAGCGAGAGCGGTGCAATGGCATTGTGAACATAAAGTCATCGTTAATGGTAATAAGACAGTAGTATTTTCATAATTTATTTTTAGTAGTGAGTATATTTGCTCACTGCTTTTTTAGTTGTATAATATGAAATAAAGTAAAGCGAAAAATGGTGTGAAAAAGATGATTAAAACTTATTATGTCAATTTAAAAGATGAAATAAAAGAAACTAATTCACCTAAAGATATTTCAGAAGAGAAAAAATGGATATGGGTGGATTTAAATGAACCAACTAAAGAAGAATCAGAAATATTAGTTGATTATTTTAATTTTCATCCTTTATCAGTAGAAGACGCAACGCAAGTTCAACAAAGACCGAAGTTTAAACAATATGATGATTATCAATTTATTGTATTCCATGCATTAGATCTAAAGACTTTAGAATCTGAAGAAGTGGATATCTTTATTGGTGAAGATTTTATCGTGACATTCCATAGAGAACGTTATGAAGAAATCGATACAATCAAAAGAAAGTTATTTAATGAAACGATCGAAATAAATGAACCTAAAGATATACTATTACATATTCTAGATGATATAGTAGATAACTATTTTCCGTTTATTTATGATATTGAAGACAAAGTATTTAATTTCGAAGATCGTCATAATTTAGATATTACAACAAAGACGTTAATCGATGATACATTTGATTTAAGAGAAGAATTGCTGATTATTAAAAGAACTGTTCAACCGATGAAGGATTTAGTATATAGAATGCGTGAGGGTAAAGTGTTGCATCTTAATGAACAACAATTTCTGTTTATTACGCATATTAATGACCACCTTATGAAACAAATGGAAATGGTAGATTCGTCACGAGAAATGACGAGTGATATACGAGATAATTATATTTCTTTGAACTCATTCAAGATGAACAATATAATGAAAATATTAACCATTTATTCTGTTGTGTTTATGCCTTTAACTTTAATTGCAGGTATTTACGGGATGAACTTTACGAATATGCCAGAACTCGAATGGCATGATGGGTATTATATTGTTCTTGTTATTATGGCCGTTATAGCAATTATTATGTTAATCGTCTTCAAGAAGAAGAGATGGTTCTAATGAACGTATGCGTTATGATTTAGAGTATGATTTGTGAAAATAAATAAAATGGGAAAGAGTGTGATATAAGTGAAACTTCTAGGTGCGATTGAAGCGGGTGGAACGAAATTTGTATGTGCAGTTGGTGATGAAGATTTAAATGTAATTGAACGCATCTCTATACCAACAACTGAGCCGTCAGAAACATTACCTAAAGTTATAGAATTTTTTAAACAATATCAAATTAGTAGTATAGGTATAGGATCATTTGGACCGATAGATATCAATAAAGATTCTGATACATATGGATATATCACTTCGACACCAAAAATTGCGTGGCAAAATTTTGATTTTATAGGAGCAGTTCAAGAACATTTCGACGTACCTGTAGCATTTACAACAGATGTAAATGCCTCTTTATACGGTGAGTATAAAAAAGGAATCGCAAAAAATATTGACTCAGCGGTTTACTATACAGTAGGTACTGGTATCGGTGGCGGTGCGATCGTTAAAGGGAAAATTGTACAAGGATTAAGTCATCCTGAAATGGGACATATGTCTATTAAAATTCATAAAGATGATCAAGACTTTGAAGGTAATTGTCCGTACCACGGTAATTGCTTAGAAGGTTTAGCTTCAGGTCCAGCAATCGAAAAAAGAGCAGGTATTTCTGCAAAAGAAATTCATGAAAATGCTCAAGACTGGGATATCGTTGCTTATTATATTGCACAAGCAGCACTTAATACAGCACTTATGTTGTCTCCTGAAAAAATCATTTTTGGCGGTGGTGTGATGCATCAAACACATTTATTAAAAAAAGTGCATGAGCAATTTGAACGATTAAATAACAACTATATTGCAGTTCCACCAGTAGAAGAATATATTGTTACACCAAGTTTAAATGATGACCAAGGTATAATCGGTTGTCTAGCATTAGCGTTGAACGAATATCAATCATAAGTAGGTGTTAAGTATGGATGTATTAGTAGAATTAGCAAAAAATCAAATATTGGAAACAGAAAGACTTATTTTAAGACCTATTAATTTAAATGATGTTGAATCATTATTCGAATATGCATCTGATGTTGAAAATACAACACATGTGTTTCCAACACACTTATCTAAAGAAGAAACTAAAAGTACAATTGCAGGATATTATATGAGAGCGCCATTAGGAAAGTATGGAATCGAATTAAAATCCGAAGATAAATTAATAGGTACAATTGATTTAAGAGTTGAGCAAGAACATAAACGCGGAGAACTCGGTTATGCCCTTAACTTAAAATATACAGGTAATGGCTATATGACAGAAGCGGGATTAGCATTGCTATCACTTTCATTTGAAACATTAGGGCTTAATCAAGTAAAAGCAATGCACAGTACAATTAATCCGAAATCAGGCGAAGTGATGAAAAGACTTGGTATGAAGAAAATAGGGGTCATGCCTAAAAACAGAATCCATAAAGAAAAAGTAGTAGACGATGTCATTTATGCCATAACCGACACAGAATATGCAGAAATGGTAAAAAGTGAGAAGTAGTAGTGTGTAATGGTGTGGGTGGTGTAAGTTTGAGTATTGGGTCTTGGCTTAAGTGATGAATAAAGCCAAGAGATCGAGTAAGTCTTGGCTTAAGTACTGAATAAAGCCAAGAGATCGACCAAGTCATGGCTTAAGTGATGAGTAAAGCCAAGAAATCGTGTAAGTCATGGCTTAAGTGTTGAATAAAGCCAAGAGATCGACCAAGTCATGGCTTAAGTGATGAATAAAGCCAAGAGATCGCCCAAGTCATGGCTTAAGTACAGAGTAAAGCCAAGAGATCGTCCAAGTCATGGCTTAAGTACTGAATAAAGCCAAGAGATCGTCCAAGTCATGGCTTAAGTACAGAATAAAGCCAAGAGATCGCCCAAGTCATGGCTTAAGTACCGAGTAAAGCCAAGAGATCGCCCAAGTCATGGCTTAAGTCCCGAATAAAGCCAAGAGATCGTCTAAGTCATGGCTTAAGTACCGAATAAAGCCAAGACTTTCCCACCATCCACCCCCCAAACAAAAAACAAACTGAACTTACATAAGTTCAGTTTGCTCATATTGCTCCTAATCGGAAAGCAGCTTATGGTTAAGCTGCTTTTTTCATTTTTGTTAAAACTTTGAGTCCATATGCAAAGATACCGTATCCTACTAATGAACTTGGTAACCAAGTTTTAGTTAATGTGCTATCATTTTTTCTACTGAATAATGCATATGGCACGAACGTTGAAATTAAGTAAAGTACTAGAACCTTTTGATAACGTTTGTTCATCTTAAACACCTCACTTTGTTACTTTCATTATAATACTTTTTTATGCATGAATGAGGTGAGTTTTTTACAAATTTAGAACATTCTTTATTCGAATTTCGCAAATGCTGATGCTGGTATGCGTGAGGCTCTATCATTATTCATTTCACCTTTACCAATTGAGATAAGCATTGCTGGTACTAAGTTATCTTCAATATTAAATGCATCAATTACTGCTTGTTTGTCAAAGCCTATCATTGGGCAAGTTGCGAGACCTGCGTCTTCACTGACTAACATTAAACTCATCGCAAATAATGAAGCGCCACGTATTGCTTCGTCTCTTCTGTTTGTATCACTTTCAAAGAATTGGTGGACACTTTGTATTAATCCTGATTTTTTATCAGCTGGTATATGTTTATGGTCTATCCAATCATCTGCGATATCACCAATTGTTTCATGTGCATTTAAGTCACCTAAAATGATAAATGTCGCGCTAGATTCTTTTATTTTAATTTGTTTATTAGCTGCGTTATATAATTTTTCTTTTGCTTCATCTGTATCAACAACAATTACTTTCCATTGTTGTAAGTTCCAAGCTGAAGGTGATAATGCAGCTTGATCTAATAAATTATAAATTGTTTCTCTATCTAAATCGTATGGCTCATAAGATTTAACAGAGCGTCTTTTTTCTAATGCTTTTGCTAATTCCATGTTTTTCCCACTCCTTATATGTCGATATTTTTATGTTCATATAAAATAGTTTTAAAAACAACTTTTCTGCTTATTTGCAAAAATCAGTCATTTTAATACTGGTTACAAACAGTTATTTGTTACAATATAAGTAATAAGGGAATAAAGTTGTATGATTATAGTTGCGTAATAAAAGGAGAGGTGCACATGATAGATATTCATAATCATTTATTATATGGATTAGATGATGGTCCATTAGATGAGGAAAGTATGCTTGAACTTGCAAGAGAAGCTGAGAAAATTGGTATAACAGATATAGTTGCAACACCTCATTATATAAAACATCGGTTTAGAAATAATGCCGATATCGTTAAAAGTAGAACTGAAGAAGTACAATCTCTATTAAATGATCATCATATTGATATTAAAGTTTATCCTAGCCAAGAAATTCATATGTTTGGTGAGGAACTTGAAGGATTAGAATCCGGTGAATTGTTACCTATTACTGAAGGTTCAAGATATGTGTTAATTGAGTTTCCATTTTTCTCGATACCAGAATTTGCTGAACAAACATTTGAAAAGTTATTTAATGCTGGATACCGTCCAATATTAGCTCATCCAGAACGTATCATTCCGATTCAAGATGATCCACAAATTTTATTTAATTTAATTGATAGAGGCGCATTATGTCAAGTTACAGCAGGCTCTTTAGTGAATAAATATGGCGAAGATGCTAAAAGAGTAGCTGATTATTTATTAGAACAAGATGCTATTCATATTCTTGGAAGTGATGCTCATAATACATCCAATAGAAACTTTCATATTAAAGAAGCATATGAATTTTTAGAACGTACGAAAGGTATTGAGACTGTCACACGATTGAAAGAGAACGCACGAAAAATATTAAAAAATGAAGAAATTTGAAGTATTTAAAAAGCGAGAAACGCATGAGGTACCCGTTGATATCTCATACATTTCTCGCTTTTTTATTATTATTAAGTTGTTTGTAAAGGTTCAGCTGTTTCATGCTTGTTAACGACAAACATTAAAATACTTGCTACAAGCACCATGATAAATGCGAAATAAGGCGTGCTAGATAGTGTTAAGTGGTTTAATATAAATCCACCGATAACAGAACCAAGTGTAATACCTATGTTAAATGCAGAGATGTTTAAACTTGAAGCGAAATTGACAGTTTCTTTACTATTACGTCCAGCAAAAAGTACGACAATAAGTTGTAACCCGGGAACATTCATAAATGCGAATAGTCCCATTAATAATATACTGATAAGGCCAACTACATGAAAATGTATCGTAAATCCAACAAGTAATAACGTTAATGCTTGTAAAAGAAAAATAATCGTTAATGATTTCGTTGGCGCATGGTTCGTTAATTTTCCACCTAATGTATTACCAATCGCAACCATCACACCATACAATATTAAAATAATGACAATACTATTTGAGTCATAACCTAATATATTCGTTAAAATTTCAGTCATATAAGTGTAAACAACAAATGTACCACCATAGCCAAGCGCTGTAATTAAATAAATAGACATAAGCGGTTTGTTTTTAAAGATAGCAAGTTGTTTAATAATAGGTGCTTGCTCATATTCTGTTAAATTTTTTGGAACGAATGATATATTTGCGATTAAACTAATGAGTCCTATCAAAGCAATCGTATAGAATGACATTTCGTAACCGAAGTTTTGACCGACCCAAGTACCAAATGGGACACCTGTAATCGTTGCAACTGTTAAACCTGTAAACATCATGGCGATGGCACTTGAGCGTTTATGCGCAGGGACTAAGTCAGCTGCAATGGTTGTTGCAATAGACATGAATACACCATGTGAGAAAGCACTAAGCACTCTCATAGCGAGTAATAAACTAAATGATGTTGCAAGTCCTGCAAATACATTAGCAATAATAAACACAACCATAATGAGTATTAAAACATTCTTTCTTTTCATATTGTTTGTTAAAGGCGTTAAGATAGGTGCGCCAACTGTAACACCAATAGCATATAAAGATACAGTAAGTCCTGCTAATGGGATTGTCACATCAAAGGCATCTTTAATTAATGGGAGTAATCCTACGCTAATAAATTCAGTAGAACCAATAGCAAAAGCTGAGATAGCAAGTGATATAAGTGCGAGTTGATTCGAAAATTTGTTTTTCAATTTTTATATTCCTTCCTTTGTTATAAGATATGTGATATTTTAAAACGTAATAAGACAAATAGGAAGTACGCACTTTAAAGTCATATAGGTACTAAAAAGTGCCTTAGGGAGGAATCATGATGGAAGTTACGGAATATAATATTGGTGTAGAAGCAACAATAGATGTCATTGGCGGTAAATGGAAGCCAGTGATACTGTGTCATTTAAAGCATGGAACAATGCGAACATCTGAACTTAAAAAAGCTATTCCGCAAATTACACAAAAAATGTTAACGCAACAATTAAGAGAATTAGAAAAAGATGGCATTATTAATCGAATTGTATATCAACAAGTACCACCAAAAGTTGAATACGAGATATCAGAATATGGTAGTACACTAAATGAATTACTAGAGCACTTATGTAAATGGGGAGAATTCCATATTAAAAAACGTAAAGAAGATGGGGAGCAAATAGAGCTTGATTCCGTAGAATTTATAGATGGAATTTAAATAGGAAGTGTAAATAAGCAGGGACAAATTTTTGTCCCTGCTTGTTTTGTATTTTATTCAAACATACCTTTTCTAATCATTTGATAATCTGAAAGCATATGTTGTCCTTTTGCAAATACATCTTTTATTTGTTTCTTTTTCGGATTAATTATTAATATATCTGCATCATAGTGTTCTTCGATATGACCTTTATGATGTAGTGTTAATACGTTTGCGACATTAGAAGTAAATAAAGCAATTACTTCTTCCCAGTTCGAGTCTTGTACCAATAAATTAAATAATTGGTCTGTTAGCGTGCTGCATTTTGCAACATCATAACCTACAAGTTGATTGTGTTTATCGAATTTAGGTAAACTGCCATGTCCATCTGAAGAAACCGTCAACTTCGAGATGTCTCCTCCATGTGCTCGGTAATAATTGACGTATTCTACAGTATTTGAACTTGCTGTTAAGTCAACATACACACCTTTATGACTTAATGAAATACCTTCTTCTAACAAATCTATCCCTTTATCAAAATGTGTCACATATAGTTTGTTCGGTTTAACATCAAAATGATCGATTAGGTCATGAATTTGTTTCAGTTTATGTTTGCCTGTACCTATATGAAAATGTGTTACACCAGCTTTTCCACTTAGCATTCCGCCTACTGTTGTGTCAGCCACAATTCTTGCAAGTTCTTCAATTGTTGGAATAGATGATCTGAAATCATTTATAGCAATCTCACCAGTGCCAATCACTTTATCAATTAAAAACAAATCTTCTTTGATGGAGTTTGTAATTGTAGTAACGGGCAAGTGATAATTACCTGTGTACATATATGTAGAGACACCTTCAGCTTCTAATGCTTGAGCCTTTGCATATAAACTCGTTAGTGTTCTAGAAATACCATCTGTACCTATTAAGCCAACTACGCTTGTAATACCATTTGATATTAAATTTGTTAATTGAACTTCTGGCGTTCGCGTCACATAACTCGCTTCTCCGCCACCTCCAAGCAAATGAATATGTGGGTCTATAATCCCAGGCATAACCGTATATCCTGTAGCATCGATGATCTTTAAGTTTGGATCCAGTTGCTTTATTAATTCAATATCTATATCTCCGATTTTAATAATAGATCGCCCTTGAATAAGTATCGATTGCTGACCCTTATAGTTCGGTGAATATACATCACCATTTTTAATAATTGTAAACATCAGCATCCTCCTTTAAAGCTTTCATTATATATATTTTAGTGTAAGTATGTCGTTAAATCAAAATGTAGCAAATCAAATTAATATATGTGGATATTCTATATGTAATATAAAATTACACTTTTTATAATGACTTTATACTTCATGTTATATATAATTAAATTGTACTTATTCTAAAAATATATAGGGGTGGATTAAATGTATCGATCGAAAAAAATTTTATCAGTAGGTTTTACTTCAGTTATGGCTTTGACTTTAGGATTATCAAATGTGGCTAGTGCGAAAGAAAGTAGTCCTTTAGATCAAAAGGAATTAAAATCAATTCCTAAACAAGAAATAAACACAAAAGCTGAAGCGCAAGAGATTTTGAGTCAGTTACCAAGCAATCCAAATATTAAGAAAAGTTACAAACAATTTGAAGTAGCAAATGAATTTAAAGATAACTTAGGATATACGCATTATACTTTAAAACCTAAAGTAGATAACTACGTTGTCGAAGATAAAGAAGTCAAGATACATACCAATGATAATCAAGAATTAGAGCTCGTCAATGGGGATGTCAATACAGAAAAAGTTACATATACAAATAAACAAAGTTTATCTAAAGATGAAGCGGTTAATAAAGCTTTTGAAAGTATCGGCGTAAGTCAAAATGAAGTGAAAAATATTAAAGGACAAAAAGTCGTTAACAAAGATGAACTAGTGATCAATGCTGAAAAGAAAAAATTAGTCTATAATGTTGAAATTATTTATTTAGATCCTAAACCAGCACGTTGGGAAATTAAAATTGATGCTGAGACTGGTGAAGTTGTAAGTAAGAAAAATAAAATTGAACATATTGCCGGAAGTGGTGTAGGTGTTAATGGGGATACTAAAAAGCCACTCAATTTAACAAAAATAAGCAATGGTTATGGTTTACAAGATGAAACACATTCTGGAACAATCCATACTTATGATGCAAAGAATGGTACGTCTAGCTTTTCACTTATGACAGATACGGATACAAACTTTAATAGTAAAAATCAAGCTGCAGGAGTGGATGCCCATTTTAATGCTGCTAAAACATATGATTACTATTTAAACACACACAATAGAGATAGTTATGATGGAAACGGTGCAGAAATTAATTCTATTGTTCATTTTGATAGAAATTATAATAATGCCTTTTGGAATGGCCAATACATGGTGTATGGAGATGGAGATGGTAGAACATTTACATCATTATCAGCTGCAGATGATGTTGTTGCACATGAATTAACACATGCTGTTACAGAACATAGTGCAAATCTTGTATATGAGAATCAACCAGGTGCTTTAAATGAATCAATGTCAGATGTGTTTGGTTACTTCGTTGACCCTGAAGACTGGTTAATGGGAGAAGATGCATACACACCAGGTAAACCAGGTGATGGATTAAGAAGTCTTTCTAATCCAGAACAATATAATCAACCTGCACATATGAATAATTATCAGAACTTGCCAAATACTGAACAAGGTGACTATGGTGGCGTGCATATTAATAGTGGTATACCGAATAAAGCAGCTTATTTAACAATTACTAAAATTGGAAAAGAAAAATCAGAAGACATCTATTATAGAGCTTTAACACAATACTTAAGTTCAAACTCTTCATTCTTAGATGCTAAATTTGCGTTAAAACAAGCAGCATCTGATTTATATGGTGCAAACTCAACAGAAGTACAACAAGTGGTCAATGCTTGGAATTCAGTAGGCGTAACTGGATAAAATAATTGTATTTTCACACATTGAGACTTAAAATAAAGAGGAGGACATTAACATGCAGAATCCGAAACATATGATACATCGTAAAATGCTTATGAATCAAGGTCGTGTATATTTGACGGGACAAATATGCACAGCAACACCGATACCAGATGATATGCATAGCGTGGGTTATTCAAACATGTTAATTCGATAACTGAATACGGGGAGCGTTATATATGAAATTAGGAGAACGTGTCAAACAAAGGAGAATAGATTTAAAGCTATCTCAACAGAATTTAGCGCAAGGTATTGCGACTCAAAGTCAAATTTCAAAAATAGAAAAGAATGAATTACAACCGGGATCTCAACTACTATTTAACATTTCAAGAAGATTAAATTGTAGTATGGACTATTTATACATTGGCGATGAGTTAGATACACAATTAGAACAGAAGTTAAAAGTAATAGAAAGATTGTTAGAAGAGCGTGATTATGATGCTCTAATACCTATTATAGATGGCAATTATTTATCTAATAGTTCAACAGATGAAATTGCTGCTTCGAAGTGGGTAAGATCGATTATTACTTTTTATAAGCATGATGATGTTGAACAATCTCTACAACTAATAGAAGAAGCTTATCGTTTAATGGATCATAATATGTATGAGAAATTACAAGTTTCTATCTGTAATACGCGCGCAATTTACTACTATAGACAGAATGAAAATGAAAAAGCAAAGTCATCACTAGAACAAGGTTTAGAAATTGCTAAACGCTATAATGTAGACGATAATTATCAAATCAAATTGTTATATACATTATCTAATATCTACTCGAATGAAAAAGCTTATGACAGATGTTTAGCTTATGCACAATCTGCATTAGATATTACGATTAAATCGAATAGATATATGTTATATAGCGAATTAGTTTATAATATTGTGCAATCACGATTAGAGATGGGTATTCTAAATGATACAGATAAGAAACAATTAGACATTGCACTTTTCTTAAGTGAACAATCTAAAAAACATAACATCACAATATTAATTAGAGATTTAATGAAAACTTTATAAACAAAAATACTTTCATAACCAATTCTTTTAAACGAATGGGATATGAAAGTATTTTTTATTTTTGAATGACTTGAAGTATGGTCTCTGTCGTTAATTCAGATTCAAGTTTAGAAGCTAATTGTTGAATGTCTTTAAAGTCATGTCTGTCTTTATAAGGATATGTATAATTGATCGTCTTTAATATATGTAAGACAATCGCTTCTTCTAATATGACATGTTTATTGTTCAAAATAGTCGTCGTAACCTTTTCGGGGTAGTATTCTTTAATGATTTCATATATGTATAACTTCGCAAAATAATACGCTATCACATCGTATAATAAATCATATTTATGACATAGAGATTCTATAAATAAATATAAATGTGCGTTATCTTCTAATTGAATTGAAGCATCTTCTTTATATGTCCCAACAAGAAAATAAATATCTGGCCTTAAATATGTTTGATATTGCTTTAGAAATTTCAGCCTTACTTCAAAGATAATATGAACCAATGTTGAATTTATTTTTAAAATTAAGGGAAGGTCTTGTTCTAATTTTAGAAGCGTTGGATGGATATTTTGACATTGTACATGTTCATCATAACCTGCATGCTGAAACTCTGTATGATACTTTGTAAAATATGAAAGCCTCGACTGTTCATTTAAATGAAAGTTATTAAAAAAATCATTAATTGTATTACTAATAATCATAATTGAACCCCTTAACATTTGCTTTAATCTTATGATAGTTATATTACCTGATTTTGATGATTTAATCATCAAATGGTAAAATTAAAAATTAATATTTGACGAGAAACAATATGTACTGTACCCTTTTAAAGTATTCAAGATATATAAGAGGAGAAAATAATGAATCAAATTAATCATAAAGGATCATTTATAGCTTTATTACCGTTAATCGTATTTGTAACGCTGTTTATAGGTACTGGATTAATCATGAAAGATTTTAATTACTTACCTTTAAATGTAGCGATTCTGATTGCAGCAGTCTTTGCATGTGCCATGTATCCAAAGACGCCTTTAGCTAAAAAATTAGATATATTTACAAAAGGCGCAGCTCATCCTAACATTTTATTAATGGTATTTGTCTTTTTAATGGCAGGTGCATTTAGTCAAACAGCTAAAAGTATGGGGGCTGTAAGTTCAACTGTTAATTTAGGATTATCTTTAATTCCCGGACAGTTTTTATTAGCAGGTTTATTCATAGTTGGTGCATTTATTTCAGTAGCTATGGGTACATCAATGGGAACAGTAGCAGCATTAGCACCAGTAGGCGTAGGTATCTCAGAAGCAACAGATATCTCACTTGCTTTAACAACAGCAACTGTCGTAGGCGGTGCAATGTTCGGCGATAATTTATCAATGATTTCAGATACAACCATCGCAGCAGTTAGAACACAACAAACGAAAATGAGCGATAAATTTAAGATGAATTTCTTAATTGTATTACCAGGTGCTATCTTAACAGTGCTTATTCTATGGTTTGTTACAAAAGATGCAGGTATGACAGATGCTAGCCAAGGTGGCTATAGTATCATTAAAGTCATTCCATACTTATTTGTATTAATTAGTGCATTGTGTGGAATGAACGTTTTGATGGTATTAGTACTTGGTGTCATCGTAGCAAGTTTAATAGGATTATTAGACGGCTCATTTACACTATCAGAAAACTTAAAAGCAATCTCAGACGGACTTATCGGCATGCAAGATATTTCTATGATCGCATTATTAATCGGTGGTATGATTGGTCTCATAGAATACCATGGCGGAATCAAATGGTTGCTCAATACCGTAACGAAACGCTTGAAATCTAAACGAGGTGCAGAATTTGGAATTGCCAGTTTAGTAAGCGTGACAAATTTAGCAACAGCTAACAACACAATTTCAATCATTACAGCAGGACCACTCGCAAAAGAAATAGCAGATGATTATCAAATTGATCGCAGAAAATCAGCAAGTATATTAGATATATTTGCAAGTACAGTACAAGGAATTATTCCATATGGCGCACAAGTATTAGCAGCAACAAGCGTCGCAGGAATATCAACAGTATCACTATTACCTTATTCATTTTATCCATATTTATTAGGCATATGCGGTATCGTGTCTATTATAATAGGCTATCCACGTAAGAAGAAAGAAGCGGAGTAATAGCCATTAAACCCTATCCATCAACGTGATGGATAGGGTTTTTATATATTTGCTTGAAAATAGAAAATGGATTATATAATATAAAAATAATATATAAAGAGAGATGTGAAAACTATGTAAGTTAGGTGAGCAATTCATGTGGAATAGTATAAAAAAGTACAAAGTCTGGATATTATTTGCGTTTTATCTAAACCTGTTTAGGTTGACGTTAGTTGTATTAATACTCTCATTATATCTATATTTAAACTTCTCAAAGTATTCCGTTTATTATGCTAAACATATACCTCATGACAAAGGAAGAGACCCAGAAGTTGAAATGTTAATCAAAAATATAGCTAGAGCAGAAACTCCAAAGATAGAGGGTGTAACTTATTCTCCGACGTGTATATATGGAATCGGTAATTGTTTAAAATATTCAGTAGATGGAATTAATAGTGAAGATACAAAAAATCCTGATCATCATCGTTCTGTAATTATGGGAGATTCCAAAAATGAAATTGAATATATAGAAAATTATGATATATATTTATTTAATGATAAATATAAATTAATTTCATTTATTGAAAAAAGAGGACTAGAAAAGCCTGTTTCAAATATTAATGAAATTGAAGTAAAAAAACAAATACGTTCAATTGTTCAACCTGTAATAAATGTTCAACCTAAGCCAAAGGTTAATTTACAATGGGTATTTAATTGGTGGTATAAAGACTATTTTAGGAATGAATATTAATGTTGGAAGTGAATATTTATGATAATATTTAAATTTATTAGACGTGCGATTTATAAAACGTTTGAGGTAACGGTTTTGTATCTTATACCTCTAATTGTAATATTACTAATTTCTAGACACCTTTTAATTAGCCATATGGAACACTATTCTGTATATTATTCTAAACATATTGATCATAGCCCTAATATAGATCCAGAAGTTATTATGGTTATGAAAAATTTAAATTCTATTGAAAAACCCAAAGATGATTCATTTGTATACCAATATAAAGATTCCTATTTAAATGATTACAGATATTATACTGTAAAAAAATTAAATAAAAAGAATCATTATGGAGAATTAGAGTCTTATATTGAATTTAATACTAAAAATGATAAATTTGAATATATAGACTTTGTAGATCATGCTAGAACTCAATATAGTTTTAATAATTCTTATAAAATAGAATATGTGTTGGAGAAGGATTTTAGTGATGTTAGTTTAAGAAAAGTGAATGAGAAGCGGGTTAAACAGGAGATGAGGGATATTCTTCAGCCTATTATAGATGTTCAACCTAAGCCAAAGGTTAATTTACAATGGGTATTTAATTGGATGTATGGTGATTATTTTAAATAATGTGGTTTGAGATGATATAAATATTATAAACAAAAACAAGCATATCACGTTATGACTGAATGGTTCAGTTAAGTGATATGCTTGTTTTTTATAGCTATATATTTTTATGCTTTTTCTTGTTTGAGTTCGTATCCATATGCGGTTTCGCCATGGAAGACGGTATCTAAGCCTTCTAGTTCCGCCTTTTCGTCTGTTCTTAATGTTGTAAAGATACTGATGATTTTAGCGATGATGTATGTCATGATGCCACTAAATGCGATTGTTACGACGACGGCAACGATTTGTACGACAACTGGCATGATGCCACCACCAAAGAATACACCGTCTGCTATTGTTGAGTTGACGCTAGAATTTTGGAAAAGACCTGTTCCTATTGCACCAACGACGCCTCCAAATCCGTGTAAACCGAATGCATCTAATGCATCGTCATAGTTAAGTAATACTTTAAGGTGCGTGATAACATAGTAACAAACGAATCCACCTAATATTCCTAGAATCATCGCACTTCCGTAACCGACAAAACCTGCTGCTGGTGTAATCGTTACAAGTCCTGCTAACATTCCTGATAATGTTCCGATTAACGTAACTTTTTTCTTTTGAATATATTCAAAGATAGACCAACCGGCAATACCTGCACATGATGCTAATATTGTATTAACAAATGCGAGCATGGCAACTGAATCGAAAGTGAGTGCTGATCCTGTATTAAAGCCAAACCAACCGAACCATACGAGAATACCACCGATTAAAGTAATGACTAAATTATGTGGTGGTTTTTTATTGCTAGGTTTTCTAGAACCGAGTAGTAGGGCAAGTACGAGTCCAGAAACACCAGATGAAATATGGACTACTGTACCACCAGCAAAATCTATTGCACCAAGTTTGTGAATCCAGCCGCCACCCCAAACCCAATGTGCTACTGGGCTATAAACTAGAATGACCCATAAACTCATAAAGATTAAAAATGGTCCGAATTTCATTCTTTCAGCTACTGAACCAGTAAGAATTGAAACGGCAATGGTACAAAATGTTAATTGGAAAAGCATAAATAATGCGAATGGAATGGTTTCACTAAAATTACCATTAGGTGTGAATCCAACACCGTTTAATAATGCGTGTGAGAAATCACCTATCCATAAATTGTTACCGCCAAAACTAATAGAAAATCCTATTAATACCCATGTGAATGTTACAACAACAATTGCTGAAATACTGTGCATGGAAGTATTTAAAACATTTTTAGATTGAACTAATCCTCCGTAAAATAATGCTAATCCAGGTGTCATTAACCAAACTAACAACGTACAACCGAATAATAAAAGTGTATCTGTCTGACTCATCTTCCCTCAACTCCTTATTTTTTTAAAAGTATAAAATATAAAATAAGAAAAAAGAAATATGAGTCAGGTAAATTTACACTTGGTGTGATAATACTTAACATCTGTTAAATAAATGGATTATTGAACACCTAAATAATCGAACGTAACAGCAGCGACTGATTTAGCTGCAATAAGTAAAGAACCTTCATCAATATCAAATTTAGGATGATGATGAGGGAATGTTTCTTTATCTTTAGGACTTGCGCCTACATAGAAGAAGGTACAAGGTAATTCTTTTGCATAGTAAGCGAAATCTTCTGATGGTGGTTGTGGTTCACAACGTTCAACACTTTTAACTTCAGGAATATTAGCCGCTTCAATTGCTTTCGCAACTTGTTTCGTTAATTCAGGATCATTATATAGAACCGGATAATCTCTCGTGTATTCGAGTTCACATTGAACACCATACATAGATTCTAAACCTTTAGAAAGTCGTTTAACTTCTGATTCAATTAGTTGTAGAGTTTCTTCGTTCATACCTCGAACGTCACCTTCAAGCGTAACTTCATTTTTTATGATATTAAACTGTCCTTTACCATCAAATGAACCGATAGAAATAACGCCCATATCAAATGGATTCAATCTTCTTGAAACGATTGTTTGTACAGACATAACAAAGCTACTTGCTGCAACAATTGGGTCATTTGCTAAATGTGGTGAAGAACCATGACCACCACGCCCTGTTATTTTTAATTTAAAGATATTTCGACCTGATTGAACATTGCCTTCTCTATAATAAACGTGATCACTTTCAAGTGCGCTCATAACATGGACGCCGATAACATTATCAACGCCATCAAGAATGCCATCTTTAATTAAGTATTGTGAACCACCAGGTGGCTTTTCTTCTGCAGGTTGGTGAATGATGACAATCTTACCTTTAAGTTGATCTTTCACTTCAATTAAAGTTTCAGCAAGCACCATCATATATGCAGTATGCGCGTCATGACCACAAGCATGCATGACACCTTCATTTTTAGAACTGAAAGGTAGGCCAGTATCTTCTTTTATAGGTAAAGCATCGAAATCAGCGCGTAACGCTAACGTCTTACCTGGTTTACCAGAATCAATGGTTACTTTAATACCGTAAATGCCTTCTCCTCCGATATGCGTTTGTAATGTGACATCCTTATCTTTATAAAAGTCAGCAATATACTGGGCTGTCTCTTTTTCTTCAAAAGATAACTCAGGATACTCATGTAAGTATCTTCTGATTTCAATCATTTTGTTTTCTTTCTTAGATAATCTTTCATAGAAATCATTTAACATATCATGTTCCTCCTTATATTTGTTTAATTTTATTATAATAGAAATTTTTGAAAAATTGTTGTTAGAAGCGTAAATGGGTGTTGACATAACATGACAATGGGCGTAGAATGATTGAGTATTAGTTAGCAAAGCTAACTATATTTTTATGAGAAAAGGTGAAAACAATGAAGAACTTTTTATATTCCTACACAAATTTGTATCGACCATATATTCATCATATTAATGAAATATTGGCACCTTTTGATTTATATACTGCGCAATACAAAGTGTTACATGATATCGCATATAATCAACCAACCACACTTGTTCAAGTTTCTAAGCGTTCTTTTATTGAGAAACCTACAGCTCGTAAAATTATAAAAAAATTAATCGAACGGGAATTGATTCAAGCAGTTAATAGTAAAGAAGATAAAAGAGAAAAATTCCTTACATTAACTGAGCAAGGTCAAAATCAATTCGATGAAATTCATCATAGAATTGGTGTATTTCAAGAAAAATGTCTGCAAGCAGTTGGTGTCGATGAAGCAGAACTTAATAAGGCACAAGAGATTTTAGAGAATTTGAGAAGTTATTTAATAGAGGAGGAAACAGAGTAATGGACGACCAAATTAAGAAACCGATTTGGACAAAAGATTTTATATTTAATTTTGTTATTAGCTTTTTTATATTTTTATCAATGTACTTACTATTAGTAACAGTAGGTGGTTATAGTAAAGAAACATTTGGTGTTTC
Organism: Mammaliicoccus sp. N-M50; assembly: GCF_022386995.1. Taxonomy (NCBI): domain Bacteria; kingdom Bacillati; phylum Bacillota; class Bacilli; order Caryophanales; family Staphylococcaceae; genus Mammaliicoccus; species Mammaliicoccus sp. N-M50. The sequence continues at coordinate 223,885 of NZ_JAJNJA010000004.1, read as the reverse complement.
AGACAGTATGGCTGGTCTAGCATCAGGATTATTCATAGTTGGATCATTAGTTGGTAGATTTTTAACAGGTAAATATATCAATATAGTAGGTAGTAAGAAAGTGTTAGTCATCGGTGGGATTCTACTAGTTATCACAAACGGTTTATATCTCGTGACTGCATCATCATTCGCATTGTTATTAATCGTACGTATTCTAAATGGTATTGCAAGTGGGGTAGCAAGTACAGCTACAGGAACAATTGCAGCATTTATCACACCAGCGCAACGTCGTAGTGAAGGTATCAGTATGTATAGTTTAAGTATGGTACTCGGTACAGCAATCGGACCATTTATAGGCTTATTACTATATCAACACATTCCAATGTCTGGACTATTTACAATTTGTACGATACTTATTGTTGTAGCATTTGTTATGTCACTATTCATGAAAGTTGAAACACCTGTTATGGCGAGTGTCAAAACAGAAGAGAAAAAAGGATTTAAAATTACTGATTTCTTCTCAGTACATGCCTTACCAATTGCAATCGTAGTTGTGATTGTTAGTATTGCATACTCATCAGTATTGTCATTTATTCAATTCTTCGCACAAGAAAATCATTTAGTAGATGCAGCAAGTTTCTTCTTTGTTGTATATGCAGTAGCAGTCTTAATTACAAGACCATTTACAGGAAGAATTATGGACCAACGCGGTGAGAATATCGTTACAATACCAGCATTTATATGTTTAATTCTTGGTTTATTCCTAATTAGTATTGCAAGCAATGGTGCGGTCTTATTAATCGCAGGTGCATTTATAGGATTAGGATTTGGTAACTTACAATCTATATTCCAAGCATTAGTCGTTAAAGTATCACCAGTAGAAGCGATGGGATTAGCAACATCAACATATTTCATCGGCTTAGACTTCGGATTAGGATTCGGACCATATGTATTAGGTAACTTCACACATTCAATCGGATATTCAGGATTATATTTAGCTATGTCTATCGTAGCCTTATTAGGATTAGTCGCATTCTATTTCTTACACATGATTAAAGCTAAAAAAGTAAGTTAATTATAATTAGTTGATGATATGAAAGGACAGAATTCTGAGAAATGTCCGTAAGAGGTGCTGTTAGGGACAGAATTCTGAGAAATGTCCGTAAGAGAGGGTGTTAGGGACAGAATTCTGAGAAATGTCCGTAAGAGAGGGTGTTAGGGACAGAATTCCGAGAAATGTCTCTAAGAGGTGCTGTTAGGGACAGAATTCTTAGAAATGTCCGTAAGAAGTGTCGTTAGGGACAGAATTCCGAGAAATGTCCGTAAGAGGTGCTGTTAGGGACAGAATTCCGAGAAATGTCCGTAAGAGGTGCTGTTAAGGACATAATTCTGAGAAATGTCCGTAAGAGGCGTCGTTAGGGACAGAATTCTGAGAAATGTCCGTAAGAGGTGCTGTTAAGGACAGAATTCCGAGAAGTGTCCGTAAGAAGTGTCGTTAGGGACAGAATTCCGAGAAATGTCCCTGACTGAGTACATTCTAATTACCAGAATTCGAAATAATGGAAGTTAGCGAATTCTAATTACCACAATTCAGAATAATGGAAGTTAGCGGGTTCTAACTACCACAATTCAGAATAATGGAAGTTACAGCGTTCTAACTACCAGAATTCGAAATAATGGAAGTTAGTGATACTCAATTACTAAACTTCATAATAATGTAGTCTGAGACACTGAGATGTCTCAGACACTATATAAAAAAATAGCGTATAGGACAGTCATTGTCCTATACGCTATTTATATATTATCCTTCTAAATCAACTGAGTTGATATCAATGCCTAATGCGTCTGCTACACCTTTACCGTAGTCTGGATCTGCTTTGTAACAGTTACGGATGTGACGGTGTTTTACTTCGTCAGTAGTGCCTTGCATTTCGTTTGCTGTATTTTGGAAAATACGTTGTTGTTGTTCTGGTGATTGTAGACGGAATAATTTACCTGGTTGTTCATAGTAATTATCGTCATCTTCACGGAAGTCGTGTTCGTATAATTCACCTTCAAGTTCTAAACCTGGTTTTTTGTATTCTGGTTGTGATTGATGTGCTTCATAACTATTTGGATAGTAGTTAATGCCGCCACCTTGGTTACCATCTACTCTCATTTGTCCATCTCTTGAGAATGGGCAAACATTTGTTGCAGCTTTTGGTGAGTTTACTGGGATTTGCCAGTGGTTAACACCTAAGCGGTAACGTTGTGCATCTCCGTATGAGAATAAACGACCTTGTAACATTTTATCTGGAGAGAAGTCTATACCAGGGATGATGTTTGTTGGTGCAAATGCAGCTTGTTCAACATCTTGGAAATAGTTCTCTGGGTTACGGTTTAATTCGAATTCACCAACTGGAATTAATGGGTATTCGTCTTTGAACCAAACTTTAGTTAAGTCGAATGGGTTATCTTTATGATTTCTAGCTTGTTCTTCAGTCATAACTTGAATGTACATTTTCCATTTAGGGAAATTGCCTTCTTCAATCGCGTTGAATAAGTCTCTTTGACTTGATTCGCGGTCTTTAGCAATTACTTGTTCAGCTTCTTCTGCTGTGTAATTTTCGATACCTTGTTGTGTTCTGAAGTGGAATTTAACCCATACACGTTCACCTGCATCGTTGTACATTGAGTAAGTGTGTGAACCGAAACCGTGCATGTTACGGAATCCTTTTGGAATACCTCTGTCTGTCATTAAAATTGTAACTTGGTGTAAAGCTTCAGGTAATAATGTCCAGAAGTCCCAGTTTGATTGTGGGTTATGCATGTTTGTTTTAGGGTCACGTTTAACAACATGGTTTAAACTTGCAAATAATTTAGGATCGCGGAAGAAGAATACAGGTGTGTTGTTACCAACTAAGTCCCAGTTACCTTCTTCAGTATAGAATTTAAGTGCGAAACCACGGATGTCACGTTCAGCATCTGCAGCACCACGTTCACCAGCAACTGTAGAGAAACGTGCAAACATTTCAGTTTGTTTACCAATTTCAGAGAATATTTTAGCATTTGTATATTGTGTTATATCATGTGTAACAGTAAAAGTACCGAACGCACCAGAACCTTTAGCATGCATACGACGCTCTGGAATCACTTCTCTGTCGAAATGTGCCATTTGTTCTAAGAAATAAATATCTTGCATAGCAAGTGGTCCGCGTTTACCAGCAGTTAATGAATTTTCACGATCTGATACTGGCGCACCAAAAAGTCCTGTAAGTTTTGATTTATTACTCATATCATAATCCTCCTCAAGAATTCTTAATTATAATAATTCTAATTTCATATTAATTATAATTTAAAGTAAGCAAAGTGACAAGTAAAAGAATAAATAATACAGAAAGAATTACGGTGCTACTTTGTTATATATTTAGATATAATAACCTAAAAGTGTAAAAACTAAACATTATATAGGGCTTTTTGACTAAATTTTACGGTTTGTACACAAATTGTTAATAGAATATATTTTGTTTAAAATGAGAATTGGACAGATTAATTGATTATAAGAACTATAAATAATAAAAAAAGAACGCGTTTTTTCGCGTTCTTAATAGAAATAAATATTATTTAGGTAAATCCCTGTCTATAAATAGTGGCTCGACATCTACTCTTTTCAAAATGATTTCTTTAGCTTTTTGAGGTAGTAGTTTAATTTCTGGAATTTCTGAGACTCTTAATGATACATATTTAACTTTTTGATCGAATGGAATGGTCAGGTCTTCTATAGATTCATTAATTGTAGCATGGTAAATAAATAATATTTCGTGATAAGACGTACTTTCATATTCAAAGAAATTTTGAACTGTTGTTAAAAAGTATATATCATCACATTCAATATTGAGTTCTTCTTTGATTTCACGTTTAATAGCTGAGTCTGAGCTTTCGAAATATTTAACTCTGCCACCAATTAATGCATAATAATCATGTTTTTTATCATAGTGAAAACAATAACCATGCTTATCTTTGATGATTGCGCCAACTCTAATGTTCAACATACCATCGCCTGATTTAAGAGAAAGATCCATCACAATGACCTCCTTAGTATTAAATTAAAATAATTTAAGAATGACAATGCCGACAAAGACTAATATCGCACCAATTAATCGTCTCGTTGTAATTTTAAATTTTGGTGTATTAAATAAACCGAAGTGATCAATTAAAAGTCCCATTAACATTTGTCCAAATATAACGACCATTAATGTCAGTGCTGCACCGAGTTCAGGCATAAGTAATATGTTCGTCGTAACAAATACAACACCTAATGCACCACCAATAAAGTAAATCGGTTTAATCGTACCTTGTTCAGGTTGATGGAAGCTAAATCGAATTCTACGAACAAGAATAAGTGAAAGAATGAATAAAGCGATTGTCCCAACAGCGAATGATATAAGTGCTGAAAAATAAAATGAATCTACTTCATATCTAAGTGCACTATTAATAGCTGTTTGAATAGGGGGAAGACAACCCGTCATAATACCGAGTATCATCCAATAGTTTGTATGATTAGATTGCGTTGTAATAACACGTGATGATTTCTTTTTATAATTCATTAATAATATACCCAGTAACATCAGAATTACGCCAGAAATTCTGCTGATATTGATTGTATGAATATCAGCATCAAATAATCCGAATTGGTCGATGATCAGTCCCATTATAATTTGACCAGAAACTGTCATCACGACTGTTAATGCAGCGCCAATTCTTGGAAGTAATAATAAATTACCTGTTAAAAAGACGACGCCTAATAGACCACCTGTAAACCAAACGTATGAAAAGTCTTGATTCATTATAAATGAAGGTGTTAATTTTTGTGGATTCATAATAGTATTCACAATGATTAACACAATCGTTCCAATTAAGAATGAATAAAATGATGCGAGTATAGGTGATTTTGTGTAACTACCAAGTTTCGTATTAATAGATGTTTGTAGTGGTACACATAACCCTGCTAAAATGCCTAGAATAATTAATAAAATCAATCTTCATAACCCCTTTTTTCTATATCTACAGCTTCTTGATAATAAATCTTTTGTTCATTTTCTGGCACCATGTTACCGCCTGTTGACCAAACGAGGTGCGTGGCATTTTCAGAATCGTAATTTAAGTCATGAACATATTTCAAACCTTGGAAACCTGAAGTAGCAGAAGGTTCTATAAAGATATTTTCATGATCTTTTAATGTTTTTAAATAAAGATAAAGTTGATGGTCATTTACTGTACAGGCACCAAACAATAGTGAAGTCATAATGTTTCCGACTAATTTCGATGGACGACTAACTGCTAAACCATCTGCAATTGTTTTTCCAGATAAACCTATATCTTGAACGGAAATTTGATCATGTAGCTGTGAAATCATGCCTAAAGTCATACAAGGTGCTTCAGTAGGTTCGATAAAGATAGGATGTACATGATCGCCATAAATGAGTTTTAATCCAAATGCGACACCACCAGGACCACCGCCAACGCCACATGGTAAATAGACGTATAACGGATGTGCTTTATCTACATGAATATTTAAGTCTTTCAATTGATGCTTAAGTCTTAGTGCGCTAACGGCATATCCTAAAAATAAATCTTTAGATGCTTCATCATCAACAAAGTGACAATAAGGATCATCTGCTGCAGCTTTACGACCTTCTTTTACAGCATAACCGTAATCTTGAACATGTTCTACGACTTCGACTCCTTTAGAACGGAGAAGGTCTTTTTTCCATGCCTTAGCATCTTGAGACATATGAACCGTTACTTTGAATCCTAATTTGGCACTCATAATACCGATGCTTAATCCTAAATTACCAGTAGAACCAACAGCAATTCTGTATTTAGAGAAAATAGATTGATATTGTTCAGTAGCAAGTAGACGGTAATCACTATTAATCGTAAAATCAGTTTCTTTCATTGCTGTTTCTTCAGCAAACTTTAGCACTTCATAAATGCCACCACGTGCTTTAATAGAACCAGAAATAGGTAAAGCATGGTCACCTTTAAGTAATAAGCGTCCCTTTAAATGACTGAATCGTGCATTTTTAAAATGATCTAATGAAAAAATTTGAGATTCAATTTTTCCATTGTTTTGTTTCGTTTCAGGAAAGACTTCTTCAATATAGGGTGCAAAACGAGCTAATCGTTGTTCAGCATCTAATACATCATCCATTGAAAATGGTAAATCAGTAGTCGCTAAATAGTCAGGATTTTTCCAAAATACTTCTTCTCCATTTTTAATATTAGAAATAATAGGATACTTATCTTCTAATGATTTTATGTCTATAGACATGAATAATCTCTCCTTTTTAAAATATGATGTAATACAATAGTACAACTGTTTGGATATTATAGATAGATTGTGAGAATAAAAAATATATGATTATTTGTAATCTTTAACAATAATAGAAGGTTTAGAAAGTATAGAAGTAATGAGTATTTCGAGATTGATATGTATGTAGTGGTCTGTTAATTACAAAAGTGGTCGGAAGTGTAACTAAGGGGTCTATAATAACAAAAGTCGGTGGAATTGTAACTAAGGAGGTCTATAGTAACAAAAGTCGGTCGAATTGTAACTACAGACGTCTATAATTACAAAAGTCGTGAGAACTGTAACTAAGAACCTCGCTATCATCACACACAACATACTCATAAAAAAGACTTCCGACGTATTATCGGAAGTCTGCATATTCTACATTTTAAGATGTATATAAATCTCTTGTAGGTGTTGGGATTCTGCTTGGGTCTGCATGTTTAATAATTGCACGTACATATAATGAAGCGACAATTAGAAATACGATTGAACCGCCAATTACAGATGTTTGATATGGTAATGATAATCCTTCGGGTGCATATAATACATATACACTAATTGCAGCAGTCATGAATAATGCTGGTATTCCGGCTACTAGATGTTTCTTGCCATATCTTAATAAGTAACTTACACTTACCCACAACATAACGGTTGCAACGATTTGATTTGAGAACCCTACATATCTCCATAAGAATGAATAATCAATTGTTGATAGTAAGAAAGCTGGTAACCCTACCGCAAAGCTTGCTGCGATCATTAATACTTTTGGCTTAATTTTTACTTTATCTCTCATGAAATCTTCTATAATCATTCTTGAACTTCTAAGTGCAGTATCACCTGTTGTAATAGGTAGAATGATGACACCAAGTAGTGCAAGGATACTACCGAATGGTCCTAATAGTTCCATTGAGATTTGGTCAACGACACCAGCTGGACCGATTGATTGTAATTTTGCTGCTAATCCTTCAGTACCACCGAAGAATGTCATACCAGCTGCTGCCCAAATTAATGCAATAATACCTTCTGAAATCATTGCGCCATAAAAGACTTTTCTACCTTCTGATTCATTTTTAACTGTTCTTGAAATGATTGGACTTTGCGTACAATGGAAACCTGAAATTGCACCACAAGATATTGTCACCATAAGTAATGGCCAAACAGGTAGTTCTTTAGGATGCATATTATGAATTGTAATTTCAGGAATATGTTTACCACTAAATATTAAAGCAACGGCTACACTAACGGCCATAACGATTAAGATAACACCGAATATTGGATAAATACGTCCAATAATTTTATTGATAGGAAGTATAGCTGCTAGTATAAAGTATGTAAAAATGATAACTAATGCTACGAAGAACGATATAGGTGTCTTGCTTGATAATAATTGAGCTGGCCCAGCAACAAATGCAGCTGCAACGAGCACCATCAAGACGACAGACACAACGTCTGTGAACACTCTAATAACCTTACCTAAATAATGTTGTACAAGCATAGGGAACTGTGCACCGCCATGTCTCAAACTTAACATGCCTGAGAAATAGTCATGTACACCGCCAGCAACGATACATCCTACAACAATCCAGATAAATGCTACTGGTCCATATAAAGCACCAGCTACTGCACCAAAAATCGGCCCCAATCCAGCTATGTTGAGCAGCTGAATCATCCATCCTTTCCAAGCAGGCATAGGTACAAAATCCATATTATCTTGTTTACTATACGCAGGTGTTTGTTTATCTGGATGTATCTCGAATACGCGTTCAACATATTTACCGTAAAAGATATACCCCAAAATTAAAATAATAATACTAGAAATAAATGTAACCATTGTAAAACCTTCTTTCAAACTAAGAATATTCATAGATTAGCAAATATTTAATAGTGTATCAATAATATTTTTGAAATTTCTGAAAATTTATCAATATAGTAAGCATAACAATTATTTGCAATTGTAAAATTACAAAATTATAATCAAAAGTAAGCCTTTTCATTTAATAATGAATTTGTTTGGCTTTTTTGGGCATAATTTCATAGAGGGGGTAATCAATATGCAAGAACATCAGGTTATAACAATTGATGGTAAAGATTTTCTTGTAGAAGAGGGCATGAGGCTATTAGATTTTATTAAAGCTGAAAAGTTATCCTTTGTTCCGTCTATATGCTACAACGAATCTTTAGGACCAATTGAAACGTGTGACTCATGTGTCGTCGAAGTTAATGGGCAACTTCAACGTGCATGTAGTACGATGATTGAGAATGGCATGGTTGTGAATACACAACTTGAATCCGTGAAATCAGCTCAGAAACAAGCATTGGACAGAGTGCTTGAACACCATGAATTATATTGTACAGTTTGTGATTATAATAATGGCAATTGCGAAATTCATAATACAATGGGTGAATTTGGTTTAGAACATCAATCTAATCCATTTCAATCGAAAGGTTATGAAAAAGATTTTGGGGCATTTTATAGATATGATCCTGATCAATGTATTCTATGCGGTAGATGTGTAGAAGTATGCCAAGATGTACAAGTGAACGAAACATTGACGATTGATTGGGAAAGAAAACAACCTAGAGTTATTTGGGACAATGATCGTGCGATTGATGAATCAAGTTGTGTGAACTGTGGACAATGTGTAACAGTATGTCCTTGTAATGCTTTGATGGAAAATAACATGCTAGGTAATGCAGGCTATATGACTGATCAAGAACCTGGCTTATTACGTTCGATGATTGAACTCACTAAAAAAGCTGAATCTGGATATGGACCACTGTTTGCGATTTCTGATTCTGAAGCGGCGATGCGAGAAGATGTCATTAAGAAGACTAAGACAGTATGTACATACTGTGGTGTAGGTTGTTCATTTGATGTTTGGACAAAAGACAGAGAAATATTAAGAGTGTTACCTCATGAAGATTCTCCAGCAAATCATATATCTACTTGTGTTAAAGGGAAATTCGCATGGGACTATGTGAATTCTGAAGATAGATTAACGAAACCTTTAGTTAGAAAAGAAGGCTATTTCCAAGAAGTTGAATGGGACGAAGCTTTAAGAGTGATCAGTACCCGATTTTCTCAAATTAAAAATCAATACGGTAAAGATGCATTAGCGTTTATTTCATCTTCTAAATGTACAAATGAAGAATCTTATTTAATGCAGAAATTAGCGAGACAAGTTATTGGGACGCATAATGTCGATAATTGTTCAAGGTATTGTCAATCACCAGCTACTCAAGGATTGTTTAGAACAGTAGGTTACGGTGGCGATTCAGGTTCAATTGAAGATTTAGAAAAAGCTAAAATGGTCATTACTATTGGTACAAACACAGCTGAAGCACATCCAGTTATTGCGAGTAGAATTAAACGTGCACATAAATTATTGGGACAAAAATTATATGTATTTGATATTAGAAAACATGAGATGGCTGAACGTGCAGATAAATTTTATCAACCAAATCCTGGTACAGATTTAGTTTGGCTATCAGCTGTAACAAAATATATTATCGACCAAAATTGGCACGATGAAGCTTTTATCAATAAATGGGTTAATGATTTTGATAGTTATTATGAGAGTCTTAATACATTTACGTTAGAGTATGCAGAAAGTCTAACGGGCATTAGTCAAACAGAACTTAAACATATTGCTAAACAAGTTGCAGAAACTGAATCTCTATCCATCTGTTGGGCAATGGGTGTAACGCAACATCGTATCGGTAGTGATACAAGTACAGCTATTTCTAACTTATTATTAGTGACAGGGAATTATATGAGACCTGGCACAGGTGCTTATCCACTAAGAGGTCACAACAATGTTCAAGGATGTAGTGATATGGGCAGTATGCCTAACACATTCCCAGGATATCAAGATGTCTCTGATGATGAAGTGAGACATAAATTTGAACAAGCTTGGCAAGTTTCGCTCGATTCAGAAAGAGGGTTGGACAACCATCAAATGATAGATAGTATACATGAAGGTACATTACACTCACTTTATATTAAAGGTGAAGATACAGGTGTTGTAGACGCTAATATCAATTATGTCAGATCAGCATTTGAGAAAATTGATTTCTTAGTCGTTCAAGATTTATTTTTATCAAAAACAGCCGAATTTGCGGATGTTGTCTTACCAGCATCTCCTTCATTAGAAAAAGATGGTACATTTACAAACACTGAAAGACGCGTTCAAAGAATCAATAAAGCATTAGACACGCTTGGAGATTCTAAACCAGACTGGGAAATCATTCAATTAATTGCTCAGTCACTTGGCGGAGATTGGGATTATCAACATCCTAGTGAAATATGGTATGAAGCACAATCACTCATGCCTTTAGTCAAAGGTATTACGTATGATCGTTTAGAAGGATTTGATAGTTTACAATGGCCAATGAATGATGATGGCACTGATACACCATTATTATATACAGAAAGATTTAATTTCCCTGATGGCAAAGCTAGACTTTATCCATTGTCATTTAATGTTGAATCTAAAAAGACTAAAGAAATGTCATTACACGTTAACAATGGACGTGTCTTAGAACATTTCCATGAAGGTAATATGACTTATCAAGTACCAGGTTTAAAATATAAATTGCCTAGAAACTTCTGTGAAATTTCTAAAGAACTTGCTGAAGAACACGGTATCGAAAATGGTGCGAGAGTTAAAGTAACTTCTAAAGTAGGTACAGTAGAAGTGAATGTGCAAGTAACAGACAGAGTAGCAGGTAATAATATTTATATTCCATTAAATGATCAGAATGAAGGTGCACCTAACTTTGTAACAGATAGTGATGTTGATAAAGATACAAATACACCAGCATATAAAGATAATTATGCGAAGTTAGAAGTTGTCACTAAAAAAGGCAAATCACCTATACCTAAACATAATTCACGTTTTGGTAATAGACAGCCACAGATTAGTGTGAGAGTACAAGATAAGTGGGCGAAATCAAGTTATACATTCCCTAGTAAAGGTGGCGATTTATAATGGGTGAAAGAGTTAAAGTGATTAAGAAAATTCATAAAAGTAGAGAATATATAATTGAAGAAAATATGAATGACATTAAATCACGATTATCAGATCGAAAAATTGCCATTGAAAAAGGGATTGATATACTCGATGCACTGGAAGAAGCGGAAGCGCTGGATGCTTTTCATGCAGCCATTGTGCAACGTAAAATCATTACAAAAAATATCGTCAATGAACTGAATAAAGAACAATATGAAGGTATTTTAGGAAATCTGGGACAAGTTCTATTTCTATTAGGAGAGCTAGATATAGAAGAAACATCGACTTTCGTGAGAAGAATTAATAACGGTATGAAAGTAGCGAATAGGGCTAATCCTTATAAGAAGACTTCTGTAACAGATTTATTAGGTGCACTTAAAGATCCAGAAATTAATCAAAGTGTAACGTTATTATTGAACTTTTTAAAAGGTATGAGTAGAGAAGAGTGAGACAGGTTTCTGTCTCGCTCTTATTTTTTTTTGAAAACATTTCGTTGAAATTTAAGAAAATATAAGATAAGTTAAAACAGTAACAATGCTTATACAAATAGAAGAGGTGTGAATATTATTAACTTTTTGAGAGAAAGGTTTTCTTTAATTTTAGGGCTCACAATTATTATTATATTTATTGTTTTATTATTTATTTTTGAGTCTCCTTTTTTTAAAAATCATCAAACACATACTTATGAAGAAGCGCTTGAAATTCAAACGCAAAGTGATGCACCAGCCGTTACACAAAAGGACAACAAATTTGTGTATGCTGATAAAAAAGAAATCGATAAATTTATGGATATCGACAAAAGTCAGACAGACTTTCAATTCATAGATATATCTAAAAAAGTAGATGTATCAGAAAAACAAGTTAAAGAAATTTTAAAAGATAAAGGCATATTAAAAGGCAAAGAAAAAGCTTTTATAGATGCTCAAGAAAAATATGATGTCAATGTCATATACTTGATGAGCCATGCTTTTATCGAAACTGGCAATGGTAATTCTGAATTGGCTAGTGGTGTCAAAATGTCCAATGGTAAAACATTCTATAATTTCTATGGAATTGGGGCATTTGACCAAGATGCTGTAGAAACGGGTAGTAGTTATGCGCGTAAAAAAGGTTGGACTTCTCCAGAAAAAGCTATAAATGGAGGCGCTGAATTTATTAAAAAGGATTATCTTAACAATGGGCAAGACACATTATATAAAATGAGATGGAACCCTTATAATCCTGGACAACACTTATATGCAACAGATGTGAATTGGGCAACTAGTATCGGTAAAATTATGGAAGGTTATTATGATGACCATAATTTGAAAAAATCAAAAGTCCATAAAGACTATTACAAATAAAGTTTACCCCTAGTTCAATATGAACTGGGGGTAAAGATATGTAAGGATTCATGTTAAAATAAAGCTTATAATCAAATTTTTATTTCAAAGAAAGTAGTGAACAAAATGAAAATTGCTGTAATTGGGGCAGGCATCGGTGGGTTAACGACTGCTGGATTACTAACTCAAACGGGACATGAAGTTTATGTTTATGAACAACGTGGAAATTTAGACCAAGATGGTGCTGGTCTAGGCATTGGAAGTAATGTCCTTAAAGCATTGAAACAATATAAAATGGCATATGCAATTGAGCAAGAAGGCCAGCCATTAAGAAAAATAGAAATTAGATCTGATTTAGATGAATTTTTAAATTCATTAATGATGAATGAAGATGAACATAAAAATATTACGATTCATAGAAAAGTGTTACATGAAATCTTAAAAACACATGTACCAACAGATAATATTTATTTAAATCACGAAGTTAAAACATTTAAGCAAACAGCTGACGATGTGCGACTTTATTTTACAAATGGTTTAGAAGAACAATTTGATTTAGTAATTGCAGCAGATGGCATACATTCAAAAGTAAGAACACAACTTTATCCGAAATCTGCACCTAAGTATGCTGGATACACTTGTTTCAGAGGCGTTGTAAATGAGAAGTTAAATATTGAACAAGATGTTACTTTAGAATATTGGGGACATAAAGGAAGATTTGGCATTGTACCTTTAAAAGACAACGAATTATACTGGTTCTGTACAATGAATGCTAAAGAAAATGATTTGCAATTTAAGTCATTTGAGAAACCCCATCTTCAAGCATACTTCAATCAATTCCCAGATGAAGTAAGAACCATATTAGATGCACAAGAAGAAACAGGCATATTACATCATGATATGTATGACTTAGTTCCATTGAAATCTTTCGTTTCAAATAGAGTTGTTCTATTAGGTGACGCAGCACATGCAACAACACCGAACATGGGACAAGGTGCAGGCCAAGCAATAGAAGATGCCGTAACATTAGTTAATTTAATTAACGATCGAGATATAGAATCAGCATTAAAGCGCTATGATAAATTAAGAACGAAACATACTAAAAAAGTCATATTAAAATCAAGAAAAATCGGTAAAGCAGCACAATCATCAAGTACTTTAAAAATTAAAATAAGAAATAAAATGCTCAAACAAAAATCTTCAAAATCACTTAGCAAAAAAGTGAAGTTCTTACAAAAAGCAAAATTAAAATAAGAAAAAACCGCTTAGACACGACGGATGTCTAAGCGGTTTTTGACATTAAATAGGTTATTTGGTTGATCTAATTACCAGAATTCCGAGAAGTGGTAGTTAGGAGCGTCTAATTAGGGACATTATTCGGAATTGTGTCCCCAACAACGCCTCTTAGGGACATTATTCGGAATTGTGTCCCCAACAACGCCTCTTAGGGACATTATTCGGAATTGTGTCTCTAACAGCACTCCTTAGGGACATTATTTGGAATTATGTCTCTAACAGCACTCCTTAGGGACATTTCTCGGAATTATGTCTCTAACAGCACTCCTTAGGGACATTTCTCGGAATTGTGTCTCTAAATAATTCCACAACGCTATCTGATTTTTAATGTGTAATATCTGAAGTTGATATACCGGTTGCTGATTTAACTTGGACTTCTTGGAATTTATCATGTGATTCTGATTTACCTAGGAATGTTCCTAAAAATGCTCCAATAAAGCCTGCTGGTACTGATATGATTGCAGGGTTTGATAATGGGAATATTGGCGACATTGTTATAAATGCTGTTCCTGCTGGATTCATGACATTTGGACTTAGAATAACGAGTATAAGTGACATGATTAAGCCGACAGCGATTCCTGTGATGGCACCGTGTGTGTTAAATCTCTTCCAAAATATCGTAAATACAATGACAGGTAAGTTAGCACTTGCTGCGACACAAAATGCTAATGATACTAAGAATGCCACGTTTAAATTTTGAGCAAATAAAGCTAATATAATGGATACAACTGAAACGGTTAATGAAGCTAATTTTGCTGCTTTCATCTGTTCACGTTCGCTTATTTTACCTTTTTTAATAACTTGCCCGTAAATATCATGTGCGAATGCAGACGCGCCTGTTAATACTAAACCTGCTACTACTGCTAAAATCGTCGCAAATGCAACGGCAGAAACAAATGACATTAAGAAATCTCCACCTAATTTTGCTGCTAATAATGGAGCTGCCATATTACCTGCAGGGTTAGCTGCAATAATTTCTTCACGTGTTAATAATGCTGCTGCACCAAATCCAAGGAAGATTGTTAAAATGTAGAAGATACCGATAATCCATGTTGCCCACATAACAGAAGATCTTGCTGTTTTAGCATCTTTAACTGTAAAGAATCGCATCAATATATGTGGTAAACCAGCTGTACCAAAGAGTAACGCAATAATTAATGAGATGTTATCTAACGGTGGTTTACCTTGTGAACCTGGATTAATAAATTCACCTTTGAAATCTGATGACTTAATGTTATGCATTTCACCAAACATCGTAGAAAGATTGAAGTCAAAATGTAATAACACTAAAAATGAAATAATTACAGTACCAATCATAAGTAATACCGCTTTAACCATTTGTACCCAACTTGTTGCTGTCATACCACCAAATAATACGTAAATAGTCATCATAATACCAACTAGAATAACAGCGAGTGTATAAGGTATACCAAATAGTAATTGAATAAGTGCACCTGCTCCAACGAGTTGTGCAAGCATGTAGAAAATAACTATTGTAATAGAAGAAACTGCAGCCATAGCTCTTACTTTTTTTAATTCAAATCGTGCTGCAATCATATCTGCTAAAGTATATTTACCAAGGTTTCTTAATGGCTCAGCTACGATGTATAACACAATAAGATAAGCTGTTAAATAACCAATACTATAGAAGAAACCATCAAACCCCCATAATGCGATGGCACCTGCTATACCTAAAAATGATGCGGCTGATAAATAATCACCTGCAATTGCCAAACCATTTTGCCAACCTGTTAAGCCGCCACCAGCAGTGTAGAAGTCATTTGCTGATTGCGTTCTTTTAGATGCAAAATATGTAATAAATAATGTGATCCCGACAAATATTAAAAACATAACGACAACGATGACATTCATAAGTTTTGCTCCTCTCTATATGCTTTTAATAGTTCCTCAGCATCTTTATCAAAAGATTTTGCTTTTCGCATGTACAAAGTGACAAGTGTCCAAACCATAATGAATAATAATAAAGCGTAAATCCATGCCCATGAAATATTCCAAAATGCAATATTATTCAAGATGTTTGTATAACCAGTCAACACTGGAAATAGGAGTGTTGCCAAAATAAAGAATATAGAGATAGGAAATATAAAACTATTTCTTTTTTTCAGAAGTTCTTTAAACTTTGGATCTGCTGCTAAACGCTTGAAATCATGCTCTGCCATACTCATAACCCCCTTATTTATAGATGTAAAAATACATCTTAATTTTCATTTTATTTGTTGTTCACAAAGTTGTCAATAATTTATTGATAGCGCTTACATTAATAAAAATTCATTAAGAAAATGTTAATCAATCATTAAAGAGAAAAAATACAATCCAAATAAATGAATATTTAGAAAAATTTGATTATAAGTATTGACGATAAATGGAAACACCCATATAATTCTTATCATATTAATAAGAATTCGGAAGGGATAAATAAGATGATTGAATTTAAAAATGTAAATAAAATTTTCCAGCAAAAGAATTCTGAAATCCAAGCTTTAAAAGATGTCAGTTTTAAAGTCGAAGAACAAGATATTTTTGGCGTAATTGGATATAGTGGTGCAGGAAAAAGTACGTTAATAAGACTTGTTAATGCTTTGGAAGAGAAAACAACGGGAGAGGTCATTGTTAATGGCCATGACATCAATCAATATTCAAAGAAAGAATTACAAAGCGTTAAGAAGAATATCGGCATGATATTTCAACATTTCAATTTATTAAATTCTAAGACAGTATTTAATAATGTTGCGATGCCACTTATTTTGCAAGGTACAAGTAAAGAAAAAATTAAAGCCAAAGTAGATGAACTATTAAAGTTTGTTGGACTACAGGATAAAGGGAAGCAATATCCTAATGAACTATCTGGAGGACAAAAACAAAGAGTGGCTATTGCAAGAGCACTCGTGACAGATCCTAAAATATTATTATGTGACGAAGCAACTAGTGCACTTGACCCGGCAACGACAGATTCTATATTGAAATTATTAAAAAATGTCAATGAAGAATTTGGAGTCACAATTCTACTGATTACACATGAAATGAGTGTGATACAAAAGATTTGTAACAAAGTCTCAGTCATGGAAAATGGAAGAGTTATCGAAATTGGACCTGTATTAGATGTCTTTAGTCACCCTAAAACAGCTACAGCTAAGAATTTTGTATCTACCGTTATTACAACAGATATATCAGATAATTTAAGAAAGTTAATACCAACTGATCATCATGCAACAGACATTAAATTATACATAGATGGAGAGAAAGTGACACAATCCATCATTAATGATTTAATTACAAAATATCAAGTTCAAATTAATGTCTTGTTTGCTTCAATGTCAGATATTCAAGGCACACCAGTAGGGTACTTAACGTTACGTCTGAAGGGTGACGATAGCGCAATTAGAAGAAGTTTTGCCCATTTAGATTCATTAAATATAGAATTTGAGGAGGTTGGTGCATAATGTTCGGATCATCATTAGATTCTTCACTATTGTTAGATTCTATATATCAAACTTTATATATGGTAACTGTGTCACTTGTATTAGGTGCATTAATCGGTATTCCATTAGGCATTTTGTTAGTGATTACTAGAAAAAACGGTATATGGGAAAATGTCATCATTTATTATTTACTTAATCCAATTATTAATATATTTAGATCTTTACCTTTCATTATATTATTAATTGCGATTGTACCTTTTACGAAATTAATTGTAGGTACTTCAATAGGTACATCTGCAGCAATTGTACCACTGACTGTTTATGTTGCACCTTACATAGCAAGATTAGTTGAAAACTCATTATTAGAAGTTAATTCTGGTGTTATTGAAGCTGCACATTCAATGGGTGCTTCACCCATTCAAATTATTAGATATTTCTTATTACCAGAAGCACTAGGGTCATTAATCTTAGCATTAACGACTTCAATTATTGGTTTAATTGGTGCTACTGCAATGGCCGGTGCAGTTGGTGGTGGCGGAATAGGTGACTTAGCACTTGCATACGGCTATCAAAGATTTGATACAATCGTCATCGTTATCACCGTTATTATACTTGTTATTATGGTACAAGTTATTCAATCTCTAGGTAATGTCTTATCTAGATTAGTACGCAGAAGTTAAATATTTTAATATAAAGGAGCAATTCAAATGAAGAAAGTCTTAACATTATTAGTAGCATTAGTATTATTACTCGCAGCATGTGGAGATAAGAAAGACGACAAGAAAGTAACAATTGGTATCGCATCAAATGACACAGCAGTTTGGGACAAAGTAAAAGAATTAGCTAAGAAAGATGATATTGAAGTTGAAATCAAACAGTTTTCAGACTACAATGTTCCAAATAAAGCTTTATCAGACGGAGATATTGATTTAAATGCCTTCCAACATTTCGCATTTTTAGATCAATTTAAGAAAGCAAATAAAGGTACAGAAATTACACCAATAAGAACGACAGTGTTTGCACCTTTAGGTATATACTCGAAAGAATTGAAAGATGTTAAAGATTTAAAAAATGGTGCTAAAGTCGTAATTCCAAATGATGTTTCAAACCAAGCAAGAGCGTTAAAATTATTAGAAAAAGCAGGTTACATTAAATTAGATAAGAACTTCGGTTTAAGTGGTGGACCTAAAGACATTGTTGAGAATAAAAAGAATTTAAACATTAAAGCTGTAGATGCACAACAAACAGCGAGAGCATTAGATGAAGTGGATATTGCTGTTATCAATAATGGTGTAGCTTCAAAAGCTGGATTAGATCCTAAAAACGACCCTATCTTCTTAGAAGATCCAGATGCTAATGCAGCTAAACCTTATATCAACTTTATCGCAGCAAATACAAAAGACAAAGATAATAAAACATATAAGAAAATTGCGGAATTATATCATTCAGAAGAAGCTAAAGATGCTTTAAAAGAAGATACTAAAGACGGAGAAATTGTTGTTGATTTAAAACAAGATGAAATTAAAGAAATTGTGGATTCACTTAAATAATTTAAAATAAAAAGATTCGGCTCCCCTTAGCCGAATCTTTTTTATTTTATGCTTTTTTTAATGTTTTTAAATATTCTTGACCTTTTTCGTGATCATATTTGTTTTCCCATTTAGAGATTACAATTGTTGATAACGCGTTACCTACAACATTGACACATGTTCTAGTCATATCTAATAGTCTGTCTATACCGATAATTAATGCAAGTCCTTCTGGATTTAATCCCATAGACCCTAATGTTGTAATAAGAACAACTATAGAAGTACCAGGTACAGCTGCCATACCTTTAGATGTAATCATTAATGTAAACATTAATATTAACTGTTCAACAAGCGTTAAATGAACACCATACATCTGAGCAACAAATAATGCTGCGATTGATTGGTATAAAGCTGATCCATCAAGGTTAAATGTATATCCTGTTGGTACTACAAATGAAACAATATCTTTTGGTGCACCGAACTTTTCCATTTTTTCCATGACTGATGGTAGAACCGTTTCTGAACTTGAAGTTGAGAACGCTAACAATAAGTCGTCTTTTAATATGCGAATAATAGAGAATACGCTGATACCACAAATTTTTGCGACAATCCCTAATACAACAATAATAAAGAATACCATTGCACCTACAACAACAGCTAATAACTTAACTAATGGAATTAAAGCAGATAATCCAAATGTCATAATCGTTACACAGATAAAAGCAAATACACCATATGGCGCTAATCGTAATATTCTATGTATCATCCAGAATACAGCTTCTAATGTTCCGCTTAATACATCTTTAACTGGTTGACCTTTTTCACCAACAGCAGCGATTGCTAATCCGAAGAATACTGCAAAGAATATAATAGGTAGTAATTCTCCAGCTGTTAAAGCTTCAAATATATTTGTAGGTATGATGCTAACTATAGTATCTATCATATGGTTACCATAAGTAGACTTTTCTGCAGCATCAGCAGTTTGTTCATATTTAGAAATATCACCTTTAGGTAATTTGTTTGCGTCTATACCTAATCCAGGTTTGAATAAGTTTCCGAATATAATGCCCAACCCAATTGCAATTGTCGTGATAATTTCAAAGTATAAAATCGTTTTCCAACCATATCTACCAACTGTATGCATATCACCAACGTTTGAAATTGATAATGCTAATGAACAGAATACAATTGGAATAACAATCATTTTAATAAGATTTAAAAAGATATCTCCAATAGGTCGAATGAATTTAATTAAATGGTCTTGTCCGTGTAAAAAGTATCCTACCACAACACCTAATACTAAAGCGATTAATATTTGTGTCGGTAAGCTTATATATCTTCTTCTCGGTTTTTTAATTTTTTGATCCAAAAAAACTCCTCCTTTAAAGCACTGTAGTGATAAAGTACAAAAAAAATTATGCCTTTCCATAAAAATGGAACTGCACAAATAACGTTTAAAAAGGGGATTCATAAAATACGTCACTCTTAAGATTATAAGAGTATACGTCATTCTATCACGAATTTTAATTTTAGTATTTAATCAGTTTTACTATAAAAAAGGAAAATAACACTTTCAAAAATTGAAAGTGTTATTTGATCATACGAATTGATAATGGTGGTAAATAAGTTTCTCCATTGTATGCTTTGATAGCACCAATAACCGTAAAGACAAAAGCTAAAATAGCTAATATTGGTATTAAAATAAAACCTACTAATATTAAACATAATAGGGAAGCAACAAGCCCCCAAATCGTATATGAAATAAAGAAGTTTAAATAATCTTTACCAATTCTATCAACGAATGGAGAGTTCTCTCTTTTAATTAACCAAATGATAAGTGGCGCAAAGAATGAAGCAAAGAAACTTGTTAAGTATATAAGCATACCGAATAATCTATCATCATCAGTTGTATCAACGTGTTGTGATACTTCTTCATATGTTGAATGTGTTGAAGTTTGTTGAAATGGATTTTGTTCGTTTTCACTCATGTATAATCCCTCCTAACTTAATTCAAGTATACATTTTTTTACCGTTGCCGCCAAACAATAATATAAATTAATTATTTTATAAACAAAAAAGGAGATCTAGACAATAATATGTCCAGTCTCCATATACATGATATTCAATTAATCTTAGTGAATGTAGTTGTAAGAACCAGCTTCTGAAGCTGAGATAGTACGAGTTGATACGACACCTTCACCTTGGTAGTTCATTTCAGAAACTTCAACGCTACCGTCAGAGTTTACATTTTCAACGTATGCTACGTGTCCGTAAGCACCAGCTGTTGATTGTAAGATTGAACCTTTTTTAGGTGTGTTATTTACTGTGTAACCATCTGCTGCTGCGTTTGCTGCCCATTGGTTAGCATTTCCCCAAGTTGAGCTAATTGGTTCTCCAGCTGCTTGTCTTTTATCAAATACATAATAAGTACATTGTCCAGCAGTGTATAAGTTAGCTGATGAACTTGTAGTTTGAGTTGCAGTTTGTGTTACTGATGAAGTAAATGATTGACTCATGTTTGAAGTGTTGTAATTTTGGCTATAGTTATTAGTATAGTTAAAGTTTTGAGTTTGAGTTTGGTTTTGGACTGGAGCTTGAGCGTTATCGAAAGTATCTGCTGAAGCTTCACCATTTCCAATTATTGTTGTTGCTAATCCCGTAGATAATACTGCGAATGCTGTTAATTTTTTCATTATAAATAATCCTCCGTAAATTTCGTATATGTTTTAAATTTAAATTTTAGTTTTGTTTGTGTCGTTTTCCGACGACAAATAATACTTTAACAGATGTTTTTATGTTTGTGTGTGTTTTCATACACTTGTTACTTAATCATAATCAGATACAATATTTTAGTAATATTTATGACCAATTATGACAAACAGTAATATAGAAAATATACCGATAATATAAGGTTTTACGGTGAATTTTTAGAAAATTAATGTCATTTGCTTGTAATATTTATGTTAAGGATTAAAACATTGAAAAAGAGTAGTTAGCAAATTATTTGCGACTACTTTTTTCATATATTAAATAATATGGTTAGTTTTCTAAGTATATTGAAGGGGGCATTATATGAAGAGATTACCAACTTTATTTGAAGCAATTTCTACGATTTTATTTATGGGGCTAGTCGTATTGATTGGTTTTGGGATTTTACATTATCCAATTCAGCCTTTATTAATTATTGCAGCGGTTTATGCGAGCTTTATAGCCATTAGAGTAGGCTTAACTTGGGAAGACTTACAAGATGGTATTACAAAGAGGCTAGCAACTGCAATGCCAGCTATATACATAATATTTGCAGTCGGTATTTTAATAGGTACGTGGATGTATTCAGGCACTGTACCTGCTTTAATTTATTATGGTTTAGAAACGATCAATTCGACATACTTTTTAGTAACTGCATTTGTCATAACAGCCGTTACATCTGTCGCTACAGGTACTGCATGGGGATCAGTAGGTACAGCTGGTATAGCATTAATGGCGATTGCCAATGAAATGAATATTCCGATAGGTATGGTTGCAGGTGTTGTAATAGCAGGTGGTGTGTTTGGAGATAAAATGTCACCACTTTCTGATACGACCAATTTAGCTGCATTAGTAACGAAAGTAAATATCTTTAGGCATATCCAACATATGATGTGGACGACAATACCTGCATCAATTATTGGGCTTATTATATGGTTTATAGCAGGCTTACAATTTGATGCTAAAAATGTAGAAAGCAAAAGAATAAATGAATTGCTGAGTAATATTGATACAGCTTTTAATTTAAACTTTTGGGTATGGGTACCAGTTATTGTTATAGTCTTAGGTATTAGTATAGGAAAACCTACTGTACCGATGATGTTATTATCTAGTTTAGTCGCAATGTTTGTAGGTGTGTTTAATAATGGATTTGAAATAGTAGATGCATTTAATGTAACGATGCAAGGTTTCAATATCAATATGACAGGCTTAGCTGAAAGTGATGCATCAAGTTCAATGGTAGAACTGTTACAACGAGGTGGCATTATGAGTATGACTGAAATTGTTGTAACGATTTTCTGCGGTTATGCATTTGCGGGTATTGTAGAAGCATCTGGCAGTTTAAAAGTTATTTTAACGACAATATCTAGTAAAGTCTCTAAAGATTCACATTTGATATTAGTTACGATAGCGGGAAGCTTAATACTGGTATTTGCAGCTGGTGTTGCATCTGTCGTAATTATTATGATAGGTGTATTGTTAATGGACATGTATAATGAACGTAATTTAGATCGTGTAAACTTATCAAGAACGCTAGAAGATTGTGGGACGATGGTATTGCCATTTATCCCATGGGGAACATCAGGTATATATTATCGTGATTTATTGGGTGTTTCGTTAGGAGATTTCTTCTGGTGGGCTGTACCATGTTATTTATGTGTGTTCTTTGCAGCATTTTATGGTATAACAGGTATCGGTATCAAAAAAGTAAAAACAAATGCATAAAAAAAGAGCAATCATTGCGATTGCTCTTTTTTATTTATATTCATCTTAGTGAATGTAGTTGTAAGAACCAGCTGCTGAAGCTGAGATTGTACGAGTTGAAACAACACCTACACCTTGGTAGTTCATTTCAGAAACTTGGATAGAACCGTCAGAGTTTACTTTATCTACGTAAGCAACGTGACCGTATCCACCAGC
This sequence comes from Mammaliicoccus sp. N-M50, assembly GCF_022386995.1. NCBI lineage: Bacteria > Bacillati > Bacillota > Bacilli > Caryophanales > Staphylococcaceae > Mammaliicoccus > Mammaliicoccus sp. N-M50. The sequence goes on along the minus strand of NZ_JAJNJA010000004.1, from coordinate 200,305 downwards.
TGTAGTTTGTAATACTGAACCTGCAGATGGTTTGTTATTTACTGTGTAACCAGATTGTGCTGCTGCGTTAGCCCAGTTATTAGCATTTCCCCAAGTGCTACCTAAGTCAGGACGTTTGCTGAATGCATAGTAAGTACATTGTCCTGCAGTGTATAAGTTAGCTCCTCCACCAGTTGATGGGCGAGAAGTTGATGTAGTTGTAGTGCTTACATTTGAACTTGAGTTTGATGTAGTTGCTGTATGGTTGCTAGTTGATGGTGCTTGTGTAGTTGTTACACGAACATTGTTTTGGTTTGAAGATGTGTTATGAGAATCTCCTAAACCACCACCATTTGGTGCAGCATTGAATGCTGGTTGTGAATAATTTGTATTTGAAGCTGCTTCGTTATTTGAAGAAGCAGTGTTAGTTGCTACTTGTTGTTGAGCTTGGTAACCGTAATGAGATGATGGATTCCAGTTACCTTCCCAAGTGTAGTGGTAGTTACCTTGTTGGTCAATTGTGTAATTGTAAGAATAAGAATATGGATCGTTTGGATTATATCCTTGTGTATTTTCTGCTGCATCTGCGTCATGTGCCATAAATGTTGCGATTCCTGCTGTTGCGATTGCTGCTGTTGCGATTTTCTTCATAATAAATAAATCCTCCTAGATAATTTAAAAATAATTTTTTCGTATATGTTTTATGTTTTTTTTCTAATAAGTTTTTTCTTCGCTGTTAATCAACAAAACCTACTTTATCAGAAATAGTTTAGTTTGTGTTGAATGTTAAAGCTTTGTAATTTAATTTAAATATCTAAAGATTTCATGTAATAATTCCGAACATTTTACACTGAATAAAGAACGTTATAATACCAACGTTTTTAAGCACTTTTAGTTACTAAACAGGATTCTTTGTTACACGTTTGTAATATTTAAGACATAATAAAATAATTGACTTTGGATAATAATACGAAAAATTATATCCAATAAATAAAAGAATATTGCTTCTGAAGGATTAAAATAAGTACAAAATTTCATAATAAAAAGTCAAGAATAAAGTATTTTTAGTAATATTTGTTGAATTATAATTATCGTGAATAGTAAATAAAGATGTTTCATAAGGAATTGAGGTGTTTGACATGTTATATGATAGTAATTTTAAAATTTACCAACCTTTAAATATTAAATCTGATTTTAATATGGGGTTATTACTTCTATTTGTAATAGAAGGAAGTAGTAAAATCTATATCAATGGAAAAATAAGAGTTTATCGAAAAAATGAAATTATCATCATTAATGATTTAGAACATTATCGTATTTATTCTAAAGAGGATACTGTTATAGCAAGTTTATATTTATCAAGATGTGAACTAGATTACTTTTTTCAATTTGATAAAAAGTATTATATTGATGTAGATAAACTTGATTACAAAGCGCTTAGGTTTTATATGAACAAGGTGCTGGTCAATTACTTTAAATATAAAAATAATAAAGATAGAAATGTGATTAATGCAATTAAGCAATTGATGATGACATTGAGGTTATATAGGATTGTAGATGAAGATCATGATTACTTTTTAAATAATGATATACATAAAGCAATCAATTATATGTATGAAAATTATAAAGAAAAATTATATATAGGTGAAGTTGCGACGAATTGTATTTTATCAGTGAGATGGTTTTCAGAAAATCTAGAAGAAATAACGGATATGAGATTTATAGGACTTAGAAAAAGTATACGTTTATCTTATGCCGTATTTGACTTGATCTATTCAAAGAAATCTATTACACAAATTGCGGGGGATAATGGATTTACTTACGAATCGAACTTTATAGAAAGTTTTAGAGAAAAGTATCACATAACGCCAGCGAAATATCGAAAGCAACTGACCAATGATCAGTACTATCCATTTAGTAATGAACGAACAATTCTTCTTAAAAATTATGAAAATATATCTCATCGTATAAAGGAGTTATCTACCAATGTTGTAGATTATGTTAGTTCAGATATTCATATAGATACACAATCAACATCAAAGATTCCAACTTCAAATTTATTAATATATATCAGTAACATTGAAACATTAACTAATAATTTTCAGCAATCAAAGTTATTAACGATGAGAAGAGAAATTGGGCAATTTGGATTATTGTTTTCGCATCACTTACTTAATGGACTTTTAAACGAATCGAATTTTGAAAGTAATAGATTGATGCATCAAATGTTTTCATTCTCAATGGAACACCAATTTGAGATTTCATTTGAAATAAATTTATCTAGAACTGAAAATTTAGAAGTGTTTACAGATAAATTTAAGCGACTATTAAATTATTTAATTGATTGTACGTACTATTATGGACAGAGGCAGTTTCATTTCTATTTAAATATGACATATTACCAATATAATCATGTTTATAAAATGATAAATGAAACATTGAAAGATTCAAAAGTAACGTTAATTTTGAATGATTACGATAAATACTTAGCTAATCAAATGACACATATAATAGATGGAAATAACCAAATTGCATGCAAAGTTTACAATGAATTAGTCTCCGACAGAGAAATAACTACTATATTAAAGAATAATTCTTCGTTAAATATCTTATATCAACCGACAACCCCTAATCGAATCGAATCACTTATTGAAACATTTAAATGGTGTTTAGAGTATAAGCAAAGAATTTCAATTATTATAGATGATACTTGGATTGATAGTATGATACCTTCACAGAGCAGTCACCTTATGATCAAAGAATTACAATTAAATAAAGAAAGTCAGTATCAGTTATTTGAATTAATCTTAACTTTAAAAAGATTAAGAGGAAATATCGTGTTTTTTAATGACAATATTGTAATTACGCATTATTTAAATGAATATCAGCTATTAATTTTTCCAAATAATAAACTGTTTAATAAGCTGCATCAAAAACTAAATATTACTGGATTGAACATTGAGGATATTGAGTATAGAATTCACGATATTTGTATTAAACGTAATAAGCCAATTAATCAGCATTTTAATGAAGAAACTGGTAATAAGATAAATACAATAAATTTTGAGAAAGAGTTAAGAAAATTAGTAATAGATTATGATTCTTCAGCTGATGTCATTAAGCATATCTATATAAAACAAAAAATAAAATAAGGTGGTATTGAGCTATGACTGAATATAAGAACGAATTATTGAAATTAAATTATTTAAATTTTCAAGTGAAGAAAATACTAAAGAAAAATTACGCATTAAATATTTATCATTTAAAAATTTTGCAGTTTATTAACGATAATCAAAATAGAAGAAAATATACAGCTCTAGATTTTAAAGAAGTACTTCGTATTAATCAAACGATGTTAACTCATGTCATATCCTATTTACATGATTTGAACTATTATAAAAAAGAACGATTAAAGCAAGATGAGAGAAAAATCATTATAATAGTAGAAACTCGTCACAAATCGAAAATATCTCAATTAATTAATCAAGTAGAAATGGATCTTCAGCATAATTTAAATGAGATTTATCCAGACTTAAATATGGATTGTTTCGTTGATTATGTGATAGAGGTTAATCGTGTGATGAATGATATACATCTCAGTATCAATCATGAATATAGAATGAACATCGATCAATTTATGATTTTATTATTTATAGAGATGTCTAAAAATGGATGTAGAACATTAAAAGATATTAAAGATCAGTTTGGATGGGATTTAGTAAAAATCAATAAATCTATAAAGGCACTTGTAAAGTTAAACTATCTTGATAAAGAAAGATCAAATACAGATGAACGAATTGTATTAGTTTCAATTAAGAAGGATAAAGAAAAGTTGATTAAATTAATGATAGAAAATGTACTAAAATCACAAAATATTAAAGATGGTGAACAAAATTTAGCTATGGTAGAATGAGCATAATAACAACTCATTCAGGAGGTTAATATGTCACATTTTCATTTCAAAGAAAACTTTTTCGGTGCATCAACAAAACCAATCGAAGTCTATGATGAACACAATAATCCTGCATTTATACTAAGCTTATATTATACGTCCACTAGACAAGAAACATTTGCGTTGTTAGGAAGAAAGAAACATAATTTTATGATTGAATTTGAAGGCGGCACTTTTAAAGTGTTACAAGAAAGATCGATAGAAGGAAAGTTAAAGACACCTTTTAAAACTGTTTGGGAAGTATTTAAGAACGACACTAAAATAGGTACATTCGAAACAAAAATTGGATTTAAACCTAGAATAATATTTAATGGTGAAAAAAACGATACTTTATTGTTTGAATCAGGGTTTATATCTAGATCTGTAAAAGTAACAGATGAAGCAAATAATTTAGTCATGGAGACTAAGTCTGAAAGATTTAAAATTGCATCCAATCATAATATTGAAATTGTTAATTCAAAATATCATCCTGCAATGTTAATCATGCTATTCCAAGTATTTTTTGAGTATCAGGAATATCAAAGAAGTAAATCTAATTAATTGATAAATGAAGGGGATCGTTTACGTTGTTTAAATTTTTTAAGAGAGAACAACTGAATCAAGATATTACGCATGAAATATCTGAAATAGATGGCATGACTATTGTTGATGCGTATTATATACAAGATGATCAAGTTGAATTATATAAACAAGACCGTGAAAGATATAGTGATGCATTAATTTATATTTTGAGTCAATATTTTTCAGACGTTGATAGAATGTTTGAAGGTAGTGAAGATGGAGAAGCAATTGTTGCATTTCAAAATGGAGAACCTAAAAAATGTATTTATTTAAATCCAGAAACAATCGATCAGTTAAGGATTTATGAACAAGAGATGCCTTTAAAACAGTCTATTATCAAGTTATGCAATTTAGAAAATAATCTTTAAACAAAAAAAGTAGCACATAAACTTCTGCAGAAGTTTATGTGCTACTTTTTTATTTTGATTAATAATATTGACAAATGACAATTTAGTACTATAATTATATCTAGTATAATAATTATATCTAGTATAATAATTATATCGAGGTGAGAACATGAAATTTGAATTAGGATTATCATCATTTGCTGAAATCTCTCTAATTAATGGTGTGGACAAACCTTTCCCTGCACATGAAAGAATAAATCAAATTGTTGAAGAAATTAAGCTAGCTGATCAAGTAGGATTAGATGTTTATGGATTAGGGGAACATCATAGAGAAGATTATGCAGTATCAGATCCAGTTACAGTGTTAGCAGCTGCAGCTAGTCAAACTAAAAACATTAGATTGTCATCAGCAGTAACAGTATTATCATCTGACGATCCTGTTAGGGTCTATCAAAGATTCGCTACATTAGATGCGATTAGTAATGGTAGAGCAGAAATTATGGCAGGTAGAGGTTCATTTATTGAGTCATTTCCACTATTCGGATATGACTTAAAAGATTACGATTTACTTTATAAAGAAAAATTAGATTTATTAATGCAAATTAATGAAAATGAAACCGTGACTTGGCAAGGACAAACAAGAGCTGCAATTGATCATTTAAAAGTATTTCCAAGAGCAGTTCAAGATAAATTACCTATTTGGTTAGCAACTGGAGGTAATCCAGAATCTTCTATGAGAGCAGGAAAATTGGGATTACCTATCACTTATGCTATTATAGGAGGGGCGCCAAGTCGTTTTAAACGTAATGTGGCAATGTGCAAAGCTGTTGCTGAATCAAATGGTTTTGATACATCTAAATTACCTGTAGCGACACACTCATGGGGTTACATTGCTGAAACTGATGAACAAGCTATGGAAGAATATTATCCATCAAGTGCATATGTTATAAATCAATTAGGCCGAGAACGTGGATGGCCACCGTATTCAATGGAAAAATTCGAACAAGAAATTGTTCATGGTGCATTGTTTGTTGGAAGTCCTGAAACAGTTGCATCTAAAATTATTAAACTGCATGAAGATTTAGGTATTAATCGATTTATGTTACATTTACCAGTAGGCTCTATGCCACATGAAAAAGTATTAAAATCTATTCAACTATTAGGTGAGCAAGTTAAACCGATTGTAGATGAATATATGAAAAATAAGGAGGAAATTAAGTAATGTTAAGATATTTATTAAATGTATATGTAGGTAAACAAATTTTTGATTCAAGTCAACCAAAAGTGAAAGATGACGACGGTATGGCTCAACAATTCGAAGAAGGATTCGGCCTTTCAAGAAATGCTATGAAATTAGCTGGTGGACTTGAATTAGTAGGTTCTATCTTCTTATTCTTAAGTGCTTGCAACAAATCTTTATCAAGATTAGGTTCAGTACTTGTAGGTTCGGTTATGACAGTTGCAGCATATAAACACTATGAAGCTGGACATGGCTTTAAAGGTGCTAAACATGCTTTAACACTTTTAGGTTTATCTGCATTAAGTTTCGTTGATACATTAGGTAAGAAAAAATAATATACAATCTTTAAATCTGGTACATTAAGATGTACCAGATTTTTTGTTTTAAACAAAATTAGGAAAATGCAAAAGAAAATCTGCCATCATCATTATTATATATTATTCAATTTATGGTAGGAATTCTTTATATTTAAAAAGTAATATTTTTTTAAAATGTCATAAATAAAAACTATATACACAGGTAATTTTTTTGTAAAATGTACGCTGTAAGGCTTGATATATAAGTGTTTTTCGTAAAGTTGGAAATGTTGAAAAGTGATTGTTTGAAAATTTATTGAATGTTTTTAAAAGTCATTATAAAATAATAAATATTATTAAATCATTGTGTTGAAAGGGAAAAATGCTATAGATACTAAAGATTGCACAATATACCAATTCAACTATTTATTAGATTATTTTAAGGAGTTGATTTGCAATGGAATCAGTATCAGTACCAATCAGAAACATCGTTGAATTAGTTGTTACAACTAGGAAATCAAAAGATTATATCGCAAATATCAAAAGTCAATTTGCACTCTCGTTCGAAGAAATATATATTTTAGTTTATATATATAAAGGAGAAAAAGATTGTTACAACGTTAAAGATATCATTAAACAATCTAAATTTAAGCCATATTATATTTCAAAAGCCGTGCAAAACTTAAAAGAAAAAGGACTTATTTCTAAAAAGAGAAATGATCAAGATGAGAGAACAGTTGCGTTACAAGTATCAAAAGTTCAACATAAAAAGATAAAAAAATTATTAATGGAAATTGAAGCTGAAATACTATAATAATATCGAGAAGCGGGATAAAGAAATCTTTTTAGTAAAAGATGCTCTGTCCCGCTTTTTTATACTATGTAGTTAAATGTTAAATGATATATTATATGTATAAACAAACGAATTTATTTAAGAAGATATCGTAAAAGGAGAACCTCTATGGGCGAATTATTAAATGTTAAACCGAAAAGTCAATTATTTCCTATACCAATGGTTATGGGGTGTGAAGGTACGGCAAGTTCGATGCTGCTTAATTTCTATAATAAAGATATTAATGCAACGACTATTATGAGTAAGTGGCCAACACATTCAGATAACCCAGAAAAGGGATATGTAGGCAATCATTTTCTAATCAAATTTGGCCATCACCAAACTATTTTTCCAAATGTACTTGCAGAATTTCTAAATAGATATGATTCAGAAATTATTGATGGTACGGGTACTGAACTTGAAGATCTAGAGAAGATAATTGATAAAGGTCATCCGGTTGTAATATATCATACGACATTAGGAGCTAAACCGATTCGCAAAATTTTTAAAATCGGTGATAAAGGTAAATCCTATGTTACAAATATCCATGTAACTTTATTAATTGGATATGATGATGAGTATTACTATTATATAGATCCTTTATGGAAGCAAATACTGGGATATGCATATATACCAGCATTATGGCCATCCAAATATCAAATTATCAAAATGAAAAAAAATAAAATGAAGATGAGTTATAATACGCCAGGAAAAATGTGTATTTACAAAAAAATATAATTATTTTTAAAATATTATGTCATAATGTTGTAACATTTGTTATGATATGGTTATAAATTTTAAAAAGAGGTGTTTAAATGTCTACTAAATTAAAGTTACTAATTATAGGAATTGTAGTAGCCTTTCTTGCAATAGTAGGAATTGGTGGCGCAGCAACATATTATTTTCTAACAAATACGCCAAAGAATACATATTTATTAAGTGAACAAGAATCAGCAAAATCTTGGAAAGAATACTTTAACGACAGATTTGAAAACGAAACTGAATTCCAAGATAAAATGAAAGATGAATCTTATGAAACATCATTCAAATTTGGAGCAGAAGTATCAGATTCATTAGTTTCTCAATTAGGCATACCAAAGTCAGTTATCGACTCAACGAATATTGTCTTTAATGTTGGGCATGATCCTAAAGCGAAAAACTCTAAATTAGGTATTGAACCTACAATTGCAGACAACAAGATTGGTAACTTCCAATGGAGCGCAGACAAAAATAATCAATATTTAGAAACACCATTATTTAAAGACATATATAAAGTAAAAAATAATGAAATTAAAAAAGGAATCGAAAAAGCTACTGGTGAATCATTAGATTCAACAGACGGACAAGAAATTACAAATGATTCTTTAAATTTAAATACGATCTTATCTAGCTCTCAAATCTCTCAAGATCAAATCGACAAAATCTCAAAAAGATATAGTGACTTATTTGTTGATCAATTAGATGACGATAACTTTGAAAAAGATAAAGAAAAAGTTAAGATTTTTGATGATGAAAAAGAATTGAAAAAAGTAACAATGAACTTAAGTGAAAAAGATACTAAGAAAATCGTTGTAGCAATTCTTGAAGAAGCTAAAAAAGATGAAGATATTAAAAACATCGTAGAAAAACAAGGTAATGTAAAAGAGTATGATAAAGAAATTAAAGATTTATTGAAGAAAGCTAAAGACGAAGATGTAAAAAATTATCCTAAAGTGAAATCTATCATCTACGTAGACGGTAAAGAAATCTTGAAACGTGACTTAACAATTACAAATAAAGATAATGAAAAAGTTAGAATTCAAGGTACAAATGTTATCGATGATGGCGTACAAGTAGATTATAAAGTATCAGCACCAGGTGAAGACGGTGAACTTACACTTAAAGGTAAATCAACTGGTAAAGATGAAATTAGCGATAAATATGATTTAGAAATCAAAGAAAATTCATACTCAACAACAACATTAAAATTAGATAATAAATCTAAAGTTGATGGAGATAAACGTACAGATAAAGGTAAAGTGACGATTGCACCATCTAGCGGTCAAAGCTTAGACTTAAATTACGACCATAATTTAACAACAGACACTAAAAACAATCAACAAAAACAAAAATTAAATGTTGATTTCGATGTGAATGGTGAAAATATTAAATTAATTATGGATGGTAAAACTGAACTGAAAAAAGACATTAAATTCAAGAAAGATGGCGCGATTGACTTTAATACATTATCAGACTCAGAAGTTGATGATTTAACAAAAGAAATAGAAGATAAGCTACAAGATTTAGGAGAAGATCTTGCGAAAGATATTCAATAATTAGAGAGGAGTGGTTATATGTCGACAATAAAATTGTTCAACATATACCACTCTTTTTTAATTAAAAAGTGGTATTTGATTGCATATATTTTATTATTATTTTTAGCTGTGTTGGCCGTTATGATTGGGGTTAACCAAGTAAATGAAAAAGATCAGGCGTTTACAATTGGAATCGTAGATAAAGACCAATCTAAAGAAACAAAGTTAATTTTAAATGCGATAGGTGATGGGCAATCACTCGGAAATGATTTGTCTATAAAGCATTATAATGAAGAGAAAGCTCGACAACTATTATCAAAAAAGAAAATTGATGGCTACTTTGTCTTTAAAGATGGCATGACGAAAGCATTTTATAAAAATGGTGAATTACCAATAGTTGTGAATACATATGATAAACAATCAGTTGAAAGTATTATTATTTTGCAGTTAACAGATTCGGTATATAGCAGGTTAATGTTGTCGATGGGTGGGGCGATGTCATATACATCTCTTTATCCTAGTGCATCCGAAAATGAATTGTTAACGATGATGACAGATATGTTATTTACTGGGTTAAATAGAAGCGGCTCCTTTGACGATGAGCCTATCAAAGTATTTGATACGTTCAGTTATTATACAATTTCAACTTATTTTGTATCTATCTTTTTCTTTTTCTTTTCAATTTTTAGCATTTTAAAAATGAATCAAAAAGATGCATTAAAAGAACGATTAAGTATGTATCATTTTTCTTATGAAAAGTTAACAATTGTAAGAGGTGTGTTTAGTCTTTTCTATACAACACTTTGGAGCATACTTGGTTTATGGGTCATCATACATTTTCTTAAACCAGAATTTGAAATGTATAATATTGGGCAACTTATCTTAGATATTGCTTATTATTTAGTCATGATATTTTTAGTATTTCTCTTTATAGATATTGCGTTTAGAAATATATTGAATTATTTGTTTAAAGTTTTATTAACGCTAGTAATCTTATTGTTATCTGGCGCTGTGATTCCAATCATTTATTTGAAAAGTTTGAGTGCAGGATTGATTGAAGCATTACCATTTTCAATTGTGTTTAATCAGCTAGTAGAAATGCTTTTAAATAATTACATCATTGACACACATCCAATGTATTATTGGCATTTAGGTATTATGCTCGTATTAGTAATCTCTGCTTTGTATTGGAGGTATCGCCGATGAAATCAATCTTTCATTTAGTTGTTAAAAAGCAATGGAAACAATATGTAACTTTAGTGGCGTTACTGTTAATAACAATATTGATCATTGTAGGTGTTCAAGCATCTAGTAATCAATTATTTAAAATGCCAATAGCAGTTCAAGATTTGGATGAATCTCAATCTTCAAAAGAGCTAGTGCACACTTTAGAGCAAACAAAATATTTAGAAGTTATACGTTTGCCAAAGAATGAGGCATATATTGAAGATGTCATTCAAAAAAAGCAAGCAATCGTAAGCTTACAAATACCTGATGATTTTAGTGAACGGTTAAAGGAAAATCGTTTGCGTGATAGCATTCCGTTATATTACAAAGATGATTTCATTGGAGAAATTGCATTAGAAGTGACGAGTAAAGCTTTATACAAACAGCAAATACCCGTCATTATTGAGGATCATTTGAAGAAATCTAAACAAGATGTATCGATGCAAGAAATTAAAAAAGCATATATTAAACATACACCTCACTCTAAAATGGAACACCATGCAGTTCAAAAGCATTCAGATGTTTCGATTGGTGCAGCAGTATATGTTGCATTACTCTTAATCGTAAGTTGTAGTCAAATTGTATTGCATCAACGACTGAAACAAAATGCTGCACTAGAGCGATTAATGATGTTTAATGGCACAAAATTAAAATTATTTACGTATTATATATTGAGTCATGTCATATTATTATTCGCGATTGTAGTCATCACGAGTTTACTACTATCATGGTCATTAAGCATTGTATTTTATTTAGTCTTATTGATGACATTGTTTATATATGAAAGTGTCTTAAGTATATTCTTATTTAAAATAAATACGCTTAGTCATAAATTTTTTATGTCTATCATATGGTCTATCGCAATAAGTTGTCTATATTTGTATTTTCAAGTTTAGGAGGTGTATACATGATTACAATAGAGCATTTATCAAAGAAGTATAAAGATAAAGAAATTTTCCATGACTTTAATACAACATTTAAGGATAAAACACTTACTGTATTATTAGGGGAAAATGGTGCGGGTAAGTCGACATTGCTAAGAATGATTACAGCATTAGAAAATCCAGATAGTGGAGATATCCGTTATTTTGGGAAAAAGTTAAGCAATAAAAAAATCAAAGAAATCATAGGTTATATACCTCAAGATATTGCACTATTTGAACATATGACAGTTAACGAAAATATAGAATTTTTTAAAGCATTAAATAAACAACCTATATCTTCAGAGCTTATAGAAGATTACTGTAATCAGTTAAATTTATATGAAAGAAAAGCAAAAATTTCTTCGCTTTCTGGAGGAACAAAACGTAAAGTTAATTTATTAATCGGACTGCTCGGAAATCCAAGTATATTAATTTTAGATGAACCAACAGTAGGTATTGATTTGAAATCCAGATTTGATATTCATAAATTATTAAATCATTTAAAAACAACAAGACTCATTATATTAACAACTCACCATTTAGATGAAGTCGAAAGCTTAGCAGATGAAATTAAGTTAATCGGTAAAGATCCATTCTATAGAAATATATTAACCGATAAATCTTGGACATTTGAAGACAGTCTTGTATTGTGAATAAGGCGGTCGTTAGTAACAAAAGTCGGTGGAATTGTAACTAAGAGCCGCCATAGTAACAAAAGTCGTCGGAATTGTAACTAAGGACGCCTATAGTAACAAAAGTCGGTGGAATTGTAACTAAGAGCACCTATAGTAACAAAAGTCGTCGGAATTGTAACTAAGGAGGCCGTTAGTAACAAAAGTCGGTGGAATTGTAACTAAGGACGCCTATAGTAACAAAAGTCAGTGGAATTGTAACTAAGGAGGTCGTTAGTAACAAAAGTCGGTGGAATTGTAACTAAGGACGCCTATAGTAACAAAAGTCGGTGGAATTGTAACTAAAGCGACCGTAAGTAATTAAAAAAATCATCATAATTTAAAACATACTAAGGTTATTCAAACAATGATCTTAGTATGTTTTTTTGATTATATTTATCTGAAATTTTAGAAAAAGAAAAACGTATTGCAAAACATATTTTTAAAGTGTATTCTTATTTAATGTATCGGAATTAAATGTTTTTGGGAGGTCCTTTAATGGAAACACTTTGGGTAGTTATTAATATTATTGTTTTCTTATTATTTATTGGGTTATTAGTTCATTTAAATAAGAAACATGTAAAGTTCTCTAAACGTGTTCTTATAGGTTTAGGAATAGGGATTGTGTTTGGTTTAGCTTTACATCTTATTTACGGTGTAGATTCTAAAGTAACAGAGTCGACAGCTTCATGGTTTGATATTGTAGGTACTGGTTATGTAAAACTATTACAAATGATCGTTATGCCACTTATCTTTATATCAATTGTTTCAGCTTTTACTAAAATAACAATTGGTCAAAACTTTGCTAAAGCTGGCGCTTGGATATTTACATTCTTATTAGGAACAGTTGCTGTTGCAGCTTTAGTTGGTATTATTTATGCGATGCTATTCAATTTAGATGCATCACAAATAGATTTAGGTAGTGTGGAAAATAGTCGTGGTCAAGAAATAGAACAAACTTCTAAAGATATGACGGCTAATAATTTACCATCACAAATTCTTGAATTGTTACCTGCAAATCCATTTTTAGATTTCACAGGTGCTAGAGGAACTTCAACAATAGCGATTGTTATATTTGCAGGATTTGTTGGATTTAGTTTCTTACGTGTGATGAGAAAAGAACCTGAAAAAGGTAGCTTAATCAAAAGAGGTATAGATGCGATTTATGCCTTAGTTATGGGAATTGTTACTTTTGTATTAAGATTAACACCTTACGGAATTTTAGCGATTATGACTAAAACGGTGATGACAAGTAACTTTGAAGCAGTATGGACATTAGGTAAGTTTGTTGTCGCATCGTATGCAGCATTAATTACAATGTTCATCATCCATTTAATCTTAGTATCTGTTGTTGGTTTAAACCCAGCTACTTATGTTAAAAAAGCTAGTGAAACGTTATTATTCGCGTTTACGTCTAGATCAAGTGCAGGAACGTTACCATTAAATGTTCAAACACAAACAACTAGACTAGGTGTTCCAGAAGGTATTGCTAACTTTGCAGGTTCATTCGGTTTATCAATCGGACAAAATGGCTGTGCGGGTATATATCCAGCGATGTTAGCTATGATGATTGCGCCAAGTGCAGGTATTGACATTGATTTACCGTTTATCTTATCTGTAATCGGTGTTGTAGTCATCAGTTCATTTGGTGTAGCAGGTGTAGGTGGCGGTGCAACATTTGCCGCTATACTCGTACTTTCAACATTGAATTTACCTATTGCTTTAGCAGGGGTATTAATTTCAGTTGAGCCATTAATCGATATGGGTAGAACAGCATTGAATGTTAATGATTCAATGTTAGCTGGTACAGCTACTGCTAAAATTACAGGACAATTGGATGAAGAAAAATACAATGACCAAGACTTCAATGAACTTGGAGAATCATATTAATCATTAATTTTATACAGGCACATACTGATACCGATCGTGAATTTCAGTATTGCCTGTTTTTTATAAAAACTTATAGGTATGCTCGGATATATATTGAAAGCAAATAAATACAATGATAAAGTGATATTAAGGAGTGTGGACACGATGAGTAGAGATTTATTTATTAAGAATGAATTCCAACAAAAATGGGTTAATAAAATAGAAAATCATAAAGCGTCATTACAAAAACACGCTGAAAAAAATGATTTAAATTCAGAATTTCCATATGAAAATATTAATTGGTTAATTGATGAAGGCTATACAAAAATTGTACTTCCAAAATCATATGGTGGCGAAGGTGCGACACCAGAAGATATCATTTTATTCCAAGAAACATTAGGTAGAATTGATGGTGCGACGGCATTAGCCATTGGTTGGCATATGGGTGTAGTTGGTCAAATTTATCAAGAAAAATTATGGACGCAAGATTTATTAGATGAATTTGCTGAAGAAGTATTAAATGGTGCGATTGTTAATAGAGCTGTAAGTGAAGCGGAAACAGGCAGTCCAACTCGAGGCGCACGTCCAAGTACACATGCTGATCGTGACGGAGACCATTACATTATAAATGGTGTTAAGACATTTACAACAATGAGTCAAAGGTTAACGCATTTTCTTGTTGGTGCATATGTACCAGAAAAAGAAGCACTCGGATTCTTTTTAATACCAAGAGAATCTGAAGGATTATCAATAGCAGAGAATTGGAATATGGTAGGTATGCGTGCTACTGAAAGTCATGATTTAGTGTTAGATGATGTTAAAGTTCATGAGAAATACTTAGTAGAAGTTGCGAATGGTCCAAGAGGCAATAATATCAACCCATGGAATCTACATATTCCAGCAGTATACTTAGGTATTGGGCAAGCAGCACGAGATTATGCTGTTGATTTTGCGAATGAATATAGTCCTGGAAGTATCGATGGCGTAATTGCTGATATTCCAGCTGTTCAACAAAATATTGGTCAGATGGAATTAGAATTAACGACTGCAAGACATTATATATATAGTGTAATCAATAAATATTTAAATCCTTCTATTACAGATGCAGTTATAGATGTTGAATTAGGTGCAGCTAAACATGTTGTTGTTAATCACTCTATTAAAATCATCGATATCGCGATGAGAATTGTAGGTGCGAAAAGCTTACAAATGGAAAGGCCATTGCAACGCTATTATAGAGATATAAGAGCTGGCTTACACAATCCGCCGATGGATGATGTAACCATTACAAAATTAGCTAAAAAAGCTAGAGAAGAAAGAAGTAAACTTAAATAAAAGGATTGGGTTGGGACATAACATCATGTCTCAACCCAATTTTTTATTATAATTGATCTGTTTGTATGACTTTTTTACGTTTTTTACGTCTTGGTTTCATGCCTACTGACATATATAGTACGACAACCAAGATGACAATCATGCCAATAAGTTGCCACAATCCAAATGGTACTTTTAACCATAGAACTGAAGATATAACTGCTGTTACGGGTTCAAGCACACCAAATAATGCAGTTGTTTGTGGGCTAATATACTTCACGCTTTCTAAATACATCCAAAAAGCAAACATCGTTCCGAAAGTGATCACAAAGATGAAATAAATCACACCTTGAACATCTAATAAATGCCAAGGAAATGAGAAGTCTAAGTTGAAAATTGAAAGTGCAATACCGCCAATAAACATTGACCAACCGATAACAACAAGAGATGGCCAATTTAAAAATAATTTAACAGCATATACAGTATAAAAAGCAGCTGCACAAGCTGTTATTAATCCCCAGACGATTGCATTTGGAGGGACTGATAATGTGGCATAATCACCATTTGTTAATAATAAGCTCGTTCCAAATAGTGAACACACAATAATGATGATATCTGTTATTCTAAATTTGCTTTTTCTAGTGATCAGTAAATATAGTAATATGACGACTGGTGCTAAAAATTGTAACAAAGTAGCGATTGCAACATTACCTTTATCAATGGTCGCCATAAATGTGTATTGCACACCTAACATGCCGAATAAAGCATATATAATCAATTGAAATAATGAATGTTTGACTCTAAATATATTTGTTAAAGGATGTTTCTGAATTAATTTTGCAATGAGCAAAAGGAAAAATCCACTTAATATCAATCTTTCAGCTACAAATAATGAAACAGGTAAATGATATTCTGTAAATAACTTTTCAGTAACTGTTCCACCTAATCCCCAAAAAGTAGCGCCAAGCATCACTAATAAAGTACCTTTTAGTTGTTTGTTTTGCACTTATAAGCCCCTCGATTCTAAAAGATGTTAATTAATTAATTTTAGCATTTGATAAATTATTAAACAATAAGTTGAAATGTTTTACTTGCAATTTTATAATATGCGTTCTTATAATGAACATAATGAGTTAAAAGTGAGGTTTCCGCATGAAATTTGTATTAATATCAGTTGGTATACTTGCTACTATATTAGGATTTGCTGGCGCTGTATTGCCGTTATTACCTACAACACCTTTTATATTATTAGCAGTATTTTGTTTTGCTAAAAGTTCAGATAAATTCCATAGTTGGTTAGTAAGCACAAAAGTTTATAAAGAATATGTAGAAGATTTTCAAAAATATAGAGGGTACACTTTAAAGAAAAAATTTGAACTGCTTATAAGTGTATATATCGTAGTAGGCTTTTCAATTTGGATGGTTGATCATTTTTATATTCGCATAGGTCTTTGCATCATGTTATTCTTCCAAACTGTTGTATTATTCACTTTTGTTAAAACTTTACCAAGTAAAAATAAATCATAATATTAAAATATCGATAAAATGACGTAACGTCTTTTATCGGTATTTTTTTGTTGTATTTGCATACATCATTATTATTGTAAAATAGAATAAAAAAGTTATATAAATTTAAAAATTCTATTGCTATATAGATTGAAGGGTTATATAATAGACAAAGATGAAAATGAGAGTCATTATCAATTGGGAGGATAATTATGAAGAAACTTTTAGTGTTTATTATGGCTTTAGCATTAGTTGTTGCTGCTTGTGGCAATAAATCTGATGAGAAAGAGAGCAGCAGTAAAACAAAATCAAGTAAAGAGACAGTAAGTTATAAATTAGACGACGGTAAAAAAATAGATATCCCGAAAAACCCTAAACGTATTGTTGTATTAGCACCATCATACGTTGGTGGCTTATTACACTTAGGTGTTAAACCTGTGGGTGTACCAGCTTCTACAGATCAAACACCAATACTTAAAGATAGAATTAAAGGTATTGAAAAAGTTAGTGAAGACAATGTTGAACAAGTAGCTAAATTAAAACCAGACTTAATCATTACATATAACGCAGATAAAAACTTAAAGAAATATAATAAAATCGCTCCAACAATTCCTTACGACTATGCAAAACACAATTACTTAGACATGCAAGTAGAATTAGGTAAATTAGTTGGTAAAGAAGATAAAGCTAAACAATGGGTAGAAAAATGGAAGAAAGAAACTTCTAAAGACGGGAAAGAAATTAGAGATAAAATCGGCGAAGATACTACAGTATCAGTTATTGAAGCATTCCAAAAAGACATCTATACTTACGGTGAAAACTGGGGTAGAGGAACAGAAGTATTATACCAAGCATTCGGTTTAGCAATGCCAGAAAGCATTGAAAAAGATGTTAAAAAAGACGGTTGGAAAAAAATCTCTCAAGAAGAAATTGAAAAATATTCAGGAGATTACTTATTCTTACCAGTAACAAAAGGACAAGCAAAACCAGAATTCACTAAAACTGAATCATGGAAATCAATTCCAGCAGTTAAAAATGATAAAGTCATCGAAATTGATGCACAAACATTCTGGTATAACGATCCATATTCATTAGAAATGCAACGTAAATACTTAAAAGATGAAATTCTTAAAAAAGCTGAATAATCAATAGCAAATGCTATAACACCGATTCTCATTATCAGAATATAAAAAGCAGGGACGTCAGTCTCTGCTTTTTTATTGTTCAGGACATAACGCACGAAGACTGAGAGATATCGTGCGCAAGAGTACAAAATCAAGGTGTAACGCACGAAGACTGAGAGATATCGTGCGCAAGAGTACAAAATCAAGGTGTAACGCACGAAGCCTGAAAGATATTGTGCGGTAAGGTACAAAATCAAGGTGCAACGCACGAAGACTGAAAGATATCGTGCACTAAGGTACAAAATTAGGGTGTAACGCACGAAGACTGAAAGATATCGTGCGCAAAGGTACAAAATTAGGGTATAACGCACGAAGACTCTCAAACATTATACAACAAAAATAAAAAGCAGGGACCCCCGATGTCCCTGCTTTTAATATAGTTCATTATTTTGTTTCTTTCACGTATTGATCGTTAATTGTATGAATGGTTAAGCCTACGATATTCTTGTTGTGTTTTGCGAATGGTAAGCTTGCTAAGTAACCTACAATAAATGCGATAAAGAAACCGATAACGGATACTGTAAATGGTGTGATATCTGTTTTTCCTACAAAGTAAGAAACGATTGCTGCGACGATTAGTCCGATGATAACACCATAAGTATTGGCTTTCTTAGTGAATATACCTACTGCAAACACGCCGGCAATTGGTACACCGAATAGTCCTGTTACAAGTAAGAATAAATCCCAAGTTTCGTTTGTTTTTTGATTAATTAAGTATAATGATGCTAATGTACCAAAGACACCTGCAAGAATAATGATGATTCTTGCTAATAATACATCATTTTTAGCGTTATTTGTTTTAGAAAATCTTTGTTTTAAATCGACAACTACACAGGCTGAAATTGAGTTCAAGCTTGAAGAAATTGTTGATTGTGCTGCAGCAAATATAGCAGCGATTAATAATCCGCCAACAAATGGTGGAATTTGTGTCAGAATGAAATAAGGTACGATAGCTGATGTATTAAATCCTTCTGGTAAAGATGTAACATTATTATAGAAGGAATACAACACAGTTCCCATTCCGTAGAAGATAGGGATTGTAATAAATGCTAATAACCCGTTAGTCCATAACGATTTGTTTGTTGATGATATTGAACCAGTTGTTTGATAACGTTGAACGATATCTTGGCTGGCAGTGTATTGGTGTAAGTTATTAAAGATAGAACCAATAAATATAATTGGAATTGCAGCGGCAGCAGTCCCGAATTTCCAGTTATCCACTGAAACAAACTTCTTATCTTGTACAGCTTCATTTAAGACTGTACCGAAGTTTCCATCAATTTGGAAAGCACCTAAGAAGATAACGGCAACAGCACCACCTAATAAGATAATACCTTGAATAACGTCGCTCCAAATAACCCCTTCTATACCGCCCATAAACGTATAGATAACACATAATAATCCAACTAACGCTGCGATTAAATATGGGTTAATATCTGAAACGGAAGTGATTGCTAATGTTGGTAAATAAATAACAATCGCAACACGACCAATATGGAATAATGTAAATGCTAAAGATCCAATAACACGCATTGTGATACCAAATCTTTCTTCCAAATATTCATAAGCTGTTGTTACATCAAGCTTTCTGAAGAATGGAATATAGAAATAAATTAGTAATGGAATGATCGCGATAATGGCGATATTTCCAGCTGCATAAGACCAGTCTGTATTAAATGCTCTTTCTGGTGTTCCCATATAAGTAATCGCACTTAAAGTTGTCGCATAAATTGAGAATCCAACTGCCCATGCAGGGACTCTACCTTTTGCTTTGAAGAATGCGTCTGTATCTTGACCAGCTCTTTTTGTAAAATATACACCTACTAATAACGTTGCAATTAAATATAAAATTAATGCAATCCAGTTTCCTGTACCAAATCCTACTTCATTCATAATATGACATCCCCTTTGTACATCAAATAATTATAAATTGTATTTAGAAACAAGTTCTTTAACTTTTTGGAGTGATGCTTCATCTAATGGCGCGAGTGGTCGTTTAGTTGTACCTGCCTCAATGCCATTTTCAATTAGTACAGCTTTCAAAGTAGGGTAAATACCTAAAGCTAATACTTGCTCAATAATATCGTTTGTTTCATGTTGAATTTCATATGCTTGTTCAATTTTGCCTTCTTTAGCTAAATTAAAGATTTGTCTAGCACGTTGTCCATTGATGTTATAAGTTGAACCAATCGCACCATCTACACCTGACACAGCAGCTTGAATAAGCATTTCATCAAAGCCAGAAAGTATTAATTTGTCTGGGAATGCTTTTCTAATTCTTTCTAATAAGTAGAAGTCAGCTGCAGTATATTTAATACCGATGATTTTTTCATTTTCGAAAAGTTCTTCAAATTGTTGTATAGATAAGTTAACGCCAGTTAATGCTGGAATTGAATAAATAATCATTTCATTACCAGTAGCTTCAATGATGGCATTGTAGTAATACTTGATCTCTTCAAATTTGAATGGGTAATAAAATGGTGTTACAGCTGATAATGCATCATAACCTAATTCTGTAGCAAATTTACCTAATTCGATCGATTCGTTTAAATCTAATGCACCAACTTGTGCGATTAATTTAGCGTCTGATCCTACTTCGTCTTTAACAATTTCAAAGACTTTCTTCTTCTGTTCAGTATTCATTAAGAAATTTTCACCAGAACTACCATTTACATATAAACCATCTACTTGTTGTTTATCGATATTTTGGCGAATGATTTGTCTTAAACCTGATTCTAAAATATTGCCTTCCTCATCAAATGGCACGAGTAATGCAGAATATAATCCTTTCATTTAAAAAAACTCCTTTATATTTATTAATTGATAATATTGTCAGACCAATTTATAATCATATTGTAAGCGAATACATATTCTTCTGTCAATCGTTTTATTATTTGATACATCACTTATGATAAAATAAATAATTAAGAGGAGGTAGGTAAAATGATGAAACGAACATCACTCGTTGATGTGGCTGTTGAAAAATTAAAAGAATATATAGCAGAACATCAATTTGATAATGGAGATAAACTACCTTCAGAGAAAATGCTTATCGAACAATTAGGGGTGAGTCGCACAGTTGTGAGAGAAGCGATTAGTCGCTTGCAGCAAAGTGGTCTCATTCAAGTTAAATCAGGAAGTGGCATGTTTATAACAGAGAAGAATAAACATTTATCAATGCTTTTTGAGTCACATATGAAAGTGCATGGTTTTAAAATTAAAGAATTACTTGAAGTGCGGAAAATATTAGAACTAGGTGCGATACGTCTTTTAATAGAAAATAAAATCGTGATCGATGCGAATAAACTAAGAGATTTGAATGATATTTATTATGAGTCTTTCAACAAATCTCAAAAATTCGCGCATTATGATTCAGCATTTCATGAAACGATTATTATCTTTACTGAAAATCAAACATTAATCACGATGAGTAAAGTTATTAAAGAGTATTTCGATAAGAACCAGTTTAATCAAATCGTTGATAAAGAAGATATAGAAAAATCTTACAAAGAACATGCTGATTTAATAGAAGCAATTGAGAAACAAAATTTAACTTTAGCACATGACATTATTAATAAACATCTGTCTAGAGTCGTTGAGTGGATAGAAGAATTGGAGCAAAAATGATGGGTAAATTAGATAAGATTGAAGTCCAAAGTTTGAAGTCGCAAGTATTACAAGAAATTAAACAATATATTTTGGATAAAGGCATGACAGAAGGGGATCGCTTACCGACAGAACGTGCATTTACTGAAATGTATGGCGTGAGTCGTTCAGTTGTAAGAGAAGCTTTGAGTTATCTTGAACATACAGGTGTGATCGAGACGGTTCAAGGAAGAGGAACGGTAATCAAAGCACCAGATATCTCTAGTTTAGTTGAAGGATTTCTATTTAGTTTTCAAGTCGCAAATGGTTCGAAAAATGATTTACTGTCATTGAGAATTATTTTTGAATGTGCAGCTATTGAAGAAATCGTTAAATTGGATAAGGATATCAGTGATTTAAAAGCAATTGTAAATGAAGATGTTATCAATCATTATGAGAATGATAAGGCATTTCATCAAACGTTACTAAGCGCTACAGGAAATGTATTATTTGAACAATTAAGCTCTGTTATTCAGTCTTACTTCTATCATATTGAAGAAGAAGGGAAAGAAATTAATTATATTCAAACGAATGAAATGCATAAGAAAATTATCGAAGCAATTGCCAATAAAGATGTTCAATTAGCTAAAGAACTTATGACGACACATTTGTCTATTTAGGAGGATATTATGAAAATTGCAATTGATATAGGTGGCACATTTATTAAAGCTGGCGTGATTGATGACCACCACACAATACATAGTTATCAAAAAATTGAAACACCACATAATAAAGATGGGGGTATTGTTGAAGCGGTTAAGGGAATCGTTGAATCATATACAAAAGAATTTAACTTAAATAAACCAGAAGTCGGTATTTCTACTGCAGGTGTCGTTGATTCACATAAAGGTGAAATTACATATGCTGGACCTACGATACCATACTATAATGGTACAAATTTTAAACAATCATTAGCACATATAGCTGGTAATGTAGCGGTTAATAATGATGTATCATGCGCGTTACTTGGTGAATTGTTAACATTTGATAGAGCAGTTCAATCGATATTTTTAATGACAATTGGTACGGGTATAGGTGGCGCATATTATGAAAATCAATTACTAAAAGGTAAAAAGTATAGAGCATGTGAAATAGGCTATTTACTTTATGACAAAGAAACGAATACAACATATGAAGATAGAGGCTCTACGACAGCTTTAAAAAAATTAATCAGTGCCAATTACAATGAAGAAATACAAGTCGAGAAATTATTTGATTTGGCGTATCAAAATGATGAAAAAGCTCAAGACATCCTTAATCAATGGGCTAAGCACGTAGCAGAAGGTATTGCGCAAGTTCAAATTATGTTTGATCCAGAAATAATACTGATTGGCGGAGGTATTTCTAAACAAGAAGAAAGACTACTTTCATTGATTGAACCATTTATCGATGATTATTTACCAACTGATTATGGTCATGCCAAAATTGAAGTCACTTCAAAAGGAAATGATTCAGCTTTATATGGTGCAATTTCTAGTTTATAAAATAATTGTTAACCTGTAATTTACATTGGTTAACAATGTGGTATAATATCGTTATCTTATATTAGGAGTGAAGAATTTGAAAACTAAAGATATCGTTATTATAGCAATGTTTACTGCTTTTATTTCAGTATTAGCATTTATACCACCAATTCCATTACCGTTTATGCCGGTACCAATCGTTCTACAAAATATTGGTATTATATTAGCGGGATGTTTATTAGGATATAAAAGAGGTACATTAAGTGTTATTATCTTCTTGTTACTTGTTGCAACAGGACTGCCATTATTATCAGGTGGTAGAGGCGGACTAGGTGTATTCTTTGGTCCATCTGCTGGTTACTTATTCGGCTACCCAGTTGTTGCATTTTTAATTGGATTCTTTATAGATAGAAAGTGGAAAGAGCTCTCGTTTACATATGCGTTAACAATTAATATTGTCATTGGGGTTCTATTCCTTAATTTAATTGGCGGATTTGTGATGGGTGAGTTTATGAATATTTCAATCGCTAAAAGATACATATTAGCAGCAACGTTCTTACCAGGTGATATTGTTAAAGCAATATTAGCAACTATGTTATTATTTAGCTTGAAGAACGTACCCGAAATAAAACGTTTAAGAAATACTTAATGAGGTGAATAACGATGGTTTCATTTAAAGATATAGAAACAGATGGAAAGGTTTTGACTGAAACAAATAGATATATACATTATCAAACATTGGATAAACGTATTCAGTATGATTCTAACAAAATTGTATATAAAGAAATGCCAGACATAGATACGTTTAAAGCAGATGAAGCAATGTTGAAAGAAATCCATGAAAAAAATAATCAGCCTTTTCTTAAATTTGTCTTTCCTGAAAATGAAACAATCGATATTGAATTAAGAGAATATTTAAAATTTCAAGGTTATGAAACAGGTTGGTTAGAATTATATATCAATGCTGAGAAGAACTTTGAACGTGATGCCAATCAAGACATTGAAGTTGTTCTAACGAATGAGGATAACATTGTTGATTTCTTGAACGTATCATATGAACAAGATGAAGCATATGGCAAAGATTATGCAGAGCTTAAAGTTGAATTAAATAAAAAACAATTACATAGTGATAATCCGATTCAAGTATTATCTTATTATAAAGGTAAGCCCGCAGGTATGTTGCTTATATGGATGAATGAGAAGTATGTAGAATTAGATAGCTTTGGTGTTCGAGAAATATATAGAAGGTTAGGTATAGGAACGAAAATGCAAGCCTTCGTAGCAGAAATCGCTAAAGATAAACCGATAATTCTTGTAGCTGATGGTGAAGATACAGCTAAAGATATGTATAAAAGACAAGGTTATATTTATAGTGGATTTCAATTTGAAACATTAAAAGAATACAAATAAAAACAGGTTGAGGCAGCAATGATGTCTCAACCTGTTTACTTATTGTTAGGATTGGTTTTGTATTCTATTAGCGTGGCTATATACATTAAAGCTGCCATCTCTTATAAATCCAACGGCTGTTATATTTAAATCATGTGCTAATCCAATTGCTAAGTTAGTTGGTGCTGATTTAGACAAGATGATGCCGACACCAATTTTAGATGCTTTGATTAATATTTCCGAGGAAATTCTTCCGCTAAAGATGAGTACTTTATTTCTGATTGGAATGTCATGTTCTATACAATAGCCATATAATTTATCTAATGCGTTATGTCTACCAATATCGGATCGATGTAAATAGAAGCCATCTCCTTCACTTATGGCCGCATTATGCAAACCACCTGTTTCTTTGAAAATCTTACTTTCTTCATGTAGTTTATCCATCATAGTTATGATTTGTTGAGGCGTAATGTTTATTTTAGACTGTGACACTTTAGCTGTTACAGCATCGTTATTAAAATAGAACGCTCTACTTTTACCACAACACGACGAAATCATGCGTTGTGTATTCTTTTTGAAATTGACATCAATCTCTTTCGTGAGTTCTACATGTGCAAAACCTTTAGAATCGTCTATTGAAATAGATTTAATTTCAGATTTCTTCTTTATAACTCCTTCAGAAGCAATAAATCCGAGCACGAGTTCTTCTAAATCTTTAGGTGAACAAACGATTGTTGCAAACTCTTCTCCGTTTATAATAATCGTAATAGGAAATTCTGTTACGTAGCTATCCGTTGTCTCAATAAATTGACCGTTTTGGTATTTTAATATTGGCAGATTGTAAGTCATATTTTGCTTCATAATAATTCCCCATTTAAATAATTGTTTAATAGGTTTATTTTACTTTGTAACCTACTAATAATAAAGTGAAAGCACTTTCAAAATATATTGTGATTTCATATAATAAATGTAAGTGAAATCATGGAGGGGTAAAAATGGGTAAGACTAAACATCAAGGTCCTATGAAGAAAGATTTAAAGCCAGCACCAGAATTTTGGGTAAGTCCAATACCTTTTGGACTAGGTAAAGTAAAGCCTAAACATATAAGAGATACAATGAAAATAGTTTGGGATAATAAAGATAATTTAAATTACGCTAAAAATATTATCACTAAAGGTGTCTGTGATGGTTGTGCATTAGGTGTATCTGGATTAAGCGATCAAACTTTAACCGGTCCTCACATGTGTACAACACGATTTAATGTTTTAAGACTTAATACAATGCCAGAAATTAAACCAGAAATTTTACATCAAGATATAGATGAATTGAGAAAATATAATAGCACAGAATTAAGGCAATTAGGTCGTATTCCTTATCCAATGATGAGACGAAAAGGTGATCGTAAGTTTATACGTATTTCATGGGAAGAAGCGATGCAAACAATAGCTCAAAAAATGAAATCATTAAATCCGAGAAATTATGCTTTTTATTTAACTTCAAGAGGGATTACGAATGAATCATATTATGTTGCTAGTAAGGTCGCGAGATATTTAGGTGCTAACAATATCGATAATGCTTCTAGAATATGTCATTCACCTAGTAAAACAGCGATGAAACGTTCAGTAGGTGTTGGAGCTTCAACCGCGAATTACCAAGACTGGATAGGTACAGATGTGTTACTGTTTTGGGGAAGTGTAGCTTCTAATGCTTCGCCTGTTTCAACTAAATATATGCTTGAAGCGAAGAAGAAAGGAACAAAAATCATCGTTATCAATCCATATAAAGAACCAGCAATGGATAAATATTGGATTCCATCTGTGGCAGAATCAGCATTATTTGGTACAAATGTTGCTGACGAATTCTACCAAGTTAATATCGGTGGTGACATTGCATTTATGCACGGTATTATGAAACACTGGTTTGAAATGGAAGAACAAGCATACGGTTCTGCAATTAATCATAAGTTTGTTGAGGAACATGTTACAAACTATGAAGAACTTAAAGAAACAGTCGAGAAACAGTCATGGGAAGAGATTGAACAATCAAGTGGTATTTCTAAAGATCAAATTTACAAATTAGCCCTTGAACTTGCCAATGCCCAAAATGCTGTATTTGCCTGGGCACTAGGATTAACGATGCATGAGTTTGCGACGGATAATATATCTCAAGTATGTAATTTAGCATTATTAAGAGGTTTCTTAGGTAGAAAGCATAGTGGTCTAATGCCGTTTAGAGGTCATTCTAGTGTGCAAGGTACTGGAGAAATGGGCTGCGATCCATTTGTATTACCAGGCGGTGCTTTTGATGGAGAAAATAAAAAGCGTATTGAGAAGTTATGGGGATTTGATATTGCGGATTGGCAAGGTGATACGGTCGGTGTAACGTTAGAAAATATTATGTTACCTGATGATCATGAACGTAAAATTAAATGTTATTACATGTCCGGTGGGAATTTCCTAGAAACAATGCCTGACCCAACATTTATACAAAAAGCTTTAGAAAACCTAGAACTTAGAGTACATCAAGATATTATTTTAAATACATCTACTTTAGTTGATGCGAAAGAAACGGTTATTGTTTTACCTGCGAAGACACGATATGAGCAAGATGGTGGTGGCACGTCTACTTCGACAGAACGCATGGTTTACTATTCACCAGTAATTGAAGGGAATCAAAATAGAATAAAAGAAGCAAGATCAGAGTGGCAAATATATATTGATTTAGCTAAACGTGTTAAACCTGAACAAGCACATTTAATTGATTTTAAAGATGGTCAGTCTATTAGAGAAGAGATTGCTAAAGCAAATCCAGATTATGATGGTATCCAACATTTAAGAAATCAAGGAGATGTCTTCCAGTGGGGTGGCGCTTGGTTATGTGAAGATGGTATTTGTCCAACTGAAGATGGTAAAGGTCATTTAATCAGTGTAGACATTCCAGACTTAAACAGACAACCTGATGACTTTATGTTGACGACAAGAAGAGGTAAACAATTTAACTCAATGGTTTATGGAGATTATGAATCCTTTAACCATGGTGGAAGATATGATGTATTAATGAACAAAGAAGATGCCGATAGATTAAGCATTGCTGAAGGTGAAGGTGTTGTTCTTCATAATGGTTTCGGCGTATTCCAAGGTGTCGCTAAATATGTCGATATCTTAAAAGGAAACATTGAAGTCTATTTCCCAGAAGGCAACTATTTATTACCTAGAGGTAGATATGAAAAATACGCTAAGATTCCAGATTACAACATTACAGTCAAAGTAGAAAAAGCGGACAGATTTAACGCTAAAAAAGATAGAGACTATTATGAAAAACCGATTAAAGATTTAGAAGAAATACCGATGCAATAACAGGTAGGGAGTATCCTCAAATAAATAAGGATATTCCCTATAATTACAAATTTCACTATACTTTAAGAATAATTTGTGAAAAAATATACTTGAGCCTTACAATAGTATAAATAAAGGTGTAAATTAAGTTTGTACATATCTAAAAAGGAAGGAAAGAAATCATGAAAAGATTTTTAACATTAGTCTTTGCTTTGTTACTTGTATTAGCTGGTTGTAGCACAGAATCTAACCAAGATAAAGCTAAAAAAGAAACTGAAAGCAAGACGTTAACAGTATCAGCCGCAGCAAGTTTGACAGATGTTTCTAAAGCTCTAGAAAAAGAATTTAAGAAGAAGCATCCGAATACGAATATTAAATTCAATTACGGTGGTTCAGGTAGTTTACGTAAACAAGTAGAAGCTGGTGCAGATGTAGATGTATTAATGTCTGCTAACACTTCTGATGTTGATAAATTACAAGATAGTAAAAAAGTTAAAGAAGTTTATGATTACGCTAAAAATAAATTAATTATCATTAAATACGAAAACTCTAGCATCAAAAATATTAAAGATGTTAGTGCGCCAAACAAAGTCGCAATTGGTGAAGAAAAAAGTGTACCAGCAGGTCGTTACGCTGTAGAATATTTGAAAAAAGAAGATCTATATAACGGCATGACAAGTACATTTGTTTTCGCAAAAGATGTTAAACAAGTATTAAACTATGTTCAAAAAGAAAATGCAGAAGCAGGATTTGTATACGCAACAGATATGTATAAAGGTAAAGATAAAAAAGTCGATAACGTCGTTAAATTAGCGGATGCACCTTTAGATCATCCAATTACTTATAGAGCTGGTCTTGTTACTGACAAGAAAGAAGCTAAAGAATGGTTTGAATTCTTAAAATCAAAAGAAGCTAAAGAAATTCTTAAAGAATATCACTTTGAAGGATAGGAGATAATGCTATGCCAGACTTAACACCACTATGGATATCAATTAAAGTAACAATTATCAGTACTATCATTGTGTGTATCCTAGGTATTATTCTGGCAAAGCTGATGCTCAATTATAAAGGTAGATTAAAACCTGTAGTTGAAAGCATCATTATGCTTCCAATCGTATTACCACCGACAGTTATGGGTTTTATACTCCTTATTGTCTTCGGTAAGAATAAATTTTTCGGTCAATTTTTATCTGATGTATTGCATATCAATGTGATTTTTACGTGGGTAGGTGCAGTGATAGCAGCGATTATTGTAAGTTTGCCGCTTATGTATCAACATGTAATGAATGGATTTCAATCTATTAATCCAAAGATGCTTAACTCAGCAAGAACGATGGGTGCTAGTGAAGGGAAAATTTTTAGAACGATTATTTTACCGTTATCTAAACGATCCATTTTCTCTGGTGTTGTGATGAGTTTTGCTAGAGGGTTAGGAGAATTTGGAGCAACGCTTATGATTGCTGGCTATATTCCTGGTTTAACGAACACATTGCCATTAGAAATTTATTTCTTAGTGCAAGCTGGTGAGGAACACAAAGCATGGTTATGGGTTATTGTACTCATCGCATTTGCAGTGTGTGTGATTAGCTCACTTAATATATTAAATCAAAAGAATCATAAATGGGAGTAGATATGGATGATTGATATATCAATTAAAAAGTTAATTAAAGACAGAACGATATCATTAAATATCCAAGCTGACACTCCGAAAATTTATGCGATCGTTGGTCGATCAGGTATAGGTAAATCCACATTATTAAATATTATTGCAGGTCTTACTGAAGCGGAAACATGCAGAATAGAAATTAATCAAAAAGTGCTCAGTGATCAAAAGCATGTGATTAAAGTGCAAGATAGAAATATTGGCTATCTGTTTCAAGATTATCAACTTTTTCCGCATAAGACAGTTCATGAAAATATTCATTACATGATTGAGCCTAATAAAGAGACAGAGCAATTGATTAAACATTTACGTATAGAAAATTGTTTAAATCAATATCCATCTACGTTATCTGGTGGAGAGTCACAAAGAGTTGCATTATGTAGAGTATTAAGTGTCAAACCTAACTTATTACTTTTAGATGAACCATTTTCAAGTTTAGATGATGAAACAAAAGATGAAGGTATGGCGTTAGTAAAGTCCATTTTCAAGACTTGGCAAATACCGATTATACTTGTGTCTCATTCTAAAAAAGAAGTTCAAATTTTAGCAGATGAAGTTATCGAAATTAGTTAACAGTTCATTGTAAGGTGAAAAATAAATAATATGTTCGAAGCCTCAAACAAAGTTAAACACTTTGTCTGAGGCTTTTTTGCGCAAATAAAAGAATGTAGGGAATTCGTCATGTTGTATAGGTAATCCCCTAATACATAAACATTGTGAAAAAAATTACAATTGATATAGATAATTAAGGGCAAATAATAGGAGGTTCTAACTATGTCTAAGTTAGGTTTGAAATTCTTTAAGCCAACCGAAAAATTTAATGGAAATTGGTCTATATTAGAAGAAAAAAGTAGAGAATGGGAGAAAATGTACAGAGAAAGATGGAGTCACGATAAAGTTGTCAGAACGACTCATGGTGTGAACTGTACAGGTTCTTGTTCATGGAAAGTATTTGTGAAAAATGGTGTGATTACATGGGAAAATCAACAAATTGATTATCCTTCTTGTGGACCTGATATGCCTGAGTTTGAACCTAGAGGATGTCCGCGTGGTGCTTCATTTTCATGGTATGAATATAGTCCATTACGTGTGAAATTCCCTTATGTTAGAGGTAAGTTATGGAAACTTTGGAAAGCTGCATTAAGTGAATATGGAGATCCTGTTGTCGCTTGGGCATCCATTGTTGAAGATGAACAGAAAGCTGAAATTTATAAAAGTGCGCGTGGTAAAGGTGGACATGTTCGCGTCAATTGGAGAGATGTTACACAACTCATCGCAGCACAAATTATATATACTGTGAAAAAATATGGTCCAGATAGAATTGCTGGATTTACACCTATACCGGCTATGTCCATGATTAGCTATGCTTCAGGTGCGCGTTTTATATCGTTATTAGGTGGGGAAATGCTTAGTTTTTATGATTGGTATGCTGACTTACCACCCGCTTCACCACAAATTTGGGGTGAACAAACGGATGTACCTGAATCAAGTGATTGGTATAACGCCGGTTATATTATTATGTGGGGATCGAATGTACCATTAACACGTACACCAGATGCGCATTTTATGACAGAAGTTAGATACAAAGGTACTAAGGTTGTGTCTGTCGCACCAGACTATGCTGAAAATGTGAAATTTGCTGATAACTGGTTAGCACCAAATCCTGGTACTGATGCAGCTTTAGCACAAGCTATGACACACGTCATTCTTCAAGAATATTATGAAGATAAGCAAGAAGAAATGTTTATCAACTATGCGAAACAATACACGGATATGCCTTTTATCATACAACTTGATAAACATGGAGAAGGCTATAAAGCAGGTCGCTTCTTAAGATCAAGTGATTTAGGTATGGAAACAGAACATGCAGAGTGGAAGCCTGTTGTATTCGATCAAAATAGTAAACAACTTGTCATACCTAATGGAACAATGGGACAAAGATATGAAGAAGGCGTTAAATGGAATTTAAATTTAGTTGGTGAAGATGGAAAAGAAATAGATCCAGCTCTATCTTTTAAAGACCATGAATCAAAAGTGATGACAATTCAATTTCCGTATTTTGATAATGAAGGAAATGGTATTTTTGAAAGACCTATTATCGTTAAAGAAATCGAAAATAAAGACGGAGAAACAATTTATATCGCGACAATATACGACTTAATGACAAGTCAATATGGCGTAAGAAGATTAAATCATCCACTTGAAGCATCAAGTTATGAAGATGAAAATTCAATGTATTCGCCTAAATGGCAAGAAAAAGTAACAGGTGTTAAATCTTCTATTGTGACGCAAGTAGCTAGAGAATTTGCACAAAATGCAGTTGATACAAATGGTCGCTCAATGATTATTATGGGGGCAGGTATCAATCACTGGTTTAACTCTGATACGATTTATCGCTCTATATTAAACCTTGTTATATTATGCGGATGCCAAGGTGTAAATGGTGGCGGATGGGCGCATTACGTTGGTCAAGAAAAATGTCGTCCGATAGAAGGTTGGTCAACGATTGCTTTTGCGAAGGATTGGCAAGGACCACCTAGACTTCAAAATGCTACAAGTTGGTTCTACTTTGCAACGGATCAGTGGAAATATGAAGAGTCTGGTGTTGATAAATTACAGTCACCATTATCAAATGAATTGAAGCATCAACATCCAGCTGATTATAACGTATTAGCTGCTCGATTAGGATGGCTACCATCTTATCCGCAATTTGATTGTAATAGCTTACTCTTTGGTGAAGAAGCGAAAGATGCAGGGGATGACTCAAATGAAGCGATTCTTCAAAGAGCAGTTGAATCAGTAAAATCTAAAAAGACTAAATTTGCTATAGAAGATCCAGATGCAAAGAAAAATCATCCAAAAACATTGTTTGTATGGCGTTCAAATTTAATCTCTAGTTCAGCAAAAGGACAAGAGTACTTTATGAAACATTTATTAGGTACTAAATCAGGTCTATTAGCAAACCCTAATGAAACGGATAAACCAGAAGAAATTGTATGGCGAGAAGAAACAACCGGTAAATTAGATTTATTAGTTGCGCTAGATTTTAGAATGACAGCAACACCGTTGTATGCAGATGTCGTATTACCAGCAGCAACATGGTATGAAAAACATGATATATCTTCTACTGATATGCATCCATTCATACATCCGTTTAACCCTGCAGTTGACCCATTATGGGAATCAAAATCAGACTGGGATATTTATAAAACGTTAGCAAAATCTGTTTCTGATTTAGCGAAGACACATATGAAAGGCACATTTAAAGATGTTGTAACAACGCCTTTAGCACATGATTCTAAACAAGAAATTTCAACACCTTACGGAATTGTTAAAGATTGGTCTAAAGGTGAAATTGAAGCAATACCTGGTAAAACAATGCCTGGTTTCGCAGTTGTAGAAAGGGATTATACAGCTATATACGATAAATATATATCAGTTGGACCATTATTAGAAAAAGGTAAAGTCGGTGCTCATGGGGTAAGTTTCTCAGTAAAAGAGCAATACGATGAATTAAAGATTATGTTAGATACGTGGGAAGATGACACTGTTAAAAATGGTCTCCCTAGAATGGATACAGCACGTAAAGTAGCAGATGTTATATTGAATGTTTCATCAGCTTCAAATGGTAAAGTCTCACAAAAATCTTACGATGACTTAGAAGAACAAACGGGGATGACATTGAAAGATATTTCTAGTGAACGTGCATCAGAAAAAATAACGTTCCAAAATATAACAGCACAACCGAGAGAAGTTATACCGACAGCAGTATTCCCAGGATCAAACAAATTAGGTAGAAGATATTCACCATTTACGACAAATATCGAACGTCTTGTACCGTTTAGAACGTTAACAGGTAGACAAAGTTATTATATTGATCATGAAGTATTCTTACAGTTTGGTGAGAATTTACCTATCTATAAACCAACATTACCGCCAATGGTATTTGGTACGAAAGATAAAAACATAAAAGGCGGCGTGGATACATTAGTATTAAGATATTTAACGCCACATGGTAAGTGGAATATTCATTCAACATACCAAGATAATTTGCATATGTTGACGCTATTTAGAGGTGGTCCAACTGTTTGGATTGCGAAAGAAGACGCAATGGCGAATGACATTAAAGATAATGATTGGTTAGAAGTATATAACAGAAATGGTGTCGTTACAGCAAGAGCGGTTGTATCGCATAGAATGCCTAGAGGTACGATGTTTATGTATCATGCACAAGATAAACATATTGAGACACCTGGATCAGAAATTACAGATACTCGTGGTGGTTCGCATAATGCACCTACACGTATTCACTTGAAACCTACGCAATTAGTAGGCGGTTATGCACAAATAAGTTATGGCTTTAATTACTATGGGCCAATTGGAAACCAAAGAGATGTATATGTTGCGATCAGAAAAATGAAGGAGGTAGATTGGCTTGAAGATTAAAGCGCAAGTAGCTATGGTTATGAATTTAGATAAATGTATAGGATGCCATACATGTAGTGTCACATGTAAAAGTACATGGACAAATAGACCAGGCGCTGAATATATATGGTTTAATAATGTTGAAACAAAACCTGGTATCGGTTATCCGAAACGTTGGGAAGACCAAGAAACTTATAAAGGTGGTTGGGTACTCAACAAAAAAGGAAAATTAGAATTAAAGTCAGGTAGTAAACTATCTAAAATTGCACTGGGTAAAATTTTCTATAATCCTGATATGCCAGAAATGAAAGATTATTATGAACCGTGGACATATAATTATAAACATTTAACAACAGCTAAAGAAGGAAACCATTCTCCAGTAGCAAAAGCTGAATCTGTTATTTCAGGTAGAAAATTAGATATCAAATGGGGACCAAACTGGGAAGATGATTTAGCGGGTGCTCATGTTACAGGACCTACTGATCCAAACATTCAAAAAATCGAAGAGGAAATTAAATTTAACTTTGACCAAACTTTTATGATGTATTTACCAAGACTGTGTGAACATTGCTTAAACCCAAGTTGTGTTGCGTCATGTCCATCTGGTGCAATGTATAAAAGAGATGAAGATGGTATTGTACTTGTCGACCAAGATGCATGTCGTGGTTGGAGATACTGTATGACTGGTTGTCCTTATAAGAAAGTATATTTCAACTGGAAAACGAACAAAGCAGAAAAATGTACATTCTGTTTCCCTAGAGTTGAAGCTGGTTTACCAACAGTATGTTCTGAAACATGTACAGGTCGTATGAGATATTTAGGTGTATTACTTTATGATGCTGACAGAGTTCAAGAAGCAGCTTCTGCAGAAAACGAAAAAGACTTATATCAAAAACAACTCGATTTATTTTTAGATCCATTTGATGAAGACATTATTCAACAAGCTGAAAAAGATGGTATTTCACATGATTGGATTGAAGCGGCACAAAATTCACCCGTATATAAACTGGCAATAGAATATAAATTAGCATTTCCTTTACACCCTGAATATCGAACATTGCCAATGGTATGGTATTGTCCACCATTAAGTCCGATTATGAATTACTTTGAAGGTAAA
Source organism: Mammaliicoccus sp. N-M50 (assembly GCF_022386995.1). Classification (NCBI taxonomy): domain Bacteria; kingdom Bacillati; phylum Bacillota; class Bacilli; order Caryophanales; family Staphylococcaceae; genus Mammaliicoccus; species Mammaliicoccus sp. N-M50. The sequence continues at coordinate 165,073 of NZ_JAJNJA010000004.1, read as the reverse complement.
GATTCTATTAGAAATCCAGATATGATTTTCCCAGCAATTGAAGAAATGAGATTACCTGTTCAATATTTAGCTAATATGCTAACAGCAGGTGATACGAAGACGGTTAAAGAAGCATTGCAAAAAATGGCGATGATGCGTAGTTATATGAGAGCTAAATCAAGTGGTAAAGAATTTGATATTTCAAGACTTGAGCGCGTAGGACTTACGGAAAGACAAACGAAATCGATGTATAGATTACTCGCGATTGCTAAACATGAAGATCGTTTTGTTGTACCGACATCTCATAAAGAAGGTTACATGGATACTTACAGAGCACAAGGTAGCCAAGGTTATGGTGGCGAAATGTTTGGCTCAAATTGTGATGGTTGTGGTGTTCAAGGATTATCAGAGCAAAAATCCGGACAAGAAATATACAATGAGAACTTCTATGGAGGGATTTTCCGTGATTAATTTAGATGCATTATATGAACTTAAAGAAAGCTTTGGTTTCTTTAGTAACCAGTTAACTTATCCAGAAAAGTTAGACTTTCATCCTAAAGCATTTGATAAAGCTTTCGATACCAATCATCCGGCTTATCGTGACATTAAGCAATATTGGGAAAATATGCATGATATATCTTTAGATGATATTCAAGAAGTGTATACAAGAACGTTTGATTTTGAAAAAAAGACGACGTTATATATGACATACAACAAGCTAACAGAACAAAAAGAACGAGGACAAATGCTTGCAAGATTAAAAGTACTTTATGAAATGTTCGGGCTAGAAATGCCTCAAAATGAACTGTCAGATTTTTTACCGCTTATGCTTGAATTCTTATATGCTGCAGAGTGGAGAGGTGACAGTCGTGCACAAGAAAGCTTAACGCTTGTTGTGATGGTCATTGAAGATGGGACATATGGATTGCTTCAAGCTTTAGGTAAACAAAACAGTCCGTATTTTCATCTGATTAAAGCAATTAGAGAAACGTTAAAATCATGTGTAGTAGAGCAAGAGAAGGTGATCAACGGTGATTAATCAATTTATATGGGTTATCTATCCTTATTTATGTATCGCTATTTTTATTATCGGTCATTTATTCAGATTTAAGTATGATCAATTTTCATGGACAGCAAAGTCTAGTGAGTTTATTGAGAAGAAACAATTGATGTGGGGAAGTATTTTATTTCATTTAGGTATTATTCCAGTTATATTTGGACATATAGTTGGTTTAGGCATACCTGCAGAATGGTTAAGTAGTGTCGGCGTTAATGATCATTTATATCATATCGGTGCAGTTTATATTGGAAGTATTTTCGGTATTGTGACATTAATCGGTATGGTTCTGTTAACAGCTAGAAGAATTACGAAACAAAATGTAAGAAGGCTAAGTTCAGCTTCGGACATTATAGTAAATATATTATTGTTAGTGATCGTATTGATGGGTTGTATTTCAACATTATGGACGAACGCGACAACACCAGACTTTGATTATAGACAAACAATTTCTGTTTGGTTTAGAGGATTATTAATCTTTAAACCAGATGTTGCTTTAATGAATGACGTACCTTTAACATTTAAGACGCATATTATTTTAGGATTTTTAATCACAAGTTTATGGCCATTTACGAGATTGGTACATGTTTGGAGTGTGCCACTTAATTACTTTAGTAGAAGTTACATTATTTACAGAAAACATAAAACGAATTAAACTATAAATAAAAAGTCGAGGTGTTTAAAATGTCTAATGATTTTAATTTTCAGGAACAGTTGGATCTTATTCGTAGTACTTATGGTGTTGATTTTGTCGGATTAGCTATGACTTCTGAAGACGCTGCTCACTTTCATATAAAGTGGCAATATGTATCTGGAAATTTAAATCATAGATATCAAAACATCGTTTTAAGAAGCGGTAGAGGGATAGCAGGAATTGTTATTAAAAGTGGGAAACCTATTGAAATTCGTGACTTGAAAGAAAGCCCTTATCATGATCAACTCTTTAACTATCCAATTGTTCAAAGTGAACAATTAACATCATTACTTGCGATTCCATTATGGAAAAAGTATCGAGTTTATGGCGTGCTCTTACTTGGACAACGTGATGAAAAACAATTTCCTGAAATAGATATGAATGATTTTAATCGCTTTGGACCATTTTATGGAAAGGATATGATGAATGCATGAGTTCAGAAGATGCTTCAATATTAATGGATATATTAAAACAATACTATGAAAAAACGAGCGAAATGATTGTGTTTTTAAATAGTAAAGGACAGGTAATTAATATGAATGAAGCTGCCCGAAGAGTAATCTCTGAAGACAATCAATCATCATTGACACATGCCATTTGTAGTAGATGTGAAGGTTATTCAAATGAATATGCCTTACAATCATGTAGAGACTGCTTTTTAGAGTCTTCAAAAATTGGCAACACTAGTTTTCAAGTGTTTATGCAGACAAATAGTGGGACTGTTGAACCTTTTACAGCAACTTATCAAACGATTAGTCAAGAAGACGATGTTAAAGTGTATACGTTACAAAATGTATCGCCACAAATTGAAAGACAACAGAAATTACATCAACAAACAATGATTCAAAAAACAATATCCGCACAAGAAAACGAGCGTAAAAGAATTTCTAGAGAGTTACACGATGGTGTTGTTCAAGAATTGCTTAATGTGAGTGTTGAACTTAGATTATTGAAATATCAGAATGATATTGACGAATTGAAGCAGCAGTCTCAACATATTGAAACGTTAATGTCTCGATTAATCGATGATATTAGAAACTTATCTTTAGAACTAAGACCTTCATCATTAGATGACCTTGGATTAGACGCAGCATTTAAGTCATATTTTAAACAGCTTGAGAAAAATTTCGGTTTCCATGTTCACTATCATTATGATTCGTCTATTAAACGTTTTAATACGGAGATTGAAACGGTCGTATATAGAATTGTACAAGAAGCGGTGTTTAATGCATTGAAGTATGCTAATGTGGATAGTGTTGATGTTCATATGTCTTGTGATGGCAATGAAATAGAAGTTGAAATTGCTGACCAAGGGAATGGATTTGTATTAGGTAGTCAGCCAAAAGGTTCAGGACTTGGTATATATGGTATGAAAGAACGTGCTGAAATTGTTGGCGGTAAAATCAATATCGAAAGTAAACTTAAAAAAGGTACAAATATTAAATTGAATGTACCAATAGCATAAATGGTGGGTGGTATATATGAAAATCGTAATAGCAGATGATCATGCAGTGGTGAGAACAGGCTTTTCAATGATTTTGAATTATCAAGAAGACATGGAAGTTGTTGCGACAGCTGCAGATGGTATAGAAGCATATCAAATGGTTGCAAAACATTCACCAGATGTATTGATCATGGATTTAAGTATGCCACCTGGTGAATCAGGATTAATCGCAACTGGTAAAATAGCAGAAGACTTTAAGCAAACTAAAATATTAATATTAACGATGTTTGATGATGAAGAATATTTATTTCATGTATTAAGAAGTGGTGCTAAAGGATATATTTTAAAAAATGCACCAGATGAAGAGTTAATACATGCTGTAAGAACGATATATAGAGGCGATATGTATATTGATTCTAAAGTTACAAGTTCACTCGTAAATGAACTCTTTAATCATCAAGATAACAATGAGCAAAGTACTTCTGATCCATTTAAAATATTGTCTCAAAGAGAACTAGAAATCTTACCTTTAATCGCAAAGGGCTATGGTAATAAAGAAATTGCGGAGAAATTATTTGTTTCTGTCAAAACGATTGAAGCACATAAAGCGCGAATTATGGATAAACTCGGTTTAAAATCGCGTCCAGAATTAGTTGAATATGCTATGAAGAAAAAATTATTAGACTTCTAAAACAAAATTGACCTGATAAATTGTGGTTCAAAAGCCTTAGTTTATCAGGTCTTTTTATGTTTTTTATCGGATTAATTTTTATAAATGAATATAGGGATTTTCCATGTTTCAATAAGGGGATATCCTTATGTGCACTTTTTCACAAATAACCTACAATAATATTGGAAAGATTATACATAAAGATTAATTTCGAAGGGTGAAAAACATGAGAAATAACTTAGGAAAAGTTCAACTACCGCTCCAAACCTTTAGTTTAATGGCAGGATTCATGGTTTGGAGTATACTTGCACCTTTAATGCCTTATATTACACAAGATATAAGTGTAGAAGAAGGTCAGAAAGCCATTATTTTAGCAATACCCGTTATTTTAGGATCGATTTTAAGAATACCAATTGGCTACTATACGAACTTATTAGGTTCTAGACTTGTATTTTTAGTGAGTTTTATTATTTTATTATTTCCAGTATTTTATTTAAGCCAAGCTCATTCAACTACAGGATTGATGGTTGCAGGATTCTTTATAGGTCTCGGTGGTGCAATCTTTTCAGTAGGTGTTACTTCTATTCCTAAATATTTTCCAAAAGAAAAGCATGGTTTTGCGAATGGTATTTATGGAATGGGGAATTTAGGGACAGCTGTATCATCATTTTTAGCGCCTCCAATAGCAGGCATTATCGGATGGCAACATACTGTACAACTTTATTTAATCGTATTACTTATCTTCGCAGTATTAATGTTTATCTTTGGAGATAAAGAAGAACCTAAAGTAAAAATTCCAATGATTTCACAAACGAAACAAGTCATCAATAACTATAAACTTTACTATTTTAGTTTCTGGTATTTTATTACGTTTGGTGCATTTGTTGCATTTGGTTTGTTCCTGCCAAACTTTTTAGTGAGTCATTTTGAAATTGATAAAGTAGATGCTGGTATTAGAACAGGTATCTTTATTGCAATCGCAACATTACTTAGACCAATTGGTGGTATGTTAGGAGATAAATTTAATGCTTTAAACGTATTGAAAGTATTCTTTATCGGTTTAATAGCAGGTGCAATCGTCCTTTCAATATCACATCATCTCATTTTGTTTACAATTGGATGTTTGACGGTAAGTGTTTGTGCAGGTATTGGTAATGGACTTGTATTTAAACTTGTGCCGACATACTTCACAAAAGAAGCAGGTGTTGTAAACGGAATCGTATCTATGATGGGTGGACTCGGCGGATTCTTCCCACCATTAATGATAACGTTAGTAACGAGTTTGACTGGTTCAAATCATTTAGCATTCTTTATGCTTGCTATATTTGGTGTGCTTGCACTCATTACAATGATGCATATGACTAAAATAGAAAGAAAGCATGTTTAGTTGTTTGTCTTAAAAAATTAAAAAGGCTGAGGCAATGTTTTGCCTCAGCCTTACAATTAATTGAGGATAAAAGCGTTTAACTCTATAATAGAGTTAAAGAGATTCGTGAAAGGTTGATATAAATGAACGAACGTTATTCTCGTCAAATTTTATTCGATAAAATTGGAGAACAAGGTCAAGAAAGAATTGAACAAGCGAGTGTCACTATTGTAGGCATGGGTGCACTTGGTACACATGTTGCTGAACAGTTGACTAGGTCGGGTATAAAGAGACTCAATATTATTGATCGAGATTATGTTGAATCGTCAAACTTACAAAGACAAACATTATTTATAGAGAATGATATTAAAGAAATGCTACCTAAAGTTGTAGCAGCAGAAAGACATTTAAAGAAAATTCGTGAAGACATTACAATAAAATCTTATATTGCGCAATGTGATGCAAAATTATTACATGAAGTTGCGCGTTACTCAAACATTATTATTGATGCGACAGATAATTTTAATACGAGACAAATTATTAATGATTTTGCGTACAAGATGAATATTCCGTGGATATATGGCGCATGCTTAGAATCTACTTATGTTCAAGCGACTTTTGTGCCTAGTGAAACACCTTGCTTCAACTGTGTATTGCCACAATTGCCAGTGATTAATAGAACTTGTGACACAGTAGGGGTGATAAACCCTGCAGTTACAATGGCAGCAAGTTTACAAGTTGCAGATGCACTTAAAATATTGGCTGGTTATTCATTTACACCTAAAATTACGTACGGTGACGTTTGGTTCGGTGAACATCAATCATTTGGATTTGCACAAATGAAACGAGACGATTGTGAGACTTGTGGAGCAGAACCAACTTATTTAAAATTATCAAATTCAGATAAACAACTGACTGAATTATGTGGTCGTCATACTGTTCAATATATAAACGAGAAGCTTAATCGACCAGCTATTGAAAAGTTTGTTGCTCAAAATGGATTATTGCATCGTTCTAATGCGTATATGATTCAGTATTTATACGATGACCATCGTGTCGTAGCATTTAATAATGGTAGGTTATTAATTCATGATTTGGATTCTGTAGAAGAAGGCAGACAGTTTGTTGAGAATATGTTTGGATAGGAGTTAAATCGATGAGTGTAGTTAATAGAATAGATCGTCTTATAAATGTGGCAGTTTTAACCGTAAGTGATACGAGAACGAAAGAAACAGATAAAGGTGGACAACTTGTTCAACAATATTTGAAAGATCTCAATGTTGAAAATAAAGAAGGGCATTATCAAATTGTTAAAGATGATGTCACTGAAATTCAAACGCAAGTGAATGAGTGGCTTAATAATGATGTTGACGCCATTATTACAACTGGCGGTACAGGTATTAGTCAAAGAGATGTGACGATCGAGGCGATTAAGCCTTTACTAGATAAAGAAATAGAAGGATTCGGTGAGATATTTAGATATTTAAGTTATACAGAAGATGTAGGTACGAGAGCGATACTTTCTAGAGCAATTGCAGGTACAGTCGGGCATCAAGTTATTATTTCAATACCGGGTTCTACAGGTGCAGTTAAATTAGCAATGGAAAAGCTCATAACTAAAGAATTGAATCATTTAGTACATGAGCTTAATAAATAACTATTGGCGTTTGAAGTCGCCATTTTTGCCACCAGTCTTATAAGATAAATATGTTTCACCAATAACCATGCCTTTATCAACGGCTTTACACATATCATATATTGTTAAAGCTGTAACACTTGCAGCAGTTAAAGCTTCCATTTCTACACCTGTTTGACCTTTCGTCTTAACGGTTGCTGAAATATTTATTGTGTATGGTTCATCTTTATCCCATTCATAAGAGATATCGATGCCTGTTAATTGAAGTGGGTGACACATAGGTATCAATTGGTTTGTATTTTTAGCAGCCATAATGCCAGCAATTTGTGCTGTACCAAGTACATCGCCTTTTTTATTTGTTGCATTTTTTATTTGATCATAGATTGTTTGATTTACTTTAATACTTGAGTTTGCAATTGCGATACGTGTGCTTGTTTCTTTATCTGAGACATCGACCATTTTTGCATGGCCTTGCTCATTAAAATGTGTAAATTCAGACAAAATCATCATCCTTTCTAAAGATATTATAACATGTAAGTTTAAATAAATTGATAGGGAGTGTAGACAATTGACAGTTGAAATGAGAACACCTATACCAGTGAAAGAAGCAATTGAACGTGTTATTAAAGTAGTAAAGCAGTTAGAGACAGAAACAGTATCAATAAATGAAAGTTTAAACTATATACTTGCTGAAGATATTAAAGCAACTTACGATATTCCTCGATTTGATAAATCACCTTATGATGGATTTGCAATTAAAAGTGCTGATTCTAAAGGGGCATCAGGAGACAATAGAATATCATTTAAAGTTGTAGATCATATCGGTGCTGGAACAGCTTCAAATGTGACTTTAAATAGTGGAGAAGCGGTACGTATTATGACTGGTGCACCTATACCTGAAGGTGCAGATGCAGTTGTAATGTTTGAACAAACAGTGGAAACAGAAACAGGATTTACTATTCGTAAACCATTTACGGAAGGCGAAAATGTCGCGTTTCAAGGAGAAGAATGTAAAGAAAATGAATACGTCTTACATAAAGGTCAACGTATTAACAGTGGTGTTATTGCAGTGTTGGCAACATTTGGTTACCAAACTGTTAAAGTATCTAAAAAGCCTACCGTTGCCGTTATCGCAACAGGTAGCGAGTTAGTAGGACCAAATGAACCATTAGAACCAGGCAAAATTAGAAATTCAAATGGACCTATGATTGAATCGTTATGCAAAGAAGTTGATATCGAAGCTACTACATATAAGATTCAAGAAGATAATCTACAAGGTTGTATTGATATTGTTGAAAAAGCAATGTCTGAGCATGATATCGTGATTACAACTGGTGGCGTATCAGTAGGAGACTTCGACTATTTACCGAAAGTGTATGATGCAATTGGTGCAACAGTGCTCTTTAATAAAGTGCAAATGAGACCGGGTAGCGTAACAACGGTTGCTTACAAAGGTGAGAAGATGTTGTTTGGTTTATCAGGCAATCCATCAGCTTGTTACTCAGGATTTCATTTATTTACTAAGCCAACCATTCAAAAAATGATGTCTGCAGATGCTATATACCCGGTCATTATAGATGCGAAGTTGAATGAAGACTTTAAAAAAGCCAACCCATTTACGAGATTTATAAGAGGTAAATTATCATTCACTTCACAAGGTGTTTATGCTGAGCCTTCAGGATTTAATAAATCAAATGCGGTTGTCGCAATTGCTAAAAGTAATGGTATGATTATTTTACCTGGTGGAACAAGAGGCTACCAAAAAGATGATGATGTGAAAGTTCTATTAACGGATCATCAGTCATATGAAAGTAAATTAACACTATGAAGATATTACAAATAGTTGGTTATAAAAATAGTGGTAAAACAACATTAATAAATGAATTAATTAAAGAATGTCGCAGTCAGCAATTAACAGTATCTACAATTAAACATCATGGGCATGGTGCAGACGAAATTTCTTTAAATCATAAAGAAGTAGACAGTTTAACGTTTATTAATAGCGGTGCTAAAGAAAGTATCGTGTTGGGTAAACAATTAATAGAGAGAGTAACGTATGAAGAGAAGTCGTTGCAGCAAATAATAGATGAAGATTTGTCTGTTGAGCCTGATGTGCTATTAATTGAAGGATTTAAGCATGATCATTTTCCAAAAGTACTTTTGACGAAGCAATCTGAAGATTTAGCACAAACATTACAAAATATTGTATATCAGTTTGATGCGTTTAATCTTGAAGAAAAGAAAGACTTTATAGTTTGGTTTGAAAATTGGTTGAAAAAGTAGGTGTAGAAGTGAAACAATTTGAAATCGTCAATGATCCAATAAATCCTGAACAATACAGAAACTGGACACTTAATGAAAAACAAGGTGCAGTTGTTGTCTTTACAGGCCATGTGAGAGAATGGACAAAAGGCATTAAGACAGAGTACTTAGCTTATGAGGCATACATCCCAATGGCAGAGAAGAAATTAGCTCAAATAGGTGATGAAATTAAAGAAAAATGGCCAGGTACAATAGTTGCAATTGCACATAGAATTGGTGAATTACAAATATTAGATATAGCTGTTGTTATCAGTGTATCTTCACCGCATAGGCAAGATGCTTATAAGGCAAATGAATATGCGATTGAAAGGATTAAAGAAATCGTACCAATCTGGAAAAAAGAAATATGGGAAGATGGAGAAGAATGGCAAGGCAGTCAAAAACAATACCATTCTTCTATTCAAATGGAGGGTGAATAATGAAAGTATTTTATTTTGCTCATTTAAAAGAAATAATAAACATAAATGAAGAGCAAATAACTCTTAACCAAGACTACTCTGTGTTAAACTTTAAGCAATATTTAGTTGAGAAGCATCCAGAGTTAAATGATGAAACTTTTCAAGTTGCTGTAAATGAGGAATTTGTGCAAGAATCAAGTGTTATAACAGACCAAGATGTTGTTGCATTGATTCCACCAGTTAGTGGAGGGTAAAGAGAAAATGATAGCAATAGTTCTAGCTGGCGGTAAGTCCAGTAGATTCGGTTCACCAAAAGCGTTAGCGACAATTAATGGAGAAGTTTTTTATGAAAAAATCATTCAAACTTTAAATCAAACGAATTTATTTGAAAAAGTTGTGATTAGTACGAGTGAAGAATTGAAAGATTCATTCAATCACCATAATGTTGTCGTAGATTTATCAAAGTACAAAAATAATGGTCCTTTAGGTGGGATATATAGCGTGATGCAAAAACATGATTCGGAATGTTATTTTGTGATTGCTTGCGATACACCTAAAATTACCGAAAAAGCGATTAGTCATCTGTATCAATTTTTTATTTCGCGTGTAATGGAAGAACAGCTAGATATTGCTGGATACGAAGCAAATGGTAAAAAAATGCCGACGTTAGCATTTTATAGTCATCGTGTCGAAGCGGACATTAAAGAAGCGTTAGACCATGAAGCTTTTAGAATGAAAGATATATATGAAAAGAAACCTTCACAATGGTTAGATGTATCAAATGTGAAAGATTCAACTAATTGGTACCAAAATATAAATTACATTGAAGATTTAGAAAAAGCTGAGTCTTAACGATTGTATAGGTAGAGGGGGCGTTACGATGCATCAACCTATCAAAGATAAATTAGGAAGACCAATTAGAGATTTGAGAATATCGGTTACCGACCGATGTAATTTTCGTTGTGATTACTGTATGCCTAAAGAAATTTTTGGGGATGATTACGTCTTCTTACCTAAAGAAGAATTATTGAGTTTTGAAGAAATTACGAGATTATCTAAGCTATACAGCTCACTTGGTGTAAAGAAAATTAGAATTACAGGCGGAGAGCCGCTTCTAAGACGAAATCTATATGAGCTTGTAGAAGCTTTGAACAAAATAGAAGGTATAGAAGACATCGGACTAACAACAAATGGTATGTTGTTAAAAAAACATGGATTGAATTTATACAATGCAGGACTACGAAGAGTGAATGTAAGTATAGACGCAATGGATGATGAATTATTTAAATCGATTAATAATCGTCAAATATCCGCTTCTCAAATACTCGATCAAATAGATTATGCAGTGAGAATTGGTTTAAAAGTTAAAGTGAATGTCGTGATCCAAAAAGGGGTGAACGACCAAGAAATACTGCCACTTGTTGAGCATTTTAAAGAGAAAAACATTATCGTAAGATTTATAGAATTTATGGATGTAGGTAATGATAACGGGTGGAATTTTGATAAAGTCGTCACTAAGAAAGAAATGTTAAATATCATTTCTTCAGCCTATGATGTAGAACCAGTGGACGCCAATTATTTTGGAGAAGTTGCAACATACTATCGCCATAAAGATAACGGCGCACAATTTGGTTTGATCACGAGTGTGTCAGCATCATTTTGTTCATCATGTACACGAGCAAGAATTTCATCTGACGGTAAATTTTATGGCTGTTTATTCGCTGAAAAAAATGGTTATGATATAAAATCAGAGCTAAGAAGCGGCAAGACAGACGAAGAATTATTAAGCACATTAAAGTATTTATGGAATATAAGAGATGACAGATACTCAGATGAACGAACAGCAGCTACAGTAGCAAGACGAAAGAAAAATAAAATTAATATGAACTATATAGGTGGTTAGATTAGAAGTTAGGGACAGAATTCCGAGAAATGTCCGTAAGAGGTGCTGTTAGGGACAGAATTCTGAGAAGTGTCCGTAAATGAGCGCCCATCTAATTACCACAATTCAGAATAATGGTAGTTAGCACATTCATAAATATCTAAAAACAAGCTAGGACAGTCCCAATGTCCTAGCTTGTTTATTATTTCATAAAATATTTTCCGATAATCATATCTAACGTTTCTTTTGAAAGTACGAGTGTTTGTTCGTTTGCTTTTTTGAGCATTTCTGCAGTATTCTCATCATTAAATTTGATAGATTTAGAGAAGTAAGGTGCAAATACATCGATAAAACTATTTAACACTCTTTCTTCGTCTGTTATTGTGTTTATCTCACTCATTGGTGCAACTTCTAATTGATGGAAATCTAGGTGTTTCTTAATTGTTTCAAATATAAAGTCATTTGATGGTGGGTTCTGATTGGTTGCATGATAAATCTTATGATTTTCTGCATAATCACATGCTACTGTGAGTACTTGTACAACATAATCAACGGGTACGAAATTCGACGTATGACTTGCATCTCCAAATAGTCTATATATTGCATGATCTTTCTTTTTTTCTACACGTCTTTTGAAGACTTTTAATGCTTTCATAAAGCCATACAGCGTAAAGTTTGAATCAGCTTCTCCTGTTATGGAATCGCCTATTATAATTGCTGGACGTATGATTGATGTTGCCATTGTTTTTCTTTGCATCACGATATGTTCAGCTTTAATTTTAGTCGCTTCATAAGGATTATTTGTAGGTGAATCGATTGAATGTAGTACTTCATTACCGAGTTCTTGTTCACCAACCGTATAGGCTGTTGAAACATATAATAAATGCTTTGTTTGTATTTGTTCTGCTAAGTCCAAAGCATGTTGTGTACCGATATAATTGATTTGATAAAGATCATCTGCAAGTTCGAAATTAAATTTGACGAGTGCAGCTAAATGATAAAATTTATCTATTTGAGGTATCGTTTCAATATCACTTTCAGACACGCCACATAATGTTTCTGTAATGTCTCCGTTAATAAAGTGAATTCTTGAATGATACGATGGATTTAATTTATTGAGCAATTGGTCTTTCTTCTGCTCACTCCTGTATAATACATAAAATTGCTTTTGTGCATCTTTTGCAAGTGATTGTATTAACTCTGCACCTACAAATCCTGTAGCACCTGTTAAAAAAATGTTCATGTTTCCACTCCGATTCTAAGTTTCTGACTATATTTTGAACGATGACTATCTGAAAGTAAAGTATTTTAATAAGTGTTCACATATAACATTGCTATTTGAAAATTGTTAAGCAATAATATTAGGTAATAGATATAAAAGGAGCGTATTTCATGAACGAACAAAAGATGGCTAAGCCTTCATTATTTTTAATCGTCATTCTCGGTTTATTAACCGCATTTGGACCATTTTCAATAGATATGTATTTACCAGCATTACCAGAAATTAGTCGTGATTTTGATACTACAACGTCAAATACACAATTGACGCTCACACTCTTTATGGTTGGTTTAGCAGTTGGACAAGTATTTGTCGGGCCACTATCTGACTTTATAGGACGTAAACGACCACTCATGGTTGCATTGATTGTATATACAGTAGCTTCAATATTATGCGTATTTGCACCTAATATATACGTCATGATGGCATTACGATTTGTACAAGGTTTTACTGGTGGGGCAGGGGCAGTTATTTCCCGGGCAATTTCCAGTGATTTATATAAAGGTAAAGCTTTAACGAAATTCTTGGCGATATTAATGCTTGTTAATGGTGTAGCACCTATTTTAGCACCTGTATTGGGTGGTATTATATTATCATTTTCAACTTGGAAAGTTGTCTTTATTTTATTAACGATATTCGGCTTTATTATGTTTAGTTTATCTTCAGTAAAATTGACAGAATCATTACCTGTAGAAGAACGTTCATCAGGTAGAATCAGTGAAGTGCTAACAGACTTTAAAAATTTACTCAAAAGTCCAAAATTTTTAATGCCTTTATTTATACAAGGATGTACATACGCGTTGTTATTTAGTTACATATCCGCTTCATCATTCATAACGCAATCTGTCTATCATATTTCACCGTTAGCTTTTAGTTGTATGTTTGCTTTTAATGGTCTTGGATTAATATTATCAGGTCAAATTATTAATAAATTAGTCGACTATTATGATGAACATGTACTTATGCGTTTATTCGGAATGATTCAAATTATAGGTGTGATTATCGTTTCAATCACATTGATGAACGGTTTATCCATTTGGATATTAATGATTGGATTCTTTATACTCGTTAGTCCAGTATCTGCAATTGGTACAACTGGTTTTTCTATTGCAATGGCTAACAATAAAGGCGGCGCAGGAAGTGCTGCGAGTTTATTAGGATTATCTCAATTTCTATTCGGTGGTATCGTTTCACCGTTAGTGGGTATAAAAGGAGAACATGAAGTATATCCATATGTCCTGACAATTATTATCGTTTCAATATTGCTGATTATTTTATTCTTTGTTAATAGTAAAGTGTTTAAAAGAGCAGCTTAAAAGTAGGAGGGTATGTACATGAATTTAAAGTTTGATCATATTATTCATTACGTAGACGGTATAGAATCAATTGAATTTCCACATCAGTATATACAAGCCATCCAAGGCGGTAAACATACGCAATTAGGAACTTACAATCAATTAAGTTATATAGATTTACATTATATAGAGTGGATTGACGTCTTTGATGCAGATTTAGCACGTTCATATGCTCAAACAGAAGAAGGCAGATTAAGCTTTGCGAATACGTTTAAAGATACGCATGTACAAGAAGGATTTAAAAGGATCTGCCTTAGAACACAAAATATCGATAACGTGAAGGCTCATCTAGAGCAATTTGATTTAGATATTGTAGGCCCAATTGAAATGTCGAGAACGAAACCAGACGGCACAACGATACAATGGCAATTACTATATTTAGATGATAAGCAAGATTTAAATTTACCATTCATCATTCAGTGGGGAGAAAGTGATGAAGAACGAGTAGCATCTTTAAAAGCTCATTTTCATGATGACTTAACAATTGATGAAGTGACGATTCAAGTGAACAATCTTCAAGAATCGAGTCAAAATTGGCAATCATGGTATGGTTTGAAAGAGCTTGAGAAAAGCGAAGAATATGTTAAGTTAAGCTTTAAAGAAGATGATGTTGTCATTAAACTTACAGAGGATGTAGAGGAGAAATACACGACATTATCACTCTCATCAACAAATATAAAAAAAGACACGCGCATTTTATTTAAAGGCGCGTGTTACGAATTCAAAGCTAATTAGCATAAACACTGAGATAGACGCTTTGAACAATAATGCCTAAATGCACGAGTGCAATTAAGGCACTTATAATGGCTATAAATAATATAGATTTGCGAGCGTTCTCAAGAATAAAGACAATGCTTAATAGCAAGGTGAAGGCAACAGTTATGATACGATAGCTTAAATAATTAATTGTGCTATCAAAATTTAGACTGACCGCAATCAGTATGACATTTATGATAATAAAAAGCGTTAGAACAAGTTGTCTCATATATTTCAATCCTAACTGTATGTTTTATATGACAAGTATAACAAATATTGGTCTTTTGCGTGAAATTATAGTACGTTTCATTGTATAATTAAAAGACGAATTGATAAAAAGGAGATTTATAAATGACGATAAAGAAAATGAATATCACTCATGAGCAACATGATGAATTTGTAAAGCAACATCCAAATGGTGATATGTTGCAACTTACAAAGTGGGCAGAATCCAAAAAGCTTACAGGTTGGTATTCTCGTCGTATAGCAGTGGGCGATGGTGAAAAGATAACAGGTGTAGCACAACTTTTATTTAAGAAAGTGCCAAAGCTACCTTATACATTATGTTACATATCTAGAGGTTTTGTTGTTGATTATAAAGACGAAACATCTGTTAAAGTACTTTTTGAATTATCTAAAGAAATCGCACGTAATGAGAAAAGTTATGCCATTAAAATTGACCCAGATATAGAAGTGGATCAATCTGAAGGTGTTCTTGAATATTTAACTTCATTAGGATTTGAACATAAAGGTTTTGAAGATGGATTAAGTAAGAAATATATCCAACCTAGAATGACGATGATCACAAAAATCGATCAACCTGAAGAAGACTTAATGCAAAGCTTTGATAAACGAAACCGCTCACGTGTTAGAAACTCTTTAAAAAGAGGTACTGAATTAGTTATTGGTAACCGTGATGACTTAAAAATCTTTGCGAAAATCATGGAAGAAACAGGCGAGAGAGACAATTTCTTAACAAGAGATGTTTCATACTTTGAGAATATTTATGATCATTTACATCCAGATGGCGACTGTGAATTATTCTTAGTTAAAGTTGTGCCAGATACAGTCTTAAAAGACTTATTTAAAGAACGTGATGCACTACTTGAAGAAAAAGAAAAATTAGCAAATAGAAGACAAACTAAGAAAGTCGTTAATCAGTTAAATGATGCTGATGAAAAATTAGGTAACTTTGAAAAACGAATTCAAGAAATGGAAGAGTTAAAAAGTAAAAAACCAGATGGCGTGTATTTATCTGGTGGTATCTTAATCTTCTCAGGTAAGAAATCGTATTATTTATATGGTGCGTCATCAAATGAATATCGTGAATTTTTACCAAATCACCGCATGATTATTGAAATGATGCGTTTTGCTAAAGAAAAAGGCGCTACTAAGTTCGACTTCGGTGGTACGGATAATAACCCAGACCAAGACCATGAACATTATGGATTATGGGCTTTCAAGAGAGTTTGGGGCACTTATTTAAGTGAGAAAATCGGTGAATTTGATTATGTATTAAATAAACCACTTTATACTGCAATCGAGAAAGTGAAGCCAGCAGTAGTCACTTACAAAAGAAAAATCGAAAAGAAAATCAAAAGAAACTAGACATAAGATTAAGGCACTAAAACTTTAAATTATTAAAATTTTAGTGCTTTCTTTATGTATAAGGTATGTTTTAGCGTTAAATTATTATACAATTATTTACAAATCATAAATTAGGGGGAAATTGAGTGGTTCAAAAAATGATCAAGTTCTCGCTGAATAATAAATTTGCTATTTTGCTTATGACGATTATTATTTTGCTTGGCGGCATATATTCAGCGTTTAAAATGAAACTAGAGTTATTACCGGATATTACAACACCTGTTATAACAATTACGACACCATATCCAGGTGCAACACCTGAAAGTGTTCTAGAAAATGTAACAGAACCAGTTGAAAAAGAAGTTCAAAATCTAGAAGGCGTACAAAATGTCACAAGTCAGTCTTTAGAAAATGCTTCAGCAATTACATTAGAATATACATATCAAACAGACATGGATGAAGCTGAGACTGAATTAAGAAAGAAATTAGAAGCGTTAGATTTACCTGATGGTGTTCAAGATCCGGATATGAGTAGAATGTCTATGTACTCATTTCCAGTTGTGAGTTATTCAATTTCTGATAAAGATGATGATCTTGAAAAAGTCACAAAACAAATGCAATCAGACTTAATACCTAAACTTGAAAAAGTAGACGGCGTACAAAATGTATCATTGTCAGGTCAAACATTAGAAGAAGTCAATTTAGAATTTGACCAAAATGAATTAACGAAACGTGGTATGAGTGAAGATGAAGTACTTCAATATATCGACGGTGCTACGAAAGAATCACCTTTAGGTTTATATACATTTGGTGATGATTTGAAATCAATCGTTGTAGATGGAAGGTTTACTTCAATTAAAGCGCTAAAAGACTTAGAAATACCTATGACAGGTGGCGCTTCAAGTGGTGGAGGGCAAAGTGCAGCAAGTCAATCACAACAAGGCCAGCAAGCTCAACAAGGTCAAGAGGGTTCTGAATCAAGTGATAGTAGCGCATCTCAAAGTATCCCATCTGTAAAATTATCTGATATCGCAGATGTTAAACAAGAGAAGAAACGAGATTCAATTTCTAAGACGAATGGTAAAGATGCTTTAGCGCTTCAAGTAACGAAATCTACAGATGCCAATTTAGTAGATGTCGTTGATAATGTAGACAAAGAACTTGAAGCTTATAAGAAAGATCATAAGAACATAGAATCTGTACAATTGATGGAAACAGCATCAACAATTAAAGACTCAGTATCGACGATGGTTGAGAAAGCTTTAATCGGTTCTATCGTTGCAGTTATTATCATTATGTTCTTCTTAAGAGATATTAAATCAACTATTATCGCGATGGTTTCTATTCCAATGTCATTATTAATGGCACTCATTGGTCTAAAAGCGATGGATGTTTCATTAAATATCTTAACTTTAGGGGCATTAACAGTTGCAATTGGACGTGTTATTGATGACTCCATTGTTGTTATAGAGAATATTTATCGACGCATGTCGGATAAAGGTGAAGAACTGAAAGGTAGTAAACTGATTACAAGTGCGACGAAAGAAATGTTTATTCCAATCATGTCTTCAACAATCGTTACAATTGTCGTATTCTTACCGTTAGCTTTTGTAACTGGACAAATTGGAGAAATGTTTAGACCATTTGCTTTAGCAGTA
Source organism: Mammaliicoccus sp. N-M50 (assembly GCF_022386995.1). Taxonomy (NCBI): domain Bacteria; kingdom Bacillati; phylum Bacillota; class Bacilli; order Caryophanales; family Staphylococcaceae; genus Mammaliicoccus; species Mammaliicoccus sp. N-M50. Next base: position 146,990 of record NZ_JAJNJA010000004.1, on the reverse strand, counting down.
GCATTTAGTTTACTAGCTTCACTACTCATAGCATTAACAATAGTGCCAGTACTTTCACACATTTTCTTTAGAAATGGGATTAAGAAAGCTAAGAAAGAAAGAGGACATTGGTTAGCGGATAAATACAAAGGTATTTTAAAATGGAATTTAAATCATAAATGGCTCGTTATTGTATTAAGTATTGTGCTTGTTATCGCAAGTATTGCACTTGTATTTACACCTTATATCGGTAAATCGTTTATCGATACAGGTGAAGATAAAATGTTAGCACTAACTTATAAACCTTCACCAGGTGAAAAAGAAGATCAAGTTGTTAAAAACGGTGAACAAGCTGAGAAATATTTATCAAAAGATAAAAACGTAGAATTTGTTCAGTATAGTGTAGGCGGAGAAAATCCATTTAATCCATCTGCCAAAAATGACATGGCTTTAATGGTTAAATACGATAAAGATACACCTAACTGGGATAATGTCGGTAAAGAAGTTATGGATCATATCGGTAAATTCAACCATAAAGGTGAATGGAAACAACAAGATTTCTCTACTGGCGGTACAGCGAACGAAGTATCTGTAAAAGTATCAGGTCCATCAACTGAAGCAATAGAAGGTACAGTTAAAGACGTAGAGAAAGAAATGAAGAAAGTTAAAGGTGTAGAAAACGTAAGTTCGAACCTTTCTAAATCTTATGAGCAATACGATGTGAAAGTCGATCAAAATAAAGCGAGCAAATTAGGACTTTCAGCTGGTCAAATTGCTATGACGCTTAATCAAACTACACAAGAAAAAGTTGTTACTAAATTAAATGATGATGGTAAATCTATCGATGTTAAACTGACTAAGAAAGAAGAAACTGATTGGTCAGAGAAGAAATTAGAAGATACTAAGATTACATCTCCATTAGGTAAAGATGTGAAACTAAGTGATATTGCGACATTGAAGAAAACAACTTCACCAGATACAATCACAAGAGAAAATGACAAAATTTCTGTTTCTGTAGATGCTAAAATCACTGCAGACGATGTTGCTAAAGTAACAACAGATGTTAATCAAAAAGTTTCTAAAATTGATACACCAACAGATGTTGAATTAAATGTTGGCGGCACAAACGATGACATCAACGAAGCAATAGAACAATTATTGCTTGCGATGGGTGCAGCCATTCTAATCGTATATTTAGTAATCGTATTAACATTCAAAGGTGGATTAGCACCATTTGCAATATTATTCTCATTACCAGTATCTATTATTGGTGTAATCGCAGGACTGTTAATTACACAAGAAACTATATCCGTACCAAGTATGATTGGTATGTTAATGTTGATTGGTATTGTTGTAACGAATGCAATTGTATTAATAGATAGAGTGATTAATATGGAAGAAGCGGGCATGTCTACAAGAGAAGCATTAATAGAAGCAGCAGGCACGCGTTTAAGACCTATCTTAATGACAGCTATTGCGACAATCGGGGCATTAGTACCACTATTATTTGGTGGCGGAAGTTCTGTCCTTATTTCAAAAGCATTAGCAATTACAGTAATAGGTGGATTAATTTCTTCAACATTATTAACACTATTAGTTGTGCCAATTTCATTTGAAATCATTATGAAATTTAAGCGAGCAATATTTAAAAGACCAAAAGAACGTATAGAATAGATGATTAACCCCTCCATGTTTGTGAGACATGGAGGGGTTTTTGTATATAGTAAATATATTGGTGCCGTTAGTAACAAAAGTCGGGAGAAGTGTAACTAAGGGCGGCCTATCCTAATAAAAGCAACCTGAGTAACCATTCCATATACCTATTATGATTTATTTCATAGTCATTTAATAAGAAAATACTTGTTCGTGTTTCATACTTTGATAGAATATATTCATATACAAAAAATAGTCTGAAGAATTTTATTTCGAGGAGTCGTTATTGTGCCAATATCAAAACTATTATCAGAAATACCAGACAGTTACTTTGGAAAGACAATGGGACGTAAGGTTGAACATGGTCCGTTACCGTTAATTAATATGGCGGTTGGTGTCCCAGATGGTGAAACGCCAAAAGTTATCGTAGATGAATTTATTAAAGCTGTACAAAAGCCAGAAAATCAGAAATATGGTGCTTTTCATGGTAAAGACACGTTTAAACAAGCGATTGTAGATTTTTATAAGAGACAATATGATGTGGATTTAGATAAAGAAGAGGAAGTATGTATTTTATATGGTACAAAAAATGGTTTGGTCGGTTTACCGATTTGTGTCGTAGAGCCTAATGACCATGTGTTATTACCGAATCCTGGCTATACAGATTATTTAGCAGGTGTTCTACTCGCTCGTGCTAAACCATATTCTTTAGAATTAACACCTGAACATCAATACTTACCACAGTGGGATGAAATAGAACCTGAAATCTTAGATAAGACAAAATTAATTTATTTAACTTATCCAAATAATCCAACAGGTTCTGTTGCAAATACAGAGTTTTTTGATGAAACGATTGCTAAATTTAAAGATACACAAACAAATATTATACATGACTTTGCATATAGTGCTTTCGGATTTGATCAGAATAATCCAAGTATTCTCCAATCGGAAGGTGCTAAAGAAACAGCTGTAGAGATATTTTCTTTATCGAAGGGGTATAATATGTCTGGTTACAGAGTAGGCTTTGCAGTCGGTAACAAAGAAATGATTGCTGCTTTAAAGAAATACCAAACCCACACACATGCTGGTATGTTTGGTGCATTACAAGATGCGAGTACTGTCGCTTTAAATGAATGTGATGATTTTCTTATTAAACAAAATGAAATATTTAAGACGAGAAGAGATCAATTTGAAGCGTCATTAAGAGAAGTAGGTATACCATTTGAGCCAATGAAAGGTGGTATATTCCTGTGGTTACAAACACCTCCAGATTATGATGGAGAAGCATTTGTAGAATACTTATTACAAGAGGTTTCTATTTTAGTTGCTCCAGGTATACCATTTGGCGATAATGGTCAAAATTATGTCAGAATCTCATTAGCGTTAAGTGACGACGAACTATTGGAAGGTGCTAAGAGGTTACAAGGTCTAGCTCACTTATACAAATAAAAAGAGCTGAGAAATAAATATTCTCAGCTTTTTTACATAAATGAGATTTTGTCGATATGCTTTAGGGTATTAAAACACTATAAATAATAAAATCACAAATATGATCAATATAAAGATCGACATATAATTGAGTAGTTGAATCGCTTTTTGGTCTTTAATACGATATTTAAATGCTGTGATTTCAACATTGATAACGAGACAAACCAATACAGCTAATATCCACCAAGTTTGCATTGCAAAACTAAATACAATACTGCCTAAAAAAACAATAAGCATAAGCCCCATTATAAATCTTAAAGCTTGCGTAAGCATCGTATGTAGTTGGTATATACTTAAGTAACTAATAATAAGATAAATAATGGTAAATAATAAAAGTATGAGAATTAACATAGTCATTTCCTTTCGTTAATCTTGATCAAGTTGAGTGCGAACTTTACTGATTTCTTCTTCGATTTTGACAAGTTGTTTTTCAAGTAAGTCGGTTGCTTGACCAGTAGATTCTCTCTTTTCTAGGTCATTTTGTATACGTATGTAATCATATTTAAGTTCAGAAAGTTGTTGGTTTAAATCCATTTTAAACACTCCTTTTTATAAAATAGCTATGAAGTAGGTGATAAATTGAAAAAAGTTAAAACCAATGCGATGCGCATCTTAGATCAATATAATATATTTTATCATACTCATGAATTTAAAATAGGAAAAGATCATTTAGATGGTCATGAAGTTGCGCAATTAATTCAGAAACCAGAACATCAAGTGTATAAGACGCTTGTATTAACAAATGGGAATCGCGAATATTTCATCTTTGTTATTCCAGTCGTTGAACATCTTGATATGAAAAAAGCTAGTAAAGCTGTTGGTCAGAAAAAATTAGAGCTCTTACCACTTGATCAACTCACCAAAGTTACAGGGTATGTAAGGGGCGGTTGTTCTCCAATAGGTATGAAAAAAACATATCAAACCGTAATTGATATCAATGCAGAATCATTATCAACGTTTATCGTAAGTGCAGGTAAACGTGGTTATCAGATTGAACTTGATCCAGCAGATTTAGCCAAAGTCATTGATGTAAGATTTGATGATGTTATTAAATATAACTAAACTAATTTTAGTATAATTTATTAATATTTCAAACAAAAAGTGTGCATAGAAGTTAAACTGTTGTTAATATAGATAAATGTGAGTTTAATGAGAGAAGTGATAAAGTGACAGAAAAATTTATAATGATTATTTTATTAATTACTTTAGGATACGTTCTAAAGAAGCTTAAATTCTTTAAAGCTTCTGATGGTAATGTACTTGCAACACTTGTACTAAATGTTACTTTGCCTTCATTAGTGATTGTAAATTTAAATGGATCTGATTTAGATTTATCTTTAGGATGGCTTCCTATATTAATGCTATTGTACGGCATTATAGCAAAGCTACTAATCATATGGTTATTCAAGAAAAAATATAATAATCAAATAAGAGGTACTGTGGGCATGATGGCCGCTTCAGTTAATATTGGACTGTTTGCATATCCATTAGTCGCACAAATTTGGCCTAAAAATGGTTTATTATACTTTGGTATGTTAGACATTGGTACAGCTATCATTATGTTCGGTGTAACATATTTTGTTGGTAGTTACTTCAATGATGGTGGCGATCAATTTGACTTTAAACGAATGGGTTTAAATTTATTAAAGACCGTACCACTTATGACATATATGATTATGTTTATCTTAAATATAATGAGCATTAAAGTACCTGACAAAGCGATAGATTTCTTTGAAATTATTGCAAATGCGAATATGCCATTATCCATGATCTTATTAGGTTTATTCTTGAATTTTAAAATCGAAAAAGCATACTTACCGATTGTTGTTAAATACTTAGCATTTCATTATGGCTTTGGTTTATTAATGGGATTAATTGTTCATTTCTTCTTACCTGTTGATGACCCAATGATCAAAACGACGTTACTTATTGGTTGGTTATTACCTATAGGTGTTTCAGTACTGTCTTATGCCATTACATTTAAATATAAGACTTTACCTATAGTGGGTATGGCTACTAATTTAAGTATTGTCATATCAATCGTCATTTTATATGTATATCAATTTTTCTTTGTTTAATAAAACAAAAAAAGCGTTTGGATTTCGCATCCAAACGCTTTTTGTAATCTATTAACCTTTACCGCCCATGAAAGCAGGGTAGTTTGTCATTCCGCCATCAACATATATTGTTGTACCGTGAATGTAACTTGCTTGTTCTGAAGCTAGGAATGCATTAATATTTGCAACTTGATCCGCTTCACCAATTTCATGTAGTGGAATCATTTCTAATGTTTCTTCACGTGTTGCTGGGTCAGAGAATTTTTCGCGAGTATGTTCTGTAACAATAGCCCCTGGAGAAACATTATTAATTCTTATACCATTTTTACCGTATTCCATAGATAAAGTTTCCATCATCAATTTTAAGCCGCCTTTACTTGCTGCGTAATTGACGTAGTTTGGCCAAGGAATAACATCGTGCACACTTGCAGTATTGATGATTTGACCTTTAATATCATGCTCTAAATAGTAATTAATGACTTCTCTACTACCAATAAAAGCACCTGTTAAGTTGATATCGATAACTTTAGACCATTCTTCTAAACTCATTTCATGAGATGGAATTGGTTTTTCGAAACCAGCATTATTGATTAACACATCTATACGACCAAATGTTTCATGTGTTTGTTGAATCAAGTTCTTGATATCTGCTTCTACTGAAACGTCTGCTTTAATAGCAACCGCGTCAGCACCAGAATCTTTAATAGATTGAACGATTTTTTCAGCTTCTTCAACGTGATCTAAATATCCAATAACAACTTTTGATCCTTCTTTACCAAATCGTTCAGCAGTTGCTTTACCAATACCACTGTTACCACCAGTGACAATCACAACTTTATCTTTTAAATCTTCATACATATTAAACACTCCTATTTTTATATATTGAGTTTACTCTTTAGCTGCACCAATAATGAATGCTGCAATAATGATTAACACGATACCTATCCAAATAAATGTCATTTGGCGTTTTGTTTTTTGTTCGCCTAATAGGTAAATACCACCTAGAGTAGAAACGATTACTAACATTTGTGAAAATGAAAAGCTCGTTCCGACACCAACTTTTGGTTGTGAAATGAATAGGAACATATTACCTAATGCCCATACAATCCCTGGCAATAAGTTGAGTGTCGTATGTTTAACAGTAGGTTTATGTTTGAATGATAAAATGATCCCCCCAATTACCATACCTATAGATTGTGGAAATAATGCATCCCAACCTTCAACACCGAATACTTGGCCGATTACAACGTATACGACATAACCGACAGTAGAGATGAGTAATATTGGAATAGCTTTACCAAGCTTTTTAGTATTTCCGCTATTTCCAGAACCTTTTTTCTGAACAGATGTAAATATCACACCGATAATCAGTAACACTAAACCTGATAGGCCAAGTGCAACTTGCGTACCTGTTGACCATTCTCCTAAAAATGCAGCACTGAATAATGTTGTTCCAAGTAATTGTAAGCCTGTAGATATAGGCATCGTTATTGAAACGCCAATTAAGTCTACACTTCTAAGTTGAAATCCTTGTCCAAGTGCCCAGAAAGCACCAGAAATCATACCGATAATAATTGTAGTGAATGTAAAGTGCACATCACCAAAGAAGAATAGACATAAACCGATGATGAAAGCCCCGATTGTTGTACCTAAAATTTGGTTATAAGGACCTCCACCAACTTTAACATTGATTAATACGACGCTTCCCCAGAACAATGCTGGTAATAGCGCTATAAGGTATTCCATACACAAGACTCGCTTTCTCTATTTATTTGTATTATTTAAACTACCCAAGTATTATACGCCCGAAACTTTTTTATTGTAAAACATATAGCTCACAATGTAATTTTACTATTAAAAAAGACCCATGAGCGCTTATTAAGCATTCATGAGCCTTAGTTTAAATATTATACATCGTATGGTCTCACATATTTAAAATGATGTGTTTCATTGACGATGTGGAAACCGACTTTTTCATATAATAATTGTATTTGTTCATGCTTTTTACTATCTACATAAATACGAACTGTTTCGACATCTTGATGATTAAATGCTTCTGTCGTCGCGAAATGAATCATTTGAAACGCGATGCCTTGTTTTCTGTAATCATGGTGAGAAGCTAAATTAGGAATTGTGGCTAATTTCTCAGGTATATCTATGGATAGATAGATGTATCCTTTAACAAGACCTTCAGCTATATATAAATAAAGCGCATGATTGTCATCTAGTGAATCTATAATATCATCAGCACTTATATCACTATGTTTGAAACTATTGGAATGTAATTTGTTAAAGGCATAGTAATAAGGTTTGCTGTATGGCGTCATTTGGTGTTGCTTATCAATTGGTAAAGGTGGTTGTTGAATTTCTAAAGTATATTGCGTTTCTACATATCCCGCATGTAGTCTTTTCAGTTTACTATTATTTAAAATGTGATCTTTATGTAGCGAAATGTGGCAATATTTAATGTTTGGATGATTATTTAAAAGTGTTTCCCATATTTCTTTTAAGGCGTTTAACGTTTCTTCATTTGTATTATTAACGATTGGTCCCCATACATTTGCAGTCTCATCATCTACACGCTCAAATCCTAATATCCCGGTAATTGTGTCATTGTCTTCTATATAGTAGAAGGTGGTTTCATCAAATTTATGGCTTAAGTCATTCTTAATCTCTTCTATTGACTGAGGTATATGTGTCACGTAGTTTGTTTCTTGCCTGTTTTTTTCGTGTAAATAAGAAGCTATCGGATCGATTTCTTTAAGAGGCAGTATTTGCATGATAGTCACTCCTTTAATATTCAACGATTATTTTATTCCATTATACGATTAATCGAAAATTTATAAAAGTTTTTCATGCCTTTAGAACACTTTTTATTCATGTTATAATAATACGAATGTAAAAAAGAATGGGTGAAAAGAAATGAAAGCATTAGTTCTTGCAGAAAAACCTTCAGTAGGTCGTGACATCGCTAAAGCATTAGGTATTCATGATCAGAAGAAAGGTTACTTTGAAAATAAAAATTATATCGTTACTTGGGCATTAGGACATCTTGTAACGAATGCTACGCCTGAAGAATACGATAAGAAATTTAAAGAATGGAATTTAAATGTCTTACCAATAATTCCTGATTATATGAAACATGTTGTAATTAAGAAAACAAGAAGCCAATTTAATACAGTTCAACATTTGATGAAACGAGACGATGTAAATTCAATTATTATTGCGACAGATGCTGGTAGGGAAGGTGAACTTGTTGCAAGGTTAATTATTGAAAAAGCAAAAGTTAAAAAGCAAATTAAGCGACTATGGATCAGTTCAGTTACTGAAAAAGCAATTAAAGCAGGCTTTCAAAATTTAAAACCTGGTGAAGCATACAACAATTTATATCAAGCAGCATTATGTAGAAGTGAAGCGGATTGGATTGTCGGTATAAATGCGACTAGAGCTTTAACAACGAAATATGACGCACAATTATCATGTGGTCGTGTTCAAACACCAACTTTAAATCTTGTACAAATGAGACAACAAGAAATTCAATCATTTAAACCTGAAAAGTATTATCAGATGAATATTGAAGTAGAAGGTTATAAATTTAAATGGTTGAGTAAGAGCGGAGATAAAACATTTGATGCTGATTTAATAGAACAAGTTAAACAACAAGTTCAAAATAAAAAGGGTATTATCCAAAATATCTCGAAGAAGAAAAAAACAAAGTATCCTCAAAAGCTATACGATCTTACAAGTTTGCAACAAACAGCTTATCAACGTTATAAAATGAGTGCGAAAGAAACGTTGAATACAATGCAAGCATTGTACGAACAACATAAAGTATTGACTTATCCAAGAACAGATTCTAACTATTTAACAGATGATATGGTTTCTTCTCTGAAAGAACGAGTATCATCATTAAGTGCTACACCACTTAAATCACATGCTGTACCATTGCTTAAAAAACCAATTAGAGCGGGTAAACATTTTGTTGATAATAAGAAAGTTTCAGACCACCATGCGATTGTACCAACAGAAGTGAGACCTAACTTTGATCAGTTATCTCCTAGAGAACAGAAAATTTATATGCTAGTGGCTGAAAGATTTTTAGAAGTATTATTACCACCATATCAATATGAAGAAACAACTGTGACATTAACATGTGAAGGGGAAACTTTTAAACTGACACAAGAAGTAGCAGTTGAATTAGGCTTTAAAGAACTATATGAAGAAAAGACGCATGTGAAAGCTTTGCCTTTTGAAGAACAGCAGCATGTGAACATACAAAAAGTGACTGTCGTTAGTAAAGATACAGAACCGCCTGCGTACTTCAATGAAGGAACTTTACTTAAAGCGATGGAATCACCACATCATTTCTTTAAACTTAAAGATAAGAAAATGGCTCAAACTTTAAATGAAACAGGTGGTATCGGAACAGTTGCAACTAGAGCGGATATCATTGAGAAGTTATATAGTTCTAATGTAATAGAAGCGGTGCAAGGTAAAATTAAGATTACGCCTAAAGGAAAACAATTATTAAACTTAGCACCTGAACAATTAACTTCACCAGAATTAACGGCAGATTGGGAAATGAAGTTAACTCAAATCGAAAAAGGAAATTATTCTAAAAATAAATTTATGAATGAAATGAGAAACTTCACGAGAGAAATCATTGCGGATATTAAAGAAAGTGATGATAAATTCAAGCATGATAATATCACAACTACTGAATGTCCGACTTGTGGTAAATTTATGCTTAAAGTTAAAACGAAAAATGGTCAAATGCTCGTCTGTCAAGATCCAACATGTAAGACTAAGAAGAATCAACAAAGAAAAACGAATGCCAGATGTCCAAACTGTAAGAAGAAACTTACACTGTATGGAACAGGTAAAAAAGCAACTTATAGATGTGTGTGTGGTCATACAGAAACACAAGAGCATATGGACGAAAGACTTAAAAATAGAAAATCAGGCAAAATAGGCAAAAAAGAAATGAAGAAATATATGCAAACTGAAGAAGTAGAAAACAATCCATTTAAAGACGCTTTAAAAGGATTGAAGTTCTAATTTAATATGTATAGAGACTGGGACATCATGTGATGTCTCAGTTTTTTTATTCTTTTAGCAGCAATAGAGTTGGCTAGAAGCGTACTGTCACGGATTATAAAGCGTAAAAACCGAACTATAACACGAACATAAATAAATTTAATTATATAAATGTTCGTAAAAAGTATTGATTTTTGATGTTCCCAGTAATACAATGTACAGTGTTGAAATTAATAAAGGAGTCTTATGATGAAACGTTACTTTAAGTTTGATGAATTGGGAACAAATTACAAAAGAGAAATTCTTGGTGGTTTAACAACATTCTTATCTATGGCATACATATTAGCAGTTAACCCATCAATGTTAAGTTTGGTAAGTGTTGAAAATGTACCTGATTCAATGAGAATGGACCAAGGTTCTGTGTTTGTTGCTACAGCGTTAGCAGCATTAGTTGGTTGTTTATTTATGGGTATCATAGCGAAATACCCGATAGCTTTAGCACCAGGTATGGGATTAAATGCATTTTTCGCGTTTACAGTTGTGCTTACAATGGGTATTCCATGGCAAACTGGTTTAACGGGCGTACTATTCTCAGGTGTTATATTTGCGATATTAACGATGAGTGGTTTACGAGAGGTTATTATCAATGCAATACCATTTGAATTAAAGATGGCTGTATCTGCCGGTATAGGATTGTTTATTACCTTTGTAGGTTTACAAGGAGCAGGTATTGTTAAAAAAGAAGATTCAACTTTAGTTACTCTTGGAACAATGCATAACCCAGAAGTACTATTAGCAGTATTTGGTATTATCATTACTATTATATTAATGGCTAAAAAATTACCAGGAGCAATTTTCATCGGAATGGTCTTAACAGCTATTGCGGGATTAATTACAGGCTTAATTGCAATGCCAGATAGTATAGTAGGGAAGGTACCAAGTGTATCACCAACATTTGGTGCAGCATTCGAAGCGTTTGGTGATTTATCTACTATATTTAATGTACAATTCTTAATTGTCGTTTTAACTTTCTTATTTATAGATTTCTTTGATACTGCAGGAACGTTAGTTGCGGTTGCAAACCAAGCTGGTTTAATGAAAGATAATAAATTACCTAGAGCAGGTAAAGCATTATTCTCTGATTCATTAGCAACAATTGTAGGTGCAATATTTGGTACTTCAACTACAACAAGTTATATAGAATCTAGTGCAGGTGTTGCAGTTGGTGCACGTACAGGATTCGCAAGTGTTGTAACAGGTATTTGTTTCTTGGCAGCATTATTATTCTCACCATTAATGGCAGTTGTTACAAGTGCGGTTACAGCACCAGCACTAGTTATAGTAGGTGTATTGATGGTTAGTAACTTAGGTAAAATTGATTGGCAAAAATTTGAGATAGCAGTACCAGCTTTCTTAACAATGATTATGATGCCTTTAACATATTCAATTGCAACAGGTATCGCGTGTGGATTTATATTCTACCCAATTACAATGATCGTAGCAAAAAGACATAAAGAAATTCACCCAATTATGTACGGTTTATTCTTCGTCTTTGTCGCTTACTTTGTATTTGTACATGCATAATAAAAAAAGCCACGAGATTTCATTTAATGAAGTCTCGTGGCTTTCTATTTATATATTAACTTTTATAAGTAGTCTTGTAATATTTAGATGGGATATATACTGGGGCAATTATAATCGTAAATAAGAAGATGATCATTAAAACGACCATTACGATATGTAATAACCAGCCAATAATAGGAATGATTGCAACAAAGCTAGCGATTAGTCCGATTAATGGAATAACAAATATTACTTTAACAGAATTCTGGTTATCTATTAATAGGATAAGTGTCGTAATAAAGTATAACGTTCCATTAAGTACCAAAGCATTATAACCAGTTGAAAGAACGATTCCTCCACCTAGAAAAGGAATGGCTAATAATAACTCAGATACAACTAATATAATAGAAAGAACTAGCAACACTGATTTAATTCCTCTTTTCATGATTTCACCACCTAGTTAAAATTGCTTGTTATATTATAACATTTTGATTACAAATTATCTATTTAAATTTTACCTATTGAAAAAGAACGCATAATCCGTTATAATACTTGGGTATGTGTTAGATGAAATTAGAAAAAATATATGGTTATCTATTGATTAATAGAAATAAATCATGTATCATATCTAATGTTGGACTTTAAGAAGCGATGAAGCGAGAGGTTACTGACACACCCGGCCGCTTTGCCATGGCGGTGTGTGAGAGAGTTTTCGTGGAGAAGTCTATCACTATAAAGTAGACGAACAAGGAGGGAAAATTATGGCAAAACAAAAAATTCGTATCCGTTTAAAAGCGTATGATCACCGCATGATCGATCAATCAGCAGAGAAAATTGTTGAAACAGCTAAACGTTCAGGAGCTCAAGTGTCTGGTCCGATTCCATTACCAACTGAGAAATCAGTTTATACTGTAATCCGTGCCGTTCATAAGTACAAAGACTCACGTGAACAATTCGAACAACGTACGCATAAACGTTTAATCGACATTCTTAACCCTACACCAAAAACAGTTGATGCTCTTATGGGCTTAAACTTACCATCAGGTGTAGACATCGAAATCAAATTATAATTCATTAAAATAACAGGAGGTGCGACTTTCGATGACCAAAGGAATCTTAGGAAGAAAAATTGGAATGACTCAAGTATTCGCAGAAAACGGTGAATTAATACCAGTTACTGTAGTAGAAGCTAGTCAAAACGTAGTATTACAAACTAAAACTGAAGAAGTAGACGGCTACAACGCTGTTCAAATCGGTTTTGAAGACAAACAAGCATATAAAAAAGATCGTAAATCTAACAAATATGCTACTAAAGCTGCTGAAGGCCATGCTAAAAAAGCAGGTACAGCACCTAAGCGCTTCACTCGTGAATTCAGAAACATTGATGTTTCAGCATACGAGGTAGGTCAAGAAGTCACTGTAGATACTTTCCAAGCAGGAGACATTATTGATGCAACAGGCGTTTCAAAAGGTAAAGGTTTCCAAGGCTCTATTAAACGCCACGGTTTCTCTCGTGGACCAATGAGTCACGGTTCTCGTTACCACAGAGGCTCTGGTTCAATGGGTATGGCTTCAGATGCTTCTAAAGTATTTAAAGGTAAAGAATTACCAGGCCGTATGGGCGGAAACACAGTTACTATGCAAAACTTAGAAGTAGTTAAAGTTGATGCAGAAAATAACGTAATTTTAGTTAAAGGTAACGTGCCAGGTCCTAAAAAAGGTTTAGTAAAACTTACAACTTCAATTAAAAAAGGTAATAAATAATTATTTAGGTGAAAGGAGGAAACAACATTATGGCTAATATTGATGTATTAAAAGTAGATGGATCAAAATCAGGTTCTATCGAATTAAATGATAGTGTATTTGGTATCGAACCAAACCAACACGTATTATTCGAAGCAGTCAACTTACAACGTGCTTCATTACGCCAAGGTACTCACGCAGTTAAAAATCGTTCAGCAGTTCGTGGTGGTGGACGTAAACCTTGGAAACAAAAAGGTACAGGTCGTGCTCGTCAAGGTACAATCCGTGCGCCACAATGGCGTGGTGGTGGTATCGTATTCGGTCCTACACCAAGAAGTTATTCTTACAAAATGCCTAAGAAAATGCGTCGTTTAGCATTACGTTCTGCATTATCTTCAAAAGTAAGTGGTAACGAATTAACAGTTTTAGAAGCATTCAACTTTGATGCACCTAAAACAAAAGAATTCAAAAATGTAATGAGCAACTTAGAACTTTCTAAGAAAGTTTTATTCATCGTTGATACTGTAGACAGCAACGTTGAATTATCAGCTCGTAACATTCCAGGTGTTAAAGTTATCGACGCTCAAAGCTTAAACGTATTAGATATCTTAGATTCTAGTAAAGTCGTAATAACTAAAGCAGCAGTGGATAAAGTAGAGGAGGTGCTCGCATAATGGAAGCAAGAGATGTTATTAAGCGCCCCGTAATCACAGAAAAATCTTCATCAGATATGGCTTTAGATAAATACACATTTGATGTAGATACACGTGCAAACAAAACACAAGTAAAAATCGCAATCGAAGAAATTTTCGACGTGAAAGTTGATACAGTAAATATCATGAACGTTAAAGCAAAAGCTAAACGTGTTGGTCGTTACAATGGTTTCACTAACAAACGTCGTAAAGCAATCGTAACTCTAAAAGAAGGTTCTTCAATAGACCTATTTAACTAAAAACAATTACCATTAAGGAGGTAAAACGACAATGGCTCTTAAAAAGTATAAGCCAATTACAAATGGTCGTCGTAATATGACATCTTCAGATTTCGCTGAAATTACATCAACGACTCCTGAAAAGTCTTTATTACAACCGCTTCCGAGAAAAGCGGGACGTAACAACCAAGGTAAATTGACAGTTCGTCACAGAGGTGGCGGTCATAAACGTCAATACCGTGTAATTGATTTCAAACGTAACAAAGATGGAATTCCTGCTAAAGTAGCAACTATCGAGTATGATCCAAACCGTTCAGCTAATATCGCATTATTAGTATACGCAGATGGTGAAAAAAGATATATCATTGCTCCTAAAGGATTAAAAGTAGGACAAGAAGTATTCAATGGTCCAGATGCAGATATCAAAGTAGGTAATGCATTAGCATTAACTGATATCCCAGTTGGTACTACAATTCACAATATCGAATTAAAACCAGGTAAAGGTGGACAATTAGTCCGTTCAGCTGGTACAAGTGCTCAAGTACTTGGTAAAGAAGGTAAATACGTACTAGTTCGTCTTAAATCAGGTGAAGTTCGTATGATCTTATCTACTTGTCGTGCAACAATCGGTCAAGTTGGTAACGAACAACACGAATTAATCACAATTGGTAAAGCTGGTCGTTCTAGATGGATGGGTAAACGTCCTACAGTTCGTGGTTCTGTAATGAACCCTAACGATCACCCTCACGGTGGTGGTGAAGGTCGTACACCAATCGGTCTTAAATCACCAATGTCTCCATGGGGCAAACCAACACTTGGTAAGAAAACTCGTAAACAAAACCAACGTTCATCTAAATTTATCGTTCGTGGTCGTAAGAAAAAATAATAATACCTTATTTACGTGTGCGGCTTAGATGCCGCGCGCATTAAATAAGAAGGGAGGCGCCATAATGGCTCGTAGTCTTAAAAAAGGACCTTTCGTTGATGATCATTTAATGAAAAAAGTTGAAGCTCAAAACGAAGGTGAAAAAAAATCAGTTATTAAAACATGGTCTCGTCGTTCAACAGTATTTCCTAACTTCATCGGACATACAATAGCAGTATATGATGGTCGTAAACATGTGCCAGTTTTCATTACTGAAGATATGGTTGGACATAAATTAGGAGAGTTTGCACCTACACGTACTTATAAAGGTCATGCTGCAGACGACAAAAAGACTAAACGCTAATTTCTAAAAAGAGGAGGAAGTCACAATGGAAGCAAAAGCGGTTGCTAGAACAATAAGAATCGCACCTCGTAAAGTGAGATTAGTTTTAGATCTTATTAGAGGTAAAGAAGTGGCAGAAGCAATTGCCATCTTAAAATTAACAAACAAAGCAACATCACCTGTTGTTGAAAAATTATTAATGTCAGCATTAGCAAATGCAGAACATAATTATGATTTAAATCCTGACACATTAGTAGTAAAAGAAGCTTACGCTAATGAAGGACCTACATTGAAACGTTTCCGTCCACGTGCACAAGGTCGTGCAAGTGCGATTAACAAACGTACTAGCCATATTACAATCGTAGTTGGCGAAAAAGAAGCTAAAGAAGTTAAAGAAGCATAATTAACTAAATCATTAAGGAGGGAATATAGTGGGTCAAAAAATTAATCCAATCGGACTTCGTGTCGGTGTAATTCGTGACTGGGAAGCAAAGTGGTATGCAGGCAAAGACTTCGCAACACTTTTACATGAAGACTTAAAAGTTCGTAAATATATCGCAGAAGCATTAAAAGAAGCTTCAGTTTCAAGTGTTGAAATTGAACGTGCAGCAAACCGTATCAATATCGCTATCCACACTGGTAAACCAGGTATGGTTATTGGTAAAGGCGGTTCAGAAATTGAAAAATTACGTAACAAATTAAACGCATTGACTAACAAAAAAGTACACATCAACGTTATCGAAATCAAAAAAGTTGATTTAGATGCAACATTGGTAGCAAATAACATTGCTCGTCAATTAGAAAACCGTGTATCTTTCCGTCGTGCTCAAAAACAAGCTATCCAACGTGCTATGAAATTGGGAGCTAAAGGTATCAAAACTCAAGTATCTGGTCGTTTAGGTGGCGCAGATATCGCTCGTGCAGAACAATATTCAGAAGGAACTGTTCCACTTCATACATTACGTGCAGACATTGATTTCGCACATGAAGAAGCCGACACTACTTACGGTAAATTAGGTGTTAAAGTATGGATCTACCGTGGAGAAGTTCTTCCTACAAAGAAGTCTAGTGAAGGAGGAAAATAATAATGTTATTACCAAAGCGTGTTAAATTCCGTCGTCAACATCGTCCAAAAACAACTGGTCGTTCAAAAGGCGGAAATGAAGTAACATTTGGTGAGTACGGTTTACAAGCTCAAACAGCAGCTTGGATTACTTCTCGTCAAATCGAATCAGCTCGTATCGCAATGACACGTTACATGAAACGTGGCGGAAAAGTATGGATCAAAATATTCCCACATACACCATATACTAAAAAACCTTTAGAAGTACGTATGGGTTCAGGTAAAGGTGCAGTTGAAGGATGGGTAGCAGTAGTTAAACCAGGACGTATCTTGTTCGAAGTTGCAGGTGTTCAAGAAGAAGTTGCACGTGAAGCATTACGTCTTGCAGCACACAAACTTCCAGTTAAATCTAAGTTTGTAAAACGTGAAGAATTGGGTGGTGACACAAATGAAAGCTAAGGATATCAGAAATTTAACCACTACTGAAATTGAAAAAGAAATCAAAGAAGCTAAAGAGCAATTATTCAACTTACGCTTTCAGTTAGCAACTGGTCAACTTGAAGAGACTGCTAACATTCGAAAAGTTAAAAAGACGATTGCACGTCTAAAAACAATCGTTCGCGAAAGAGAAATCGAAGAAGAGAAAGCAGCAGATAATAAATAATCAAGTAGAGGAGGTTCATTACTGTGAGTGAAAGAAATGACCGCAAAGTTTACGTTGGTAAAGTAGTTTCAGATAAAATGGATAAAACTATTACAGTAGTTGTTGAAACATACAAAACTCATAAATTATATGGTAAACGCGTAAAATATTCAAAAAAATATAAAACGCATGATGAAAACAATTCAGCAAAAATGGGCGATATCGTTAAGATTGCAGAAACACGTCCTTTATCATCAACTAAACGTTTCCGTCTAGTTGAAATCGTTGAAGAATCAGTAATTATTTAATAGAAGTATAAAGATAAGGGAGGTCAAACAAAGATGATCCAACAAGAAACACGTTTAAAAGTAGCAGACAACTCTGGTGCTCGTGAAGTATTAACAATTAAAGTTTTAGGCGGATCTGGTCGTAAGACAGCTAACATTGGTGATGTAATCGTCGTTACTGTTAAAAATGCTACACCAGGTGGCGTTGTTAAAAAAGGTGAAGTTGTTAAAGCTGTTGTTGTACGTACTAAATCAGGTGTACGTCGTGAAGATGGCTCTTACATCAAATTTGACGAAAATGCATGTGTAATCATCCGTGATGACAAAGGTCCACGTGGTACACGTATATTCGGTCCTGTAGCGCGTGAATTACGTGAAGGTAACTTCATGAAGATCGTTTCTCTAGCGCCAGAGGTACTTTAATCTATAATGATAAAAAACAAAATTCCTAAGGAGGTGCCTACACATGCACATACGTAAAGGTGACAACGTAATCGTTATCTCAGGTAAAGATAAAGGTAAAACTGGTAAAGTTTTAGAAGCATTACCTAAGAAAGAACGCGTAGTTGTAGAAGGTGTTAATATCATTAAAAAACACCAAAAACCAACTCAGTTCAATCCAGAAGGTGGTATCTTAGAAACAGAAGGTACTATCCACGTATCAAACGTTCAATTACTTGATCCTAAGACAAATGAACCAACTCGCGTTGGATACAAAGTAGTAGATGGTAAAAAAGTTCGTATCGCTAAAAAATCTGGCGAAGAAATCAAATCATCAAACGAATAATTATTAAGTGAAAGGAGGATCCACTTTGACACGTTTAAAAGAAAAGTTTAATAATGAAATTTCTGCTGAGTTAGTTAAGAAATTTAACTATAGTTCAGTTATGGAAGTACCAAAAATCGAAAAAATAGTTGTAAACATGGGTATCGGTGATGCAGTTCAAAACTCTAAAGTTTTAGACTCTGCAGTTGAAGAACTTCAAGCAATCACTGGTCAAAAACCATTAGTAACTAAAGCTAAAAAATCTATTGCGACTTTCCGTCTTCGTGAAGGTATGCCAATCGGTGCAAAAGTTACATTACGTGGAGAAAGAATGTATGAATTCTTTGATAAATTAATCTCAGTTTCATTACCACGTGTACGTGACTTCCGTGGTATCTCTAAAAAAGCATTCGACGGTCGTGGAAATTACACTTTAGGTGTTAAGGAACAATTAATTTTCCCTGAAATCGACTATGATAAAGTAAGTAAAGTACGAGGAATGGATATCGTTATCGTTACAACTGCTAACACTGACGAGGAAGCTCGTGAATTGTTAACACAATTCGGTATGCCATTTCAAAAGTAATCTCTAATTATAAAGGAGGCTAATTAAGTGGCTAAAAAATCAATGATCGCTAAACAACAACGTAAACAAAAATTCGGAGTTCGTGAATACACTCGTTGTGAACGTTGTGGACGTCCACACTCAGTATATCGTAAATTCAAACTTTGCCGTATTTGTTTCCGTGAACTAGCATACAAAGGCCAAATCCCTGGCGTACGTAAAGCTAGCTGGTAAACTCAAAAGAATGAAAGGAGGAAACACAAATGACAATGTCAGATCCAATTGCAGATATGTTAACTCGCGTGCGTAACGCAAACATGGTACGTCACGAAAAATTAGAGTTACCTGCATCAAACATTAAAAAAGAAATCGCAGAAATCCTTAAAAAAGAAGGATTCGTAAAAAGCGTAGAATATATCGAAGATGATAAGCAAGGTGTTATCCGTATGTTCCTTAAATATGGTCAAAACAACGAGCGCGTTATCACAGGATTAAAACGTATTTCTAAACCAGGTTTACGTGTATATGCTAAAGCTGACGAACTTCCAAAAGTTCTTAACGGTTTAGGTATTGCACTTGTTTCTACATCTGAAGGTGTTTTAACTGATAAAGATGCTAGACAACGTGGAATCGGTGGAGAAGTATTAGCTTATATCTGGTAATTATAAAATTATAAGGAGGTGCCCACATAATGAGCCGTGTTGGTAAGAAAATTATTGAGATCCCTTCAGACGTTACAGTTACTATCGAAGGTAACACAGTAACAGTTAAAGGATCTAAAGGTGAACTAACTAGTACTTTTAATGAAGAAATGACATATAAACAAGAGGACAACAGCTTAGAAGTTGTACGTCCATCTGACTCTAAAGAACATAAAACAATCCATGGTACAACTCGTGCGTTAATCGCTAACATGATTGAAGGTGTATCTAAAGGTTTCGAGAAAAACTTAGAACTTATTGGTGTTGGTTACCGTGCCCAAATGCAAGGTAAAAATATCATCTTAAACGTTGGTTATTCTCACCCTGTAGAAATCGTTGCTGAAGATGGAATTACATTATCAGTAGAGAAAAACACTAAAGTTAAAGTAGAAGGTATTTCTAAAGAACGTGTTGGTGCAATTGCATCTTATATCCGTTCAATCCGTCCACCAGAACCTTATAAAGGTAAAGGTATTCGTTACGAAGGCGAATATGTTCGTCGTAAAGAAGGTAAAACTGGTAAGTAATCATTAAGATAAGAAAGGAGCACTAACATGATCGCTAAAATCGACAAAAATAAAGTTCGTTTGAAAAGACATGCTCGTGTACGTGCTAAATTAGCTGGTACAAGCGAAAAGCCACGTTTAAACGTATATCGTTCAAACAAACATATTTATGCTCAAGTAATTGATGACTTAAACGGTGTAACAATCGCTCAAGCATCAACTGTAGATAAAGAATTTAATTTAGAGCAATCAGGTAATGTAGAAGCAGCTGCTAAAGTAGGCGAAATCGTTGCAAAACGTGCCGCTGAAAAAGGCGTTGACGCTGTAGTATTTGATCGTGGAGGATATTTATACCACGGACGTATCAAAGCATTAGCTGATGCAGCTCGTGAAAACGGACTTCAATTTTAATTTAAAGGAGGGACACTCATGCGTCGTAAAGAACAAGAAGTTAAAGAATTTGAAGAGCGCGTAGTTACGATTAACCGTGTAGCTAAAGTAGTTAAAGGTGGTCGTCGTTTCCGTTTTACAGCTTTAGTAGTTGTTGGAGATAAAAATGGTCGCGTAGGTTTCGGTACTGGTAAAGCTCAAGAGGTACCTGAAGCTATTAAAAAAGCAGTAGAAGATGCTAAGAAAGAATTAGTAACAGTTCCACGTGTTGAAGGAACAACTCCTCACCAAGTTATTGGACGTTTTGGTGCAGGTCGTGTTTTAATTAAACCAGCAGCACCTGGTACAGGTGTTATTGCAGGTGGACCAGTTCGTGCCGTATTAGAACTAGCTGGTATCACTGATATCTTAAGTAAATCATTAGGTTCTAACACACCAATCAACATGGTTCGTGCTACAATTGAAGGACTTAAAGAACTTAAAAATGCCGAAGAAGTAGCTAGTCTACGCGGTAAATCAGTAGAAGAATTATTAAATTAAGGAGGGAACAAACACTATGGCTAAATTAGAAATTACCCTCACTCGTAGCGTTATTGGTCGTCCTGAAACTCAACGTAAGACAGTTCAAGCGCTAGGACTTAAAAAAACAAACTCAACTGTAGTAGTTGAAGATAATCCTGCGATTCGTGGGCAAATCAACAAAGTAAGTCACTTAGTAAAAGTTACTGAAAAATAAATTCATCTAAAGTATTAAGGAGGTGCCAAAATGAAATTACATGAGTTGAAACCAGTTAAAGGTGCTCGTAAAGAACGTAACCGTGTAGGTCGTGGTATGGCTACAGGTAACGGTAAAACAAGTGGTCGTGGTACTAAAGGTCAAAAAGCACGTTCAGGTGGCGGTGTTCGTTTAGGTTTCGAAGGTGGTCAATTACCATTATTCCGTCGTTTACCAAAACGTGGATTCACTAACATCAACCGTAAAGAATATGCAATTGTTAATCTTGATCAATTAAATCGTTTCGAAGAAGGAACTGAAGTTACACCAGCGTTATTAGTAGAATCAGGTGTTGTTAAATCTGAAAAATCTGGCGTTAAAGTTTTAGGAAACGGTTCATTAGAAAAGAAATTAACAATAAAAGCTCATAAATTCTCAGCTTCAGCTATTGAAGCAATCGAAGGTAAGGGCGGAACGCATGAGGTGATCTAATGTTTGAAACGATCATTAGTTTTTTGAAGACTAAAGATATTCGTAACAAGATATTATTCACACTAGCAATGCTCGTTATATTTAAAGTTGGAACTTACATTCCAGCCCCTGGTGTTAATCCAGATGCTTTTAATCAAAATAAAGGTTCGCAAGGTATTACCGATTTGTTTAACACATTCGGTGGAGGTGCCTTGCAGAACTTCTCAATTTTAGCGATGGGTATTATGCCTTACATTACTGCTTCAATCGTAATGCAATTATTACAAATGGATGTTGTACCTAAGTTTACAGAATGGTCTAAACAAGGTGAAGTTGGTCGTAAAAAGATTAATCAATTTACACGTTACTTCACAATTGTATTAGCCTTTGTTCAAGGCTTAGGTATGTCGTATTCATTTAATAATATGCTTGGTGGTAATTTAATTCAAAATACTTCAGTGTTAAATTATGTGTTAATAGCACTTGTTTTAACTGCAGGAACAGCTTTCTTAATGTGGTTAGGTGAACAGATAACACAATTTGGTGTAGGTAATGGTATTTCTATTATTATCTTCGCTGGTATTTTATCTTCAATGCCAAACTCATTAATTCAGTTCTACCAACAAAGTTTTGTTGGTGCAGATGATACAACTATGGCTTGGTTAAAAGCGATTGGTTTATTCGTAGGTATGATTTTACTAACTGTTGGTGCAGTTTATGTACTACAAGCAATTCGTAAAATTCCTATTCAATATGCTAAACGCCAAACTCAAGGTGCAGGTGGTTCATTATCTGCAAACGCAACATACTTACCTTTAAAAGTTAACTCAGCAGGTGTAATTCCTGTAATCTTTGCGATGGCATTCTTCATGCTTCCGAAGACATTAACATTGTTCTTCCCGGATCAAGAATGGGCGCAAACAATTACAAATTATGCTGATCCATCACATAATATTGGTATGATTGTATATGTTATTTTAATTATAGCTTTCGCATACTTTTATGCATTTGTTCAGGTTAATCCTGATAAGATGGCTGAAAACTTACAAAAACAAGGTAGTTATGTACCAGGTATTAGACCTGGAGATCAAACTAAAAAATACATTACTAAAGTGCTTTATCGTTTAACGTTTGTGGGATCAATTTTCTTAGCTGTAATTTCTATTATTCCGATTTTAGCAATTAAGTTAATGAATTTACCTCAAGCAATACAAGTTGGTGGTACTAGCTTACTAATCGTTATCGGTGTTGCAATTGAAACAATGAAAACTTTAGAAGCTCAACTCAATCAACGTGAATATAGAGGCTTTAGAAGACGATAAGCAAGTAGGAGGGTTTTTATGAACATCATTTTAATGGGTTTACCTGGAGCAGGTAAAGGTACTCAAGCGAGTGAAATTGTTAAGAAATACCCTATTCCTCATATCTCAACTGGTGATATGTTCCGTAAAGCGATCAAAGAAGAGACTGACCTTGGTAAAGAGGCTAAATCTTATATGGATCGCGGGGAACTTGTACCAGATGAAGTGACTATAGGTATCGTTAGAGAAAGACTAGCTGAAGAAGATGCGAAAAAAGGATTTTTACTAGATGGTTTTCCTCGTACAGTTGAACAAGCTGATGCATTAAATGAAATTTTAAGTGACTTAGATCGTAAAGTAGATGCTGTTATCAACATCGAAGTTGCGGAAGAAGAACTTATGAATCGTTTAACTGGTAGAAGAATTTGTGAAGTATGTGGAACAACTTATCATTTAGTATTTAATCCACCAAAAGTTGAAGGTGTTTGTGATCTTGATGGTGGTAAATTATATCAACGTGAAGATGATAACCCTGAAACAGTAGCAAATCGTTTAAGTGTTAATGTTAAACAAACTAAACCACTTTTAGATTTCTATGAAAATCAAGGTGTCCTTAAAAACATCGATGGTTCTAGACAAATTGATAATGTTACTGAAGATGTTATTCAAATTCTTGAATCATTATAGTAATGACGCTTTCACCCCGAATTCGCCTAACTTTAGGTGATTCTTGAACGCGTGAATGCGTTCAATTTTAAGAATCAAGATAGTATTTAGGTTTTTGAAATACAATCGGAGTGATTACAAGAAGCGATAAGTATTTGAAGTGTTGTCGAATGCAAATCTTAAGTATTAAATCATCCCAATTTTATAAACCTGTGCTTATTCTATGTGATTTAATCACCTAAAGTATGTCTCTAATTTTGGACCAGGTTTTAAAACATGAAATACTTTTGTATTTCACTAGAATGAATAGAAAAAGGGGGAAATGATCATGGCTAAACAAGATGTAATCGAATTAGAAGGTACAGTATTAGATACTTTACCAAACGCTATGTTTAAAGTAGAATTAGAAAATGGACATGAAATTTTAGCACACGTTAGTGGTAAAATACGTATGAACTATATTAGAATTCTACCTGGCGACAAAGTAACAGTTGAAATGTCTCCGTATGACCTAACACGCGGAAGAATCACTTATCGTTATAAATAATCGTCACTCCAAATACAAGGAGGTATACAAAGATGAAAGTAAGACCATCAGTAAAACCAATTTGCGAAAAATGTAAAGTTATTCGTCGTAAAGGTAAAGTAATGGTGATTTGTGAAAATCCAAAACACAAACAAAAACAAGGCTAATAAAAGAGAGGTGTAAATAAATGGCTCGTATTGCAGGTATTGACGTACCACGTGAGAAACGCGTAGTAATCTCGTTAACTTACGTATATGGTATCGGAAAAACAACAGCACAAAAAATTCTTAAAGAAGCAAACGTATCTGAAGACACACGTGTTCGTGATTTAACTGATGACGAATTAGGTCGTATCCGTGAAGTTGTAGATGGCTACAAAGTTGAAGGTGACCTTCGTCGTGAGAAAAACTTAAACATTAAACGTTTAATGGAAATCGCTTCATACCGTGGAATTCGCCACCGTCGTGGTTTACCAGTTCGTGGTCAAAACACTAAGAACAATGCGCGTACGCGTAAAGGACCAGTTAAAACAGTAGCGAACAAGAAAAAATAATAAGTAAAGGAGGCACATATAAATGGCACGTAAACAAGTTTCTCGTAAACGTAGAGTTAAAAAGAATATTGAAAGTGGTGTAGCTCACATCCGTTCAACATTCAACAATACAATCGTAACGATCACTGATGATTTCGGTAATGCATTATCATGGTCTTCAGCAGGTGCGTTAGGATTTAAAGGTTCTAAAAAATCAACACCTTTTGCAGCTCAAATGGCTTCAGAAACAGCTTCAAAAGCTGCTATGGAACACGGTTTGAAAACTGTAGAAGTAACAGTTAAAGGTCCTGGCCCAGGTCGTGAATCAGCGATCCGTGCGTTACAATCAGCTGGATTAGAAATCACAGCAATCAAAGACGTAACACCAGTTCCTCATAACGGATGTCGTCCACCAAAACGTCGTCGTGTATAATTTTTGTTAGTTCTAATGTTCAAGAGTCACTGGATAGAAATTAATAAAGTTTAATCGACGTTTATAAGGAGGATATATTTAAATGATTGAAATCGAAAAACCTAGAATTGAAACAATAGAAGTTAGTGATGATTCTACATTCGGTAAGTTCGTTGTTGAACCGCTAGAACGTGGTTATGGTACAACACTAGGCAACTCCTTACGTCGTATCCTATTATCTTCATTACCAGGTGCGGCAGTTAAAAATATCGAAATTGAAGGTGTACTTCACGAATTCTCAGCAGTTGAAAATGTAGTTGAGGATGTTACTACTATCATTATGAACATCAAGAAATTAGCTATAAAAATCTACTCTGAAGAAGACAAAACACTTGAAATCGATATTAAAGATGAAGGTGAAGTTACTGCGAAAGATATCATGCATGACAGTGATGTTGAAATTTTAAATCCAGATTTAAAAATTGCAACAGTTTCTAAAGGTGGACACCTTAAGATGCGCTTAATTGCTAATAAAGGTCGCGGATATGCTTTAGCTGAACAAAATAACACAAGTGATTTGCCAATTGGTGTCATTCCAATCGACTCACTTTATTCTCCAGTAAATCGTGTGAACTATACAGTTGAAAATACACGTGTAGGGCAAAGTAGTGATTATGATAAATTAACAATCGATGTTTGGACAGATGGTTCATTATCTCCTCAAGAAGCTGTTTCTTTAGGTGCTAAAATCATGACTGAACACTTAAACATTTTTGTTAATTTAACAGATGAAGCACAAAATGCTGAAATCATGATTGAAAAAGAAGAAGATCAAAAAGAAAAAGTACTTGAAATGTCTATCGAAGAATTAGACTTATCAGTACGTTCTTATAACTGTCTAAAACGTGCAGGTATTAATTCTGTACAAGAATTAGCAGACAAATCTGAGGCAGATATGATGAAAGTTCGAAACTTAGGTCGTAAGTCTCTTGAAGAAGTTAAATATAAATTAGAAGATCTTGGTCTTGGTTTAAGAAAAGAAGACTAATAAAGGAGGTTAATTCATGGGTTACAGAAAATTAGGTCGTACTTCTGATCAACGTAAAGCAATGTTACGTGACTTAGCTACTCAACTTATCGTTTCTGAACGTATCGAGACTACAGAAGCTCGTGCTAAAGAACTTCGTAAAGTTGTTGATAACTTAATTACTTTAGGTAAAAAAGGTGATCTAGCTTCACGTCGTAGAGCTGCTCAAACGATTCGTGACGTTAAAATCTTAGAAGATGACAAAACAATTACTGCATTACAAAAATTATTCAATGATGTTGCGCCACGCTATGAAGAGCGTCAAGGTGGATATACTCGTATCATGAAAGTTGGTCCACGTCGCGGTGACGGTGCTGAATCAGTAATTATTGAATTAGTATAATCTATTCTTTATTGGAGTGACGAAAGTCACTTCAATCATTTCTATATAAATACAATTTATTTAACACACACAAAGCAAATGAGTGCAATGATAATGTTTACCACACATAGATATTGTCTAGCTCAGAGTACTCCACCACATTTGAATGACTTATCGCGTGAACTCGTCTATGGTGGAGTGCGCGCTTTTTTATTTTAAATCCGTTTATACGGATTTTTTTTATTGCATTTTATTTTATAATAGGTAATATGTTTAAAGTAATAAATGCTTACAATTTCGTATGTATACTGTAAAATATATAGTAATTAACTTGTTGAAGGATGAATGTTATGGTGCAGGAAAATTTGATAAGGTTCTCGAACGTTACATTTAAATATGATGAAAATGAGCCAGCTGCACTTCGCGATGTTTCGTTTAATATACAAAAAGGCAAGTGGACATCCATTGTCGGACATAACGGTTCTGGAAAGTCTACAATTGCTAAATTAATGATGGGTATTAACCAAAATTATGAAGGTGAAATTGTAGTTGATGGCATCTTACTGTCGAACGATACAATTGATGAAGTGAGAAGACATGTCGGTATTGTATTTCAAAATCCTGATAATCAATTTATTGGTTCAACTGTAGAGTATGATGTAGCATTTGGTATGGAAAATCAAAGTATAGACTATCACGTTATGCATGAGGTAGTTGATGAGGTATTAACAGAAGTTGGCATGTCAGACATGAAGACATTCGAACCAAGTCATCTTTCAGGTGGACAGAAACAACGTGTCGCGATTGCAGGCATATTAGCGATGTCACCAGATATTATGATTTTAGATGAAGCGACAGCGATGCTTGATCCTGAAGGTAAAGAAAGTATTATGAACTTAATTAAATCTATTCAAAGTGAACACCACTTAACAGTTATCTCCATTACACATGATTTAGAAGAAGCTGTTAATGCTGATGAGATTATTGTGATGAATAAAGGTGAAGTTTATAAACAAGACATACCTGAAGAAATATTTAAGCAAGGTGCTTATTTAACTGAAATTGGTTTAGACTTACCTTTTGCTATGAGAATGAACTACTTGCTCAATCATAATTATGAATATACAACATTCGAACAGTTGGTGAATCGAATATGAAAATAGCGTTTGATAAAGTCACTTATGACTACAGTATAAAGACACCATATCAATATAGAGCTTTAAATCAAGTTTCGACGACATTCACAGAATCTAAATTTTATGCCATTGTTGGCCAAACAGGTTCTGGTAAATCAACATTAATTCAGCACTTAAATGCTATATTAAAGCCGACAGAGGGACAATTAACAATCGGTGATACGAATATTACGAAGAAGACGAAATCAAAGAAATTAGCGCCAGTGCGTAAAAAAGTAGGTATCGTCTTTCAATTTGCAGAACATCAATTATTTGAAGATACAGTTGAAAAAGATATTATTTTTGGACCGCTTAATTACGGTATGGATAAAGAAGCAGCTATTCAAAAAGCAGAATCTCTAATGGATTTGTTAAACATGGATCGTAGCTTATTAAAGAAATCGCCATTTGAGCTCTCAGGCGGTCAGAAACGACGTATAGCCATTGCAGGTGTATTAGCTATGGAACCTGAAATACTTGTCCTTGATGAGCCTACAGTGGGCTTAGATCCGAAAGGGCAGCATGATATGATGGAACTCTTCAATGACATCCATGAAAATCTCGGTATTACGGTTATATTAATTTCACACCAAATGGATATCGTACTTAAATATGCGGATGAAGTTAAAGTCATTAAAGCTGGTGAAATCGTTGCAGAAGATAAGCCAGTTAATATTTTTACAAATGAAGAACTTCTGAATCAAACGCATCTTGAACCACCTAATATTATTAAACTTCAACAAGCAGTTGAAGCTAAATATAATATGAAGTTTGATCAAATCGCGACGAGTGAAGAAATGTTTAAAGATATGTATGAAAAGCAGGTGAAGCCTCATGACTGATAAGTTAATAATCGGGCGATACATACCTGGTAATACAATTATCCATCGATTAGATTCACGCATGAAAATGCTATATGTATTTATATTTATGATATTAATATTCTTTTGTAATTCATGGGCATCTTATGGCTTTATGGTGTTAACCGTGTTAATTATTATGTATTTAGCACAAATAAGATTTTGGTTCTTAATTAAAGGACTCACACCTGTTATGCTACTGTTTATTTTTACGTTCATCATGCATTTAATTGTGACGAAAGGTGGACCAGTCATCATTGATTTAAAGCTATTCACAATTGAACAAAATGGTGTTATACAAGGTGCATTTATTGTTCTAAGACTTGCACTTTTAGTGATGATTTCAACAATCATGACGTTAACAACAAGTCCGATAAGCTTAACAGATGCAATAGAATCGATGTTGAGACCGTTAAAAAAGGTTAAGTTCCCAGTACATGAACTTGCAATGATGATGTCTATATCACTTAGATTTATCCCAACATTAATGGATGAATTAGATAGAATCATAAAAGCCCAAACATCAAGAGGATCTGACGTTACGGCAGGTAGTATATTTAATAGATTAAAGGCCATTATTCCACTACTCATTCCGATGTTTATATCGGCGTTTAAACGTGCAGATGATTTAGCAGTGGCTATGGAAGCTAGAGGTTATAATGCTTCAAATCAACGAACAACCTATCGTAAATTAAAATGGAAACTAAGAGATAGTATTGGATTCGCAACAATTATTGTTGTTGCGATAGCATTATATTTATTAAGGAATTGAGGTGCAGACTTTGAGAATGTTAGTGAAAATTTCATATCACGGTGGACAGTTTATGGGATTTCAAATTCAACATCATGAACGAACTGTGCAATATGAATTTGAGAGAATTCTAAAAAGAATGCATCAAACATTTGTAAGAATACATCCTTCAAGCAGAACTGATAAAGGCGTGCATGCAATAGAGCAGTATTTTCATTTTGATACACCATTAAATATTAAACCAGATAAATGGGAATATGCTTTTAATTCAGCATTGCCTAAAGATATACACGTACAAAGTGTAGAACAAATTGATGAAGACTTTCACTGTAGATATGATTGTGTCGGTAAGAAATATCGTTATAAAGTTTATATCGATCCAGAAAGACATGTATTCGAACATGACACAAAAGTACAGCAAAAGAAACCCGTTGATATTGATTTGATGAATCAAGCTGCACAACATTTTATAGGTACACATGACTTTACAAGTTTCTGTTCACAAAAGACTGAAGTACAAAATAAAGAACGTACCATTTATCAAAGTGAAGTCGTTGAAACAGATGACGGATTTGAATTTATCGTTACAGGATCAGGCTTTCTATACAATATGGTAAGAGTCATGGTCGCTTATTTAATACTCGTCGGTGAAGGGAAGAGAAGCGGTGATGATATTCATCAGCTTCTAAAAGACAAAGATCGAAATAAAGTACCACATACAGCACCAGCACATGGGCTATATTTAGAAAAAATTTACTTAGATAAAGCAGAACTTATTGAAGAGTTCGGAAATGATATCAAAATATATAATAAAAAGTCTTCAGAAAATGTTTAAAACCAATTGACAAAAAGACAAATAAATTATATTATAGACAACGGTATTGTTTTATATCACCACCACGATAAGCCCCGGAATCTTATTGTGTTTTAAGATATAGAAGCAGGAATCAGACTAAGGAAATAAGATGTATATATGAAGCTTTGGTACAGGTTAATATATACATCTTAACCCAGAACTTTTTTAAAATTTAGGAGGACACTATAATGCGTCAAACATTTATGGCTAATGAAGCAAACATCGATCGCAAATGGTACGTTGTTGATGCTGAAGGACAAACGTTAGGTCGTTTATCATCAGAAATCGCATCAATCTTACGCGGTAAACATAAAGTAACTTACACACCACACGTTGATACAGGAGATAACGTTATCATCATTAACGCTGAAAAAATCTACTTATCAGGTAATAAAGAACAAGATAAAATTTACTACCGTCACTCAAATCACCCAGGTGGATTAAAATCAGTATCTGCTGGTGAATTAAAAGAGAAAAACCCAGTTCGTTTATTAGAAACATCTATCAAAGGTATGTTACCTAAGAGCAAACTTGGTGAAAAACAAGGTAAAAAATTATTCGTATATGCTGGTGCAGAGCATCCACATGCTGCACAACAACCTGAAAACTACGAGTTACGTGGTTAATTAAGAGGAGGATACTACATTGGCACAAGTTGAATATAAAGGCACAGGTCGTCGTAAACATTCAGTAGCACGTGTACGTTTAGTACCTGGTGAAGGTAACGTAACAATTAACAAACGTGACGTACGTGACTACTTACCATTTGAATCATTAATTTTAGATTTAAACCAACCATTTGATGTAACTGAAACAAAAGGTAACTACGATGTTTTAGTAAACGTTCAAGGTGGAGGTTTCACTGGACAAGCACAAGCTATCCGTCACGGAATTGCACGTGCATTGTTAGAAGCAGATCCAGAATACCGTGGATCATTAAAACGCGCTGGATTACTTACACGTGACCCACGTATGAAAGAACGTAAGAAACCTGGTCTTAAAGGTGCTCGTCGTTCACCACAATTCTCAAAACGTTAATATTGCCAAAGTTGTTGCGAACTTGTTCGCATACAAATTTGGTACGCAAATTGCATATGCAATTTGTGTTCAACAGAATATACGTTTCAACACTTCTCGAACAACTTCGAGGAGTGTTTTTTTGTATGTGGAAATATATGTGGTGGTATAATATATTTAATATAAATAGAGAACTTAATATATTTAATGATAACTAAAAGGGGGGATCGTGATGAGTACAGAATTGGCAGTAAATAATAAAGTTCTATCTCGATACATTCATAATTCTAATACACCTATTGACGCTATAGCTAAACGCATTAAAAGTATAAATCTCATTCTCGATGGTAAGAAAAATCCTACTTTTAATCAGTTATCCACTATTTCAAAAATGATAAATGTACCAGTAGGCTTATTAATTTTAGATAATTATATTGAACCATATGAAGAAAAATTAGATTTTAGGACAATTAATTCATCTGATATTGAAGAGATGAGTAGTGAACTTAAAGATACGATTAAAGAAATGAGAGTTAAGCAAGATTTCTTGAAAGATGAAGTAGAAAATCATTTAGATTTTATAAACAAATTTAGTATCAATGATAATTATCAACATGTAGCAGAAGAGATTAGAAAATATTTAAATATAAATATTAATTACTTTGAAAATATCGATGATAATCCGTTTACTTATTTCCGTAATAAAATAAGTCAGATTGGTGTTTTTATTTTCTTGAATGGTAAGTATAAAGACAATACTCATAGAAATTTGAATATTAATGAATTCAGAGGATTTGTTTTAGCTGATCAAAAAGCACCTATTATTTTTATTAATCAAAAAGATTCTAAAAAAGGACAACTATTCACACTTGTTCATGAGCTTGTCCATTTATTTATAGGCTACGATGAAATATATAATATTAAAGAAATTAATGATAATAAATTTGATAAAGTAGAAGCCTTTGTAAATAAAGTTACAGCTGAAATATTAGTACCAAGTAAAATATTTGAGAATATAGGTGATAAGCCGGTAGATGAATTATTAAAAATATTTCCGGTTAGTGAATATGTCCTTATAAGAAGACAATACGATTTTAACTTTATTACGCATAATGAATATAAAGAACAGGTTAAAGTATTAGAAGAAAACTATCAAGAAATCAAGAATATTGTTAGAAATAAAGGTGGAAACTACAGAAATAACTTGAACTTTAGGATGGATAAAAACTTTTTTAATTATGTTGAAAATGCAGTTAAGTCAGATAAAATTTCGTATACAGATGCTTTTAAAATATTAGGAGTAGGATATAAAGGTTATAAAATATTAGAAGGAGAGAATAGCCTATGAAAAAATATATTCTTGATACCAATATCTATATTAATTTTTATGAAAGATATTATAACATTGACTATTTTCCTTCGTTTTGGCAAAATATCTCTCCTATATTAAATAAACATGTAATTGTCCCAGAAATTATTATCTCAGAGAATTATCAAGATAAGTGGTTTAGAGATTGGCTTGAAACTAACTATAAAGAAGATATAATCAATCACAAATTATATGCATCAGATTGGACTACAGTACTCCAACATGTTTCATTAAGTAATATGTATAGAAATGAAGCTTTAACCTCAGATAAGGGATGGGCTAAAGAATCGATTGCTGATCCATGGATTATTGCAATTGCTTTAGCAGAGAATTATACAATTGTGACTAATGAGAGAAAAAATAATGGATTAAACAGTAAAAATCCAAGTAAATCAGTTAAAATTCCTGATATATGTCAAGATTTGAATGTGAAATGTATAGATATGTTAGGATTCTTTAAAGATGTAAATTTAAGCGTATGACAACGGATTTCAACAAGTATAATATATTCCATAACCTTACAGACTAAAAGGGGACTTTTCGATGTACAAACATATTTTATTTGATTTGGACAATACGTTATTAGATTTTAATGCTGGTGAAAGGGAAGGGATTAAGGCGGTTTTTAAATCTGAGAGTATTGTGTTTAATGATTTGAATTTTAAGCAGTATCAGGATATTAATAAGCGTTTATGGTTAGATCTTGAGCAAGGCAAGGTTTCTAAGGATGATGTATTAACGAGTCGCTTTAAGGAATTCTTTGAGCTATTTGATTTAACTGTTGATGCGCGTGCTAAAGAGGCTATTTTTAGAAAGACGTTGAATGATAATCATGAGCTGGTTGATGGTGCGAAAGATATATTAAGTTATTTGAAAGAAGCAGGTTATCATCTTTATAGTGCTTCTAATGGTGTTTATGAAACTCAGATGAAACGCATGCATGATGCAGGTATTTTTGATTATTTTGATGATCATTTTATTTCAGAGAAAATTGGATTTGAAAAGCCTCATAAACAATTTTTTGATCATTGTTTAAGTGGTGTTAAAGACGACGATGTTGCACATTATTTAATGATAGGAGATACGTTAACATCTGATATTGCTGGTGCGCATGAATATGGAATTGATTCATGTTACTTTGACCATCAAAATCTTAGTAACGGCGATATTGCGACATATGTTATAAATCATTTAGAAGCGTTAAAGGATATATTGAAATAAGCTGAGACGTGATGTCTCAGCTTTTATAATGCTTATATTTAGTTCTCTTCGTTGATATACATTCTATAATAGAATCCTTGTTTCTCTATAAGTGTATCGTGATTACCAGATTCTATAATGCCTTCTTTTGTTAGGACGTATATGTTATCTGCATTTCGAATTGTTGATAATCGATGTGCGATAACGATAGTTGTGCGATTGAGTGTCAGTTGTTCCAATGATTGTTGAACGACTTTCTCACTTAAATTATCTAAAGCACTTGTGGCTTCATCTAAGATGACAACTTCTGGGTTTTTTAGAAACATTCTTGCGATACTAAGTCTTTGCTTTTGTCCGCCAGAAAGTTTAGCACCTTTTTCACCAATTTGTGTGTGATAACCATTTGGCAGTTGTTGAATAAATTCATGTGCATTGGCTAATTTAGATGCATGAATGATTTCATCCATTGAAGCTTCAGGATTACCATATTTAATATTCTCGTAAACGGTACTTGAGAATATATAGACATCTTGTTGAACGATACCTATTTTTTGTCTAAGTTCTTCAAGAGGGATCGTTCTAATATCTTGATGATTAATCGTTATGGATCCTGATGTGACATCGTAAAATCTTGGTAGCAGATTGGCGATGGTTGATTTACCTGAACCTGATGGGCCAACTATCGCAATATATGCACCGGGTTCGATTGTTAAATTTAAATTATGGATAATATATTCTTGGTCATATTGAAAGTAAACATGATCAAATTGAATAGCACCATTTGAATGTTGTGTTTGTTGTTGGTGAGTATTCTCTGAAGTTATATCCGGTTTAAGTTGCATTAATTTAAAGAAGCGGTTAAAACCTGAAATACCTTCATTATATTGAACAGACAGCTTAACAAGTACTTCAATAGGTGTTGCGATATTACCTACATACAGTACGAATGCTAACAAATCCCCAATAGAAATTTCTTTTTTCATAATTAGTAATGCACCAAGCACAATGATGATGACAGGCATTGCTTGAATGATGGACCCTATAATCTCATTATATAGAGCTTCATATTTATGAACTTTCTTTTTAATTTCAATTGCTTTTTTATTAAGTGATTTATACTGATTACTTTCAAATGATTCATTCGTAAAAGATTTTGTAACTTTAATTCCTGATATCGTATTTTCTAAAAATCCATGAATTTCAGCATTGGTAGCTTTATCTTGTTCATAGATAGAAGAGAGCTTTTTGATGTAATACCAATAAACCACAATCATAATAGGAATAAATAACATCATCACAATTGTTAATTCTACATTGATATACAAGAGAATGATGACAGCACCTATAAAACGAATAATGTACATTAAGATATCTTCAGGACCGTGATGATATAACTCTGATAAGTTCTCAAGATCACCCGTTAATCTCGACATTAAACCACCCGTACTATTTCGGTCGAAAAAGTGATGAGGTTGGCTTTGAATATGTTCATATAACTCTTCGCTCATATCTTTCTCCATCTTTGCACCCATAACGTGACCATAATAATCTATAAAAATATGGCACAAAAATTGAATCAATATGAGCAATACCATAGCAGCACCTAGTAAGTAAATTTCTTTAACATGCGCTACAGAGAAATGTTGAATTAAATTCTCTGTGATATAACGAATAATCAATGGTATTACAAGCGTTATAACCGTAACAAGTAATGAACAAATTAAAGTTAAACCGAAAATTCGTTTATAAGGTCTGTAGTATGATATGAATTTTTTAAATTTCACAATAATAGCTCCTTAAGTTTTATTGGTGTCGTTTACCAATAAACTTAATACATTTCACTTAAAGGTAAACGACCTCAGTGGCAGTAGTTAAAAGGATACGATTATTATTTTTTCTCATGGTAATCTCCCTCTCTAGTGTAAAATTACAGTAAAGACTGTTACTGAGAGTATAAGTTAAAAACGAGTAAAACTCAACACGGATGAGAAGTACTTGATATAACCCGTTTTTATCGAAAAACGATAATTTTTATTGATAAACAATAAAAAAGATGTTAAACTTTTATTGAAAAACGATAAAAAGGAGAGGTTTTGATGAGTAAAATTAGTAATACTGAAAAACGTGGTTACATGATTACATTAATTACAATGATCCTTAATATTTTGATACTAGGTGTTATTCTTGTGAAATTCTTTATCAAAGTTCCTGTAAGTACAGCATTTGATTTAAGGGATGGCGTATTCTATTACTTAATATGCTTTACTATTCAATCGTTGTTAACAATAGTTTTCTTTATATTTGTTCTAAGATTTGTAAAAAATATAAAGAAAAAGGACTTTTTTAATTCTGGGAATTATAATAAAATATTTTATTCTTCAATCATTATTATGATATATGCTACATTCAATTCAATGAAGAGTTTAATTGGTGTAGACATCATATATAAAGATTTATTAGATACTGCGCCGTTTACTACGGTATTATTGTTGAATATTGCTTTAATGATGTTAAACTTCCTTGCGATTTATGATGAATCTGAATCAATGAAAGAAGAACATGATTTGACTGTTTAAGGGTGACAAGATGATAAAAATTAAATTAGATGAAATATTAAAAGAGAGACATGTTTCTCTGACTGAACTTGCTCAAGAGGTAGATATTACGATTGCAAATTTATCTATTTTAAAGACTGGAAAAGCAAAAGCTGTTAGATTTAGTACACTAGAAGCAATATGTGAATACTTGGATTGTCAGCCTGGTGACATCATGGTTTATGAAAAGGATGCAGAGTGAAATTAAACTTTGTT
The DNA here is from genome assembly GCF_022386995.1 of Mammaliicoccus sp. N-M50. Taxonomy (NCBI): domain Bacteria; kingdom Bacillati; phylum Bacillota; class Bacilli; order Caryophanales; family Staphylococcaceae; genus Mammaliicoccus; species Mammaliicoccus sp. N-M50. The sequence continues at coordinate 110,340 of NZ_JAJNJA010000004.1, read as the reverse complement.
ATTTTTGCACTTGAATCATATATAGCGTATTCTAAATGTAATAAATGAATGAAGGTGATATATATGATTGAAAAGTTACATCAAGTCATGTTATATGTTGATGATCAAGAAAAAGCTGTTGAATTTTGGAAAGATGTAATGAACTTTGTTGTGAAGTCTGAAGATGAGTTGCCTGAAGGTTTCAAGTCTGTAGAAATTGCACCTAGTGAAGATGCTGAAACGTCATTTGTATTATTTGATAAAGCTTTTATTGAAAAGTACAGTCCTGAAGTGAGTTTAGAAACACCTTCTTTAATGTTTAAAGCTTCGAATTTTGATGAATTATATAAGTCGTTAAAAGAACAAGGATTAACTGGTCATGATATTATAGAAATGCCTGAGGGTAGAGTATTTAATTTTCATGATAAGCAAGGTAATTATTTTGCAATTACTGAGTAAAAACGGAGGGAATTGAAATGATAGAAACGCAGTTCCGAATTTCTTATAGTATGTTATCTGATGTTGTCAAAGATATAGATGAGAAACAAGCGGATTTTCAACTGGAGTTAGCGAACAATAATATTAAATGGCAACTTGGTCACGTAATTGTGGCAAATGAATCATTTGTCTTTGGTACAAGTGAAGAAGATAATATACTCGGTGAAAAGTTAGGTAAATCATTCTCACCAGGTACTTCACCACAAGATTTTACAGGTGTAGAACCAACTTTCCAAGAATTAAAAGGCATATTAAATCAACAACTAGAAAGAATATTAAATGCACTTGATGAACAAATGGACAAATCAAGAAAAGCACCGATAGCGAATATGGATACTTTTGCAGAAACAATTTCATTTGGCATATTGCATACGAATTATCATACTGGTCAAATTAAGTTGATGAAATCAATGTTAGATAAATTAGATCAAGGCGTATAAAAATATAGAGAGAAAAGAAACGATTATGTTTCTTTTCTCTCTTTTTCATTAGAACAGTCAAAGCATAATAATGTTTTGTCTTCTTGCACGACACCTTCTATAAAGCCACTATTACAATAAATATCTGTTTGGCATTTGGCACATTTACCTACGAATTCTTTTTCCATAGAATCACACCTTAAAATTCATTTTATGTACTTAAAAGTGATATGATAATTATGTATATACTAACATATTTTTATGGAGTGATAGAAATGGCTTTAGAGATGAAACCAAATTGCGAAAAATGCGGATATGAATTTCATAAGAAAAGTAATGCTTTTATATGTGTTCAAGAAACAACATACTGTAGAGAATGTGCGGAAAATTTATATTATGTATGTCCAGAATGTAATGGAGAACTTGTCGTTCGTCCGAAAGCAAAAGCTGATACTAAAACTGTAATGGGAGACCGTTAAGGATAAATGAGGTGATGGATTGAATATTCGAAGATTACAACTCAATGAGATAGAGAAAGTTGTTGCTGTATTTGATGACTATCGTGTTCATTTTGGACAACAATCAGATATAAAGATGACGTATGAATTTATATATAGAAATGTTTCTCGTGAAGATGCTGTTATATTTATAGCTGAAGCGAATGAGCAAGTGATAGGATTTGTACAGCTATACAAGATGTTGTCATCAATGAAAATGTCAAACCTACTTATTATTAATGATTTATTTTTAACAGCAGATGCGAGAGGTCAACGAATTGGTGAGCAATTAATGAACCAAGCATTTACTTATGGGAAAGAAAATGGATATGAGACAATATATTTAGAAACCGAAAAATCAAATAAAGCTGGTAATCGTTTATATCAAAAATTAGGCATGCAAATCGATGATGAACATAACTATTATCATAAACATTTATAAACAAGAGGTGACTTTTAGATGAAAGCAATTGGGTTTAGTAACAGTTTTGATTTGAAAGTATCAAATGAATTTGAAGAAAGAGATATACCAGTTCCAGAAGCTAAAGGAAGAAATCTTTTAGTGAATGTGAAAGCAGCGAGTATAAATCCTATAGATACGAAATCAAGAAATACATCAGATGGAGAATTTAAAATATTAGGGTATGATGCAGTAGGTGTTGTAGAAGCGGTTGGAGAAGAAGTAGAATTGTTCCACGTAGGTGATGAAGTATATTATTCTGGTACAAATACGAAGCAAGGATCGAATGCAGAGTATCAATTAGTTGATGAACGACTTGTGGGCATTAAACCAGAACACTTATCTTTCGTTGAATCAGCAGCTTTACCTTTAACTGCACTAACGTCATTTGAAGCATTATTAGAAGGCCTTAATATTTCATCTAACCCTGAAGATAATAAAGATAAGAAGTTACTAATTATTAATGGTGCAGGTGGTGTAGGTTCTGTAGCTACTCAAATTGCGAAACATTTGGGCCTAACAGTAATCACGACAGCTTCACGTAAAGAAACAAGAAGATGGTCAGAGAAAATGGGTGCTGACATCGTACTCAATCATAAACACCACTTACCAGATGAATTAAGAGCACATAAAATTAATCAAGTAGATTATATCTTTAATACACATAGTAGTGATGCATACTTTAATGTAATGGCAGAAATGATAAAGCCAAGAGGAAAAATCGTAGCACTTGTTAATTTTATGGATAAAGTAGATTTAAATTTATTAAAAGATAAAAGTGTGACATTCTCATTTGAATTTATGTTTACTAGACCAAAATATGAAACAGACGACATGATCGCACATCATGAATATTTGAGAAAGTTAACATATTTATTGGATAGAGGTACGATTAAAACGACAGTAAATAAGACACTAAAAGGATTAAGTGTAGAAACAATTACAGAGGCACATCGTTTAATAGAAGAAGGAAAAAGTATTGGTAAAATAGTTATAGAATATTAACAGTACTAATAGAAATGACGTTACGAACACTTCTGGTCAAATTTGTTCATAACGGGGGAGTTAATTACAAAAGTCGGCGGAAGTGTAACTATGGGGGTCTATAGTAACAAAAGTCGGCGGAAGTGTAACTAACGGCGCCGTCTCCAAATAAAATAATCTACAAAAAAGCACAACCTCACGCGAGGTTGTGCTTTTCTACATCTTAATAGTCGTTTTCGTTTGCGATACGTCTTAAGTGTGGATATTTAGAACGTATTACATATACAAGTAATGTTAGTGCTGCGAATACAATTGCGATAAGTCCTATAATAAGCATTGATTGTCCATAAGTTACGTCGCTTGTGAAGTTAAAGATATTTTCTCTTAATGCTTTAATTACATAACTCATTGGAGAGAATGGGTGTAAGTCTTGGAAGAACTTACCTGATAATTCTATTGGGAATGTACCTTCACTTGATCCTAATTGTAAGATCAATAGTATAATCGCTAAGAATTTACCGATATTACCTAATACAACTGTAAGGAATGTCACAATCATATATGCTGCAATACTCCATAAGATAAGTGTTAAAGTGAAGTGTCCTGGATTAGCGATATCAATTTCAAATCCGTATAAACATAGTACTGCTAGTGCTAATGCTGATCCTAAAGCTTGCATCATGAATATTGCAAACTTACTTAACCACCATTTGAATCCTGTAGAATCACCAATTCTTTTATCGATAGGGTAAACTGCTGAGAATGCAACTGCACCTACATATAAACTTAATGATAGGATATATGGTGCAAAGCTTTGACCATAGTTATTAACTTCTGTTAAATCATCTTCGTTTGATACGACTGGATTATTGATTGCTTTAACATTTTTATCTTCAAAGTATTTATCATCTGATTGTTTAATAGCTTTATCAATATTTGCTTTTAATTTGTCATTATTAGCTTGTAAATCACTTAAACCTTGAGATACTTTCATACTGCCTTGTAAAAGTTGTTGTCCTTCTGCGCCAGCCATTGGAGCAAGTTGTTCTAATCCAGATTCAACTTGTTTATTACCATCAATGAGTTGAGATTCTGCATCTGACATTTGTCCAAGTGCTTTAGAAGTATCTTTATAACCATCAGTTAATTTATTCATTCCTTTAAATGATTCTGAAATATATTTCTCACGAACAGATTCACTTAAATTATCTTCAACAGCTGTAATAGCTTTAGATGCGATTTGTGAACCAGTGTAACTATAACCAGGGTTCGTTTTGACATTTAAGTCGATTTTTTTAGGATTTTTGTCTAACATAGAACCTGCATTTTTAGTGGTTTCAGCTGGTATTGAAATGACAGCATAAGATTCACCATGTTCTAAATGTTTGTCTGCAGTTTCTTGAGAAACAAATTCCCATTTAAATTTATCATTGTCTTTTAATTTATCTACTACGTCTTTACCGATATCTGCCTTTTCACCATTGATTTTTCCACCGTTATCACTATTCACTACAGATATCTTTAATGAATCCGTCTTTCCGTATGGATCCCATAAAGAACCTACAAATACTGAACTATAAATAAGTGGAATAAGCATAATTGCTATAAGTGATACGAGTAGAAACTTATGTGTCCATAAATTTTTTATATCATCAAACATGATTAACATTGTCCTTTCCTGTTATAAGTTTATTTGCTTTCTCTAATTGTTTAACAAACGTTATAATTTCTTCGTCTGAAAAGTGAGAAGACAGTTTACGATTAAATGTTTCGTAAATAACATCTTCAGTACGCTTTACAAGTTCTAAACCTTTATCTGTAAGCAAAACAGATTTCTCTCTCTTATCTTCGCCTTGCTGAATAGCAATGAGGTCTAGATGCTTCAATTTATTAATTCTGTTTGATATTGCAGTCTTAAAGACACCTTGTTTAGAGGCAATAAAACTGTATGTGCATCTAGGAAAATCTTTAATAATTTTTAAAGTTTGATATTGTTCTTTAGAAACAACTTCATCTAACCCAGAATTATTTAAAATCTTTGCAACTTCACTGTGTATATTAATGATGGATTCTTGGAATAGGTTAAAAGCTTTTTTTAATTCTTCTTCCATGATTAGTACACCTCCTGTACTTAATACAAAGAGTATAGTACACCCTATGTACTATAATTGCAAGAGGTTTAACTCAAAAAAGATACAATCGTTTGCATGTAAAGGCTTTCTTTTGAAAATATATGGCTTATATTGTCGTAAATTATTAATGCAATCGTTTGCATAAAATTGTTGACTTTTTAACTTTTTACACATATGATAAATCTATATTAAATTTTGAAAGCGATTACAATTATGGAGGGTTTATCTATGGCTGAAATGAAATTAGAGAATATAAAGAAGACTTACGACAAAGGTAATACTGTAGTACATGATTTTAACTTACATATTAAAGATAAAGAGTTTATTGTTTTCGTTGGTCCATCAGGGTGTGGAAAGTCAACAACTTTGAGAATGATCGCAGGATTAGAAGACATTACATCAGGAAATTTTTTTATTGATGATCGAAGAATGAATGATGTCGCACCAAAAGATAGAGATATCGCAATGGTCTTTCAAAATTATGCTTTATACCCACATATGACAGTATATGACAATATGGCATTTGGACTTAAACTACGAAAAATGAATAAAAAAGAAATAGATAAAAGGGTTCAATACGCAGCTGAAATTCTTGGATTGAAGGAATATTTGCCAAGAAAACCTAAAGCTTTATCAGGTGGTCAAAGACAAAGGGTTGCATTAGGTCGAGCAATTGTAAGGGATGCGAAAGTATTCTTAATGGACGAACCTTTATCTAATTTAGACGCGAAATTAAGAGTTCAAATGAGAACAGAAATATTAAAGTTGCATGAACGATTACAAACTACAACGATTTATGTCACACATGACCAAACAGAAGCTTTAACGATGGCAACACGTATTGTTGTCTTAAAAGATGGCGATATTATGCAAATAGGTACACCACGTGAAGTATATGACGCACCAGAAAATGAATTTGTTGCACAATTCATTGGATCACCTGCAATGAATATTTTTGACGCAAAAGTTAATAAAGACGAGTTAGTGATTGGCAATCAAGTGATTAAATTAAATGAAAGTAAAGCACGCATGTTAAATCATAACGGCTATGATGGCAAGACGATACGATTCGGTATTCGACCAGAAGACATTCATGATGAACCTGTATTTATCAATGCTAATAAGGATGTAACTTTCAAGACTAAAGTACTTGTTAGTGAATTATTAGGTTCTGAAATTATGATTCACGGATTATTTAACGATGAAGAAATATGCGCCAAGTTAGATGCTAGAACAGTTATTCATCCAAATGATGAAATTGAGCTTGCTTTAGATTTAAATAAATGTCACTTCTTTGATAAAGAAACTGGAGAGAAAATTAAAAATTAATTGATTGAGTGAATTAACAATTAATGAAAGAAGGGGATTAGATGAAACATTTACTAAAAATTTGCTCAATATTACTCGTGACATTATTGCTTGCAAGTTGTGGTCCTAATCGAACACAAGAAGATATTGATAAAGCACTTAATGATGATGAAAAAACAGCCAAACCTAAGTCACTTACGATGTGGGTAGATGGCGATAGACAAATGGCTTTTTACAAGAAAGTAACGGAAGATTATACAAAAAAGACAGGTATTAAAGTCATTCTTAAAAATACAGCTCAAGATGATCAAGTAGATAACTTATCACTTGATGGTCCTTCAGGTAATGGACCTGACTTATTCTTCCAACCGCATGACCGTGCAGGAGATGCTTATTTACAAGGATTAGCGGCAGAAATTGATTTTACAGATGAAGAATTAAAAGGTTATTCCAAAGAAGCATTACAAGCTTTAAATTATGAAGGTAAACAGTTAGCATTACCCGTTATCGTAGAATCAACAGCTGTTGTCTATAACAAGAAACTCGTTAAGACACCACCAAAGACGATGGATGATGTTGAAAAAATCGCAAAAGATGTAACGGACAAAGATAAAAAGCAATATGGATTTATGTTTGATGCAAAAAACTTCTACTTTAATTATCCATTTTTATTCTCACAAGGCGGATACATATTTAAAGAAGAAAAAGATGGATTTAATACAAATGATGTTGCTGTAAATGATCCATCTGTCGTGAAAAATGGAGAGAGATTACAATCTTGGTATGACAAAGGTTATATTACGAAGTCAGCTAATCAAGATGTTATTGTAGGACTGTTTAAAGAAGGTAAAGTAGGCATGTTTGTAACAGGTCCTTGGCAAACGAATGAGTTTAAAGAAGCACTTGGCGATGATTTCGGAACTGCAACTTTCCCAACTGATAATGGTAAAGAAATGAAACCATTCTTAGGGGTAAGAGGTTGGTTTATATCCGAATATAGCGAAGAGAAGTACTGGGCTAAAAACTTAATGCTGTATTTAACAAATAAAGATAATATGCAGAAATATACAGATGAAATGCAAGAAATTACAGGTCGTACAGACGTTTCTTCTAAAAATGAATTATTAAAGCCATATGAAGAACAAGCTCAAAATGCCATTCCAATGCCAAACATTCCAGAGATGAGTCAAGTATGGGATCCGATGGGAAATGCAGCGACATTTATGTCCAACGGTAAAGACCCTAAAGAAGCACTTGATGAAGCGAAAAATGGTATTGATGAACAAGTAGAAATTATGAATGCATCTAAAAAATAAAAGAAGGTGTGAAAATGAGAAATCCAAAATTAGCAGCCATACTATCGATTATTCCAGGTATTGGCCAATTCTATAATAAAAGATATATAAAAGGTAGTATATTTATCGTATTTTTTATTAGTTTCATTTCAGTATTTTATCAATTTATGAATATTGGATTCTGGGGATTATTCACTTTAGGTACAGTGCCTAAACTAGATGATTCAAGGGTTCTATTAGCACAAGGTATCATTTCGTTATTATTAATTGCATTTGCGATCACTTTATATGTCGTAAATATCATAGATGCTTATCGTAATGCAGATCAATATAATAAAGGATTTGAAATTAAAGATCGTAAAGGTCGAATGACGGCAACATGGGATAAGACTTTCCCATATTTATTAATATCACCGGGTATCTTTTTATTAATCTTTGTTGTCGTATTTCCACTTTTATTCATGTGTTTTTTAGCTTTTACAAATTACAATTTGTATAATGCACCACCTAGACATTTATTAGAATGGGTAGGATTTGATAACTTTAAGTCTTTAGTTACAGTACCTATTTGGAAGACAACATTCTTTAACGTATTAACTTGGACGATTGTTTGGACTTTAGTAGCAACTACTTTACAAATCGCGTTAGCGTTATTACTCGCTATTATTGTTAATCATCCACTTATTAGATTTAAAAAGCTTATTAGAACAGTATTAATCTTACCTTGGGCAGTTCCATCGTTCGTGACAATATTAATCTTTGCGGCCATTTTTAATGATGATTTTGGTTCGATTAATAATGATATCCTACAACCATTATTCGGCATTGCACCAGCTTGGTTAAATGATCCATTCTGGGCAAAGGTTGCTTTAATCTTAATTCAAGTTTGGCTTGGATTCCCATTCGTATTTGCTTTATTCACAGGTGTTCTGCAAAGTATTTCATCAGATTGGTACGAAGCGGCAGATATGGACGGCGCATCAAGTTGGCAAAAATTTAGAAATATTACGTTTCCACATATTTTATTTGCGACTGCACCATTACTAATTATGCAATACGCAGGAAACTTTAATAACTTTAATTTAATTTACTTATTTAATAAAGGTGGTCCACCTGTTTCTGGTCAGAATGCAGGTAGTACAGATATCTTAATTTCATGGGTTTATCGATTAACATTTGATATGCAAAATTATAATATGGCTGCAACGATTTCATTAATTATTGGTGTGTTTATTGCCATTATTGCATTCTTACAATTTAGAAAGACAAGTACTTTTAAAGATGAGGGGGATATTTAATGAATAAGAAGAATAAAAATATATTAAGAGCGATTATCATGTATGGCATTTTGATTATTATGTTTATTATCATTATTTATCCATTACTGTGGACTTTAGGGTTATCACTGAACTCAGGTTCCAATCTTTATGGTTCTTCGATGATACCGAAAGATGCATCTTTGAAAAATTATATTTATTTACTAACTGATCCTTCAAGTGACTACCTTACTTGGTATAAGAATACTTTAATCGTGGCGACGGCTAATGCATTATTTTCAGTGATCTTTGTTGGTTTAACTTCATATGCATTTTCAAGATATCGTTTTGTCGGTAGAAAATACGGACTGATTGCATTTTTAATTTTACAAATGTTCCCTGTATTGATGGCAATGGTAGCAATTTATATCTTATTAAATACAATAGGCTTATTAGATTCACTATTCGGTCTTACGTTAATTTATATAGGTGGTTCCATTCCGATGAATGCTTTCTTAGTAAAAGGATATTTCGATACAATTCCTAAAGAATTAGATGAATCTGCTAAAATAGATGGTGCAGGACATATGAGAATATTTTTCACAATTATGTTACCGTTAGCTAAACCGATTCTAGCAGTTGTTGCATTATTTAATTTTATGGGACCATTTATGGACTTTATTTTGCCAAGAATTTTATTAAGAAGTCCTGAAAAATACACACTAGCAGTCGGATTATTTAATTTTATAAATGATAAATTCGGAAACAACTTTACAGTATTTGCTGCCGGGGCAATGATGATTGCAATACCAATTTCTATCGTATTCTTATTATTACAAAGATACTTAGTGACTGGTTTAACGGCAGGTGCTACAAAAGGATAATAAAGGAGTGATCTCGTGGTTACAATAAAAGATGTTGCGAAAGAAGCAAATGTTGCACCATCAACAGTATCAAGAGTGATTAGTGGGCATAAAAGTATAAGTGAAAAGACATCAAAGAAAGTAAAAGCTGTGATGAAGCAATTGGGCTATCAACCTAATATTGCCGCGAGAACACTTGTAACACAAAAATCTAAAACGATTGGTTTAATTTTAAAATCAGCTTCTAAAGAAATGACGCAAAATCCATTCTTTACAGATGTTCTGATGGGGATATCAATAGCCTGTAAACAAAGAGAATATTCAACGATTATGACAACGTCTGTTGAACAAGCTGACTTATTAGTTGAAGTAGAAAATCTCATTAAATCTAAATCGATAGATGGCTTTATTATGCTTTATTCAAAAGAGAATGATCCGGTTACACAACTACTCAAAAAATATCAATTTCCGTTTGTTGTTGTAGGTAAACAACTAGGCGAAAGAGAAATTATTCATATCGACAATGATAATGTCGAAGCAAGTCAAATGATTACAGAATTTATGATTGATAAAGGGCATGAGCATTTAGCTTTTATAGCTGAACCAGATTCATATGCTGTTGCATTAGACAGGGTAGAAGGCTTTAAGAAAGCTTGCGATAAACATGGTATTAACCAATATGACATTTACCATGCAAATCCTAACAGAGATGAAATATTAGCAATCATTAAAGAAATGAAAGAAAGTGCGACTTTTCCTACAGCGATTATTACATCAGATAGCATGATCAATATTAATTTATTAAGTGCATTATATGAACTTAATATAAGAGTGCCAGATGAAGTGATGACAGCAACTTTTAATGATTCATTTATTAATACTTTTGCATCACCACCTCAAACGGTCGTGAATATTTATCCTGAACATTTAGGTGAGGAAGCGGGTATAGCTTTAATTAAACTGATTGAGAATCCTAATATTTTAAGAAAAAATACGATTATTCCAACAGATATAATAGAGAGAAAATCAACGATAAAATAAGAGGTGACTGAATGATGGAGGAACGAATTTGGTGGAAAGAAGCGGTATGTTATCAAGTTTATCCTAGAAGTTTTAATGATTCTAACAATGATGGTATTGGTGACATAAACGGTATTAGAGAAAAGTTAGATTACTTGAAAGATCTAGGTATAGATGTGATTTGGGTTTCACCAATATTTAAATCACCTAATGATGATAATGGCTATGATATTAGTGATTATCAAGATATTATGGATGAGTTTGGAACGATGGAAGACTTTGAATTACTTTTAAAAGAGACACACGATAAAGGTATGAAACTCATATTGGATTTAGTCATCAATCATACATCAGATGAACATCCATGGTTTATCGAGTCTAAATCGAGTAAAGACAATCCTAAAAGAGATTGGTACATATGGCAAGAAGGAAAAGACGGCAAAGAACCTAATAACTGGGGAAGTATTTTCAACGGTTCAGCTTGGGAAAAAACTGAAGAAACTGATGAATACTACTTGCATATTTTCAGTAAAAAACAACCAGATTTAAATTGGGAGAATGAAGCGGTCCGCTCTGAATTATATAATATGATTAACTGGTGGTTTGATAAAGGCATCGATGGTTTCCGCGTAGATGCGATTACACATATTCAGAAATCATTTGAAGATGGCGACATACCAGTCGAACCAGGTGATGAGCAGTATAAAGCTGCATTTGAACGCTATACGAATAGACCAGGTATATTAAATCATTTACGTGAATTGAGAGATGAAACATTCAATAAATATGACATTATGACAGTAGGAGAAGCAAATGGTGTCAGTCCTGATGATGCGAATGATTGGGTAGGCTTTGATAATGGTATATTTAATATGATTTTTCAGTTCGAACATTTAGGATTATGGAATACTGAAGATAGTGGATTTGATGTTATTCAATATAAAAATATCATGTCTAAATGGCAAGACCAACTTGAAGGAGTTGGCTGGAATGCGCTATTTATCGAAAATCATGATCAACCAAGGCTCGTTTCAACTTGGGGAGATGATGAGCAGTATTGGTATGAAAGTGCAACAAGTCATGCGACAAATTATTTCTTACAAAAGGGCACACCATTTATTTATCAAGGACAAGAAATAGGGATGACGAACTATCCGTTCGAATCATTAGAAGATTTTAATGATGTTTCTGTTAAAAATGAAATTAAATTGAAAGAACAAAATGGAGAAGATACATCATCTTTATTAACTAATTTGAGTAAAGTAAATAGAGACAATTCTCGTACAATGATGCAGTGGGATAATCGTGCGTATGCAGGATTTTCAACAACAGAACCATGGTTCCACGTAAATCCAAATTACAAAACGATCAACGTAGCAGATCAGTTAGAAGATGAACATTCTGTATTAAATTATTATAAGCGCTTGATTCAATTGAAAAAAGATTACGACGTGTTTAATTACGGTAAATACGAACTAGTCGATAAAGAACATAAACAAATCTATAGTTATAAACGCATATTAGATAACGAAGAAGTTATTATTATGAGTAACTTAACAGGCGAACAAGCAACTATCACTTATCCACTTAATTTAGAAAAAAGTAAGTTATTATTACACAACTATACAACGATAGAAGATAAAAACATATTAGAACCATTTGAAACTAGAGTGTATCGAATAGAAGAATAATAGTGGGGATCCGAGACAACAGGCTTTGTCTCGGATTTTTTATTTATGTGTGGGAATGTAACTACCATAATTCAGAATAGTGGTAATAAGAAGGCGCTAACGACCATAATTCGGAAAAGTGGTAATAAGAATGCTGTAACTACCATAATTCAAAATAGTGGTAATAAGAATGCTGTAACTACCATAATTCAGAATAGTGGTAATAAGAACGCGCTAACTACCATAATTCAGAATAGTGGTAATAAGAACGCGCTAACGACCATAATTCGGAATAGTGGTAATAAGAACGCTGTAACTACCATAATTCGGGATTGTGGTAATAAGAACGTACCCTTGTTAGGGACATTATTCGGAATTCTGTCCGTAAGCCCCCTCGTTAGGGACATTATTCAGAATTCTGTCCCCAAGCCCCCTCGTTAGGGACATTTCTCGGAATTCTGTCCGTAAGCGCCACATACAAGCTCATTCCCAAATTATCATTTCTTATTAACTCATATTGTTAACGCTTACCTATCTAAACGTTTTATAATGGAATAGAAAACATAGAATTCAACGGGAGGTCATTATATGAAGAAATTAATGAATGAAAAAACAAACTTTGTAGCGGATATGCTTAAGGGAATCGAAGTGATGGATAACTCAGTTGAAATTATTAGCGACAATGTTGTCGTTCGTAAAAATGTTAAAAAGAGTGGTGTTGCTTTAGTTTCTGGTGGTGGATCTGGTCACGAACCTGCACATGCTGGTTATGTTGCTGAAGGTATGTTAGATGCAGCTGTATGTGGTGAAGTCTTCACTTCTCCTACACCAGATAAAATTCTCGAAGCGATTAAACATGTCGCGACTGATGAAGGTGTCTTATTAATCATTAAGAACTATGCCGGAGATGTTATGAACTTTGAAATGGCGCAAGAGATGGCAGAAATGGAAGGTATTTCTTGCCAATCCGTTATCGTACGTGATGATATTTCTATTGAAAATGAACAAGATAGAAGAGGTGTAGCGGGTACAGTTCTTGTACATAAGTATGCCGGCTATCTATCTGATAATGGATATAACTTAGCAGCTATTAAAGAAAAAGTAGAATCATTTATTGAAAATATTAGAACGATTGGAATGGCCATTTATCCTTGTTTAGTACCAACAACTGGTCAATACGGATTTGATTTAGATGATAATAAAATGGAGATTGGTATTGGTATACATGGTGAACGTGGTATTTATCAAGAAAATATTGAAACAATCGATAAAATCATTAACCGTTTAATGCATGAACTTGAAAAGGAAGTTTCTGATAAATCATTAATTGTTATGATTAATGGTATGGGTGCGACACCAGATTCAGAACTTGCAATCATCGCACATTATTTTAATGAATATGCAGAACAAAATGAATTAGAGGTTAAAAAATACTTTGTAGGCAATTATATGACTGCACTGGATATGCAAGGATTTTCTATTACATTAGTGCCTTATCAACAAGAAGTTGAAGAAGCATTTAATGCACCGACAGAAAGTAAATATTTTAAATAGGAGGCATTTTAAATGAACGCAGAAACATTGTTAAACAAACTTAAAGATTTAAGTCATACATTTGAACAAGAAGAACAAAATTTAACACAATTAGACAGAGCAATTGGTGATGGCGACCATGGTGTTAATATGTTACGCGGATTTAAAGCAGTAGACGAAAAAGTTACAGGAGATACAGTAAGTGATGTATTGAAATCTACAGGCATGACTTTAATGAGTTCAGTAGGTGGTGCATCAGGTCCATTGTATGGATTTAGCTTTGTTAAAATGGCAGGTCTAGATTATGACGAAATCAGTTCTGATAATTTATTAGAATATATCAATACTTTTAAAGATGCAGTTGCTGCTAGAGGTAAAGTAACAGGTGGCGAAAAAACAATGTATGATGTGTTGTTAAAAGCCTCAGATCATTTATCAAATGGAGAGTCATTATCTGAAGATATGTTGCAACAGTTCGCTGAAGATACGAAAGATTTAGAAGCAACTAAAGGTAGAGCAGCCTATTTCAAAAAAGATTCTATAGGACATATAGATCCTGGTGCTCAAAGTATGGTATACGTATTAAAAGCTTTAAGTGAGGATGTGTAAACATGGCGACAATAGGTATTATTAGTCATAGTAACGATATCGCACAAGGTGTAAAAGCATTATTGGAACAAATGTCTCCAAGTGTTACAGTTATCGCAAAAGGCGGTACAAATGAAGGTGGAATCGGTACAAGTATTGATACAGTTAATGAAGTGATTGATGCATTAACTGAAGATGCATTGTTATTTTATGATATTGGTTCATCTGAAATGAATTTAGAAATGGCGTTAGACTTATATGACGGCGAATATAAATTGTACAAAGTAGACGGTCCCATTGTAGAAGGTGCATTTTTAGCAAGTGTATCTTTATCAACAGGTGCAACATTAGAAGAAGCAATGGAAAGTATTAAAAGAGAATTTCATCAATAATTTAAATTCTTTAAGATGAAATATATTTTAAATGATATAATTGCTCTACTAATGATTTTAACAAGGTGGAGAAAGAAGAATGAAGATATCGAACAAGAAATTATACGAAAAAGTTGCAGATGTCATCATATTAGATATTAATGAAGGTCGTTTGAAAATAGGAGACCGCTTACCATCTATAAAGGCTTTATCTGAAAGTTTTGGGGTAGGACAAGCAACGATAAGAGAAGCATTGAATGCGTTAAGAGCAATGGGATATGTAGAAATTAAACATGGGCAAGGGACTTTCATCGTTGAAAGAGAAGAAGTTTATTTTAATATCGAAGCAATTAATGGAGACGTTAAAGATATTGAAAATTTACTAGAAGTCCGTAAAATTGTTGAAGTCGGTGTATCAAGACTTGCAGCTGAAAAAAGAACGGATGATGACTTGCATGCTATTGAATCTGCATTAAAAGATATGAAACAAGCCATTCAAGACAATGAATTAGGAGAAGCTTCTGATTTGAAATTTCATTTAGCTGTAGTAGAAGCGGCTAAAAATGATATGCTTAAACAATTATTGTTAAATGTATCTGAAATTATGAGACATACAATGAAAGAAACAAGAAGGATTTATTTATATACGAAAAGTAAATCAATCGAGAAGTTATATAACGAGCATAAAGAAATTTTTGAAGCTATTAAATCTCAAAATGCAGAGCTTGCGCAACATAAGATGGCATTTCATTTAGAAGAAGTAGAAAAAGTTGTACTCAGTAATATTAAAAAAACAGAACAATAATACTTGATAATCATAACTGCTATTAATCTCTAACAGAGACATGATAGCAGTTTTTTATTTTATGCAAAATTAAAAGCGATAAGCTTCAGGAGGCTTATCGCTTTAGGGTATGTAACCCCATCCGTTCCATTTCATAATCATATATAAAGACTTCTTACAGTTAATAATAAATTGCATGATGTCTATTCGAAAATGAAGTACATTTATTACAACTTATCATCTGTATACTTAGTATAAGGTCAACGGTGCACTTTATCAATGTTAATTCTTAAAAAAAGATGCCAAATTTACACTTAAATGCGATTTAAAATTTTAAATAAAGACTTGTTATCAAAACATTTGTAAAATTATCAGAACCTTCAAAAAATAAACACAGTTTGATATACTGTTTTTAATTTACTGATGGGAGGATAATATATGAATCAAACAAAAGAAAAAGTTTCAATCATTAATAGATTTCTTAATTTAATAGAAAGAGTAGGGAATAGACTACCCGATCCGAGTATACTATTTTTCTTCTTATGTGCAGCGTTAATATTTCTGTCTTGGTTTATTTCATTATTTCACATAAAAGTGGAAAGTCCTGCAACTGGGAAGACTGTAGAAGTTACAAATTTAATTTCTAGAGAAGGTTTTGGAAAGATTATTAGTGAATCTATCACGAATTTTTCAGAGTTTCCTGCGTTAGGCTTAGTACTTGCTGTTATGTTAGGGATAGGTGTTGCTGAGAAGACGGGTTATTTTGATAAGTTAATGATCCAAGTTGTTCAAAAAGCACCTAGAAAAATTATTGTTCCCATTATTATATTTGTAGGTATTATCGGTAATGCTGCAGGAGATGCAGCACCAGTTGTGTTACCGCCATTAACAGCGTTAGTATTTATAAAGTTAGGTTATCATCCGATTGCTGGACTTGCGATGGCTTATGCCTCAGCACTAGGTGCATTTGCTGCGAACGTTACGTTAGGTATGAGTGATGCGTTAGTATATGCGTTTACGAAACCAGCAGCTGAAATCATTGATAAAGACATCAGTTTAAATGTAGCAATGAACTGGTATTTTATTGCAGCATCAACAATCATCTTATTACCAGCAATTTATTATGTCAGTATGAAAGTCGTTATTCCACGTTTAGGTACATACAAACCTGATGAAGGTTCTGAGGATCAAAGAGATGATAATGAAATTAGTGCAAAAGAAAGTAAAGCATTGAAGTTTGCGAATATTAGTTTCTTTATTGTTGTAGCGTTATTACTTGCTTTAGCAATTCCTGAAAATGGATGGTTAAGAAATCCAAAGACAGGTAGTTTAATTGATAAAGCACCATTGATGGATGGTGTAGGTATCATTATATTAGTTATCTTTTTCGTGCCTGGTTTTGTATATGGTATTCTTTCAGGGAAAATCTCAAATACAAAAGATTTAGGAAAAATGTTATCAGATTCCATGTCCACAATGGGTAGCTTTATCGTTATTGTATTCTTTGCAGCTCAACTTTTAGCATATTTAGAATGGAGTAATCTAGGTATTGTCATTTCTGTAAAAGGTGCAGAATTATTACAAGGTCAAAATGGGGTCATCTTAATTATTGGATTTATCATTCTAAGTAGTTTGATCAATTTATTAATCGGAAGTGCTTCAGCTAAATGGGCAATATTAGCACCAATCTTTATACCAATGTTTATGTTATTAGGTTATCATCCAGCATTTACACAAATGGTTTATCGTATCGGAGACTCTATTACAAATCCGATTACACCAATGATGCCATACTTACCATTATTACTTTCATATGCTCAAAAGTATGATAAAAATATGAAACTAGGTACATTGATTTCAAGTTTAATGCCATATTCAATTGTGTTAGGAATCGTTTGGCCGTTATTCATGATTATTTGGTTCTTACTGGGCTTTCCATTAGGACCAGGTGGAGATATTCATTTGAATAAATAGTATTATACATTTTAATAATTATAAAATTATTAATAGTTATAAATTCAATCTATCTGTGTTATGAGTATTCCACAATATAGTGTCGTTATGGTACAATCACCATTGGTACATTAAAACGATTATAAAAATAAGTGGTATACAATATATAACAACAATTAGAAAAGGATGATTGAATGTCTCCATTAATTTTAAAGCCTGTATTCAAAGAACGTATATGGGGTGGTAGAAATTTAGAAAATATGGGATATAACCTGCCTGAAGGACGAATCGGTGAATGTTGGGGGATATCTGCACATGTAAATGGACCAAACGAAATCGCAAATGGTCCATATAAAGGACAAACTTTAGATGAAGTTTGGTTAAATCACCCAGAACTTTTCGGTAATCCTACAGAAGAAAAGTTCCCATTATTAACTAAGATTCTTGATGCAAATGATCAACTATCTGTACAAGTACATCCTGATGATACATATGCACATGAACATGAAAACGGTGAATTTGGTAAGACAGAATGTTGGTATATTATAGATGCTAAAGAAGATGCAGAAATTATATATGGTACATATGCAAATACAAAACAACAATTAGAAGAATTTATTCAGAACGAAGATTGGGATCATTTATTTAAACGCGTAAAAGTAGAAAAAGGCGACTTCTTCTATGTACCTAGTGGAACAGTTCACGCAATAGGTAGCGGTATTATGATTCTAGAAACACAACAAAATTCTGATACAACTTATAGAATTTATGATTATGACAGAATTGATAAAGACGGCAAGAAAAGAGAACTTCATTTAGATAAGAGTATCGACGTTATAACTGTTGGTGCACAAAGTCCAAATGTACCACCTAAAAAAATTGATGATGAAGACCAAAAAGGGACATTATTAATCGAAAGCGAATTCTTTACAGTTGCTAAGTGGGAAATTAGTGGGACATTTAATTTTAGAAAACCTAGAGATTATTGCTTAGTAAGTGTGATAGCTGGAAGCGGAGAAATCATTACAGATGGTAATGTATTTGAAGTAGAAAAAGGCGATCATTTAATCATGACAGCAGATGATTTAGATAATCACATAAATGGTGAATTAGAAGTCATCATTAGTTATGTGTAGATTGGGGTCTATCAAATGAAAAAATTTCTATATTTATCATTAGTATGTGCAGTTATTGCAGGATTAGGTTTGTTTTTCGGAATGCCTAAGTATCCAACGCCAGTCATTCCATTTATCATTGCGTTAATTGGTTTAGTACTTGCAATCTCTACATTAAAAGACAAAGAAATATCAGCAGGACTCAAAATAGGCGGCATATTAGTCAACTTTATGCCATGCTTAGCAGGGTTATCGTTGATCGTATAAAGCATAATAAATCAACAGTAGAAATTCTGTAAAAGAATTTCTACTGTTTTTATGTATGATAGGGTAATATCGCACGAAGACTCGGAGATATCGTGCGCTAGGGTACAAAATCAGGGTGTAACGCACGAAGACTCGGAGATATCGTGCGCTAAGGCACAAAATCAGGGTGCGTCGCACGAAGACTTGGAGATATCGTGCGCTAAGGCACAAAATCAGGGTGCGTCGCACGAAGACTCGGAGATATCGTGCTCTAAGGCAGAAAAACAGGGTGTCTCGCACGAACACTCACACATATTACCTTCCTACCCACGTCCAAATTATCTTGCGCTATTTATAATATGCGATTTATTATATTTGTTCATTTTCTAATTAATCTTTAAAAGTAATATACTATTATAGGATTAATGAAAATGAAATAAAACTGTAATATAAACGGTAAAGATTACGGTGTATAATTAATAAGAATTCATAAATAAACTGTAAGAAGATGGAGGTAAGTTATTTTGAAGAAAAAGACAATAGCGGCATTTGTTGGTGCTTCGGTTGCAGTTGCAGTATCTTCTCATCAAGCGGAAGCAGCAACTTATAAAGTTAAAAGTGGAGATTCTTTATGGCTGATTGCTGATAAGCATAATACGACGATTGCGAAAATTAAAAGCTTAAATAAATTAAGTTCAAATCTTATTTTCCCTAATCAAGTATTACAAGTTCCTGGTACTTCAAATTCATCAAGTACATCGAACACGAGCTCAAGAGCTACTTCAACTTCATCAACGACATATTACACAGTAAAATCGGGAGATACATTAGGGGTTATTGCTGGTAAATATGGTACGACGTATCAAAAAATTATGTCATTGAATGGGTTAAGTAACACGATTATTTATCCGGGACAAAAATTAAAAGTTAATGGAACAGCAAGTTCTAGTAGTAACACGGGTAGCTCTAGTAACAGTGGAGCGTCTAATGCTTCAGGTAGCACTTCTACTTATACAGTTAAGTCAGGAGATTCACTATCAGCGATTGCAGCTAGATATGGAACGACATACCAAAAAATTATGTCATTAAATGGTTTATCAAACTTTATCATTTATCCGGGACAAAAATTAAAAGTAAGTGGAACAGCATCAAGTTCAGGTTCTACTTCTAATTCAAATAACAACAGTGGTTACACATCACCGACATTCAATCATCAAAATTTATACGACTGGGGTCAATGTACATGGCATGTATTTAACCGTCGTAAAGCTATAGGTAAACCAATTAGTACTTATTGGTGGAATGCAAACAATTGGGCAAGTGCTGCTGCTAAAGATGGTTATGTTGTAAATCGTACACCTTCAGTAGGATCAATCCTTCAATCATCAGCTGGCTATTATGGTCATGTATCATTTGTTGAAAGAATTAATTCAAACGGAAGCCTTCAAGTATCAGAAATGAACTTTAGTTCATCACCAGGTGTACTAACATACAGAACGATACCAGCTTCTCAAGTTTCAAGTTATAATTATATACATTAATCATTGAAGAGTCTTGGACATTATGATGTGTCCTCGGCTCTTTTTTTATAATTGTAAACATAGACATGAGTGTGAATGTCTTATACAATGTTAATATTAATGTGTTGTTAAAAAAGTAAATTTTAAGCGTAATTTTTATATGAAAATAAAATTAAGATATCAAAGTAAACATCATTATGAAAATCGATCATTATAGATATTAAGGAGTATACATATGTCTGAAGAAAGAAACTACTTTTGGTTAAATTGTGGATATAATAGGTGGCGTCATACGGAACCATTAGAAGGCCAAACTGCAGTGTTTGAATCAGGTGCAAGCTTTAATCCAACGCAAGGTTATCATGCATTTAAGACAGCTAAACCAGGAGATAAAGTCATTTATTATCAAGTGCAAAATCAAGTCGGCTTACTTGGATTCGGTGAAATCTTACAAGTTCAAACGGGTGGCAATCAAAAAGTAAGTATCCAATTTAAGTTTGAGCAATCTTTAACAATGTTATCAATTGAATATTTAAAGAGAAGTGAACAATTAGAATCTAGAATTAAACAAATGACAGAACAATTGTTTAATCGCATTACGAAAGAAGAATTCGATTTAATTATAGGGTTAGGACAAGGCGCTATAAAAATTCCTAGGTATTTTTTACTTACAGAAGAAATTCAATTTGAACCAGATCAAACATATACAATATTTACACATACTGTAAATGGTATAAAGAGAAATGGTTATACGTACTATACTCAGTTAGAAATAGGAGACCAGATTATATTTTTAAGTAGAAATGCTAATCAGTCAATTATCGGAACTGGGGAAGTATCAGATAGTATACATAAGTTACCACCACAACCTGGTAGAACAGATTCTACATGTATTGAAGTTAAATATCATGAAGATATTAATCCTGTGAATATTGGCGAATTAAATAGACATCAAACGTTAAAGAAATTATATTTCTTACAAGATAGTTCGAAACAATCTATTGCTAATTTAACAAAAGCACAATATGATGCGATGTTAGATATGAGTAACGGGACGTACAAAGAAAGTTCTAGTAATCAATATGAGATGTCTGTTCAACGTGATCAGGAAAATGAACCTAAAAAAGATAAACCTATTATTTTAATGCTCTGTGACAATAAAGAAGACGGTTTGAAAAAAGCGAAACATTATGTTGAACGTGAACTTGCGAAAGGTATATATACAGTAGGTCATCCTGATTTCTCAGAAGAAATGTTATACGGTCGATATTTACCAAATGAAAGTGGCGCTTTATATTATAGAGAAGGTTTCATTACAGGACATATTACGAACTCAGAAAGAGAATGGCTTGTGATTGACCAGTTTGAAAGAATAGATCCAGAAATCTTTCAATTATTCTTAAATGTGCTTGATGGTCATGAAATGACATTACCAAGATATAATCATGAAGGTAAGATGGTGAAGTGGAGTTTAGAAAAAGACTCATTCTATCGTCATAATCCTAAATGGCGCATGATTGGTTTATGTTACGGCTCGATTGAAGACATAAAAGAACAATATTCACATCAATTCTTAAAACATTGTAGAGTATTACATGTAGGATAAAATAGACGGAATAAAATCTTAACACTTAAGATTTTATTCCGTTTTTATTTTTTTAAAGGTTTATAAATTGCTGAATATTCTGTAATATAGAATTATGCTTGGTTAATATTTCACAAATAAAATTGCAAAGGGGTCATTTTATGGAGAAAATCGTAGCATTCTCAGATTGGTTATGGGGGTATCCAATCGTCACACTTTTATTAGTATCAAGTTTATTTTTAACATTGTATTTAGGATTAATACAATTTAGACATTTTGGTTATATGATGAAACAAACTTTTGGAAGTATTAATAAAGAGCCTAAAGGTGATGGTACAATTACGCCGAGGCAAGCGTTAACGTCAGCTTTATCATCAACAGTAGGTGCGGCAAACATTGTCGGTGTACCTACAGCCATTATGATGGGTGGACCTGGTGCAGTATTTTGGATGTTAGTAATCGCATTTCTAGGAATGGCATTAAAATATTCCGAAAACGTACTAGGTATATATTATCGTGAGAAAAACGATAAAGGAGAATTTGTTGGTGGACCTACATATTATATGAAAAAAGGTTTCAAAAATAAAAAAGTCGGATTAGTATTTTCATTTGTATTTGCATTTGCTTTAATGCTTGAACTTATCCCAAGTATTATGGTACAAGGGAATTCAGCTGCAAGTACTGTTCAAGATACATTCGATATTCATATGGGTATAACAGGAATCGTGTTAGCTGTTATTGCTGCTTTAGTTGTATTTGGTGGTATTCAGCGTATTGCAACATTTACCGAAATGATCGTACCGGTTATGGTCGGTTTATATTGTATTATGGGATTCTTGATTATCATACTGAATATTCAACATGTGCCTAGTGTAATTGCGTTAGTTGTTGAGAAAGCATTTAATCCAGATGCAGCATTAGGTGGTAGTTTCGGTGCTGCTTTAGCCACAACAGTACGTTGGGGATTTGCACGTGGTATTTATTCAAACGAAGCGGGTCTTGGTACATCACCAATTGCGCATGCTGCTGCAAAGACAGACCATCCTGTAAGACAAGCATTCTGGAGTGTTAGTGAAATCGTTGTTGATACATTAATTATCTGTAGTACGACAGCATTTGTTGTTTTAGTATCTGATGTTTGGAAAGATAATGATGCTAAAGAACAATCCGCTGCACTTACAGCTCGTGCCTTTAATAATGCATTTGGAACATTTGGAAGTTGGATTGTTTCAATTTCTATGGTCTTCTTCGTATTCTCAACAATCATCGTTGTTATATACTATGGATCAAGAATGGCAGAATATTTATTTGGCTTAACAGCAGGCTTTATTATGAAGATTGTTTATGTACTCTCAATCGCGCTTGGTGCATTCGGTGCAGGTACACAACTTTGGAATTTATTAGATATCGCGCTTGCATGTATATTGATTCCGAATATTATCGCAGTCGTGATGTTAGCACCTAAAGTTAAAAGTTTAACAACAGAATTCTTTACAGGAAAAGAATTCTACTTAAAAGATAAAGCTAAAAAGTAAATATCTTCAATTAATTGAATACAAGAAAAAGATTATAACGATTACAGTTATAATCTTTTTTTATTTGTAAAATTATAGTACTTCTATATACTTTGTGAGTTAGTGATTTCGGTTTGATAATTAACCACGAGAAAAATACATAAATTGTCAAATATATATTTAAATTCCATATTGATGTTATTTAATTTTGTGTTAAAATTATTTTAAGAAAATCAAATTCACGGGAAACAGGAGGTAAAACTATGAAGACTCAATCTTATTCAGAAGCAATTTCAACATGTTCAGAATTTTTCGATCAGCAAAATAAAATTGATAATATCTTTTTAGTTATTGAACAAAAGTATGGTCTAAAGAAGCATGAATTTTTCTTTTTAATGAAATTAAACGAAGTGGAAGAAGTGCATCTTAAAGATGCTATTGAAAAAGGCTATATTAAACAAAATAAATCAGCGAGAGCGATTAAACGTTTATTTGAGAAAAGATACATATTAAAAAATCGCTTAAAATCAGACGAACGAGCAGTAATTTTACGTTTTAACAATGAGTTCAAAGAAGAATTCAATGAAATTATGCAAGAAGTCATATATATGTTAAATGAATAATTATATAAGTTATAAGTATGAGCCTGGTACAAAATAATTGTCCAGGCTTTGTCATTATGGGATTGTAATATGTTGCATAAACTATTAAAATTATAAATGTAAGCGCTTTATTATTAGGAGGTTATCTATGGAGAATAATAGTACATCTAAGAAAGAAATTAGTTTCTTTTGGGCCGTTGTGCCATTTTTATTTATGATTATCAGTATGTTATTTACGGTAGTCGTTTTAGAGCAAGCTCCGCACATACCGTTAATGATAGGAACAGCAATTGCTGCAATTGTAGCTTACTATCATGGGTATAGTTGGCAAGACATCGAAGAAATGATGTATAAAGGTATTAGACTAGCCTTACCAGCAATCGTCATTATCATTTTAGTTGGTTTAATCATTGGTGCTTGGATAGGTGGAGGCGTAGTAGCCACAATGATTTACTATGGATTAAAATTAATAACGCCGTCATTATTTTTAGTAACCATCGCAGTTATTTGTGCAATCGTAGCATTAGCTATTGGTAGTAGTTGGTCAACAATGGCAACAGTTGGTGTAGCTGGTATGGGAATTGGATTAAGTATGGATATACCAGCAGGCATGATAGCAGGTGCTATTATATCTGGATCATACTTTGGTGATAAGATGAGCCCATTATCAGATACGACAAACTTAGCAGCAGGTCTAACAGGTACAGATTTATTTGATCATATTAAACACATGTTCTATACGACAGTACCTGCCGTTATCATTTCATTAATTGTATTTTTTATTTTAGGACAACAATTTTCAGCTGGTAATATGGACCAAGCAAAAATTGATGCCATCAATAATGAAATGCTAGACAAATTTACAATTTCACCGTGGTTGTTGCTCGTACCTGTAATAGTTATTATATTAGTTGCATTTAAAGTACCTGCAATACCAGCATTAGTTGTCGGTATTGTTTTAGGATTTTTATCGCAAATATTTATTCAAGGTGGAAGTCTACATGACAGTGTGAAGACATTACAAACTGGATTTGTATTAGAATCTAAAAATGATTTAGTCAAAGAATTGTTCAATAGAGGTGGATTAGAATCCATGTTCTATACAATTTCAATGACTATCGTTGCGATGACATTTGGAGGCATTCTTGAATATTCAGGCATGCTAAAATCAATCATTACAAAAATCTTAAAAATCGCAAAAGGCACTGGTGGTTTAATAGCATCTGTTATTATTTCATGTATAGGTACTAACGCTTCATGTTCAGAACAATACATATCGATTGTAGTACCTTCAAGAATGTACATTAATACATTTTTAGAAAGAAGACTACATCCGAAAAACTTATCACGTGCACTTGAAGACGGTGGTACAGTAACATCCGTATTCTTCTTGTGGAATACATGTGGGGTATTTATTGCCCAAACATTGAATGTGAACGTATTAGATTATGGCATTTATGCAGTTTTCAACTATACGGTACCAATCATATCTGTCATCTTTGGATATGTAGGATTTAAAATTATCAAAATTAACGAAGAAGAATATAAAGCATTTAAAAAGCAAGCTGTTTAATAATAGAAATGATGAAGTGCTAGGACAGAAAAGTCCTAGCACTTTTTTGTTGTTAGGGACATTATTCAAAATTGTGTCCGTAAGAGCCACCGTTAGGGACATTATTCGAAATTGTGTCCATAAAACTTTTATTTATCATACTGTCGTGTTACGTTTAAGAAAATGATGATTGGAGTGATTGTTATCGCTATTGTTTATTATGATGGGGATTGTGGATACTGTAATCGTGCTGTGATGTGGTTAATTCATCATAAGATTTCACATCGTTTTCAATTTGCTCAACTGGAATCTTCATATGGTGATCATTTATTTGAAGCGCGACCTGATTTGCAAAATATAGATAGTATTATTGTTGTAGATGGCGACAAAGTATGGATTAAATCAAACGCGATTATTCATTTATTAGGCCAAATAAAAGGCTATCAATTTTTAGGATGGACTTTGAAATGGATACCGAAATTTGTACGAGATATTGGCTATGATGCATTTGCCAAAATCAGACATAAAGTGATTTTGAAAAATGCTTGTCGATTACCGACACCTGAAGAAAGAAAATATTTTTTAAATTAATATTGCATAAATAAAGATTGCGTGATATCCTTTTGTGTAAACGGTTACACAAAAGGAAGTTGAAGTATGGCAACAATTAAACAAGTTGCGCAACATGCAGGAGTATCTGTTGCTACTGTATCTAGAGCGCTGAATAAAAGTGGTTATGTTAAGAAGGAAACACAAGATAAAATTGATAAAGCAATTCAAGAATTAAATTATCGACCTAATGAAACAGCAAGAACTTTATATAAACGACAATCTAGAATGATAGGACTATTGTTACCAGATATGAGTAACCCTTTTTTTACAGTAGTTGCTAGAGGTGTTGAAGATGAAGCGATGGCGATGGGCTATCATATCATTATTGGAAATGGTGATGGTAATGATGAGAAAGAGCTTGCTTATTTAAATACATTTAACGTACATAATTGTAGTGGTATTATTGCTTCACAATTATCGAGTAAGGAAACTTTTGATTCATTTAAATCTTATAATATGCCTTTTGTTCTATTAGACCGTGTGTACGAAGATCATGAATTTGTTGAAACAAATCATTACAAAGGTGGACAACTTCAAGCTCAGGCAGTGATTAACGGTAAAGCACAATCTGTTCTTATTTTAGAACAAGATTTAAATTACAAATCATTTAGAGAGCGATTCAATGGTGCGAAGTTAATGTTAGATGAAGCGGGTATCACGTATGTTTCAGCTAATGAATTATCTTTAACAGAAGATGATTTGCTTAACTTAATTAAAGAACACGACATTGATAGCATTATTTGTAGTAATGATGTTGGCGCATTTAACGTCATGAGTATTCTTTATAATCATCAATACAAAGTGCCCGATGATATACAAGTGGTTGGTTATGATGATATACCGTTATCACGTACATATTCACCAAGTTTAACAACGATTCATCAACCTGCTTATTTAATTGGTCAAAAAGCATGCCAACAATTAATTAAACAGTTGGAAGGTAAACAAAGAGAACATCATCAAATATTAGATGTTACTTTAGTGGAAAGACAATCAACAAGGAGAGATTAATATGAAGAAAATAACAGTTATCGGAAGTATGTCTATAGATTTAGTTGTATCAGCGTCTAAAAGACCAGGTAAAGGAGAAACAATTCTTGGGGACGATTTCTTTACAACACCTGGTGGGAAAGGTGCAAACCAAGCAGTCGCAGCTGCAAGATTAGGGGATAACGTACATATGATTGGTAGAGTTGGTGATGATGATTTTGGTAAAGAAATATACGAAAATCTTCAAAAAAATCACGTTATTGTGGATGGTGTGGAACCCGTTACACAAATGCCATCAGGAACAGCACATATAACATTATCTGAACAAGATAATAGTATTATTGTCGTACCTTCAGCTAACAATGAAGTGACACCAGACTATGTTAAAAAACATTTAGAAGCATTGTCAGAAGGCGATATCGTTTTATTACAACAAGAAATTCCAAGTGAAACAGTTGAATTTGCGGTTAAATATTGTTCAGAACATGGTTTGATTTCAATTCTGAATCCCGCACCATATAGAGAAGTAAGCAACACTGTTATCGAAAAAGTTGATTACTTAACACCGAACGAAACAGAAAGTGATGAGATGTTTAAAGGTAAATTAGATGAAGCGTTAGCAACTTATCCAATGAAATTGATTGTAACTTTAGGCGATAAAGGTGCAGCTTATCATAATGGTAAAGAAAAAGTTCAAGTACCAGGTTATAAACGTGAAGTGAAAGATACGACTGGTGCTGGCGATACATTTAATGGTGCATTTGCAGTAGCGCTTCAAAAAGAATACAGCTTAGATGAAGCATTAGCATTTGCTAATTTAGCAGCAAGTCACTCAGTAACTGGATTAGGTGCACAAGGCGGAATGCCAACATTACAAGATATTGAAGGAGAATGGCATGTATAAGACAGGGATATTAAACAGTGAAATTTCTAAAGTATTAAGCGATCTTGGTCATACTGATCGTATTGTGATAGCAGATTGTGGTTTACCAGTACCAAAAGGCGTGCGAAAAATTGATTTAGCACTGTCTTTTGGTGTACCAAGTTTTGAAAGCGTTTACGATATTTTGTTAGAACATATGTCTGTACAGAAAATGATTTTTGCAGAAGAAATGAAGTCGGATAATTCAGCACTTTATGAAAAGATTCAAGAAACAGATGTTGAAAGAGAATTTGTATCACACGAAGCATTTAAAAAATTAACACACGATACTGTCGCAATTATAAGAACAGGGGAAGCAACACCATATGCAAACGTCATATTAGAAAGTGATGTTTTATTTTAAGGAGGGATTTCATGCTAGAAATGTCTGGTGTACATAAAGCGTTTGGCCAAAATAAAGTGTTAACTGGTGTAGATTTTAAATTAAAAGAAGCTTCAGTTCATGCACTTATGGGAGAAAATGGTGCAGGGAAATCAACTTTAATGAAGATTCTTGTTGGTATTCATGAAAAGGATGCAGGTCAAATTAATTATCACAATCAAGAAGTTGTCTTTAAAGATGCTCAAATGTCAGAAGAAGCAGGTATTACGTTTATACATCAAGAGCTTAATATTTGGCCAGAGTTAACAGTGCTTGAAAATTTATTTATCGGGAAAGAAATGCGCAATAAATTTGGCATATTAAATGAGAAGAAAATGAAGCAAGAAGCATTAAAAGTCTTTGAAAAATTAAACTTTAATATCTCATTGAAGAAAGTTGCAGGAAAATGTTCAATCGGTGAACAACAAATGATAGAAATTGCTAAAGCTTTAATGACCAATGCAAAAATTATCATCATGGATGAACCAACTGCAGCACTTACAGATAAAGAAATTACACAGTTATTTAAACTTATTAAAAATCTTCAAAATCAAGGCGTTTCATTCGTTTATATTTCACATAGAATGGCTGAGATATTTGAGATTTCTGATGAAATTACCGTTATGAGAGATGGTAAAACTGTATTATACAAACCTACAAGCGAAACCAATTACGATGAAATTGTTAAATCAATGGTAGGTAGAGACTTAACAGATCAGTTTCCAGAAAGAACCGTTGAACCAGGTGAAACATTGATGCATGTTAAATCACTTAATAATGATGAACAAGGCATCAAAGATATTTCATTCTCATTAAGAAAAGGTGAAATATTAGGATTTAGTGGTTTAATGGGCGCTGGTAGAACTGAGATTATGAGAAGTCTGTTCGGAATTGATAAAGGTCATAAAGATATAGACATTAATGGTAAATCCGTATTGATTAAGTCACCGGAAGATGCGATGAAACATGGTCTAGGCTTAATTACTGAAAATAGAAAAGATGAAGGACTGATTCTCGATTTCTCAATCGAACATAATATGGTTCTACCATCTCTTGAAAGCTTTTCAAATAAAGGATTTATTAAAGAACAAGCGACGCATGTGTTTGCAGATCAAATGAGCAAAAGGCTCAATATTAAGACGCCACGAAAAGCGCTAGTATCATCACTTTCAGGTGGTAACCAACAAAAAGTAGTATTAGCAAAATGGATTGGTACAGGTGCTCAAATATTGATTTTAGATGAACCGACAAGAGGAATAGACGTTGGTGCTAAGCGAGAAATTTATCAGTTGATGAATGAGCTAACTGAACGTGGTGTGTCGATTATTATGATTTCTTCAGAGTTACCTGAAGTTATCGGCATGAGTGATCGCGTTATTGTAGTTCAAGAAGGCAATATTAAAGGTGAAGTTGAAGGCGAAAATATAACAGAAGAAAATATTATGACATTAGCTACAGGAGGGGAATTACATGCAACAACTAACAGCTAAGACTTCATTAGTCGAAAAAATTATTCCATTTATAGGACTTATATTATTAATCGTCGTGATTAGTATTATGAACTCAGCATTTCTAGATTTATCGAATTTATTAAACTTATTAAGACAAGTTTCAATTAACGGGTTAATTGCTTTTGGTATGACATTTGTTATTTTAACTGGCGGCATAGACTTATCAGTCGGTTCGATACTCGCATTATCAAGTGCATTTACTGCAATCTTAATTACAAGTGGTTTAGATCCAATCGTAGCATTGATTGTCGGAGTACTTGGTGGCTTCTTATTAGGTGTATTTAATGGTGTATTAGTAACATTCGGGAGTATGGCACCATTCATCGCAACACTTGCAACGATGACAATATTTAGAGGTTTAACACTCGTTGTAACAGATGGTAACCCTATTACTAATTTAGGTGATAGTTATATGTTCCAACTATTTGGTAAAGGTTATTTCTTCGGAATTCCAGTACCAGCAGTCACAATGATTATTGTATTTATTATATTGGCGATTATTTTACAAAAAACAACATTTGGTAGACATACATATGCTATCGGTGGTAATGAAGTCGCTTCAAAAATTTCTGGTATTAAAGTAAACAGAGTGAAAATTTTAATTTATGGTATTTCTGGTTTAATGTCTGCATTAGCAGGTGCAATTTTAACATCACGTTTAAACTCAGCTCAACCTACAGCTGGTACTTCATATGAGTTAGATGCTATCGCTGCAGTTGTATTAGGCGGAACTTCTTTAACAGGCGGTAAAGGTAGAATTGTTGGAACGCTTATTGGTGTACTTATTATTGGTGTACTTAATAACGGTCTAAATTTATTAGGAGTATCATCATTTTACCAACAAGTCGTAAAAGGTATTGTTATTTTAATTGCTGTATTAATAGATAGAAAAAAATAATCAATTAGATTGAGGGGAAAACAAATGAAGAAATTATTAATACTATTAATGACAACTGTGTTATTTTTAGCGGCATGTTCACTTGAATCGCCTTTGAAAAAAGATAATGAAGGTAAAACAAATAAGAAAAAATCTGATATAACGATTGGTGTCAGTGTTTCAACATTAAATAACCCATTCTTCGTTTCAATTAAAGAAGGTATTGAAAAAGAAGCTGAAAAACAAGGTATGAAAGTAAAAGTAGTTGATGCAAGAGATGATTCAGCTAAACAAACAAATGATATAGAAGATTTAGTTCAACAACAAGTTGATTATTTAGTAGTCAATCCTACAGATTCTAGTGCAATTTCTAGTGCCGTTCAGTCAGCAAATAATGAAGGTATACCTGTTATTACATTAGATAGATCAGTTGATAAAGGTGATGTTGCAACATTTATCGCTTCAGATAACGTTGAAGGCGGTAAAATGGGCGGACAATTTATTTTAGATAAATTAAGTAAAAATGCTAAAGTTGCTGAATTAGAAGGTGTTCCAGGTGCAAGTGCAACAAGAGAAAGAGGAGAAGGCTTCCATAAAGTTGCCGACAAATCACTTGATGTCATTGCTAAACAAAGTGCTAAGTTTGATCGAGCAGAAGGATTAAACGTGACACAAAATATCTTACAAGCACATCCAGAAGTAGAAGCGATATTCTCACACAATGATGAAATGGCACTTGGTGCTATCGAAGCAATTGGTGATAAAGATGTAATCGTAGTTGGATTTGATGGTAATGAAGATGCAATGAAAGCAATTAAAAGTGGCAAATTAGATGCAACTGTCGCGCAACAACCTGATAAGATGGGTAAAGCTTCAGTAGACTCTATCAATAAATTGATGGACGGTAAGAAACTTGAGAAAGAAATTAAGATTCCACTTAAGCTTGAGAAAGCAGAATAAATGTTTATAAAACGATAAAGAAGGTATAAGTCTAATGTAGGCTTTACCTTCTTTTTTATGTAGATTTAAACTCTTATTTATAATTATTATAAATAAGTTGCTAAATATCGTTGACAGATTAGAATGATTATAATATAATAATTAATGTAATCAAGAAAAGATAACTACAGAGGAGTGTAAAATAAATGACAAATAATAAAGAAGTAATCGAAGCGTTAAATAAACAAGTAGCAGAGTGGACAGTATTATATACTAAATTACACAACTATCACTGGTATGTTAAAGGACCAAATTTCTTCTCACTACATGAGAAATTTGAAGAACTTTACAATGAAGCAAGTGTGTATGTTGACGATTTAGCTGAACGTATTTTAGCAATTGAAGGTAACCCAATCGCTACTTTAAGAGAAGCATTAGAATGGTCAGTTATTGAAGAAGCTGAGAAAAACTTAACTGCAAACCAAATGGTTGAACAATTATCTAAAGACTTCACAACTGTAATTGCTCAATTAGAAGAAGGTATTCAATTAGCAGAAAAAGTTAATGACGATATGACTGGTGATATGTTATTAGCAATGGTAACAAGTCTTGAAAAACACAACTGGATGTTAAAATCATTCTTAAAATAATATTGAATTATAAATACCTAATCCATGAACATATTGGATTAGGTATTTTTTAAATCATAAATGTAAACGTATTCACTTGAAATGAAAATTAAAGTAAACAGTGCTATCATGAATATAATTTCATATTGAGGGGGGATAACATGGAAGAACTCTATCATGCTTTAAAGAAACATTTAGATAATGGGCGCGTTTCTAAAGAAGTAGCGGATCTTTCAAGTTATAGTTTTGATGCTTCTTTCGGTGAATATATGCCTGATATTATTTGTCAGCCAATGTCTACTGAAGAAGTCGTGCATATTGTAAAGTTAAGTAATCAATATGACGTACCAATTTATCCGAGAGGTAGTGGTACAAGTTTAAGTGGGGGACCACTTGCTGTTCATGGTGGCATTGTGTTGGATTTTTCAAGATGGGACAATGAAATAACAGTTTACGAAAATGATTTAATGATGGAAGTTTCACCAGGCGTTATCACTGAGAAAATTCATAAAGTTGCTGAATCATATGGACTGATGTATCCACCTGATCCATCCAGTTCTCGTGTTTCAACAATTGGGGGCAACTTGGCTGAAAATGCAGGTGGACCAAGATGCTTAAAATATGGTGTCACGAAAGACTATGTTGTTGGATTAGAAGTTGTAACGGCCAACGGAGACATTATTCACTGTGGTGGACGCACAGTAAAAAATGTAACAGGTTATGATATGACGAAATTAATCGTAGGGTCAGAAGGTACGCTCGGTATTATTACAAAAGCTACTTTACAATTGATTCCTAAGCCGATTGATACAAAGACGGCAATGTTGCAGTTTGATGATTTTATTACGTCAGGTGAAGCGGTATCCAAAATTTTAAGATCAGGTATATTACCTTCTAAAATCGAAATTATGGATAAATATTGTGTTGATGCTGTATTGTCGACACACCCAATTGAGAATGTGACGGCTGATGCTGAGTCGGTATTGTTAGTCGAATTAGATGGCCATCCTTTAGCACTTGAAGCAGAAATGAAGATAATTGAAGAAACATGTGCTGCGTTACCTGGCTGTAAAGTCATCATTGCTGAAGATGAAAAACAGGCATCCGAACTTTGGGAAGTGCGTAAACTTGTGTCACCAGCTATCGTGAAATTTGGACCGACAAAGATAAGCGAAGATACAAGTGTGCCCGTCAGTCAAATTCCAGCTTTCTTTGAAGAAATTGAAAGAATCCGACAAACTTATCAATTAAATTTAGTTGTGTTTGGGCATGCTGGAGATGGCAATTTACATCCTAATATCATTACTGATAAACGTAAGCCAGAAGAAATGAAATGAGCTGAAGAAGCAGTTGCTGAAATTTTTAAAGCTTCACTGAAATTAGGCGGTACATTAAGTGGTGAACATGGTATTGGATTGTTTAAAAAGCCATTTATGTATAACGAATTTGATGAAGCAGGCATGAAATTTATGAAAGATGTAAAACAGGCATTGGACCCTAATAATCGTCTGAATCCAGGTAAAATCTTTCCAGACGAGCATGAAAGGTTTGTGTTAGTCCATGACGAATAATCTAATCGAAAAATTAGCTTATGATGCGACTTTTGATTGTGTTCAATGTGGCTTTTGTTTACCGTCTTGCCCTACATATTTAACGATGAAAGAAGAAAAACATTCTCCACGAGGTAGAATCAATCTTGTTAAATATGCAGTTGAAGGTAAAGCTGAACTTAAAGATTTAGAAGAAGCGATTGATTTATGTTTAGGCTGTAGACAATGTGAAACAGTTTGTCCAACGAATGTTCAGTATGGAGACATTTATGAATCGGCAGTCGAAGTATTACGAGAAAAGCGAAATAAAAAATTAGACACGCAAATTATGTCTGTATTTTTAGAACGTCAATATATGATAGATGCGATGTATAAAGGCTTGAAGCTCTATCATACGTCATTTGTTTCAGGGATTTTAAGTAAGACAAATGCATTGAAATTACTACCTGAAAGATTAGGGAATATGGCAATGATTTTGCCACCAGTTCAAAAAGATAAACGACCTTATCAAACACCTTTTAGAACGAAAAAAACAACAATTGGCTTTTTCAGAGGTTGTATGATGGATTCATTTTTCTCACATATCAACGATCTTGCGATAAAAATTTTAGAAGCGCATAATATTCAAGTTGTAGAAATTAAACAACAAACTTGTTGTGGCGCACTTCAACATCACGCAGGAGAAATGGATAAAGCAAGAAAATTAGCCAA
This sequence comes from Mammaliicoccus sp. N-M50, assembly GCF_022386995.1. Taxonomy (NCBI): domain Bacteria; kingdom Bacillati; phylum Bacillota; class Bacilli; order Caryophanales; family Staphylococcaceae; genus Mammaliicoccus; species Mammaliicoccus sp. N-M50. Next base: position 75,473 of record NZ_JAJNJA010000004.1, on the reverse strand, counting down.
ATTAAATATTGAAGCGCTAGAAAAATACGATGTAGACTATTATGTCAATGCTATTGGTGGTTGTGGTGCTTCGTTAATAGAATATGATCATTTGTTGAGAAATGAAGCGGAGTGGAAAGCTAGAGCAGAACAGTTTGTTGATAAAGTGAGAGATATTTCAGTTATGTTAGAAGATATTGACTTGAACTTAGAACACCCGATTAATATACAAGCCACATATCAGCCATCATGTCATTTGCAAAACGTACAACATGTATTCAATGAACCTGAAAAAGTAATCAATCAAATAAAAGGATTAACATATAAAGTATTACCTGAAAAAGACATCTGTTGCGGTTCAGCAGGAATATATAATATCGTGAATTATGATGCATCGATGGAAATTTTAAATCGAAAAATGAGTCACGTAAAAGAAATAGAACCACAATTAATCATCACGTCAAATCCAGGATGTCACTTGCAAATGTTGCTAGGTGTTAAAAATGAAGGATTAGAAGATAAAATACAAGTCAAACATATTGTGGAAGTCGTTGCAGAAGCGTGTGGTATAGAATAATGAGGATGTCGAGATGAAGGTGAGAGATAATTGGTGCGGGTGTTAGGGACAGAATTCTGAGAAATGTCTCTAAGTGAGCGCCCACCTAATTACCAGAATTCAGAATAATGAAAGTTACAGCATTCTAACTACCACAATTCGAAATAATGGAAGTTAGCGACATCTAATTATCTAAATTCTGAAACCTAACGCAATCTATATTACTCCTTCACTTTCACAAATGAAAAGAGCTGAGACGGTAATCATCGTCTCAGCTCTCTTTTTATAATTATTCTGCGATTTCTAATGCAATTTCCATCATTTGTGTAAATGAATTTTGTCTTTCTTCTGCTGTTGTTGCTTCATCTCTTAATAAGTGGTCACTTACTGTGAAGATACCTAATGCTTTTTTACCAGCTGCTGCGGCATTTACATATAATCCTGCTGATTCCATTTCTACGCCTAAGATACCTAATCTAGCCCATTTGCTTGTTACTTCTGAGTCTGCATTATAGAAAATATCACTTGAGAAGATATTACCTACGTGAGATGTTGCGCCTATTTCGTCTGCTTTGTTTTTAGCGCTTGCTACTAAACCGAAGTCTGCGATTGGTGCGAAGTAACCTGGTACGTTGAATTGGTCAACATAACGAGAGTTCGTAGATGCACCTTGAGCGATAATAATATCGTATAAGTTGATATCTTCTTGCATAGCACCACATGATCCGATACGAATAATTGTGTCTACGTCAAAGAAATTATAAAGTTCATAAGAATAAATTCCGATTGAAGCGATACCCATACCTGAACCCATAACAGATACTTCTTTACCTTTATAAGTTCCTGTGTAACCTAACATATTTCTTACATCGTTGAATTGTTCTACATTTTCTAAAAAGTTTTCAGCGATAAATTTAGCACGTAATGGATCTCCCGGCATTAGTACTGTTTTTGCGATTTTTACACCATTTGGTTGAATATGTGGTGTTCCTTGAGTCATAACTATCTTCTCCTTTAAATAAAATAAAAGTTTTTTCATCTTAAAGATAACATTTGTTTAAATTTTTTGCGAATTTTTGTACGATAAGAGTGAAAGAAAGTGGTGAATAGGGATGGATTTACAAAAGAACAAGGATAGTATCAAGATTGCAAAGCTTTATTATCAAGAAGGTTTGAGCCAAGAAGCGATTGCGAAAAAGTTAAATATTTCAAGACCAACGATATCAAGATTATTAAATCATGCTAAAAATCAAGGCTTTGTGACGATTAAAATAGATGACCCTTATCAAGATGCAGAAAGTTTAGCTTCACTTTTAAAGGCGAAATACAATTTAAAAGATTGTGTTGTTGAACATGCATCTTATAACGATTATTCAAATATTCAAACGGCTATTGGTAAAAAGACTGCTGAATATTTAAATAAAATTGTGAAAAACGGGGATAATATTGGTATAAGTTGGGGTAAAACGATGTATCAAGTTTCTCAGTATCTAGAACAAAGTCATTTTAATGATATTGGTATTATCCAGTTGAAGGGTGGCATTAGTTTTTCAGATGTTGATACGAGAAGTCATCAAATTCTAGAAAGATTTGCTCAAGCTTATAATGCGACACCGAGAGATTTACCGTTACCCGTTATTTTTGATGTAAAAGAAGTTAAAGATATGGTTGAAAAAGACCGACATATTAAATCCATACTCGATCAAGGTAGACAAGTTGATGTTGCGATTTTTACTGTAGGAACAGTAAGAGATTCTGCCCTATTATTTAAACTTGGATTTTTGAGTGAAGAAGAAAAAGACCGACTTAAAAAATCAGCAGTAGGAGATATTTGTTCAAGATTTTATAATAGCAAAGGTGAAGTAGCAGACGAAGCTATTAATAATCGTACAATAGGTATTGATCTTGATGCGTTGAAAGGCATAGAACATTCAGTATTAGTTGCTGGAGGTGAGCATAAAGTCGCTTCTATTAGAGGTGCACTTGAAGGTAAATTGAGTAATATTTTAATTACAGATCAATACACTGCACAGGCGTTATTAGATTAGTGAACAATATTTCAGTTATCGTTTTACAAATGTTCAACAACGTTATATAATAGAGTTAATCAAAAAATATTAGGAGGATTCAACATGTCATTAGCTAAATATATCGATCACACAGCACTAAAACCAGATACGACTTTGGAACAAATTGATGCTTTATTAAGTGAAGCGAAAGAATATGGATTCAAATCAGTATGTGTCAATCCTACACACGTTGCACATGCCAAGAAAGCATTAGAAGGGACAGATGTACTTGTATGTACAGTAATCGGATTCCCTCTTGGAGCAAACACAAGTGAAGTTAAAGCATTTGAAACAGAAGATGCAATTAAAAAAGGTGCTCAAGAAGTAGATATGGTTATCAACATTGGCGCATTAAAAGACGGCAGAGATGAAGATGTTAAAAAAGATATCGAAAGTGTTGTTTCAGCAGCTAACGGTGTAACAACTAAAGTTATCATTGAAACTTCTTTATTAACAGATGCTGAAAAAGTGAGAGCATGTGAACTTGCTGTTGCAGCAGGTGCTGATTTTGTTAAAACTTCAACAGGATTTTCAACTGGTGGTGCAACTGCAGAAGATATTAAATTAATGCGTGAAACAGTTGGTCCTGATTTAGGCGTAAAAGCTTCTGGTGGTATCCGTTCATACGAAGATGTTAAAACAATGATAGATAATGGTGCAACACGTATCGGTGCTTCAGCAGGCGTTAAAATTTTAAAAGGTGAAGCGTCAGATTCAGATTACTAAAAATTAATGGTACTTGAAATAGTACCTTTAATTTTTCAAATTAAGGTAAGCGTATTCATACAAAAATTGGAGGGTATTAACGATGAGAATGGTTGATGTAATTGCAAAGAAACGTGACGGGAAAGAATTAACGAAAGAAGAAATTGAATTTTTTGTTAAAGGATATACTGCAGGCGATATTCCGGATTACCAAGCGTCTAGCTTAGCAATGGCTATATATTTTCAAGATATGACAGATGAAGAACGTGCAAACTTAACAATGGCTATGGTTGAATCAGGCGATCAAATTGATTTATCTGAAATTGAAGGCATTAAAGTTGATAAGCACTCTACAGGTGGTGTAGGTGATACAACAACACTTGTACTTGCACCTTTAGTAGCAGCATTAGACGTACCAGTCGCAAAAATGAGTGGACGTGGTTTAGGTCATACAGGTGGTACAATTGATAAACTTGAAGCGGTTGAAGGTTTCCATGTTGAAATCAGTGAACAAGAATTTATCGATTTAGTGAATAAAGATAAAGTAGCAGTAATCGGTCAAACAGGTAACTTAACACCTGCAGATAAAAAGCTATATGGCTTACGAGATGTTACAGGTACAGTCAATTCAATTCCATTAATTGCATCTTCAATTATGAGTAAGAAAATTGCAGCAGGTGCAGATGCGATTGTCTTAGATGTTAAGACTGGTGCAGGTGCATTTATGAAGACGATTGAAGATTCTGAGTTACTTGCGCATGCAATGGTTAAAATCGGGAATAATGTAGGTAGAAATACAATGGCAATTATTTCTGATATGAGCCAACCTTTAGGAAGAGCAATTGGTAATGGCTTAGAAGTGAAAGAAGCGATTGAAACATTAAAAGGTGAAGGTCCAGAAGATTTAACTGAACTTGTATTAACTTTAGGTTCTCAAATGGTTGTATTAGCTAAGAAAGCTGAAACTTTAGATGAAGCGAGAGAAAAACTTTTAGAAGTGATTCAAAATGGTAAAGCATTAGAAAAATTCAAAGTATTCCTTGAAAATCAAGGTGGAGACGGTTCTGTAGTAGATGACGTTACGAAGTTACCACAAGCACAATATACTTTTGAAGTTAAAGCTGAAACTTCAGGTTATGTATCACACATCGTTGCAGATGAAATTGGTGTTGCTTCAATGCTTTTAGGTGCAGGTAGAGCAACAAAGGATGATATAATTGACTTGGCAGTTGGTTTAGTATTAAATAAAAAAGTTGGCGATAAAGTTGAAGCGGGTGAATCGTTAGTAACGATTTACGCAAACCAAGAAGATGTTAAAGATGTAGAAGCTAAAATTTTAGAAAACATCACAATTTCTGACGAACAAGTTAAACCAACATTAATTCATAAAGTGATTACAGATTAGGAGTGTGTCAAATGACAAACCGATTTAAACGTATTCATTTAATCGTAATGGATTCAGTAGGTATTGGTGAAGCACCAGATGCTAAAGCATTCGGTGATGAAGGTTCTCATACATTAAAACATACACTTGAAGGTTTTAATGAAACATTACCAAACTTAGAAAAGTTAGGTTTAGGTAATATAGCAGACTTACCAGTAGTTCAAAAAGTTTCAAATCCAGAAGCATTCTATACTAAATTAAGTGAAGCTTCAGTTGGTAAAGATACAATGACAGGACATTGGGAAATCATGGGTCTAAATATTGATAAACCTTTTAAAGTCTATCCAGAAGGTTTTCCAGAAGAATTGGTAAAAGAAATTGAATCAATCACTGGTAGAAAAGTTGTTGCAAATAAACCAGCATCAGGTACTGCAATTATCGATGAATATGGTAAGCATCAAATGGAAACTGGAGATTTAATTGTATATACATCTGCAGATCCAGTGCTACAAATTGCAGCACATGAAGATATCATTCCTTTAGAAGAATTATATGATATTTGTGAGAAAGTAAGAGAGCTTACGAAAGATCCTAAATATCTAATAGGAAGAATTATTGCACGTCCATACGTTGGCGAGCCAGGTAACTTCACTAGAACATCAAACAGACATGACTATGCATTGAAACCATTTGGTAAAACAGTTATGAATACTTTAAAAGATGCGGATTACGATGTCATTGCAATCGGTAAAATTAATGACATTTATGATGGCGAAGGTGTTACGAAAGCTATTAGAACGAAAGATAACATGGACGGTATGGATCAATTAATCGATGTTGTGAAAAGTGATTTCACTGGAATCAGCTTCTTAAACTTGGTTGATTTTGATGCATTGTATGGTCACAGAAGAGATAAAGAAGGTTACGCACAAGCTATTAAAGACTTTGATAACCGATTAGAAGACTTACAAGCAGTATTAAATGAAGATGACTTAGTCATTATTACAGCAGACCACGGTAACGATCCAACTGCTCCAGGTACAGATCATACACGTGAATATGTACCATTATTAATGTATAGTCCAAGCATTAAAGAATATCATGAACTATCAGGTGATGATACATTTAGTTCAATTGGTGCAACAATTGCAGATAACTTTAATGTGACGCTACCTGAATTCGGTAAAAGCTATTTAAATGAGATGGGGATTAAGTAATGAATATAGTTAGACGATTATTTGGAATAGGATTTTCATTTGCAGGTGTGATGCATTTCGTAAGATCAGAAGGTTTTGAAGCAATCGTTCCAAACTATTTACCATTTAAAAAAGCGATTGTTTGGATAACAGGTGTGATGGAAATCGTATTTGGTATCATGTTAATGATCAAAAAGCCAAGTAGCTTAATGAAAAAATTAATCGAATGGTTCTTAGTAGCTGTATTTCCAGCGAATGTTTATATGGCGCAAAAGAACATCCCATTAAACGGTAAACAATTACCAAAATGGGCGTTGTGGGGTAGATTACCACTACAATATGTAATGATTAAACTAGTAAGAAAAATGTAATTTTTATATAGAGAGAGTTTGGGATATCGTATCCCAAACTCTTTTTTAATTTGTGGGTGAGCGTGATGGAGGGAATAGATGAATATTATGTTGGGGGAGTTGGGTGTTAGGTGTCGTTATTAGCAAGTTTGGCTGAAGGTGCAAATAGTGGGTGCGTTATTAGCAAGTTTGGTAAGAAGTGCAAATAGTGGGTGCGTTATTAGCAAGTTTGATAAGAAGTGCAAATAGTGGGTGCGTTATTAGCAGTTTTGGAGAGAAGTGCAAATAAGGAGCTCCTTGTTTACAGTTCAGCCGAGATTTGTAATTAAGGCGGCCCATAGTAACACTTCGGGCGAGTTTTGTAACTAAGGCGGCCCATAGTAACACTTTAGACGAGTTTTGTAACTAAGGCGGCCCATAGTAACACTTTAGGCGAGTTTTGTAACTAAGGCTATCCATAGTAACACTTCGGCCAAGATTTGTAACTAAGGCAGCCCATAGTAACAGTTCAGCCGAGATTTGTAACTAAGACTGTCCATAGTAACACTTCGGGCGAGTTTTGTAACTAAGGCGGCCCATAGTAACACTTCAGGCGAGTTTTGTAACTAACACCCCCGTTATGAACAAGTTTGGGCGAAAGTGTTCGTAAGACCCCCGTTATGAACAAGTTTGGGCAGAAGTGTTCACAACGCCCAGCGCCATTCCAACATAAAAAAGCCCAGGTCATATCCTGGGCTCTCCTTATTAATCTTCTTTAAAGATATTTTTCCAATTATCGCGTTCTGCTAAAAATTCTGTTGCTAGTTGTTGTGCGCCTTCTAATGAATGGCTTGCTGCCCATCCGCATTGTACTTCGTTACATGCTGGGACTTCTGTTGCTTGTTCTACGTCTTTAAGTGTTGCTTCTAATATAGCAAGTACGTCATCATAATCGTCATGATTGATGAATGAAGCATAAAATCCTGTTTGACATCCCATTGGACTTACGTCTACCACTTTGTCTGTATGGTTTCTAATGTTCTCAGCCATTAAATGTTCTAAGGAATGTAATGCAGGCATTTCCATATGTTCTTTGTTAGGTTGTTTAAATCGAATATCATATTTATGAATAACATCACCATTTAGTCCTTCTTTGATTCCCGCAAGTCTCACAAATGGTGCGTCTACTATCGTATGATCTAAATTAAAACTTTCTACATTCATTTTTGTCATGAAGATTCCTCCTTTGATTTCGGCATCATTATATCAAGTTAATTTTGAAAAAACAATCAATTCAGATTTCTTTTACTTTCTTTCTATGTTACTTTATAAGATAATATTAATAAATTATTCTGAAATTAGGTGATGAGATGGAGCGTTTACGTGTAGTCCCTTACGACAGTATATGGCAACACCTTTTTCTTGAAGAGAAAAAATATTTACAGTCGTTATTGAAAGAACATAGTATCAGCATTGAACATATAGGATCAACGGCTATTCCTGGATTATCTGCGAAGCCGATTATAGATATATTAATAGTTGTCAAAGATAGTAAATCAATTGATGAATTTACACATGAATTATCAGCTTTAGGATATGAATCTAAAGGAGAACGTGGTGTTATTGGTAATCGATATTTCAAAAAATATGATCATTACGGTGCAGTTTCTCACCATTTACATATTTATGATGAAGGTAGCCCACATATTTTAAGATTATTGTCCTTTAGAGATTATTTAAGAGCTTTTAATGGAGAAAGAGAAAGATATAGTCGTCTCAAGCATGACTTAGTCATTGAATTTCCTGATGACAGTGAACAGTACTATAAAGGAAAAGACAGCATGATTAAAGAATTCGAGAAAAAAGCAGAAAAATGGTACTTAAATTCCAATGATATTGCAACAAATCATTGACATATCCGAGTTAGACAGTTAGAATTAAATTCAAATTTCATACGAATTATCAAGAGAGACTGAGGGAAGGGCCCGATGAAGTCCAGCAACCTCCCATAATGGAAAGGTGCCAATTCCTACAGTTTGTTACTGGAAGATAAAAGAACGATTGGCGCACTCCTTACAAAGTAGTGCGCTTTTATATTGGAAAGGTGAATCATTAATGAGTAACTTATCGCAAAATATTATTAATTATATAGAACAAAATAGACATTTATATTTATCAATGAGTCATCAAATTCATGAACGTCCTGAGTTAGGAAATGAAGAAGTATTTGCATCACGATTATTAAGCGATCAATTAAAGAGTCATCATTTTAAGATAGAGAAGAATATTGCGAAACATCCAACAGGTTTCATTGCAACGTATGACTCAGGAAAAGAAGGTCCAACTATTGCATATTTAGCAGAATATGATGCATTACCAGGTCTCGGTCATGCGTGTGGTCATAATATTATTGGGACATCAAGTGTGTTAGCAGGTATCAGTTTGTCTAAAGTGATTGATCAAGTCGGAGGAAAAGTTGTCGTATTAGGTTGTCCTGCTGAGGAAGGGGGTATTAATGGTAGTGCAAAAGCAACTTATGTGAAAGCTGGTATTATCGATAATATTGATATTGCACTAATGGTCCATCCTGGCCATGAGACGTACGTGACAGTGCCTTCATTAGCTGTAGATGTATTTGATGTTAAATTCTATGGACGAAGCGCTCATGCCTCTGAAAATGCTTTTGAAGCGGTTAATGCGTTAGATGCTATGTTATCTTTCTTTAATGGGGTGAGCATGTTAAGACAACAAATTAAAAAGACAGATAAAGTGCATGGTGTCATATTAAATGGTGGTGAGGCAGCGAATATTATTCCTGACTTTACTCATGCACGTTTCTACACGCGTGCCACTTCTCGAAAAGAACTAGATATTCTTACTGATAAAGTGAGAAAAATAGCTGAAGGGGCAGCTATACAAACAGGCGGTACATATGAATTAAGACCAATCCAAAATGGTGTAAATGAATTCGTGATTAATAAACCACTAGACGAATTATTTAGAAAGCACGCTGAACAAGTTGGGGAAGAAGTAATTGATGACGATTTTGGTTTTGGTTCTACAGATACGGGGAATGTAAGTCATATCGTACCGACTATACATCCACACATTAAAATTGGACCATCTAATTTAGTCGGTCATACGAAAGAATTTTGCCAAGCTGCTGCAAGTACAAAGGGTGATAAGGCATTAATTAACGGTGCGAAAATATTGGCATCAATGGGATTAGAACTTATAGAGAATGTATCCCTTAGAAATGAAATCATTGAGCATCATCAAACATTAAGGGAGAACTTGTTATGAACAAAGAATATAGGAAACCACTCAATTTAACGTTAAGAGATTTATATGAAGAAGGTATTGTATATAATGCAAGACCTTCTTATGAAGATAATCCTTGGTTAAAAGCTGAAGAAGCACAATCTAATTTTTTAACAGCAAGAGAAATGATTATTAGTAATATGCCAATGATCGTTCATGAAGCGTGTTTAACAGATAATGTTAAACGAATTTTAAAATTAGTAAATGTGGATATTCCGAGCAATATATATACTTTTAAAGATAGAACGCAATATGAACATTTACTACAACAGTTAACATCTGACAATAAAAAAATATTCTTCCAATACATACATGGTCAACATTTATGTAAAGACGAAGAATATGCCGTTTATAAACCTAAATTTATAGATTTAAATAATAAATCTAAAATTGAACAATGGACGGGTGGTAAATATTTACCGAAACGTGAAATTGTGAAAGCAGAAGAATTTGAACAAGCTATTCAAAACTGGGATTTACCATTAGTCATTAAACCGGGAGACGAGTTACCTACAGCAGGTGGGTATGGTGTAATGATTTGTTATAATAAAGCGGATTTAAAGAAAGCAACAAATAGAATTAAAGAAGCATCAGATACAAAATACATTATCATCGAACAATTCATTGAAGAAATTGATAATTATTGTGTTCAATACGTATATAGTGAAAAGACGGGTATACAATATATAGGTGCTGTTAAACAGCTTACAGATGAATATGGCTTCTACAATGGTAATGTGAATTCAAATCATGTACCACAAAGTGTTATAGATGCTGGGTATGAAATTATGAAAAATGGTGTTGAGCATGGTTATAAAGGTGTATCAGGGTTTGATCTTCTCGTAGATAAAAACCATGACGTTTATGCAATTGATTTAAACTTCAGACAAAATGGTTCAACAAGTATGTTATTACTTAAAGATCGTTTACATGAAGGTTTTCATAAATTTCTAAGTTATCATTCAAAAGGAGATAACACGCATTTCATCAATACAATAGAACAATTCATCAAAAATGGCCACCTCTATCCACTTGCATACTATGATGGTGACTATTTCGGAAAAGACAACGTAAAATCAAGATTTGTTGGAATTTGGCATGCAAAAACTGAAGAAAAGGCATTAGAACAAGAGCAACTTTTTCTAGATGCATTAAGTAGTCAAAATAAATAAAAAATTTTTTACAATTTAACTTCTTTTATATTGACTTATACCTAATACGTATAATATATTTTATTGGGATTAAATATAAAGAAAAGGGTGGTAGAATGGCTATCCAGGATATGTCTAAATTTAAACAAATATTAACAAAAGAAAGATTTTATGTTGTGCTGAATGACCGTAAAATCTTAAGAGACGGCGATACTGATTTTCGTCTAATTTGGTCAACGAAAGAAAGTGCAGAATCATATTTGAAATCGTATGAAATTACTAAATACGATAAAATTATGGAGTTAGATTTAGATAGATTTGTTACATACGAAATGGATGATATCCTTGATGAAGGCGATCAATTCATTGTGGACAAATCAGCAGAAGATAACGGAATAAAAGTAGAAGCAATTCCATTCATAGAAGAAATCATGAGTGAACTAGATGATATCCGAATAGATGAATTTGCAGAAGACATTTGTAACGAAAACTATGTTTACGGGTTAACAGTAAAAGGACAAAAACAATTCATTATCGTATCAGAAGAAGATGCAAGTCTACCAAACATGATGACAGTATGGAGTACACGCAAATTAGCAGAAAAAGTACACCGTGATGACTTCGAAGAATACGATATTATTGAAGTAGAAACAGAAGTCTTCGAAGAATGGTTAGAAGACTTGAAACAAGAAGACATCGCATTAGGAATCAACTTAAAATCAGGCATGATCGGTACAGTAACAGATCCAAAAGCCATTTTAAACGCAATGCCTTGTTAAATTATTAAATAAATAATTGTAATTACAAAAGACGCTCGCTATAAAGCAAGCGTCTTTTTTTGTCTTTCGAATTAATTGCAATTAATTAATAATATAATATTATTCGATTGTTGTAAAAATACTAACTGGAGGTTATAATAAATCAAAAAATGGTAAATTATAGTAATTGGAGGCGATTGATATGCTTAAGCACTTAAAATTAATCATTTATAAATGGCAATTTATAATTTCTTTTCTACTTTTATGTTCAATATCCATTATTCATTTGTGGAATGTCAAAATAGAGCATGGAGAACATCAACTACTAGAGTATACGCCTTACACAGAAAATATCATGATTAATGGTGGCTCATTATTATCTATTTTATATGTATGGATTATGCCATTGCTCATTTCAATTGGCGTTAGTACGTTATTTTATAAACTAAATTTGAAATCAAAGTTTAAAACATTAATTTATTCGAGTGTTGTATCGTTTATTATGGTAACTATACCACTTTTAATAAATTTTTTAGGAATGTTTATGATTTTACCGAATATAAAACCTGATATTGTATTTAAACAATTCGGTGGCATTTTTTCAGATAATCCAATGATCATTTCTATGTATTATGATTATCCAACAATATTTATATTATCGTTAATTGTGTTTGTAGGTTTATGGGGCATAGTAACAAACGTATTCTCAATATCATTACTATTATATTTTGGTGAGAAGGTTATTGTTAAGTTCATACCTTTCATTCTTCAAACACTATTTTATGCAATCACAGAATTCATGATAGTCGATATAATTGTATCGCCTATACATTTCTTATTAATATCATATGGTATATATAATTCACAATTTTTACCGAGTTTATTCTGTATATCGATTTATCTTGTATTGATTACATACATATATAGATTAAGCAGCGAAGAAAAAGTCATCAAAGTAGGTGAATAACTATGAAAAAAACACTCATCATTACCGTTTTAGTCGTTCTATTTTTAAGTATTGGTTCAGTAGGGTACCATCAATATGTAAAGGCAAATGAAAAATTTACAGATTACGAATTAAAAAAAGAGGAGATTCAATTAAATCATAATCATGAAATAAGTGTAGGCAAGTTAAAAATCAGTAATTTAGATGCGTATACTGTTAGTAATGAAATAACAATAGATATGGATATGACGATTTTAAAAAATAAAGGATCAAAATATGAATTTGAAAAAAACATAGATGGAGCTTTCATTTTACTTGTTGATGATTTATATGATACAAGTAGCGGAAAATATGAATTGAAAAATAGTAAATATAAAACAGCTAGTGAGACTTATGATAAATACGAAGCTCGTTTAAGTTTTAGCACTAACCTTGATAATATTAAAGGTAAACATAAATTGGAAGTCGTTTATCTCGACCGCAATGGTCATAAGTTGAAGAAATTATATTTGCCGATTCGTGTTGACGGTGGGAAGATTGTTTGATACATTATTAGTAACTACTAAGGTAGTTACTACATCCCAACGTAGTAAAATCATTTATCCCAAATAATAACCCTTAAGAGAAAAAGGTTTTTCTCTTAAGGGTTATTTCGTCTTCTATATCTTCTTCAAATTTACTAATATATTTATTGACTAAGACGTCATGCCAAATGTAGTCTTTCATCATTTTTATTTGTGTATGGTCATAACTGATATAAGCGCGCATATTTGATTCTGCTGTTTGTCCGTAAATCATGTGTTCATCGTCTACGATTACGACAAATGGTTTAAGTGCTAATGAACTTTTGACGTAGTTTGTATAACGGTGATTAATGAGATCATAGCCGGGTTGGTCGACTTGGAATGTAATCCCTTGAATATGAATATCTTCTGAGACATGATTTGTTAAGATGTCATATAAGTCTGGCCATATTGAAACGGTGATTTGTCTTTTAGCTTGTTTAATGGCAGATGTTACGGCATCGATGATTGTTGATTCATTTGTTAAGACTTCTATTTGAATAGGCGCATTGTCTGTTACGATATTTAATTTATTGATTTCTTGTTCGAGTTGAAGGAGTTCTTCATTTTGCTTTTTTTCAAATAGTTGAATGGTTTGTTTTGGTGATAGGGCATAGTAGTATTTCTTTTGGTCTTGTAAATTGAAATAAGCGAGTCCTTGTTCATCAAGTTTATTGAGTGCTTCATAAATTTTTGAACGTGGTACGCTTGATATTTCACTTAGTTTATAAGCTGTTATGCCTGGATTTTGAACAAGGGCGATATAAGCTTTAGAGCCATACTCACTTAATCCAAAGCGTTTTAAAATGTCTATCATTTGATTCATAGTGTCACCTTCTAGTTTGATGTTACTTTAACCCCGAATAACGGAAGTATATCATATGCTTGATATTCAGAAACTGTTGCACCTTTTAAGTCATTAGGTTGTACAACAAGTTGTTCGATTGTATTGGACGATAAATCAATGTCTTTTAGTGATGTTTCAACGACTTCAAGAGATTCTAATGCACATCTTTCAATTGCGACAGATTTTTGAGTACAGAATGAAAGGTAAGTTTCTGACATTTGATTATCGTTAAATAAAACGTGATCTAAGTTACAATTTTGAAATTGACTCATTTTTAACTGACAATTAGAAAATTGTACATGCTTGAGTTTAACGTCTGTAAAGTTAGCACCAATCATACGACAATCTTTGAAGTGCACTCTATTAAGAGAAGCTTCACTGAATATACAGTTTGAAAGGTCGCATCCTTTAAATATAATATCTAATTCGTGAATTTTAGTGAAATCAACAGATTCAAATGTACATTGATTGAAATACATTGTATCGATTTGACTCGTTTCTTCATCTAATTGAATTAATGCTTTATCAAAGTACAAGTCATACGAAGACTGATAGAGTGTTACGTCTTTTTCTTCTTCATATTCAAAATCATTGTGTAGTTTAGGTTCTATAATTTTCATATTAATACTCCTTAATGTTTAACAATATATTGAACCGAGCGCTCCTGAATATTCACCGTTTTCAATGAAGTATGGTTTTAGACCTCTTAAAATCGTGTAATCAACGACGATATTTTTGAGTAGTTCATTTTTAACAAATGAAGATCCTATAAACACAACGTTTTCTGTATTATACTCTCTTGCGGCATGAATGGATACGGTTGTGACTGTTTCTCCTACAATACCCATTACAGCTGCTAATCGATCAGCATTTGGAAATGCATCGTTCATATGTTGTAATACATGTCCAAAGTTAGCAGCAGTTAATTCTCCAGAAATAGGCGTGTTATCACCTTTATAAATATGTTTAACTTTTAAATCTATTTTATCTCGATCCCCATTTAAAGCTGTTTGAACAAGTTCATCATAATCACTAATTTGAGTCAGTAAATAACTTAAACCTTGTATCATACCGCCACCAGCTCCTGTACCGCCTGCACGTTCTTGATGATCAGTAGTAGCATAATGGATAGAAGTACCAGTACCGACATTCGAGAATATATATGTTTCAAGGTCTATATTGTTTTCTTTTAAAAATATTTGAATCCCTTTATAAGTCGCATCAAATTCAATACTACGTTTCGCTTGATGTTTAATGCATGAGTCTAAGTATTGTGCTTTACCACCTGTAATCGATACTTCAACATCATCTAATTGATTTAACCAAACTGCAACTTGATCAATGTCAGTTGCTAACCATTTTTGATACGTTCTTTCTTTATTTAATTCAGTTACGACTTTAATTAAAGTACCACCTGCATCAATACCAATTTTCACACGAACACCTCATCTAGAAAAGTAAATAATTATCGTTATTATACTATAAAAAATTGTATATGATAAATTAATGATTTTTAGAAATATATTGTAAAAATTGTATAATTACATGATAAGATGATAACAAGTATAAATGAGGGAGGTTATATTTTGATTAGTATATATGAAATAAAACCGAAATTTCAGCAACTATTAATGCCTATCGTTGACTGGATGAGAAAAATCGGTATGACCCCAAATCAAGTTACAATATTAGCACTACTGCTCTCTATCGTAACGGGAATTATTATAAGTATATTTCATGAAAACAAATGGATTTATATTTTAATGCCTATCGTGATGTTTGTGAGAATGGCTTTAAATGCAATTGATGGTGTAATGGCAAAAAAATATCAAATGAAATCTCATTTAGGGTTATTGTTGAATGAATTAGGGGATGTTATAAGTGATTTATTTCTATTTATACCATTCGTGTTTATTGCTGAAGATTATGGAATAGGTATTATGTTGTTTATCAGTTTATCAATCATAAGTGAAATGGCTGGTGTGACTGTTCAAGTGATAGGTAATTCAAGAAGATATGATGGTCCGATGGGTAAAAGTGACCGAGCATTTATTGTAGGTTTCATCAGTTTCTTGATTTTTGTTCATTTAAATATCATTCCTTATTTACATTTTGTGTTTTATGGTTGTTCAATACTCATGTTAATCAATATTTATAATCGAATAACAAAAGGATTAAAGGAGGTTAAATCATGAACTTAGGGAAGATATCTTCAGAAATGCTGATTGTTATGATTGGGGTATTTATCGTACTCGTATTATCCAGTTTGATTAGTATTTATTTAACGAAACGATATCCTGAAAAAGACTTCACTGAAATTAGATTGAGAATTAAATCATGGTGGAGTATGTGTATTATCTTTACAATTGCCTTAGTCATTCACTCTACTGTGTCATTGATTTTTCTTGGCTTACTTTGTTTTTTAGCTTTGAAAGAGTACTTTTCTTTAATACCTACGAATCGTAGTCATAGAGCTGTATTATTCTGGGCGTACTTATCTATACCAATTCAATTTACATTTATCTATTTTGGATTTTATGGCATGTTTATTATTTTTATACCAGTATATATGTTCTTATTTATACCGATTCAAGCAATATTGATAGGTGAAACAAAAGGGTTTTTACAATCAATGGGATCTGTACAATGGGGCATGATGCTGATGGTGTTTAGTTTAAGTCATTTAGCATACTTAATTGTCTTACCTGGCGAAAAAAGTTCAGTACCCGGTGCGAGCCTTGTTTTATTTTTAGTTATATTAACGCAAGCAAATGATGTCTTTCAATTTCTGTTCGGTAAAGCATTTGGTAAACATAAAATTGTACCTAAAGTAAGTCCGAACAAGACTTGGGAAGGTTTTGTTGGAGGGATTATTTCAACGACAATTCTATCTTTATGTTTAGCACCATTATTAACGCCGTTCACATTATTAGGCATGATTGTAGCAGGTTTATATATTAGTATTATGGGATTTGTGGGAGATGTGAATATTTCAGCTTTAAAAAGAGATTTAAATATTAAAGATACTTCTCAAACAATACCTGGTCATGGCGGTATTTTGGATAGAGTAGATTCTTTAACATACACAGCGCCACTCTTCTTCCACTTTGTAAGGTTCTTTTACTTTTAAGGGGTGAACCGATATGTTAAGACTCATTATATTTACATGTATCATTAAGCCAATTATTTTAATTGTTCTAGGATTAAATATACGTAGACGAGAATGGTTACCTAAAAAAGGTCCTATCGTGATTATTGCCAATCATAATTCACATTTAGATACACTTGTACTACTTTCATTGTTTCAAGGAGAAGGGTTTAAGAAAGCACGACCTGTAGCTGCAGGTGATTATTTTCTGAAAAACAAACTATTAAAATGGTTTTCTATGAATATTATGAGAATTATACCAATAGAGCGAAAAATGACGCGAGATATTAAAGGATTATTTGAACCAATTGTAGATGCTTTAGATGAGGGCAGTATTATCATCTTGTATCCGGAGGGAAGTAGAGGCGAACCTGAAAAGTTATCAAAATATAAATCCGGGATTTATTATTTAATGAGAGAACGTCCAAGCATTCCGATACAACCTTTGTTTCTACATGGTTTAGGCAAGTCATTACCGAAAGGCTCAAAACTATTTGTACCATTCTTTATTGATATTTTTGTAGGACGTCCATTTTTATTTAATGAGAATAGAAAAGTATTTATGGATGAGCTTAATGAACGAATGAATGAACTCAGAAATGAAGGTGATTTTAAAGAATGGTAATCATATTTATATGGGCTTTTCTTGAAGCAATTGTATTCTTTATTATCCCTGATGTAGCTTTAACTTATTATGCAATCAAACAAAAAAGTAAATTTAAATTATTATGTGCAAATTTGATTGCAATTATAGGTGCAGTTCTAGGTGGTATCATCGTTTACATTATTTCAATTCAACATTTGAACTTTGTTGAAATGATCATGGTTAAGATTCCTGGTATTCATCCTTATATGATAGAACATGTGATACATTCATTAGAAGATAAAGGAGTGCTCGGATTAATAGAAGCACCATTGTTTGGTGTTCCATATAAACTTTATGCAATGATGAGCTATCACGAAGGTATATCATTTATTGTATTTATACTCGTAAGTTTCATTGCAAGACTTTTGAGATTTATATTAACGAGCTATCTAGCATATGTACTCAGTCATATTGTGTTTAAAAACGTTAATCGATATATCAAAATATTACTATGGTTAATCGTATGGATCATCGTCTATTGGGTATATTTTTCGATACATGCGTTTTAGTTTATGAAAATAAGACAATCAAAAAGGCACCATTCATTGATTTAAACAATGAATGGTGCCTATTTTAATTATTTTTCTTCTTCTTCACGTTCTTCTAATGATTTAGAGAAATCTGTGTCATCATCTATATAAGTCATTTTGAAATGTTTAGATGGTTCTCTACGTAATGCTTTCATAATAGAGAACATCATTAAGAATAGTATAAATGCGAATGGTAGGCCGGCTACGACAGAAGCGGTTTGTAAACTTTCTAAACCACCTGCTAATGTCATGGCAACTGAAATGGCACCAATTAATGTTCCCCAAACTAATTTATACTTGAATGGCGGTACGATTGAACCTTTATCAGACATACTTGATAAGATAAAAGTAGTTGAATCCGCACTTGTAACAAGGAACAAGAAGATTAATATTATTGCTAGAATACTTGTTGCTTCGTAAAATGGGAAGTTTGATAATAGGGAGAATAGTGCAACTGTATAATCTCCTTTAACATCTTCCGCAATAGAAGCACCTTTATTAATAACTAAATACATGGCCGTTCCACCGAAAGTGGCAATCCAACTAAATGAAATAAGTGGTGGAATAATTAACACGCCAATTACAAATTCTCTTATCGTTCTACCTCTTGATACTCTGGCTACAAATCCTCCGATAAATGGAGACCAAGCAATAACCCATGCCCAATAGAACACAGTCCATTGTTGAATCCAAGAATTGTCGCCTTCATAAGGATTTAATCTTAAACTATATTGTACAAAGTTTGTAATATAGTCACCTATTGCAACAGTAAATGTTTCAAATATAAATTGTGTCGGTCCTAAAATAAGTATAAATATAAGTAAAGCAAAACAAATAAATATGTTAGCATTACTTAGCCATTTAACACCTTTATTAAGACCTGATGCTGCTGATCCAAGAAATAGTAAAGTCATAATGACGGTGATGATAATTTTAGTCCAATTATTATTAGGAATATCAAAAACATGATGAAGTCCGCCACCAATTTGCATTATTCCTAGACCAATTGATGTTGCAATACCCATGACAGTTGCGACTATCGCTAAGATATCGATAACATTTCTGTATGGTTTCTTATAAGTTTCACCGAATACAGGTTCCATTGCTGTAGATATTAAACCGTCTCTTCTTTTTCTAAATTGGAAGTAAGCTACGATAAGCCCTGCCATTGCAAAGATA
The DNA here is from genome assembly GCF_022386995.1 of Mammaliicoccus sp. N-M50. NCBI lineage: Bacteria > Bacillati > Bacillota > Bacilli > Caryophanales > Staphylococcaceae > Mammaliicoccus > Mammaliicoccus sp. N-M50. The sequence goes on along the minus strand of NZ_JAJNJA010000004.1, from coordinate 56,166 downwards.
GACCATTGTGAAATGCCCCAATGGAAGAATGTATATCCCATAGCAAGTCGAGCTGATTCTAATGTAGAGCCATCTACTTCATTTGGAAGTGGTGATTTTAAGTAATGTGTCATTGGTTCAGCAACGCCCCAGAATACAATCCCGACACCGAGTCCAGCAGAGAATAACATGCCGACCCATGAAATAAATGAGAATTCTGGTTCTTCGTCGTCTCTACCGAGTTTAAATCGACCAAACCTCGTAATAGCCAATCCGATTAAAAAGATATCTAAAACGAATACGATGATTAAGAATAACCATCCTGTACTGTTCGATATAAATGTATATAATATATTAGCGTATTTACCAAAACCTTTTGGAAAAATTCCAGCAGTTAAAGTTACTAATAATATAATAGACATAGATACCCAAAATACTAATGTTGTCTTATTATTTTGCCTGTCTGTATTTTCTTTTGACTGTTTCATTAATATCCCCCTTTAAATTATGCAGTCTTAATTCTATTACCCTCATCCAAATCAAACTAACATGTGTACGATAATTACGTTTTATAAGGTTCTTAATTGCGCAATGAATGTAAAATTCGTTATGATATATATAAACAAACGGGGGGATATCAATCATGAAAGCTAAATCATTCGGTGAAATCGTCATTAAACCATTTGAAGAACATATGAGAACGGCACTATATGGTTTTGAATTAAACGAACGACAACAAATTTATTCTTCATTGCCTAAAGAAGTGTTGGATGGTGCTATCGAAGATCCTGATAGAAGACCTAATGTTGTCGTAAACGATCAAGACGACATAGTTGGTTTCTTTGTATTGCATAAGTATTATCAACACGAAGGTTATGATACACCGCATAATGTTGTATATATACGTTCATTATCAATTAATGAAAAGTATCAAGGTAATGGGTATGGCACGACTATAATGATGAATTTACCTGAGTACGTTCAACATGTGTTCCCTGATTTTGATCATTTATATTTAGTAGTAGATGCTGAAAATGAGGCAGCATGGAATTTATATGAAAGAGCTGGCTTTATGCATACAGCTACAAAAGAAGAAGGTCCATTAGGTAAAGAACGATTATATTATTTAGATTTAGATTCAAAATATGTATCTTCATTGAAACTTGTATTAAATGAAGATGATTTAGATAATGAATTTGTCGATATACATTTAATGAAAGATAATCAAAAAGTAGGTATCATCGTATTAGAAGATAAAGATCATTATTTTGATATTCGGAGTATAGAAGTTGAAGAAGACGAAAGAAAAGAAGGTATTGCAGAGAGTGCTTTAAGACAGTTAAGTACTTTTGTTAGAAGAAGGTTTGAAGATAAGAAAGAAATACACATCACTTTATTCGGTTCAAACAATAAATTGAAACCTTTATGTGAGAAAGCAAGATTTGTAGAAATACAAAAATCTGAGGACTATATTAAACTCATGAAATATATTAAGTATTAACTAACATTTGCTAAAAATCATCTTGTCAATTATAATCGTAAACTGTTATGATTATAAATATTAATGTGCGACAATAGTTCGATTGTTGAAAGGAAGAGTAAAGCATGAAATTAAAAGATTTCACAAAAGAAATGGTAGATGAGCATTCATTTATCGAAATGGCTTATATTTTATTAACAGAGAACGGTAAAGAAACAAACTTATATGATATGATAGACGAATTCAAAAGCTTAGGTAATTATAATGATTCAGAAATTGAGAACCGTATTTTACAATTCTATACGGACTTAAATACTGATGGACGCTTCTTAAGTGTGGGTGAGAATATTTGGGGACTTCGTGACTGGTATTCAGTTGATGATATCGAAGAAAAAATCGCACCAACAATTCAAAAATTCAACGTTCTAGATGAAGACGATGAAGCTGATTCAGAAATTTCATTATTAGGGGAAGAAGATAAATCTAAAGATCTTGATATTACAATTGATCAAGATGATGAAGAAGGTTTAAATGATCCTGAAGACCCTGAAGATGAAGACGTAGAAGATGAATTAGATGAAGCGGGTCTTGTTGTAGATGAAGAAGACGAAGATGAGGAAGACGAAGAAGACGAATTTTAATTGACTTTTCTTTAAAAGATGGTAATATTTTATTTGGGCTCCTTTAAATAGGACAATCGTATAAATATAGCGCTCCCTCCTTACATTTTAAATAATGTAAGTGGGAGCGTTTTTTATTTTTTAAAAAATAAATGGAGGTACAAACATGACAAAGTTCATTTTCGTAACAGGTGGCGTAGTATCGTCTCTTGGTAAAGGTATTACAGCAGCATCACTAGGGAGATTACTTAAAAATAGAGGATTAAATGTAACAATTCAAAAGTTCGACCCATACTTAAATGTTGATCCAGGTACAATGAGTCCATATCAACACGGTGAAGTTTTTGTAACTGAAGATGGTGCAGAAACAGACTTAGACTTAGGACATTATGAAAGATTTATTGATATTAACCTTAATAAATATTCAAATGTAACAGCAGGTAAAGTTTATTCTCACGTACTTAAAAAAGAAAGACGTGGAGATTTCTTAGGTGGTACTGTCCAAGTTATCCCACATATTACAAATGAAATTAAATCAAGATTATTAATGGCTGGCGAAAGTACAAATGCTGATGTTGTTATTACTGAAATTGGTGGTACAACAGGTGATATTGAATCTTTACCATTTATAGAAGCAATTAGACAAATCAAGAGTGATCTTGGTCGTGAAAACGTTATGTACATCCATTGTACGTTACTTCCATACATTAAAGCTGCTGGTGAAATGAAGACTAAACCAACACAACATAGTGTTAAAGAATTAAGAGGTTTAGGTATTCAACCAGATTTAATTGTGGTACGTACTGAATATGAAATGACTCAAGATTTAAGAGATAAAATTGCATTATTCTGTGACATTAACAAACGTGCAGTCATTGAATGTAGAGATGCTGATACGTTATATCAAATTCCATTAGCATTAAAAGAACAACATATGGATGATATCGTCATTGAAAGATTAGATTTAGAAGCTACACCAGAAGCGGAATTAACAGAGTGGAACCAATTATTAGACACTGTACGTAATTTAGAAGGTTCAGTGAAAATTGGTTTAGTAGGTAAATATGTTAGTTTACAAGATGCATACTTGTCAGTTGCAGAAGCTTTAAAACATGCTGGTTATGATTTTAAATCAGATGTTGAAATTAAGTGGATTGACTCTGAAAAATTAAACGAAACAAACTATCAAAAAGAACTTGCAGACGTAGATGGTATTTTAGTACCTGGCGGATTCGGTGATAGAGGTGTAGAAGGTAAGATATTAGCCATTCAATATGCACGTGAAAACAACGTACCATACTTAGGTATTTGTTTAGGTATGCAATTAGCAACAGTTGAATTCGCTAGAAACGTAGTTGGATTAAACGATGCACATTCAGCAGAATTAGATCCAAACACACCATACCCAATTATCGATTTATTACCAGAACAAAAAGACATCGAAGATTTAGGCGGAACATTAAGATTAGGTGTTTACCCATGTAAAATTGAAGAAGGAACAATTGCACATAAAGTCTATGGTGAATTAGAAGTAGACGAAAGACACCGTCACCGTTATGAATTTAATAACGAATATCGCGAAAGATTAGAAGAAAAAGGCATGAAATTCTCAGGAACAAGCCCAGATGGTAGATTAGTAGAAATCGTAGAATTAGAAAATCACCCATGGTTTGTAGCATGTCAATTCCATCCAGAATTCTTATCTAGACCAACACGTCCACAAAAATTATTCAGAGGATTTGTAGAAGCAAGTATTCAAAATAAATAATATATATATAAAGCGCCCTTTATCCTAATACTTTTTCAAGTATTTAAGATAGAGGGCGCTTTTTTGTATAAATATGTGTGGGATATAAAGTGCTGCGTTGTGAACACTTCTGGGCAAACTTGTTCATAACGGGTGGCGTTGTGAACACTTTTCGCCAAACTTGTTTATAACGAGTGTGTTGTGAACACTTCTGGGCAAACTTGTTTATAACGGGTGCGGTAATTACAAAACTCAACGGAATTGTAACTAAGGAGGCCCATAGTAACAAAAGTCGGCAGAATTGTAACTATGGAAGCCTAAAATTACAAAACTCATAAGAAGTGTAACTAAAACCTCCATTATCCACCAACACGTAAAATTCAGACCCGTTATCTTCTATTACTAGATTTCTTCATTTAAATCTTGTGTAATCTCATGCATTTCAGCAAACATGATATAATATATATAATTTAAAGCCATAAGATGAGGGGTAATAATTTTACTGTAATCAGCGGTTGGAACGATTGCTCTTGGTGTTGATAAGTCAATATAATGCATGAGTGATTCGTGTGACTTATTGTCTTTATCTTTGTTGGCTATTACGACAAAATCTATATCGTGGTCGTTTAATTTTGTAATCCATTCGTTGAGTTCTTCAGTAAAGGAAGTATCGGCTAATAATACGCGGTCAGTAGAATCGATCTTTTCGATTTCATCTAAAGTATTGAGTGTTTCTGCATGTGGTAAGCTTTCGTTACTGTCAGTCATAAATGTTTGGAAATGTTTGATTTCATCGAAAGTTTTGATGCGTATTTTGCCTTCACCGTTTGCTGCTTGCATAAGCAGTTGTGATGCAATTTCAATTTCTTCAATTTGGGCATCTATTTTACTAAATATGCCGTTTAATTGTGTATTAAAAATTTTAAGCAATTTGTATTCTCCTTATTAACGTCATTAAATTTATTTTATATAAAAAGTGGGGTATCTTCAATGGATGTACTTATTATAGATGATGAAAAGAATATTAGACAATTACTAAAAGAAATTATGGAATTAAATCAATTCAATGTAGATACTGCTAAAAATGGAGCGGAGGGAATTGAATTATTTCATAAAAATACTTATAAATTGATTTTTATAGATAAAAGAATGCCTGGAATTTCTGGTGAAGAAGTATTTGCCGAAATTAGAAAATCTGATAAAAATATTCCAGTTTATATCATTTCAGCATTTCAATCATCTACCGAGTTAGAAGTTTTAAAAAAAGGAAATATTACTGGCGTGCTAATGAAGCCGTTTACAATTGAAGAAGTTATGAAAATTGTAAGAAAACATTTAGGATAGGGCTTTCAAAAGGTGCATATATTCACAAAGTTTGATATAATAATCTTGTAAATAATTCGTGCCTTGCACATTAGGAGGAAACTCAATGCCTTTAGTTTCAATGAAAGAAATGTTAATTAAAGCAAAAGAAAATGGTTATGCTGTTGGTCAATACAACATCAATAACTTAGAATTTACACAAGCTATTCTTCAAGCTTCACAAGAAGAAAATGCACCAGTTATCCTTGGTGTATCTGAAGGAGCTGGACGTTATATCGGTGGTTTCAAAACTGTCGTTAAAATCGTTGAAGGTTTAATTGAAGATTACAACATTACAATTCCAGTTGCTATTCACCTTGACCACGGTTCAAGTTTCGAAAAATGTAAAGAAGCTATCGATGCTGGATTCACTTCAGTAATGATCGATGCATCTCATCACCCATTCGAAGAAAACATCGAAATTACTTCTAAAGTAGTTGAATATGCTCATGCTAACGGTGTTTCTGTTGAAGCTGAATTAGGAACTGTTGGTGGACAAGAAGATGACGTAGTTGCAGAAGGCGTTATCTATGCTGATCCTAAAGAATGTCAAGAATTAGTTGAAAGAACTGGTATTGATACTTTAGCACCTGCATTAGGTTCAGTACACGGACCTTACAAAGGTGAACCAAACTTAGGTTTCAAAGAAATGGAAGAAATCGGTGCTTCAACTGGTTTACCATTAGTATTACACGGTGGTACTGGTATCCCAACTCACGATATCAAAAAAGCTATCACTTTCGGTACAGCTAAAATCAACGTTAACACTGAAAACCAAATCGCATCTGCTAAAGCAGTTCGTGAAGTGTTAAACAACGACAGCGAAGTTTACGATCCACGTAAATACTTAGGACCTGCTCGTGAAGCAATTAAAGCAACTGTTAAAGGTAAAATCCAAGAATTTGGTACTTCTAACCAAGCTTAATTTTATTTAAATTCAAACTACTACAAGCATCGTGCTTGTAGTAGTTTTTTCTGTTTTTAAAGATAAATTGAATATTTATTCAATACGTTTACTCAATTTATTTTAATGTCAAAAATTTAAAATTTGATACTTCTTTCGTAGTAAATTATGTCATTTCTATTTACTTTTTATGTTTTTGCGTTTATCTTATTGAATAGTATATAATGGAAATAATTATCTATTCATGTTGAGAGAGTATGAATTCTCTAAGACGATGAAGTAAAGGAGTAAACATATGTCTCAAGAAGTTATAAAAATAAATGGTGGCAAAAAATTAAATGGTAAAGTGCAAATAAGCGGTGCTAAAAATAGTGCAGTTGCACTTATTCCAGCAAGTTTAATGGCGAATGATGTTGTGACATTAGATGGACTACCAGATATTTCAGATGTCAAAACTTTAATGAGCCTACTTGGTGATTTAAATATTAAAACAGAATTAAATGGTGATCAGCTTGTCGTTGATTCAAGCGATGCGGTGAATCTACCTTTACCTAATAATAAAGTACAATCTTTAAGAGCATCTTATTATATGATGGGTGCTATGCTCGGACGTTTTAAAAAATGTGTGATTGGTTTACCTGGTGGCTGTCCTTTAGGCCCTAGACCAATTGACCAACATATTAAAGGTTTTGAAGCACTAGGTGCAAAAGTAACAAACGAACAAGGTGCCATGTATTTAATTGCTGAAGAATTAGTTGGTGCTAAAATATTTATGGATGTTGTGAGTGTTGGTGCAACAATCAATATAATGTTGGCAGCTTCTTTAGCAAAAGGTAAAACAGTAATAGAAAACGCAGCGAAAGAACCTGAAATTGTTGATGTTGCGACATTATTAAATAATATGGGTGCTAAAATTAGAGGTGCAGGTACAGATACATTGAAAATTGAAGGTGTAGAATCCTTGCACGGTACGAAACATACAATTATTCCTGATAGAATAGAAGCAGGTACATACATGTGTGCAGCAGCAGCCATGGGTGAAGAAGTGTACATCGAAAATATCATTCCTTTACATTTAGAACCATTAATCGCTAAATTAAGAGAAATGGGCACTGAAATCGATTTAGGTGAAGATTCAGTTGTTATTAAAGGTAAAGACGAATATAAACCAGTTGATATACAAACTGCAGTTTATCCTGGTTTTGCAACAGATTTACAACAACCATTTACACCTTTATTATTAAAAGCAAATGGTCAAAGTAAAATAACAGAAACGATTTATCCTGCAAGATTTAAACACGTTGATGAATTAATCAGAATGGGTGCAAATGTGAATTTAGAAAATGGCACAGCTATTTATTATCCATCTCAATTGACAGGTGCAAGTGTAGCAGCAAGTGATTTAAGAGCAGGTGCATCTTTATTAATTGCTGGATTAATGTCTGAAGGCGTTACAACGGTTTATAATGTGAAGCATATTCATAGAGGATACAGCGGTATTGTTGAAAAATTAAAAGCACTAGGTGCTGATATTTGGACTGAAACCGTATAACAAGTATAAATTATATACTTTGTATATAAAGTGTAGTATAATGGCAATATAGAAGTTAAAGAGGTGAGTAACATGGAAGTATGTCCTTATTTGGAAGAAACTTTTAAAGTAATAGGACGCAGTTGGAATGGTTTAATACTTAATTATTTATCACGTTGTGATGAACGTTCGGCTCACTTTTCTGATATGAAAAGAGACTTAAGACGTATTACACCTAGAGCATTATCTCTTAAATTAACTGAATTAAGTGATTGGGGTTTAGTTGAAAAGAAAGTTGTTACAACAACGCCTCTATCAGTTGAATATCATTTAACAACTAAAGGATACGAATTAGCACAAGCGCTTGTACCATTAGAAGAGTGGGCACAAAAAAATGTGGAATTGCAAGAGAATCATTCCTAAATGAATTGAATATTATAAAGTACCCGTCAATGCGATGAAAATCATTTCGTTGGCGGGTATTTTATTTGTTTAAAATTTAAAATATTCAATTCTCAAACAGATTATTTTAATTATGACTATCATCCATACTATAATAACCAATGTAACAAATATAAAGGAGTAGATAATTCATGAGACAAGATATCAAGCAATATATAAATGGCGAATGGGTTGAAAGTCATAGTGGACAAACATTAGATGTTATTAACCCTGCTACAGAAGAAATAATGGGTAAAATTGCTGCAGGTAACAAACAAGATGTTGATGACGCTGTAGCTGCCGCTAAAAAAGTGTACGTGAAATTTAGAAATACTTCTTTAGAAGAAAGAAAAGCTTTATTAGAACGAATTGCAGATGAATATGAAAATAGAAAAGAAGATTTAATAGATGTAATGACGGATGAGCTTGGCTCACCAATTGAAAAATCAGAATCTGTTCATTATCAAATGGGCTTAAATCATTATAGAGAAGCAAGTAAAGCGATCGATTCAATTCAATTTGAAGAACGTCGTGGTGATGATTTAGTTATTAAAGAAGCTATCGGTGTTTCTGGATTAGTAACACCATGGAATTTCCCAACTAACCAAACATCATTAAAATTAGCTGGTGCATTTGCTGCAGGTTCACCTGTAGTCTTAAAACCATCTGAAGAAACACCATTTGCAGCGATTATTTTAGCTGAAATATTTGAAAAAGCTGGCGTGCCTAAAGGTGTGTTCAACTTAGTAAATGGTGATGGCCAAAGTGTTGGTGATCCATTAAGTTCACATCCTGATGTACGTATGATGTCATTTACGGGTTCAGGACCAACTGGTAGAAAAATTATGGAAAACTCAGCTAAAGACTTCAAAAAAGTATCATTAGAGCTAGGTGGAAAATCACCATTAGTAGTGTTAGATGACGTTGATATCGAAGAAGCAGCTAAAGGTGCAGTTGCTAAATTCGTACAAAATACTGGTCAAGTTTGTACAGCAGGTACACGTACATTAGTACCAGAAAGTATTAAAGATGAATTTATCGCAGCAGCTAAAAAAGCAATTGAAAATGTTAAAGTTGGTAACCCTAGAGAAGCTGGCCAAGATGCAGGTCCAGTTGTATCTAAAAAACAATTTGATACAGTTCAAAGCTATATTCAAAAAGGTATCGATGAAGGTGCAACATTATTACATGGTGGTGTTGGTAAACCAGACGGTCTTGAAAAAGGTTACTTCGTTAAACCAACATTATTTACTGATGTAACTAATGATATGACAATTGCTCAAGAAGAAATCTTCGGTCCTGTAGGTACAATTATTACTTATAAAGACTTAGATGAAGCAATTGAAATTGCTAATGATACAATTTATGGTTTAGCAGCATATGTATATGGTAAAGATTTAGAACGTGTAAGAGAAGTTGCTAAAGCATTAGAAGCAGGTACTGTAGAAATTAATGACGCAGGTAGAAAACCTAATTTACCATTTGGTGGTTATAAACAATCAGGTATTGGTAGAGAATGGGGCGACTACGGAATTGAAGAATTCTTAGAAATTAAAGCAATTCCAGGTTATTTTAAAGAATAGTAAAAATACAAAATACAATATATTTTTAAGACTGAAACATTTCGATGTTTCAGTCTTTTTATATGATAGTTATAATTGAATAAAAAAGTGAAATATTTTAACATAATTTATATATAACTTATTTTGTCATCTTCATAAAAAAATGCTATAGTTTAAAGGCAGATTATAAATCTGATAAAAATGAATGAGATTTTTAAGAAATGGGTGTCATAAATATGGCTGAAAGAGTTAGAACAAGTCCTCAGTATGAATCGTTTCACGAATTATACAAGAACTATACAACTAAAGAATTAACATCAAAGGCAAAAGAACTAAGAATAACAAATTATAGTAAATTAAATAAAAAAGAACTTGTCTTAGCAATTATGGAAGCTCAAATGGAAAAAGACGGCAACTATTATATGGAAGGTATCTTAGATGATATTCAACCTGATGGTTATGGCTTTTTACGTACTGTTAACTATTCTAAAGGTGAAAAAGATATTTATATATCTGCTAGCCAAATTAGACGCTTTGAAATTAAAAAAGGTGATAAAGTAACTGGTAAAGTTAGAAAACCTAAAGAAAATGAAAAGTATTACGGATTGTTACAAGTTGATTTTGTAAATGATCAAAATGCAGAAGAAGTTAAAAAAAGACCACACTTTCAAGCGTTAACTCCTCTATACCCACAACAACGTATCCAATTAGAAACTACAAGTAAAAATTATTCAACTAGAATCATGGATTTAATTACGCCAATAGGTCTAGGACAGCGTGGAATGATTGTAGCACCACCTAAAGCTGGTAAGACATCATTACTTAAAGAAATTGCAAATGCTATTGCAATTAACCAACCAAAAGCGAAATTATTTGTATTATTAATTGGGGAACGTCCAGAAGAAGTAACGGATATTGAACGTTCTGTTGAACAAGCTGAAGTCGTTAACTCAACATTTGATGAGCCGCCAGAACATCATGTTAAAGTGGCTGAATTACTACTTGAAAGAGCTAAACGTCTTGTTGAAATCGGTGAAGACGTCATTATCTTAATGGATTCATTAACAAGATTAGCTAGAGCATATAACTTAGTTGTACCACCAAGTGGTAGAACATTATCAGGTGGTTTAGATCCAGCATCACTTCATAGACCTAAACATTTCTTCGGAGCTGCTAGAAATATTGAAGCGGGTGGAAGTTTAACAATATTAGCGACTGCATTAGTTGAAACAGGTTCTCGTATGGACGATATGATTTATGAAGAATTTAAAGGTACAGGTAACATGGAACTTCATTTAGATCGTAAATTGTCTGAGAAGAGAGTATTCCCTGCAATTGATATTAGAAGAAGTTCAACACGTAAAGAAGAATTGCTATTAGATAAAGAAGAACTTGAAATGATTTGGCAACTACGTAATTTATTTACTGATTCAAATGATTTCTCTGAAAGATTTATTAGAAAGTTAAAACGCACGGATTCTAACGAAGAATTCTTTGAAGTCTTAAGAAAATCTATGGTCGATAGTGCCAAGACTGGTAAACCAATTATATAAATTTAAGGTTGCATTTTAATTCTTCAACATATATAATATGTAAGTATTGAGTGAATAAGTCACAAATAAACTCTGTTCCAGATGGTTCAGGGCAAAGGAGCTGAAAAAATGAAACAAGGAATTCATCCAGAGTATAATAAAGTTATCTTTTTAGATACAACTACAGACTTCAAATTCTTAAGTGGTTCAACACGTACTTCAAATGAAACTATGGAATGGGAAGATGGAAACGAATACCCAGTTATCCGTTTAGATATCTCTTCAGATTCACATCCATTCTATACAGGACGTCAAAAATTCGCATCTGCGGATGGTCGTGTGGAACGCTTCAACAAAAAATTTGGTTTCAAATCAAACAACTAATTATGAAGCGAATCAAGCATCCTTTTATAAAGGGTGCTTTTTTTTGTAAAAATTAATAAATAAGTAAAAATAATATGATATAATTAAGCGATTATGTTGAAAAAGGTGGATAAGTAATATGTACGAAAATTACCATTCCGGATGGATAGAATGTATTTGCGGAAGTATGTTTAGTGGTAAGTCAGAAGAGCTTATTAGACGTCTGAGAAGAGGTTTATATGCGAAACAAAATGTAAAAGTATTTAAGCCATCTATTGATAATCGATATAGTGAAGAAGCTGTAGTATCTCATAATGGAAATCAGCTTGATGCAATCAGCATAGAACATTCTAGTCAAATATTAAAATATGATTTACAAGGCATCGATATTATTGGAATAGATGAAGTCCAATTTTTTGATAATGAAATCGTAAGCGTAGCACAAAAGTTAGCAGAAGAAGGCTATCGTGTTGTTGTAGCTGGATTAGATATGGACTTTAAAGGTGTGCCATTTGAACCAATGCCTGAAATGATGGCAGTTGCAGAAATTGTAACAAAATTACAAGCGGTATGTGCAGTATGTGGATCTCCATCAAGTCGAACACAAAGACTTATAAATGGTGAACCAGCACATATTGATGACCCGATTATATTAGTTGGGGCAGACGAAAGTTATGAACCAAGATGTAGAGATCATCATATAATTAGAACTGAAATAAGGAGTGATATAAATGTTTGATCAATTAGAAATTGTTGAAAATAGATATGAACAATTAAATGAATTACTTAGTGATCCAGATGTCGTTTCGGATACAGACAAGCTAAGAAAATATTCAAAAGAACAATCTGACTTACAAAAGACAGTTGATGTATATAGAACTTATAAATCTGTTAAAGGTGACATTGAAGATGCTAAATTAATGCTAAACGAAACAACAGATAAAGAAGAACAAGATATGTTGAAAGAAGAAATTAACAGTCTTACTAAACGTGTACCTGAATTAGAATCTGAATTAAAATTCCTACTTATTCCTAAAGACCCTAACGATGATAAGAACGTTATTATGGAAATTCGTGGTGCAGCAGGTGGAGATGAAGCAGCTATTTTCGCAGGTGACTTATTCAGAATGTATTCAAGATTTGCTGAAGCACATGGCTACAAAATTGACGTCGTTGAAGAGAATATTAGTGACCATGGTGGCTACAAAGAAGTCAGCTTTTCAATTCAAGGAAACGGTGCATTCAGTAAACTTAAATATGAAAATGGTGCACACCGTGTACAACGTGTACCAGAAACTGAATCTGGCGGACGTATTCATACTTCTACAGCAACAGTTGCAGTATTACCTGAAGCTGAAGATGTTGAAATTGATATTAGAACTGAAGATTTAAAAATTGAAACTTACCGTTCTAGTGGTTCTGGTGGTCAGCACGTCAATACGACAGACTCAGCTGTACGTATCACGCATTTACCAACTGGTATTGTTGCGACATCATCTGAAAAATCTCAAATTAAGAACCGTGAAAAAGCGTTTAAAGTATTGAAAGCCAGAGTTTACGATATGATGGTTCAAGAAGAAAATGCTAAATACGCTGAAAAAAGAAAGTCTGCTGTTGGTACAGGAGATCGTTCAGAAAGAATTAGAACGTATAACTATCCTCAAAACAGAGTAACTGACCATCGTATTGGATTAACTTTACAAAAGTTAGATCAAATTATGGAAGGTAAAGTTGACGAAATTATCGATGCATTAACGTTGCATGAACAAACGGAAAAATTGGAAGAATTAAATAATGGCCAATTATAATTTTCAACAGTTACTAAATGAAACTTATGATGGATTATCAGCACGAGGGTTTGAAACCTCTCGTGCTGATTGGTTATTAGAGGATATTTCAGGCATGTCTAGAACACAAATTGCCATGAATTTAAATCAAAATGTACCTGCTAATATTTTGGGAGCTTATTTAAAAAGTAGAGAACGTATGTATGAAGGTGAGCCTGTACAATATATTGCAGGTTTTGCAGAATTTTATGGTAGAAAGTTTGAAGTGAACCAACATGTTTTAATACCTAGACCTGAAACAGAAGAACTTGTCTATCAAACATTACAAATGATTCAGAACGAGCAAGTAGTCGTATGTGATATAGGAACGGGTACAGGAGCTATCGCAATTACATTGAAAAAAGAGCGACCTGATTTATCTGTTATCGCAACTGATATTAGTGAAGAAGCATTATCAATTGCCGAAATAAATGCATCAATACTTGAAGCACCGATAGAATTTCTACAAGGTAAATCTTTAGAACCACTGATTAAAGAAAATATTAAAGTGGATGTACTCGTCTCAAATCCACCGTACATTTCATATGCAGAACAAAAAGGAATGTCTAATACAGTCTTAAATTATGAACCACATTTGGCTCTATTTGCAGAAGATGATGGCTTAGCGATCTATAAAGATATTATTCTAAATTTAGAACACGTTATGTCGGATAATGGACTCGTCATTTTTGAAATTGGCCATTTACAAGGTGAACTATTAAAAGACTTTATTGAAACCCATTTGAATGTTGAACATGTAAAAATCATTCAAGATATAAATCAAAACAATCGTATGATACAATTTAATTTGAATAATCAATAGAAGTTATGCACATTTAACGGGAGTTATCCACGTTGTGTGGATAACTTTTGTTTTAATACAATAAATGCTTTAAAGAAGGGAAGAAATGCATTGGAAACAAATGTTTGGGATGTGCGTAAGTATGTTCATAACTTACAAAGTTATCCACAAATTGATGAGATTATTGCAGGATATCATCAAAATAAACTGATTGCTTTACCAACTGAAACGGTATATGGATTAGGCGCTAATGCAAAAGATGAAGAAGCGGTTAAAGAAATATATGTAGCAAAAGGTAGACCGTCTGATAATCCACTTATCGTACATATACATGATAAATCTCAATTAAAAGACTTCACCCAAAATATATCTCAAGAAACTGAAATTTTAATGGATGCTTTTTGGCCAGGACCAATTTCATTTATTGTGCCTTACAAGTCAGGATTTTTAAGTGAACGTGTTACGGGTGGATTACAATCTGTTGCTGTACGCATGCCAAGTCATCATGTCGGTAGAGCAGTTCTACAATTAACGAATTTACCAATTGCGGCTCCAAGTGCAAACATTAGTGGACGTCCTTCGCCAACTAAATTTGAACATGTTAAACATGACTTGGATGGAAGAATATATGGCATCATTCAAGCAGAAGATATTGATGAAGGTATAGAAAGTACTGTAATAGATTGTACAAGTTATCCATTTAAAATTGCACGACCTGGTTCTATAACAATAGAGATGATTAATAAAGTTCTGCCAAACAGTGTTATTAATGAAAAGTTAGATTTGGAAAAACCAATTGCACCAGGTATGAAATATAAACATTATGCACCTTCGCAACCTGTAACATTAATAGAAGGTGGTATTACAAAACAAATGAGTTTGTCAGATAATACTTCTAAAAAGATAGCAGTAATAGGTCCTAAAAGTATTGAGCCATTAATCTCAGAACAAATGACTTTTATACCGCTTGGTAGAGATATTGCAGATATAAAAGGTGCACATCACGATTTGTATGATGCTTTGCGAATAGCAGATCAACTGACAAACATTGATGAAATTTATATAAGTGGCTACGAAAGAAATGACGATACAATCGCATTAATGAATAGAATTGATAAAGCAAGTGGTCACAATATTAAAGGAGAAGATGAATTGTGAAAATAGTTTTCGTATGTACAGGCAACACTTGTAGAAGTCCATTGGCTGAAGCGATAGCCAAAGATATTAAACCTGAATTTAATATTCAATCTAGAGGCATTTCAGCTTTTGATGGGACACCAATATCTCCACAATCAATGGAAATCATCTTTAAAAATGATTTGCCCATTCCTGATACTGCTAAACAATTTTCTGAGCAAGATTTAGATGCTGATATTATCTTAACTATGACTGAATCTCATAAAATGATTTTAGAATCGCAATATACACATCACAACATTCATTCAATAAAACAGTACGTAAGAGGCGAAAAGGGAGATGTCTCAGATCCCTTCGGACAATCTCAAGTCATTTATCAAAATACTTACGAAGAACTTCGAGCACTAATTGAAGATTTATTACAAAGTAATTAAGAATTCAAATAATTTGCAGAATTGCTATAACAGACATAGAAAATAAGTTATAATATTATAGTATAAACAAATTGGGAGGTGGGAAGATGAAAGTAGCTATTGCAGCAGACCATGGTGGCTATGAATACAAAGAAGCAATCAAACAATTACTTGATGAAATGAACATTGAATATAAAGATTTTGGTACACATAAAGGTGAATCAGTAGATTATCCAGATTATGCAAGACCAGTATCTGAAAGTGTTGCAGATGGAACGTTTGATAAAGGAATTTTGATATGTGGAACTGGAATTGGTATGTCTATCGCTTCAAATAAAGTAAAGGGGATTCGTTGTGCACTTGTGCATGATGTTTTTACTGCTGAAGTGACGAGACAACATAACGATTCTAATGTATTAGCAATGGGCCAACGTGTTATAGGTGAAGGTTTAGCACTTCTCATCGTCAAGACTTGGTTGACAAGTGAATTCGAAGGCGGTAGGCACCAAAGACGTATAGACAAGATTGAAGGCGGTTGTTCATGAAAGAAGATTTAAAACAATTGTTGAATGAACTAAAGTCTATTGATTTTTTTAACAATCAAGAACTATGCATCATTGGGTGTTCAACTTCAGAAGTTAAAGGTTCAAAGATAGGTTCAGATGGTTCGATTGATGTTGCTAAGGTTATATATGAAAGTCTTGATTTTATACATAAAGAGACAGGTGTTCACTTTGCGTTTCAAGGTTGCGAACATATTAACCGTGCTATAACAATCGAGCGAGAAATATTTGATCCTTATACAATGACTGAAGTTTCTGTTGTACCAAAAGCCAATGCTGGAGGTAGTTTGTCAACTTATGCATATCAACACATGAAAGACCCAATAGTTGTTGAACACATTCAATGCGATAAAGGTATTGATATTGGTCAAACACTAATTGGTATGCATTTAAAGCACGTCGCAGTACCTGTATCAATTGAAACTAAGCGCATTGGAGAAGCTATTGTTACAATAGCTAAGAGTCGTCCTAAATTAATAGGCGGCGAAAGAGCAAAGTATTAAATTCTTAAAAGTGAGGGATTGTACATGTCATTAATTAAAAAGCAAGACGAAGAACTTTTCAAAGCAATGGAAAAAGAGTTTGATAGACAAAATAATAATATCGAACTTATAGCATCAGAGAACTTTGTTTCTGAAACAGTAATGGAAGCACAAGGTTCTGTATTAACTAACAAATATGCAGAAGGTTACCCAGGTCGTCGTTATTATGGTGGCTGTGAATACGTTGATATCGTTGAAGATTTAGCGCGTGATAGAGCTAAACAACTTTTCGGTGGAGAACACGTAAATGTACAACCTCATTCAGGATCACAAGCAAATATGGCTGTATATTTTGTAGCTTTAGAACCGGGTGATACTGTACTTGGAATGAACTTAAGTCATGGTGGACATTTAACTCATGGAGCAAAAGTTAACTTCAGTGGTAAGTTATACAACTTTGTAGAGTATGGTGTTTCTGAAGAAAATGAACAAATTGACTATGAAGAAATCTTGAGAGTTGCAAAAGAAGCACAACCTAAATTAATCGTAGCAGGTGCTTCAGCTTATCCAAGACAAATTGATTTTAAGAAATTCAAAGAAATAGCAGATGAAGTTGGCGCTAAATTAATGGTTGATATGGCTCATATCGCTGGTTTAGTTGCAGCAGGTTTACATCAAAACCCTGTTGATTATGCTGACTTTGTAACAACGACAACACACAAAACATTAAGAGGACCAAGAGGCGGTATGATTTTCTGTAAAGAAGAATATGCTAAAGAAATTGATAAAACAATTTTCCCTGGTATTCAAGGTGGTCCATTAATGCATGTTATCGCTGGTAAGGCAGTTTCATTTGGTGAAGCATTACAACCAGAATTTAAGGAATATCAAAAACAAGTAATTAAGAATGCTCAAAAATTAGCAGCAACTCTAGAAGACGAAGGTTTAAGAATTGTATCAGGCGGTACTGATAATCATCTTATCTGTGTAGATGTTAAAGGTTCTCTTGGCATTACTGGTAAATTAGCTGAGAATGCTTTAGATGAAGTTGGTATTACATGTAATAAGAATACAATTCCATTTGATCAAGAAAAACCTTTCGTAACAAGTGGTATTCGTTTAGGTACACCAGCAGTTACATCTCGCGGATTTGATGAGGAAGCAGTTGAGGAAGTAGGTAGAATAATAGCACTTGTGCTTAAAAATCCAGAAGATGAACAAACATTAAAAGAAGCACATGAACGCGTATTATCACTAACTTCTAAGTTTCCACTTTACAACAAATAAATATTTATTGGAGGCTAGACTTATGGGTAAAGTACACGTTTTTGATCATCCATTAATTCAGCATAAGTTGAGTTATATTCGTGATCGTAAAACTGGCACTAAAGAGTTTAGAGAGCTTGTCGATGAAGTCGGTATGCTTATGGCGTATGAAGTTACGAGAGATTTTGAAACACAAGATGTTGAAATCGAAACACCCGTAACTAAAATGAACGCTCAAAGATTATCTGGTAAGAAATTAGCACTTATTCCTATTTTACGTGCTGGCCTTGGAATGACAGATGGTATTATGAAACTCGTTCCAGCTGCTAGAGTAGGACATGTAGGGTTATATCGTGATCCAGAAACTTTAGAAGCGGTAGAATATTTTGTGAAATTACCACAAGATATTGAAGAAAGAGAAATTATTGTAGTAGATCCTATGCTTGCTACAGGTGCATCAGCAATCGAAGCGATTCAATCATTGAAGAATCGTGGAGCAAATAAAATACGTTTTATGGGCTTAATTGCTGCACCTGAAGGGGTTAAAGCATTACAAGAAGCACATGAAGACGTAGATATTTATATTGCTGCATTAGACGAAAAATTAGATGACCATGCATACATTACACCTGGTTTAGGTGATGCAGGTGATCGATTATTTGGCACTAAATAGATAATAGGAGGATTTTATTACAATGAAGAAAATTATGACGATATTTGGTACGCGACCTGAAGCTATTAAAATGGCACCTTTAGTTTTAGAATTAAAAAATGATCCGGAGTTACAACCAATTGTTGTTGTAACAGCGCAACATAGAGAGATGCTAGACTCAGTTCTAGAAACATTTGATATTACACCAGATTATGATTTAAATATTATGAAACAAGGGCAAACACTTTCAGAAGTAACATCAAGAGTATTAGGTGGACTTGAAAGTGTTATTCAAGAAGCTAAGCCAGATATGATATTGGTACATGGAGATACAACAACTACTTTTGCAGGCAGTTTAGCAGCATTCTACAATGAAGTTGCAATTGGCCATGTAGAAGCAGGGTTAAGAACTTGGAACAAATATTCTCCATTCCCAGAAGAAATGAATCGACAAATGACGGGGGTCCTTGCTGATTTACACTTCTCACCAACTGATCAGTCTAAACATAATTTACTTCAGGAAAATAAAAAAGACGAATCTATTGTTGTGACAGGTAATACAGCTATAGATGCGTTATCAACTACTGTAACTGACGATTATGAAAGTGAAATTATTAAACGTCACGAAGGTAAACGCATCGTGCTATTAACTGCGCATAGACGTGAAAACATTGGTAAACCGATGGAGAACATTTTTAAAGCTGTTAGACAAATTGTTGAAGAGCATGAAGATGTTGTTGTCGTTTATCCAATGCACAAAAATCCTAAGGTTAGAGAAATTGCTAACCAAATATTGAGTGATCATGATCGTATAGAATTGATCGAACCTTTAGAAGTTATAGATTTCCATAACTTTGCAGCTAATTCTCACTTGATCTTAACAGATTCAGGTGGTGTTCAAGAGGAGGCTCCTTCATTAGGTAAACCAGTACTTGTCTTAAGAGATACGACTGAGAGACCTGAAGGCGTTGAAGCTGGAACATTGAAACTTGTAGGTGTCGAAGAAGAGAACATCTATAACGAAACTAAAGCGTTATTAAATGATCAATCATTATATGAAAAAATGAGTATCGCTCAAAACCCTTATGGGGATGGTCTTGCTTCTAAGAGAATATGTGAAAATATTAAATATTATTTTGATATCTTGAAAGAAGCACCGGAACCATTTAGAACAAAATAATTAAAGTGGTGGTTTGTGTCAATTCTGTGACAAAAAAATGACAAAAATTTGTTTTCTATTTTTGTCATAGCATTGACACTATAAGTCCACTATATTATCATGAAAATTGTGTGATGAAACGGTTTTCAAAGATATGCCACTTATCTAAGGAGTTTCAGCTGAATGTTTGATATAAAGGGCTTTTTTAAGTCTTATTTACAGTATTTTATTTTCTTTATTATTATTCTAGTTGTAGTGTATTTCTTCTTGAAACATGAGTTCGTTTTAGGACTTATTATTGGAACAATAGCATCAGCTGTTAACTTGTTTTCATGGGAAGTTTACCTCAATCGTGCTAAAAATGCTGAATCATTACAATTATCAACAGGAAACTGGGTCAGATATCTTGTGACAATCGTTGCTTGCTGTTTTTGGCTTAAATATCCACTAATCGTTGATATTATCGGGATTTTATTTGGTTTGATGATAGCATATGTATTAATTATGTTTAAATCACTGAAAAGTCTCGATTAAATAATTAAAATTGTGAAAAGAGGTGAAGATATGGAACACGAATCACCTATGTGGTCCATCAATTTGGGAGGATTTGATTTAGTTTTCAATCTTTCAAGTATGTTAATGTTGTTAGTTTCTGCAGTTATCGTCTTTGTAGTAGCTGTTGTCTGTACTAGGAATCTAAAAATTAGACCTACTGGTAAACAGAACTTTATTGAATGGGTATTTGACTTTGTAAAAGGTATTATCCAAAGCAATATGGCATGGAAAGACGGAGGAAGATTTCACTTCTTGGCGGTTACACTTATATTCTTCATATTTGTATCAAATATGCTAGGATTACCGTTCTCAATTGTTGTAGGACATACACTATGGTGGAAATCACCTACAGCAGATCCAACAGTAACATTAACGTTAGCAACATTGATGGTTCTTTTAACACATTACTATGGTGTTAAAATGCGTGGTACTGGCGCGTACTTGAAATCATTTGTACAACCAGTAGCATTTATGGTGCCATTCAAAATTGTTGAAGAATTTGCTTCAACATTAACGCTTGGTCTACGTTTATACGGTAATATATTCGCAGGTGAAGTATTACTTGGATTATTAGCAACATTAGCAGCTGGAGGCGTTTTAGGCGCGTTCGGAGCAGTTTTACCAGCGATAGTATGGCAAGGATTCTCAATATTTATTGGTTCAATTCAGGCATACATATTCGTAATGTTATCAATGGTTTATATGTCCCATAAAGTGGCAGACGATCATTAATATATAATTTAAAAAAACAATTAATATTTTTATTTCTAGGAGGAAAATTATAATGAGTTTAGGTGTATTAGCAGCAGCAATCGCGATTGGTTTAGCAGCATTAGGAGCAGGTATCGGTAACGGTCTTATCGTATCAAGAACAGTAGAAGGTGTTGCACGTCAACCAGAAGCACGTGGTCCATTAATGACAATCATGTTTATCGGTGTTGGTTTAGTTGAAGCCCTTCCTATCATTGCAGTAGTAGTAGCATTCATGGTAATGAATCGATAAGCTAAAATATTTTTAGAACAGGCGGAGTCTATCTAAAAAGGATTTCGCCATTCATTTATGAGATGTTATTCATCTTTAATTGCAGTGAAAGGAGTGTAGTTGGCAGTGGATCAAAACGTATTAGTTTTAGGAGCAGCAGGTGGCGGTGTCGAATGGGGAACAGTCTTATTTACATTGATCACATTTATTATCCTGCTTGCCTTATTAAAAAAGTTTGCTTGGGGACCATTAAAATCAATTATGGATGAGCGTGAGAACGCTATTAATAAAGATATTGATGATGCTCATGAAGCAAAAGTAAACGCTAAGAAATTAGAAGAAGAAAATAGAAATCTATTAAGAAAAACTCAAGAAGAAGTACAAACAATTCTTGATGATGCGAAACATCAAGCTAAAGTACAACAAGAGCAAATTATTAATGATGCAAATGTTAAAGCAAATGGCTTAGTACAATCAGCTCAAGCAGAAATTCAACAAGAGAAACAAAGAGCTATTGCAGATATTAATAATAGAGTTTCAGAACTTTCTGTATTAATTGCTTCTAAAGTAATCAATAAAGAAATCTCTGAACAAGATCAAAAAGACCTTGTTGAAAAATACATTAAAGAGGCAGGGGATAAATAATGGCGAATATTAGTCAGAAATATGCCCAAGCCTTATATGATGTAGCTGAAGCACAAGATTTAACAGACAGCGTCTTAGATGAACTTACTCAAGTAGCAGAAAGTGTTAAAGAACAAATTAGTGATTTAAAAGCAATTGATAACAATCCTAAATTAGCAAAAAACGACAGACAACAATTTGTTGACAATGTATTTAAAGGTGCTTCTAAACCTTTGTTAAACACATTATACCTACTTGCTAATAACAGTAAATTGTCACTAATTCCAGAAATTCATAAAGATTTTAGCAAAATATACAATCAGGTACATAGCCAAGATTTAATGAAAGTTGAATCTGTGTATCCTTTATCTAATGAAGAATTAGACGAAATTGGTAAAGCATTTATTAAAAGAACAGGTTTGAAAAAACTTATTTTAGAAAATCAAGTTAATGATTCTTTAATTGGTGGTATTCGTGTTTCCATAGGTACAAAAGTATACGATGGTTCCATTCAGAATGACTTAAATCAATTAGCAAAATCATTTCAACAAATGAAATAATATTAAGGAGTGACATAGATGGCCATTAAAGCTGAAGAAATCAGTGCTTTATTACGCTCTCAAATTGAAAACTATGAGTCAGAAATGTCAGTTACCGATGTTGGTACAGTTATCCAAGTCGGCGATGGTATTGCATTAGCTCATGGCTTAAATGACGTTATGGCTGGCGAACTATTAGAGTTCCATACTGGCGTTTTAGGGTTAGCACAAAACTTAGAAGAAAATAATGTAGGTATCGTAATTTTAGGACCTGCAGAAGGTATTAAAGAAGGCGACGAAGTTAAAAGAACTGGTCGTATTATGGAAGTACCTGTAGGGGAAGAATTAATTGGTCGTGTTGTAAATCCATTAGGTCAACCATTGGATGGACAAGGTCCAATCAATACATCTAAGACTCGTCCTGTAGAATCACCTGCAACAGGTGTTATGGATCGTAAATCAGTTGATGAACCATTACAAACTGGTATTAAAGCGATTGACGCATTAGTACCTATTGGACGTGGACAACGTGAGTTAATCATCGGTGACCGCCAAACAGGTAAAACAACAGTTGCGATTGATACAATTCTTAACCAAAAAGACGAAGATATGATTTGTATCTACGTTGCAATTGGTCAAAAAGAATCTACAGTTCGTACAGCGGTAGAAACTTTACGTAGACATGGTGCTTTAGATTATACAATCGTTGTATCTGCGTCAGCAGCTCAACCAGCGCCATTATTATACATTGCACCTTATGCTGGTGTAAGTATGGCTGAAGAATTCATGTTTAACGGTAAACATGTATTAATCGTTTATGATGATTTAACAAAACAAGCAGCAGCTTACCGTGAGTTATCATTATTACTTCGTCGTCCGCCAGGTCGTGAAGCTTACCCAGGTGACGTATTCTACTTACACAGTCGTTTATTAGAACGTGCTGCTAAATTAAATGATGACTTAGGTGGCGGTTCTATTACTGCTTTACCATTTGTTGAAACTCAAGCAGGGGACATCTCAGCATACGTTCCAACAAACGTTATCTCAATTACTGACGGACAAATATTCTTACAATCAGACTTATTCTTCTCTGGTGTAAGACCTGCGATTAACGCTGGTTTATCTGTATCACGTGTTGGTGGTTCAGCACAAATTAAAGCGATGAAAAAAGTAGCAGGTACTTTACGTCTAGATTTAGCATCATACCGTGAGTTAGAATCATTCGCTCAATTTGGTTCAGATTTAGACCAAGCTACGAAAGCTAAATTAGAACGTGGTAAACGTACAGTAGAAGTACTTAAACAAGATCAAAACAAACCATTGACTGTAGATCGTCAAGTTGTTATTTTATACGCTTTAACTAAAGGTCATTTAGATGATATTCCAGTTGAAGATATTACACGATTCGAAGATGAATTCTTAAATTGGATTGATGCAAATGCAAGCGATCTATTTAAAGAAATTCGTGAAACAAAACAATTACCATCTGATGATAAATTTGTTTCAGCAATCGATGCATTCAAAAAAGTATTTAATAAATCTCATGTAGAGTAATATTAAGCTTTAAATAAAAGGTGGTGAAATTGTGGCTTCACTAAGAGAAATCAAAGGTAGAATTACTTCTACTCAAAAGACTAGTCAAATTACAAAAGCAATGAATATGGTTTCAAACTCTAAATTGCGTAAAGCAGAAGAGAATACGAAAGCATTTCAACCATATATGGATAAGATTCAAGATGCTGTAACAGCTATTGCTTCTAAGAGTACAGATGTTAATCATCCAATGCTTAAAACAAGACCTGTAAAACGTTCTGGTTACTTAGTTATTACTTGTGATAAAGGACTTGCAGGACCATATAGTGCTAACATTTTGAAAAATGTCGTTAACGATATTAAAGAAAAACATAACAACAATAGTGACGAATACGGCATTATTGTTGTCGGACGAGTAGGCCGAGACTTCTTCAAAGCTAGAGGATATAACATCATTGAAGAGTATGTAGGTTTACCTGACCAACCAACATTTAAAAATGTACAAGCTTTAACTGAAAAAGCTGTAGACTTGTTTAATGAAGAATTTTATGATGAGTTAACAATTTACTACAGTCATTTCGTGAGTGTGCTTGAACAACAAGTTAAATCTAAAAAAATCTTACCATTATCTGATGAAGATACTGGAAAAGGTTCTAGTATGATGGCTGGTTATGAATTTGAACCAGATAAAGAAACGATTTTAAAAGTTATCTTACCGCAATACGCAATTAGTTTAATTTATGGTGCATTATTAGATGGTAAAGCTAGTGAACATGCATCAAGAATGACAGCTATGAAGAATGCAACAGATAACGCTTCAGAATTAATTGATGAATTATCATTACAATATAACAGAGCTCGTCAAGCTGCAATTACTCAACAAATTACTGAGATTGTAGGCGGAGCAGCTGCACTCGAATAATGATTAGGAGGAATTTACATGGGATTAGGCCGAGTAACGCAAATTACAGGGCCAGTTATTGATGTACGCTTCCCACATGGTGAATTGCCAGAACTTAATAATGCTTTAACTCTTAAAGTTGAACGTCCAGACGGATCAAGCTTTGACTTAGCATTAGAAGTTGCATTACACCTTGGTGATGATGTTGTACGTTCTATAGCAATGGCATCAACTGATGGTGTTAAACGTGGACAAGAAGTTACTGATACAGGTAGACCTATTTCAGTACCAGTTGGTGATGCTACATTAGGTCGTGTTTTCAATGTATTAGGTGAAAAAATTGATTTAGGTGAAGAAATTGATGATAGCGTACGTCGCGATCCAATTCATCGTTTAGCACCTAAATTCGAAGATTTATCTACAAAAGTAGAAATTCTTGAAACTGGTATTAAAGTAGTAGACTTATTAGCACCTTATATCAAAGGTGGTAAAATCGGTTTATTCGGTGGTGCCGGAGTAGGTAAAACAGTACTTATTCAAGAGTTAATTAATAACATCGCTCAAGAACATGGTGGTATTTCTGTATTCGCAGGAGTAGGTGAACGTACACGTGAAGGAAATGACTTATACTATGAAATGAGCGATTCAGGTGTTATTAAGAAAACAGCGATGGTATTCGGTCAAATGAACGAGCCACCTGGTGCGCGTGCTAGAGTTGCACTATCTGGTTTAACAATGGCAGAATACTTCCGTGATGAGCAAGGTCAAGACGTGTTATTGTTCATCGATAACATCTTCCGTTTTACACAAGCAGGTTCAGAGGTATCAGCATTATTAGGCCGTATGCCATCTGCCGTTGGTTACCAACCAACTCTTGCTACTGAAATGGGACAATTACAAGAACGTATTACATCAACTAATAAAGGATCAGTTACATCTATCCAAGCAGTATTCGTACCTGCCGATGACTATACTGACCCAGCGCCAGCAACAGCTTTCGCTCACTTAGATGCTACTACTAACTTGGAACGTAAATTAACGGAAATGGGTATTTATCCAGCCGTTGACCCATTAGCTTCAACATCACGTGCTTTAACTCCAGAAATTGTTGGAGATGAACACTATGATGTTGCGCGTCGTGTACAACAAACGTTACAAAAATATAGAGAGTTACAAGATATCATTGCCATACTTGGTATGGATGAATTATCTGATGAAGATAAGAAAACAGTTGAACGTGCTCGTCGTATTCAATTCTTCTTATCTCAAAACTTCCATGTAGCTGAACAATTTACTGGTCAAAAAGGTTCATACGTACCAGTTAGTCAAACTGTACAAGATTTCAAAGCTATTCTAGAAGGACAATATGACCATATCCCAGAAGATGCTTTCCGTTTAGTCGGTGGTATTGAAGCAGTTCTTGAAAATGCTAAAAACATGGGTGTAGAGGTCTAATAATAATTAGGAGGAATGGAAAATGAATACATTTACCTTAGATGTTGTCACTCCTAATGGATCTGTTTACTCAGCAAAAGAAGTAGAACTTGTTGTTTTACATACTGAAACTGGTGAAATGGGTGTAATGGCTGGACATATTCCAACTGTTGCAGCTTTGAAAACAGGATACGTTAAAGTAAACAAAGCAAGTGGTACGGAGTATTTAGCTGTTTCCGAAGGATTTGTTGAAGTAAGAACTAATAAAGTTACAGTTCTAGTTCAAGCGGCTGAAACTGCCGATGAAATAGATAAAGACCGTGCGATTAATTCTAAAGAGCGTGCTGAAGAACGATTGAAAATGAATCGTGATGAAGTAGACTTTAGACGTGCTGAACGTGCACTTCATCGTGCAATTAATCGAATTGAAGTGGCTAAATTTAGATAAAATACAAGAGTCTGGGACATAACGTAATGTCTCAGACTCTTTTAGTATCTTGGCAGTAGATGTCTGAATTGAAAATGCGCTTGTATCAAGCTTTTTTCAACTCTAGTCATCCTTGCCGGGGCGGGACGACGAAATCTTTTTATCTAAATTAGATTTCTGTCCCGCTCCCTTATATTTTTAGAAGGAGTTGTTAATATGGAATATTATGGTCAATTAGGTATTATCGGACTTTTACTACATGTCATCTGTGTATGTTTAGCATTCTGGGCACTCCAAGGCGTAAGATTAGAACAAATTTTTAAGAAAAATCATGTTGCGCAAGCTCAAACATTTATTATCATCTTATCTATCATATTAGGTACGGCTGTAAGTCGTTTTATTTTAGATATACTCCAATATTCGCTACAATTAAGATTGCTATTCTAATAATAAGAAAAAATTACATAAATATATGAAAAAAGAACAAAAAAGTAGTATAATATTTTGGTGATGTTTATGAATCAAGAAAAATGTGTATTAAATAAATATATACATTTGTAAAATAAATAAAAGTGAAGTTTTTTGGAGGATAATTATATGGATAAAATCGTCGTGAAAGGCGGAGCAAGTCTTAATGGCACAGTTGTAGTCGAAGGGGCAAAAAACGCAGTATTACCAATATTAACAGCTACACTTTTACCAAGTGTTGGTCAAAGTGTATTAACGAATGTACCTAAATTAAGTGATGTAGATACAATTAACACAGTACTTACGCATTTAAATGCAGATATAGAATATGATGCAGATCATAACACTGTAAAAATAGATGCATCAAATACATTAAAAATTGAAGCACCATATGAATACGTAAGTAAGATGAGAGCGAGTATTTTAGTTATGGGTCCTTTATTAGCAAGAGAAGGTCATGCTAGAGTCGCTTTACCTGGTGGTTGTGCAATTGGTTCAAGACCGATTGAACAACATTTAAAAGGATTCGAAGCTTTAGGTGCAGAAATCGAACTACATAACGGATTTATTGAAGCAACAACGCCTAATGGCTTAAAAGGGGCTAAAATTTATTTAGATTTCCCTAGTGTAGGTGCTACTCAAAATATTATGATGGCAGCAGTACTTGCAGAAGGAAAAACTGAAATTCAAAACGTAGCAAGAGAACCAGAAATTGTAGATTTAGCTAACTATCTAAATGAAATGGGTGCACAAGTACACGGTGCTGGCACAGATACAATTAGAATCACAGGTGTTAGTCAATTACACGGTGCAGAACATGCTATTATTCCAGATAGAATTGAAGCTGGTACATTTATGATTGCAGCAGCGATTACTAGAGGGAATGTCAATGTTATTGGTGCAATAAGAGAACATATGACAAGCTTAGTGTCTAAATTAGAAGAAGCTGGTGTTCAAATTACGGATATCGAAGATGGATTAAATATTCAAGTACCTGGTGAAATTAAAGCTATTGATGTTAAAACAATGCCACATCCTGGATTCCCTACAGATATGCAATCTCAAATAATGGCTCTATTATTAACAGCTAATGGTACTAGTAAAGTAACTGAAACAGTATTTGAAAACAGATTTATGCATGTAGAAGAATTTAAACGTATGAATGCAGATATTTTCATCAACGGTAGAAGTGCAATGATTACAGGTAACAGTAAATTACAAGGTGCAGATGTAAAAGCTACAGATTTAAGAGCTGGTGCATCATTGATTCTTGCTGGACTTGTGTCTGACGGATATACAAACGTTACAGAACTTAAACATTTAGATAGAGGTTATGTTGATTTTCATGGTAAACTTAAAGCATTAGGTGCAGATGTTGAACGCATCAATGATAATGGCAAGTTAAACGATAAAGCGAGGGTTTAGTATGGCTGAAACACAATCATCAAGATCTGACGATAAAAAAAGAAAGTCAACTTATCAATCTATTAAAGAGAAACTTCAAAGAAATAGAGTAGAAACAATTCAAGGAGTGGAAGTAGAGCATCGTGTCATTCCATTATGGATTAAATTACTTATATTATTAGTATTAATGATTTTATTATTTATTGTTGGAACTATGATTGGATACGGTATACTTCATAATCCATTTGGGGTGTTTAATCCCGAAACTTGGCAACACATCTTTGATTTAACTGGAAGGAGCTCATAATGGAAACTATTTATGACTTTAACGAAATTAAAAAAATTATACCTCACCGTTACCCATTTTTATTATTAGATAGAATAGTAGAATTAGAAGACGGTAAACGTTGTGTAGGTATTAAACAAGTAGCAGGTAACGAACCATTTTTCCAAGGACATTTTCCTGATTATGCAGTAATGCCAGGTGTATTAATCGTAGAAGCATTAGCACAAACAGGTGCAGTTGCAATGTTACGCTTAGAAGAAAACCAAGGTAAACTAGCAATGTTTGCAGGAATTGATAAATGTCGATTCAAAAAACAAGTTACACCAGGTGACACTCTAAGACTTGAAGTAGAAATAAACAAAATAAAAGGTCCAATAGGAAAAGGAACAGCAAAAGCAACAGTAGATGGAGAAGTTGCATGTAGTTGTGAAATTAGCTTTGCTATTGTAGATCAATAAATAGAAAAGAGAAAACAGTCGCCTGTTTTCTCTTTTTTTCTGCTTATAAATGGGATTTGATTTTGTTAGGGACAGAATTCCGAGAAATGTCTCTAAGAGAGCGCCCACCTAACTACCAGAATTCAGAATAATGATAGTTACAGCATTCTGATTACCACTATTCAGAATAATGGAAGATACAGTATTCTAACTACCAGAATTCAGAATAGTGGTAGTTACAGAGTTCTAATTACCAGAATTCGGAATAGTGGTAGTTACAGCGTTCTAATTACCAGAATTCGGAATAGTGGTAGTTACAACGTTCTAATTACCAGAATTCGAAATAATGGAAGTTAGCGGATTCTAACTACCAGAATTCAGAAAAATGGAAGTTAGCGAGCTCTAACTACCACAATTCGAAATAATGGTAGTTACAGGATTCTAATTACCAGAATTCAGAATAGTGGTAGTTACAGAGTTCTAATTACCAGAATTCGGAATAGTGGTAGTTACAGCGTTCTAATTACCAGAATTCGGAATAGTGGTAGTTACAACGTTCTAATTACCAGAATTCGAAATAATGGAAGTTAGCGGATTCTAACTACCAGAATTCAGAAAAATGGAAGTTAGCGAGCTCTAACTACCACAATTCGAAATAATGGTAGTTACAGGATTCTAACTACCACAATTCAGAATAATGGAAGATACAGTATTCTAACTACCAGAATTCAGAATAATGGAAGTTACAGCGTTCTAATTACCAGAATTCGAAATAATGGAAGTTAGCGCATTCTAATTACCAGAATTCAGAAAAATGGAAGTTAGCGGATTCTAATTACCATAATTCAGAATAATGGAAGTTACAACGTTCTAATTACCAGAATTCGAAATAATGGAAGTTACACACCCAAATACACACCTAACAAAAAATCTAGGACCACAAACTGTCCTAGATTTTTCTTTATATATTGCTTTTTTCGTCTTTTAATTTTGGTTTAGATTGCATCAATCTATTAAATGATGTTTTAAGCTCATCTCCTGATAAGCCTTCATCTATGAGTTGCTCTAATAATCGTTCTGCATATACTTGTCGTAATGTATAGATATGACATTCAAATACGACGGATATTTTATCTTCTAGTTGTTCTATGTATTTGATGGTTGCATCAAATAATGCTGGGTCGTTTGAAGGTCTTGTTATAACGACACGTGTATCTAGTAAGGTTTGGTTATCGTGATATTCTTTCATTTGTTCATAATGAATATCTGAAATTAAGATCTCTAATAGCCATCCTGTACCACTATTTTCTTTATTTATAATGATACCATCTAATAATTCATACTCTGTAATCTGTTCATCATCTACAATTTGAAAGCGTACGGCTTTAAATGTTTTCATAAACATCCCCCTTATCGTTAAATCTACGAATGTTTAACTTTGTTATCTATTATAAAGCACTTTTGCATGAAATAACAATAATCATAAAA
Organism: Mammaliicoccus sp. N-M50; assembly: GCF_022386995.1. Classification (NCBI taxonomy): domain Bacteria; kingdom Bacillati; phylum Bacillota; class Bacilli; order Caryophanales; family Staphylococcaceae; genus Mammaliicoccus; species Mammaliicoccus sp. N-M50. The sequence continues at coordinate 25,267 of NZ_JAJNJA010000004.1, read as the reverse complement.
TAAAGTGAAGAATAAGTGTTTATTTTATGATTTATCGGACTTTGACTGAAAAAATTGACTCATTATATTATAAGTATAAGGAGGTGAGAATATGTTAAATAAATCTGTATTAGTTGGACGTTTAACTAAGGACCCTGCATATTATAAGAAAGGCGAAATTATCATTTCTACATTTTGTTTAGCTGTTGAACGCGGATATAAGACTAAAGATGGCACGATTGCTGTTGATTTTATTGTATGTAAAGCATTCGGTAAACTTGCACATAATATTCATGAATATACTAAGAAGGGACAGCTTGTTGCATTAACTGGGCAAATTCAATCAAGAGCATATGTTAAAGATGATAAGAAACACTATATAACAGAAATTATATGTGAAACGATTAAATTCTTAAATATGCCTGCATCAAGTAAATCAACGATCCCTCAAACGAAAGAGGAAATGAGTGAATTAATTAGTGAAAGTGCTGAAAGTTATGCTAGTGACCTTTCATCTAAAGTAGCAAAAGAAAAATTACGAGCTGAAGCATTAGCTAAAGAAAATGGTGAAAATAACTTAGATGAAAAGTTATATAGCGAATATCATAATGTCGTTGACGTTATTAAAGAAACTGAACAACAAACTCCTGATGCTGATGCATCAAAAGTAACAACCTCGTAGCATTAAACTTCAATAAAAACTGTTTATAGAAATACTTCCGAAAATAAATATTCTTGATTCTAAATTCCGAAACTTGCTGTCTTGCTGTAGGGCAGCAAGTATACATAATTACAAGTAATTGTTTAAAAAATTACATGAATATGACAAATTGTCTGATAATTAATTTTGTTCAATCTTTATAAATCCCTTTGTTAAGGTGTTTTAATGATTAATATTCAGAATATTGTCTGAAAATTAACGTAATCTAACTGTAATATTAGCTGTAATTTTTTCATATAGCTGTAACCTATGACATAAAAATAAGTGGTATAGTTTAAACAGTAAAAATCATATAAAAAGTGAAAACCTTACAGGAGGAAACATTCAATCATGAAAAAATTATTAGCAGTTTCAACTGCGGCAGTTGCAGTTACTACAGGGGTAACAGCTACAGCCGATGCAGCAACACATACAGTAAAATCTGGTGATACTTTAGGTAGTATTTCACAACAATACGGTACTTCAGTAAGTGCTATTAAAGCAGAAAATGGTTTAAAATCTAACTTAATCTTCCCTAACCAAGTAATCAAGGTTAACGAGAAAAGTTCAGAATCAACTACAGAATACACTGTAGTAGCAGGAGATACTTTAGGTAAAATCGCAGCTAAATACGATGTAACTGTATCTCAATTAAAAGCATGGAACAACTTATCTTCAGATCTAATCATTGTTGGACAAACTTTATCATTACAAGCTCCAGCTCAATCAGCTGAGCCAGCTAAAGCGCCTGTAGCACAACAAGCGCCAGTTCAACAAACTCAAGAACAAGTTGCAGCTCCAGCTCAACAACAAAGCTACCAAGCGCCTGTTCAATCTTACCAAGCGCCAGCACAACAAACATATAAAGCACCAGCTCAACAATCATACCAAGCACCAGCTCAAAAAGTTAGAACTACTCAAACTTCAACAGCTAGCACTGGTGGATCTACTAAAGCTCAATTCTTAGCTGCTGGTGGTTCAGAAGCTATGTGGAATGCAATTGTATTACCAGAATCAAGCGGTAATCCAAATGCAGTAAGTCCAAATGGTTACCAAGGTCTTGGTCAAACTAAAGAATCTTGGGGTACTGGTTCAGTAGCTACACAAACTAAAGGTATGTTAAACTACGCTAAAAGCCGTTACGGTTCAGAATCAGCTGCTATTGCTTTCCGTCAAGCTAACGGATGGTGGTAAGCCATACACTTTAATCTAAAGTGGTTATAAATTAATTTATCCAATCGCCTAGGAAATATCCTAGGCGATTTTTTAATTTGACCACAATACGTCTATTTGATAATCTTAAATAAACTGAATATATGAGTGACTGCTAGGGGCGCCATTTGGCTGAGATGAATTAATTCAGTCCCTTAACACCTGATTTGGATAATGCCAACGTAGGAAAGTGGTCGATGAACGTTTTTACAACTATTAATTGACCTCTTTCTTATGAAAGAGGTCATTTTTTATGAAGTTATCAATAATAGAATTATAAATATAAATTTGAGGTGGATTACAATGAAAAAACCGAATATAGCATTAACGATTGCTGGAACGGACCCAAGTGGTGGAGCAGGTATTATGGCAGATTTGAAATCATTTCATGCATCAGGCGTTTATGGAATGGCAGTTGCTACTAGTATCGTTTCTCAAAACAGCCTAGGTGTACAAGATGTTTACCATTTACCTGTTGAAGTTATTGAAAGCCAGTTAAGAAGTGTCTTTGATGACGAAGTACCACATGCTATCAAAACAGGTATGATCGCATCAGAAGAAATGATGCAAACGATTAAACCATTTATTGAACAATCTGGTAAGCCGTATGTTATTGACCCAGTCATGGTTGCTAAAAGTGGTGATGCGCTAATGGATGATGAAGGGAAAGGGAAACTTAAAGAAATATTATTACCATTAGCTACAGTTGTTACACCTAATATTCCAGAAGCAGAAGATATTACTGGATTTAAAATTCAAACTGAAGAAGAAATTAAAAAAGCTGGTGCATTTTTCTTAAATGAAATTGGATCTAAAGGTGTAGTTATAAAAGGTGGGCATCTGGAAGGTGATGCAATCGACTATTTATTTACTGAAAATGGTGTGAAAAGCTGGAAAAGTGAAAGATTCAATACGAAGCATACACATGGAACAGGTTGTACATTTAGTGCAGTAATAACAGCAGAATTAGCTAAAGGTCATACAATTGAAGAAGCGGTAGAAGTAGCTAAAAGATTTATTACGTTAGCTATTCAATATACACCTGAAATAGGCAAAGGTAGAGGTCCAGTGAACCACTTTGCATACCAAAAGATAGAGGGATTAGATTATGAGTAAATTAACAAATATTAGAGAAAATAGTCCATTAATCGTATGTTATACAAATGATGTCGTTAAAAACTTTACAGCAAATGGTTTAATTTCATTAGGTGCAAGTCCAGCAATGAGTGAAGAACCTGAAGAAGCAGAAGAATTTTCAAAAGCAGCAGGTGCTTTTCTTCTTAACATAGGCACGATTACGACTGACAAAGCCTATGATATGAAACAATATGCTGAAATTATGCATAGAAATGGTGTTCCAGTAGTTCTAGATCCAGTTGCTGTTGGTGCATCACAATTAAGAAAGACTTTTTGTACGACATTATTAAATGATGAAGTAGTTGATGTTATAAGAGGCAATGCATCAGAAATATTAGCGCTTATAGAAGAAGATACAATTATGAAAGGTACAGATAGTGATGATACGCTTGATGCTGTTAAAATTGCGAAAAAAGCACATCAACAATTAAAGCTACCGATTATCATAACTGGTAAAGTCGATGTCATTGCATGTCATAATAAAATCATCGAATTGCACAATGGTAGTGAGATGTTAACGAAAGTAACTGGTGGAGGTTGTTTATTAGGTGGGGTAATAGCTGCATTCTTATCTCATGAAAATACCATCACAATAGACTTATTAGAAGAAGCGTTATCAACATATAATATTGCAAGTGAGTTGGCATATCAACAACCTGGTGCACATTTACCAGGTACATTCCAAATTTCGTTTATAGATCAACTGAATGTTATAACAGAAGACATTGTTAAAGAGAAAAAGATTGTGAAAGAAGTGAACTAAATGTTTGATCCAAAAACGTTAAAAGTATATTTTATAGCAGGCAGTCAAGATATTGCTGACGGTAATCTTATAAGAGTTGTTGAAGAAGCTTTAAAGGCAGGCATCACGATGTTTCAGTTTCGTGAAAAAGGTGAGACGAGTAAAAAAGGGGCAGAAAAAGAAGCCCTTGCGCAATCATTATTTGAGCTTTGCAAGCAATATCAAGTTCCATTTATCGTCAATGATGATGTAGATTTAGCAATTAAATTAAATGCTGATGGTATTCATGTTGGACAAGATGACCGAAATGTATCTGAGTTTAAAGATAAGTTTAAAGATAAAATCATTGGCTTAAGTGTTGCAAATAAAAGTGAATATGATCAATCTGATATATCTGACGTGGATTATATTGGAACCGGACCTATACATTCTACAAATTCTAAAGCTGATGCAGGAGAAGAAGGTGGGTATCAACAGATTGAAAATATGAGAAAAATCAATCAAGATATTCCTATCGTTGCAATCGGCGGCATTACTGAAGTTGATGTACAACCACTTATTAAAGCTGGCGCAAATGGTGTAAGTGTTATCTCTGCTATAGCGAAAAGTCAAAATATTGAACAAACTGTGAAGGGCTTTCATAAACAGTATAAAAATATTTGATAAAATTAATATATTGATTTATGTTGTCGCTATTCTATGATAGAATGAGTTTTATGTGAGTATATCAATAGAGGTGGAAAAATGAAGAAAAAAGCTTTATGGCCATTATTATTTGGTGTAATGGTTGTGCTAGCTGGTTGTGATTATTCTAAACCTGAGAATAGGGATGGATTCTTTTATAATACATTCGTAAAACCAATGGATAGTGTTATTCATTGGCTTGGTACAAATTTGAATCACGATTATGGTCTAGCTATTATCGTTATAACATTAATTGTTCGTTTTGCGTTATTCCCATTTATGATGAAGACGTATAAGAATCAAAAGTTAATGCGTGAAAAAATGAAACTTGCTAAACCTGAAATGGAAGCAATTCAAGAAAAAGTTAAACGTGCTCGTACTCAAGAAGAAAAAATGGCAGCCAATCAAGAAATGATGGCATTATACAAAAAACATGGTATTAATCCAATGAACATGGGTTGTTTACCAATCGTTATACAAATGCCAATCGTCATGGGATTATTCTATGTATTAAAATATCCTACTGAAGGCGGAATCACAGAATATCCGAATTTCTTATGGTTTAATTTAACTGAACCTGATTTAATTATTACGATCATTGCAGGTATCATTTATGCATTACAAGCATTCGTTTCTATGAAGTATGCGAATGTTCCAGATGAACAGAAAAATATGATGAGAATGATGATGTTTATTTCTCCAATTATGATTATTTGGATGTCATACATTTCAGCATCTGCATTAGGTTTATACTGGGCAGTCGGTGGTGCATTCTTAGTTGTTCAAACATGGTTAGGTAATGTCTTCTATAACAACAAAGTTGAAGAAGAAATGAAACCAATCATTGAAGCACATGAAAGAAATCAACAAGAAGCTAACAAAGAGAAGAAACCAGCTAAACTCGTTTCTAATAAAAAGAAAAAGAAATAAAACCAAAAAAACAAACTAATCATTGTGATTAGTTTGTTTTTTTAATTACATCCCATTCTTTATAAAATTGTTCTAAAAATTTTTCCATAAATAGATGACGTTCTTCAGCGATTTGTTTGCCTCGTTTAGTATTCATTAAATCTTTTAATAATAATAATTTTTCGTAAAAATGATTGATTGCCGTATTCGGTTCATCATGATATTGACCTTCTTGTAGATCTTTTAAATTACGCGGTTGTTGAGAAGAGATATGCATAGGTTCTTTAAAATGACCGGCATATTGAAAAGTTCTAGCTATTCCTATCGCGCCAATCGCATCAATACGGTCTGCATCTTGAACGATCTTTCCTGCTAAGCTTGTATGTTTACCTTCATTTTTACCACCGTTATAACTAACATACTTTAGAATATGGATAATCTCTGTTTGAATCGTTTCGCTAATATCCATGTCATTCATCCATTGATAAAGTTGTTGCCACGCTGTATCGGCATCTTTAAATAATTTCTTATCAACAGCATCGTGTAGTAAACTTGCTAATTCAACTACGAATAAATCCACTTCCTCAAACTGTGCAATATCTAGAGCATGATGTCTTACTCTTAGAATATGCTCAAAGTCATGACCAGTCGTATCGTTTTGGTGTAATGTACTAACATATGATTCTGCTTCTTTAATAATTTGTTCTTTATTCATATCTTTCTCCTTAAAAAAACAGGTAGAAAAGTTTGAACAATCATCTCTTCTACCTGTTTAGAATTTATAGTAAAGGTGATAGTAATCGTGCTATACCTTCTTTTAATTTAATCCACGTGCTTCTATTTTCATATCTTTCAACTGTTAATAATGATGAATGCGTCATATCATTCTCATAAGCTAATCGTGAATTCTTTGCGATTTCTTCGTCGTAAATAAAGGCATTAACTTCGAAGTTTAATACGAAGCTTCTATTATCCATGTTTGCAGTACCAATACTTACAACTTCATCATCTATAGCTACCATCTTCGTGTGTATAAAGCCTTTTTCATAAATATGAACTTTAACGCCTGCTTTAATTAATTCACCGACATTGGCAAATGTTGCCCAATAAACAAATGGGTGATCAGGTTTATTAGGAATCATCACATTAACATCTACTCCTGAAAGGGCAGCTATTTTTATCGCATCTAAAAATGATAAATCTGGAATGAAATATGGCGTTTGAATGTAAATATGTTTTTTAGCTTCTGATATCATTTTTAAATAACCATACTTGATTTGTTCCCATTCTTCATCGGGACCACTTGATGCAATTTGAATACCAACTTTACCGCCAGACTCAACATCAGGGAAGTATTTAGATTCATAGCGCATCTTGTCACGTGTAGATTGTGAGTTCCAGTCCAACATAAACCTAAGCTGTAATGCATTGACTGAGTCGCCTTCTAATCTTAAGTGCGTATCTCGCCAATAACCAAATTTTTTATCTAAACCTAAATATTCATCTCCGACATTAAAGCCACCTACGTAACCAACTTTTCCATCAATCACAACAATCTTTCTATGATTACGGTTGTTCATTCTAAAATTAATGAGTGGGAGTTTAGAAGGGAAGAAACTTGCTACTTCTCCACCTTGAGCTCTAAATTTCTTAAATGAAGATAAATTTAATTTACGTGAACCCATGTCGTCATATAACATTTTAACTTCTAAACCTTCTTGAAGTTTCTTTTCAAGTTCAAATAAGATCTTTTTACCTAAGTTATCCTTCTTAAAGATATAATATTGAATATGAATATATGACTCAGCTTTTCTAATATCTTCAATAAGTGCATCGAATTTATCATGTCCATCTGTAAACATTTCAACTTTGTTATCAGTTGTTAAGAAGGCTGAGTTATTGTAAAGCAACATATGAATCAGATGCTTATAATTAGAAATTTCAGGCTTATCAATTTCGAAATTATTTTCATCAATTGCTTTGATTTGTTCATTTATGATGTGCTCAAGACCTATTTTATCTTGTTCATCTAAGTTGAAAATACTCTTTCTTTGAATTTGTCTCCCAAATAGCAAGTAAAGTATAAATCCTAATATCGGAACAAATAAAAGCACTAACAACCAAGCCCAAATCGCACCAGCTTCTCTTGGTTCTAAGAATATGATAATAAATCCAAACACAACATTCAGAATAAATGCTGTAATAAGTAGCACTGATACTATGATGGAAAAATCAAATGAAAAATATGAAAAGTAGTTCATACCAATGCCTCCGTTTCTTTATCTTAAACTAGTATAATACATTTAAATTAAAATTGAAAAGGTTGTATTTGACCGTTCTAAAACATATGCATATAATGATTATGAAATGGCATCAATTAAAATATCATTTAAATATATAGGAGTGTTATAAATGAAAGAACAAATCATTAATGTTGAAGGTATGTCTTGTGGACATTGCAAACAAGCAGTTGAGGAATCAGTAGGTCAATTAATCGGTGTTAAAGAAGTTGTCGCTAGTCCGGATGATAATCAAGTACGTGTCGTATACGAAGATCCTGCAAGTATCGATAATATTGAAAATGCTATTTTCGATGCTGGATATGAAGTTGTTTAAGTTATCATTCATATAATTATTATAAAAAAATAACAAATTAAACAAAAAAATAACAATATAGGCCGAATGAACTATAGTCAAACTACTTAATTTAGAGTAGAATGAACTTAAGGTAATTAAATTGAATAAGAGGTGGTACCCATGAATCAACCTAAGTCAAAGGTAAAGAATGTGGTCAAACTTTTATCATCATTAGGCGTAAACATAACAGAAACTAAGTCACGAATAGAAATAATGCGTAGTTTGCCGAATGTCGCAACTAACAAGTTGAAATAAATTGGTAAACTAAAAAACCGCGTCCTCAAATTGAGGATGCGGTTTTTTATATGTCGGCTTTTTGGTCTGATTCAGTAAATTTCTCTTTTTCGTGGTAATAGATAGATAGTAATATACCAACACCTGCCATTAATGACCATAACGCTGATCCACCATAACTTATAAATGGTAATGGGATACCTGTGATAGGTAGTAATTGAATGGTCATACCGATATTTTGTACAACGTGGAATAGTACGAATGATAAGTATCCGATTATAAATACAACATTAAAAGGATGACGTGTCGTTGTTGCCATTCTAATTAAGTGTATGAATAACGCTAAGAAAATAATCAGTACAGCCATCGTTCCAATAAATCCAAATTCTTCACCAATGATTGAAAAAATAAAGTCAGTATGATTCTCAGGAATATAAACTTCACCGTTATTTAAACCTTTACCAAATATTTGACCAGAACCAATGGCTTTTAAGGATTCTGTTAAATGGTATCCGTCACCTGAGCTGTATGCATACGGATCTAGCCAAGAATTAATACGTCCTAATTGATACGTCTTAATACCTGAAACTTTCTCAATCACACTTGGTTTAAAAATCATTAATAAAATGATACTTGAACCAATTCCAAATAGGGCGATAAATGCTGGTGCGAGTATTCTCCATGTTACGCCTGAAACAACAACGATACCAAGAATGATCGCAATTAATACAAGTGTTGTTCCTAAATCATTTTGCAAAAGTATTAATAACATTGGTACTAAAGAAGTTAATCCAATTTTTAGTAATAAATTAAAGTCTCTTGATAATGATTTGTTGTAAGTAAATCTATTATGTTGATAGATAACGTTAGCTAGCGCAATAATTAAAATGATTTTCATAAACTCAGATGGTTGAATACTGATAGGTCCTAGTCTATACCAACTTTTAGCACCATTAATAATAGGTGTAAAGCTAGATTCAGGCAGGATTAATAGTCCAACTAATGATAAGTTTCCAATTATGTATATAACCCAAACATATTTTCTAAGTGTCTTTGGAGATATGAACATTAAGGCAATGGCTAAAATAAAACCAAGCACATAGTATAAGACTTGTTTAAGTAAAAAGTTTGTTTCATATTGTCCGCCAGACATTGCAGAATTGATTATTAAACAACTCGTTCCAAATAAGATAAGAATAATCGTAATTAATCGCCAATCTATTCTTTCTAGAAACGATTTATTTAATGTACGAGTAGAAGTTTCCATTAAAAGACTCCTTTAATTAACACTAAATTTCATAATTTTCATTATAACTTGATTGTACATAAAGTGATACATTTTTGCTATTCAGAAAAGCGTTATTTTTAAAATAGTCATGTTGATACGTGCAACAATAGCTAAAAACATGATAAAATATAGGCTAATAATCTACTTGGAGGCTTATATATGTCTAAAAAAAATATTTGCATTATATATGGTGGGAAAAGTGCAGAGCACGATGTATCAATTTTAACGGCTCAAAATGTGATCAATGCAGTTGATCTATCTAAATACATAATTGATATCATTTATATTACAAATGATGGGGATTGGATTAAAAGCGACCAATCTATCGATGGAAAAGTCGAAGATATTGAACAATTAAAATTATCAAGTGAATCATTAACACCAATATCTAAATTATTAGAAGCGAGTAATGATGGCAACGCATATAGCGCAGTATTTCCATTATTACACGGTCCAAACGGTGAAGACGGTACAATTCAAGGTTTATTTGAAGTATTGGATATTCCTTATGTTGGTAATGGTGTGCTTGCAGCATCAAGTTCAATGGATAAATTAGTGATGAAACATTTATTCGCTCACAGAGGATTACCTCAATTACCATATGTAAGTTTCTTAAAAAGTGAATACGAGAAATATGAACATAATATAGTGGAGCTTATTCAAAATAAACTTGAATATCCTGTATTCGTTAAGCCAGCAAATTTAGGTTCAAGTGTTGGTATTAGTAAATGTACGAATAAAGAAGAATTGATTTCTGGTATTGAAGAAGCATTTCAATTTGACCGTAAACTTGTTATCGAACAAGGTGTTGATGCTAGAGAAATTGAAGTAGCCGTATTAGGTAATGATTACCCAGAAACAACTTTACCTGGTGAAGTTATTAAAGATGTACAATTTTATGATTATAAATCTAAATATAAAGATGGCAAAGTTAAACTTCAAATACCTGCTGATGTAGATGAAGAAACAGCAACAACTTTAAGAAATATGGCTATTGAAGCTTTTAAAGCAACAGATTGTTCTGGATTGGTAAGAGCAGACTTCTTCTTAACAGAAGATAATACAATTTATATTAACGAAACAAATGCAATGCCAGGATTTACACAATACAGCATGTATCCATTATTATGGGAGAACATGAACTTAAGCTATACAGAGCTTATAACTAAGTTAATTGAACTTGCTATTGAACGATACGATAACAAGAAGAATATCAAATATAAAATTGACTGAGGGTAAATAGAATGAATATTAATTTACGTAAAATTAAAGAATGGATTGATTGTGACATTCAAGACGAATATCTTGATGTCGTTGTTCAAGGTACATGTATAGACTCAAGAAAAATTGCTAAATCAAATTTGTTTATACCATTTAAAGGTGAAAATGTAGATGGTCATAAATTTGTACGTCAAACACTTGACGATGGTGCAGGTGCATCATTTTGGCAAAAAGACGTACCAAATCCGCCAGAAGGACCTATTATTTTTGTTGATGACACTTTAGCAGCATTACAAAGTTTAGCTAAAGCATATTTGAAATATGTAAATCCTAAAGTTGTCGCAATTACAGGTTCAAATGGTAAAACGACAACTAAAGATATGGTTGAATGCGTGTTGAATAAATCATTTAAAGTTAAGAAGACACAAGGAAATTATAATAATGAGATTGGTTGTCCATTAACGATACTCGACTTAGATGAAGATACTGAAGTATCCATTCTAGAAATGGGTATGAGTGGTTTTGGTGAAATTAGTGAATTAACACATTTAGCTGAACCTGATGTTGCTATTATCACGAATATTGGTGAGTCTCATATGCAAGATCTAGGTTCTAGAGAAGGTATTGCAAAAGCCAAATTTGAAATTACAGAAGGTCTTAAAGATAAAGGACTATTCATATACGATGGTGATGAGCCATTACTTAAACCTTTCGTATCTGAAATGAAACATGACAAACTATCTGTAGGGGTAGCGAATGATAATGATGTGATTATCAAAACGAATCAATCATCAAGTCATGGCATCAATTTTCAATTGAATAATAGTCATTTCATTTATCATTTAAATATATTAGGTGAACACAATGTTAAAAATGCAACATATGCAATTCAAGTGGCTAAACATTTAGGTGTAACGGAAGATGTTATTCAAAGTTCTCTAGATGATCTTGTATTAACGGATATGCGCATGCAAAGAATTGAAACTGAACAATATGGTTTACTTATTAATGATGCATATAATGCAAGTCCAACAAGTATGAAAGCAGCAATTGATACACTGCATAATATGGAACAAACGGATAAGACACTTATTCTTGCGGATGTATTAGAGCTAGGCGAAATGAGTCAAGAAATGCATGAGCAAGTTGGCTATTATTTAGAACATAAAGCTATACAAACGTTAATCACATATGGTGAAGAAGCGGCTCATATATCAAATATTGCGAAAGCATATATACCTGAAACTTATCACTTTGAGCATAAAGAGGAAATCACAGACTATTTAAAAAATCAATTAAATGAAGACTCTATCACTTTGTTTAAAGGTTCTAGAGGTATGTCACTCGAAACGATTATTAACGCGCTTACATGAAAGTAGGTATCCTGTTTTTACATGGTTATACAGGTGGTCGTTATGAGTTATTACCATTAATTGAATATTTGAGTAGTCGCTATGATTTTATACTTGAAGCGCCGGAATACCCAGGACATGGCTTAAATTTATTGATTAAAGATACAAATGAAGATATGTGGTTTGAGCGAGCGAAACAATCTTATGAAATATTAAGAAAGAAAGCAGATAAGGTCATTGTTATTGGATTTTCAATGGGTGGCATTATTGCTGGTTTGTTAGCTAAAATTAAACAACCTGATCAATTAGTGTTAATTGCACCAGCTTTTGAAAATATCAATATACAATACTTGGTTAAGTCTCCATATGCATTTATCAATAATATGAGATATGCAGATTTGAAGATTCTTGATTTTATGGTGAGACGTACAATCAAAATAAACTATAAATCATTTGTGGCATTTAAAAAATTACAGCAAAGTGCGCTATATGTTCCAGAACAAATAGCAGCGAAAACGTTAATCATACATGGCACAATAGATGGTCTCGTTCCAATAGAGAAATCGAGAAACTTAGTGAAGAGAATAAAGCATGCACGTCTAGTTGAAATTGATAAAGGACCACATGAAATATGTTTATCAAAAGTAAATTATAAAGTTTTTTATGAAGTTGAAAAATTTATATTTAAAAATAAATAAAGAAGTGAAACTGTACTAAATCCCTTTTTAGTGCAGTTTTATTATGTTTTTGTTTATGAAAATTAAATGTAAACGACGATTTAATCGCATTGCGCTATTGGTAAAAGGGTGGTAGTATATAGAAGTTGAATAAAAAAGACGAGATGAATTAACTATATAAAAGGAGAATTATTTTGCAAAAATTTAAAGAATTAGGTATTTCTGAAGCTACCTTAAATGCTTTGGACAAAATGGGATTTACTGAACCAACGCCAATACAAATCGAAAGTATTCCATATACATTACAAGGTACGGACGTGCTAGGACAAGCACAAACTGGAACAGGAAAAACTGGTGCATTTGGTATTCCATTAATTGATAAAGTAGCAGATAAACAAGGTGTACAAGCATTGATTCTTGCACCAACACGTGAATTAGCAAACCAAGTGGCAGAGCAATTACGTAGTTTCAGTAAAGGACAAAATGTAAGTGTCGTAACTGTATTCGGTGGTATGCCAATAGACAGACAAATCAAATCACTTAAAAAAGGTCCACAAATCGTAGTAGGTACACCAGGACGTGTGATTGACCACTTAAATAGAAGAACATTAAAAACAGAATCAATTTCTACATTGATCTTAGATGAAGCAGATGAAATGATGAACATGGGCTTTATAGATGATATGAGATTTATAATGTCTAAACTTCCATCTGAAAATCGTCAAACATTACTATTCTCAGCAACAATGCCAAAAGCTATTCAAGAATTAGTTCAAAAATTCATGAAGAGTCCAAAAATTGTTAAAACAATGTCTAACGAATTGTCAGATCCACAAATTGATGAATTCTACACAATCGTTAAAGAATTAGAAAAATTCGAGACATTTACGAATTTATTAGATGTTCAAAATCCTGAATTAGCAATTGTATTCGGTCGTACGAAACGTCGTGTTGACGAATTAACAAGTGCTTTAATCACTAAAGGATACCGCGCTGAAGGTTTACACGGTGACATTACACAAGCTAAACGTTTAGAAGTATTGAAAAAATTCAAAAATGATCAAATCGATATTTTAGTAGCTACAGATGTTGCAGCTCGTGGATTAGATATTTCTGGCGTAAGTCACGTGTATAACTTTGATATCCCTCAAGATACTGAAAGTTATACACACCGTATTGGTCGTACAGGTAGAGCAGGTAAACAAGGTGTTGCCGTTACATTTGTAAATCCAATCGAAATGGATTATATCCGTCAAATCGAAAAAGCTAATAAACGTCAAATGAGCGCTTTACGTCCACCAACACCAGGTGAGGTTATGAAAGCTAAAGAATCAGATGTTAAAGATAAAGTTAAAGGTTGGGTAGAAAGTCCAATCGAAGGCCGTATTGAAAAAATTGCTGAATCATTAATTAAAGAATACGGTGACCAAAAATTAGTTGCTGCATTATTACAAGAGTTAATTACTTCTAACAACGATGCAGAAATTCAATTAACATTTGAAAAACCATTATCTAAAAAATCTAATCATAGAGGCAAACAAGGTAACCGTGGTGGTAACTCACGTGGTAAATCTAGAACTAGATTTGATGGTAAAAACAACAAACGTCGCGGTAATGATAAAAACAATCAATTTGACCGTAACAAAGGTAAAAACAATAAACCAAACAAACAACGTTCAAAAAAACAATTCTCAGGTAGAACATTTGCTGAGCATTCAAAATAAAAACTAAACAAGAAGTGTGTGTAATCTCTAAGGTTACGCACACTTTTTTTATGATATAATACACGTAAATTGAACGATAGAGGAGATTATATGTATAAACCAATACTCGAACACAAAATGCCAAAACAGTCTATAAAATATGAGTATGTAAATCATATTATAAATGTCATAGTTATCTTAGTTTTGTACATTGTATTTGTATTTTTATGGCATGAATATGATTGGTGGACATTTCTCATTTATATTGTGACACCGATTGCGCTGTTGATCATTGCGATAGGATTTATAAGCCCGATCATACGACTTAAAAAAACATCGTTCGAAATTGGAGAACGGTATATTGAAGTACAAAGTGGGCTTTATTATCAAAAACGATTTGTACAACCTTATGACAGAATACAATATGTAACGATAAAGCACGGACCAATTTCAAGATTGTTTAATATTTACTTTGTCGTTGTTGTAACAGCAGGTAATTTAGAAGTGTTACCAATGGTCAACCGAGAGATAGCTGACCAAACGAGATTAAATATCATGACTAAGGTTAAAGAGGTGACTGATGATGTTTGATCCTCAAAAATTACATCCAATATCTTATGTTAGTGGCTTTTTAGCCAGTTTAAAAGAAAATGTATTTCCATTAATAATCGCTGTGTTTATTGTTGTAACACGCGGACTTGATAATTTTTGGGACCTTACATTTCCAATTGTTCTATTAATTTTTTCATTTATAAGTAGTATTTTTAAAGCAATTAAGATTTACAATACACGTTATTGGATTGAGAATGATCAATTGATTATGACTTGGGGTGTCTTTTCAAAAAATCGTAAAGAGTTAAATATTGAAAGGATTCAGTCTGTTGATACTTCTCAAAATATTGTACATCAGTTGTTAGGTGGCGTGAGTTTAAGTATTAAAACTCCGAGTGATGGTATTGAATTAGATACAATTACGAAGTCTCAAAGTGATAGTCTTTCAAAATATTTAAAAGAAAGAAAATATGCTATTAAAAATAAAGAGCAAAGCGAAAATGAGTTAAACGAGGAAGATGGAACGTCGTCTGATTCTGATCAATATGATGTTATTAATGAAAAAGAAGAAGTTGTGTTCTTTAGATTATCAACTAAAGATTTATTGAAGATGAGTTTTACAAGTGGTGGCATTTTGATTGTATTTGCAGCACTTGGCTCATTACTTGGATTTTTCACACAAATAATCGATATCGAGGATTACATCAGTCCACTGATTAATCAAGTTGTTAATTTAACATTTGTTATCATATCAATTACACTTTTATTTATTATATTGAGTTATGTCATTGGATCTCTCATTGTATTTATTAAAAATTATAAATATCAATTAACATTTGATGGGGAACTTTTAACGGTTAAATATGGTTTGTTAACTGTTCAAAAGCGTACCGTTCCAATTAGAAGAATACAAGCATTAAAAGAAGAAGAATCTATATTCAGAAGAGTGATCGGATACACTAAAATATCAGCGATTATTACTTCAGATGGACATTTTGAAAATGGAGAAGATACTGATGTCGGTACTGTGACAATTTTGCCATTTATGAAGAAGAAAGAAGCATATCAATTACTTGAAGATATTATTCCGCAATTTCAGTTTCATTCCGTTAAAAAAGGCTTACCTAAACAAGGTATTCGTAGAAGAGTGTTCATCCCTACCATTATTTTATTGTTAATTGTGATACCTATCCAAATATATTTATGGTCTTATACTTGGATGATCGGATTAGTAATATTCTTGGTTATGCTATTATATGCAAGTATCATTACGTTGAAATCTGGATATAAAATTTATGACGACTCAATTGTCATACTGAATGCAACACCGTTTGAATATACAACAATTTGGGCGAATAGAAATAAGATTTTAACTTTTGAATTACATGAAAATCCAATTATTAAACGTAAAGATATTGCACATTTCACAATTCAAATAGCATATGGAAATGGTATGTTGTCCAAAGGATTAAGATTTATTAATAAACAAGATACGTTAAATATTTATAAATGGTATAAAGATAAAGGAGGTCACATAGATGCTTCCTAGATATAGAATGGATAAAAAGGGAATGGTCGTTGAACGTATTGGATCGCTCATTACAATTTCAATACTCATCATTATATTAATTGTTATGGCAGTAATTTTTAATTTATGGTGGACGACAGCTTCAAAATGGTTTCTGCTTATTCCAGTCGTGCTCATCTTGGTAATAGCTATATATGGTTTAATCATCCAGCCTTATTACATGTATAGAAATTTCAGGTATGAAATAAATGATGATGAAATAAACATTAAATCAGGTATTTTTATGATTAGAGAAACAACGATACCTATGGGTAGAATTCAAAATGTTGATCTATATGAAGGATTCATAATGAGAAAGTTTAACCTGGCTAATATTACGTTGTCCACAGCTGGAGGAAATCGAACGATTCAATATTTAAATAAAGATAAGGCAAATCGTATTAAACACGCGATACAAAATAGAATTGAAAAATGATTTTAATCAGTGAAAATGAAGGTGTTAACGATGATTCAAGGAGTCGGCATAGATTTAGTCGAAATAGAACGTATACAAGATTGGTATACGAAACGACCAGAAATGGTTAATAAAATTTTAACAAAAGATGAAATAAATATTTTTAACAAAATCAAATTAGAATCAAGAAAAGTCGAATTCATCGCTGGTAGATTTGCTGTGAAGGAAGCATTTAGCAAAGCGATGGGTACAGGTATTGGTAAAAAATACGGCTTTCATTCGATTAATTGTTTACCAGATGAAAATGGAAAACCAGAAATCATTTGTGAAGGGTACCGTGTTCATCCGTCCATTACACACACAAAACATTATGCAGAAGCCATTGTGATTATAGAAAATATTAAGCAAGATTGATTTCTATATGATAAAATACAAATATTATAAGAGGAGGTGCCTTGCTGTTGTCCGAAAAATATTATAGGCCAACTTATATCAACGTCGATTTAAAGGCAATACTAGAAAATTATCAAGCAGTAGGAAGACTTCATCCAAATAAGAAAATTATGGCAGTCGTTAAAGCAAATGGGTACGGATTAGGAAGTGTACCAATTGCAACATATTTAATGAATGAAGGTGTAGACTTCTTTGCAGTTGCGACATTAGATGAAGCAATTGAATTAAGAATGCATGGTATTAAAGCTAAAATATTAGTACTCGGCGTTATTAATACTAAAGATATTAATAAAGCTGTTCAACATAGAGTTGCATTAACCGTTCCATCAGAACAATGGTTAGATGATGCAATAGAATCAATAGATGATGATTCTGATAAACCTTTATGGATGCACGTAAAAATAGATACAGGCATGGGTAGAATTGGATTGAAGGATGTTGAAACTTACCAACATGTCGTTCATAAAATAGATCAGCATGAACGCCTTATATTTGAAGGTGTGTATACGCACTTTGCTTCTGCAGATGAACCAAATGATTTTTCTAAAAAGCAATATGAATTATTTGAAGAATTTGTAGAGTCTTCTCAAACACCTGAATATATACATGCTCAAAATTCAGCAGGTGCCTTAAGATATGATGCATCTATTTGTACAGCTGTTAGATTTGGTATTTCATTATATGGATATTATCCATCAAAATATATTCAAGAAATTTCTAATTTAAAATTAAAGCCTTCTGCGCAATTAGTAACAGAAGTCGTTCAAACTAAATATTTAGAACCAGGAGAAACAGTGAGTTATGGTGCAACATTTACTGCTGGTGAACGTATTAAAGTAGCCACATTACCAATAGGTTATGCAGATGGTTACTTAAGAAAGATGCAAGATACGCTCGTGAATGTAAATGGTGTGAATTGTCCTGTCATAGGTAGAGTATGTATGGATCAAACGATGATTAAAGTACCAGATGATGTTCAAACAGGTGATAAAGTCATTCTCATGGATAATGATGTTGATTCGGAACAATCAGCAGAAAAAATTGCTGAAGCACAGGATACCATTAATTATGAAGTACTTTGTAACTTGAAAAAGAGATTACCACGTATCTATCATGATGGTGAAAATGTTGAAATTACGAACGAATTATTAAAATAGCATAGTCAAATAGAGTTACATTTGTTATGATATTAATAACTTAATCAACAAAATTTACATTTATTTTATCTGGAGGTATTTGTTATGACATCTTTAACGCAAAATCGTACACAAAGTTTAGAACAAACACTGAAAGAAGGCTATCGTTCAATGGCCGATTTAAATCTCTCCCTTGCATCTGAAGCATACTATTGTGAATGTGAAGCTTGTGATTCAAATGAATCGCATATAGCCTCTCAGCAAGGTGAATAAATGAGAAGAGGAGATGTATATCTCGCAGATCTTTCACCAGTTACAGGTTCTGAACAAGGGGGAACAAGACCAGTCGTTATTATCCAGAATGATACAGGTAATCGATACAGCCCGACTGTGATTGTTGCAGCAATTACTGGTAAGATAAATAAAGCCAAAATTCCCACTCATGTAGAAATTGAGGCAGCGAAATATAAATTAGACAGAGATTCCGTAATTTTGCTTGAACAAATCAGAACTATTGATAAAAAACGCTTAAAAGAAAAATTAACATATTTATCTGATGCAAAGATGAAAGAGGTTGATACTGCTATTGCAATCAGCCTCAATCTAACTTTGCAACAAAAATTTGATACATTAGGTAATACATAATGAAATTGTTTTAAAAGAATCAATATTACTTTAAAACGTCTTCCGCTTTAGGATTAACCTAAAGCTTTTTTAGTATATTTGAAACGAGGTGACTTCGTGTCAGAACAAAAGAAACAACAGTATCTTCAATTATTACTTGATTATGTTCAAACAAATGATGACGAAATTTTATCATCTTGCCAAACATTTTCAACTGAAGCCATTGAAGATAATGTTTCACCAGAGGAGATAGTACAATTACATGTAAATATTATGGAACAGGAACAAGAACTGACTAAAGAACAAATCATTCGTTCATTTGATGTTCTTTTAGAAGTCATGATAGGCTATGGCTTTACATACCGAGATTACAAGAAGTTATTAAATAAAATTAAAATTCATGATAAAGAAATGGAAGTTGCGTCTAGCTTGCAACAAACGATGCTAAAGCCTCAAATCCCTCAATTTGATAGTATTCAAATTGGGGCAATTTCTGTTCCAGCACAAAAAGTAAGTGGAGATTATTTTAATTTAATTGATCATAATGACGGAACTATGAGTTTTGCAGTAGCAGATGTTATCGGTAAAGGGATACCGGCAGCATTAGCGATGAGTATGATTAAATTTGGTATGGACTCTTACGGTCATTCGCAATTGCCGAGTGACGGTTTGAAACGTTTGAATCGAGTTGTGGAAAAGAACGTTAATCAAAATATGTTTGTGACAATGTTCTATGGACTATATGAAGAAATTAATAACATGCTTTATTATAGTTCTGCAGGACATGAGCCTGGATACATATATAGAAGTCAGACTGGAGAATTTGAAGAAATGTCTGAACGAGGTATTGTGCTCGGTGTTAATAAACATACACGTTATAAACAAAGTGAAATAAAAATAGAATTACAAGATATGATTATCGTGTTTACTGACGGTGTAACAGAATTGCGCAATCAACAAAATGAATTTATCAAAACGACAGATTTATTAAGTATGATTGATGAGTACAAACAACTACATCCGCAAGACATTGTCCAAATCTTATATGAAGAACTAGTCAAACTACAGAATCCAAATAAAAGAGATGATTTAACGATATTAATTGTTAAAAGAGTTAAATAGTTGTAAGTTAAAAATATTTAAGATGTGTTAAATAAGATTAAACATTTTAAAAACGGGTAAAAATAAATGATGAAAGTCTAATACATTTAGGGGTGTAACAAGGAATGAATCTTAACATTGAAACTACTGAACATGAAAACTACTATGAAATTAAAGTTGGCGGAGAATTGGATGTGTACACTGCGCCTCAACTTCAAGACGTATTACAACCGATTAGACAAAAAGGAACACATGATATACATGTTAATTTGGAGAACGTAAGTTATATGGATTCTACTGGTTTAGGTTTATTTGTTGGCACATTAAAATCACTCAATGAACATGATAAATCACTATATGTGCTTGGTGTATCTGACAGAATTGAGAGATTATTTGATATTACAGGACTTAAAGAATTAATGCATGTCAACAAAGGAACGGAGGTATAATGAGATGACATCTAACTATGATTATATAGAGATGAGATTCCCTGCAGCTCCAGAATATGTTGGACTTGTCAGATTAACATTATCTGGCGTGTTTAATAGAGCTGGTGCTTCATATGAAGATATTGAAGATTCAAAAATTGCAGTGTCAGAAGCGGTAACAAATGCAGTGAAACACGCATATAGTGATAAAGTTGAAGGTGAAATATTAATAGGTTACCTTGTATTTGAAGATAAAATAGAAATCATTGTATCAGATTCGGGTAAAAGCTTTAATTATGAAGAAGCTAAAAAAGTGCTTGGACCTTACCAAGAAAGTGATAATATCAATTTCTTGAGACAAGGTGGATTAGGACTATTTCTTATTGAGTCATTAATGGATGAAGTAAGTGTCCAAAAAGATGCTGGTGTTACAATAAGTATGACAAAGTATTTATCTAAAGAGCAGGTGCAAACACATGACGGAAGAGTCCAAAGTTTATAATGAAGTTTCTCCAGAAGACATTAATGCTTGGATAGCAGATTACCAAGAAAATGATAATAGTGAAGCTCAAGAAAAGCTAGTATTACATTATCAGAAATTAGTAGAATCTTTAGCATATAAATATTCTAAAGGCCAAGCACATCATGAAGATCTTGTTCAAGTTGGTATGGTTGGTTTATTAGGTGCTATAAAAAGATTCGATGTTTCATTTGAAAGAAAGTTTGAAGCATTTTTAGTTCCAACAGTAATTGGTGAGATAAAGAGATATTTAAGAGATAAAACTTGGAGTGTACATGTACCTAGACGAATTAAAGAAATTGGCCCTAAAATAAAAAAGGCAAATGAAGAATTGACTAATGAATTAGGAAGATCACCTAAAATTATTGAAATTGCGAATAGATTAGAAGTAACTGAAGAAGATGTTCTAGAAGCAATGGAAATGGGTCAAAGTTATAATGCCTTAAGTGTTGACCATTCTATCGAAGCGGATAAAGACGGATCTACCGTTACCTTGTTAGATATTATGGGAGAATCTGAAGAAGGTTATGATTTAACAGAAAAAAGAATGATATTAGAAAAAATTCTGCCTATTTTAACGGATAGAGAAAGAGAAATAATTCAATACACCTTTATTACGGGCTTAAGTCAAAAAGAGACTGGCGAAAAAATAGGTCTCAGTCAAATGCATGTTTCAAGACTTCAAAGAACAGCAATAAAGAAATTAAAAGAAGCTGCAATGAAATAAATAATATATTAAGAGAGCCAGAAACATTTCAAATGTTTCTGGCTCTTTTCAAAATCAAAAATGGTTATATTCTATTTATGTTAAAATGGAATATAACTATTTTTAGGAGGCAATTATGAATCAAGAACTAATAGAAATCATAAAGAAAAATCATCCTTTTACAGAAAAACAAATTAAAACTGTACTAGAATTACTAGAAGATAAGAATACAGTGCCTTTTATAGCAAGATATAGAAAAGAATTAACTGGTGGACTTGATGAAGTTGAAATTAAACAAATTGAAAATGAATATACATATGCACTTAACTTGCATAATAGAAAAGAAGAAGTCATCAGATTAATTGATGAACAAGGTTTATTAACAGAAGACTTAAAAAATGATATTTTAAAACAAACTAAATTACAAAGAATAGAAGATTTATATCGACCATTTAAGAAAAAGAAAAAAACAAGAGCTACAGAAGCAAAACGTAAAGGTTTAGAACCTTTAGCTAAATGGATACTTGAAGGTACTTCTAATATTGATTTAGTTGAAGAAGCTTCAAAATATATTACTGAAGAAGTTACATCTCATGAAGATGCCATTAAAGGTGCACAAGATATTATAGCTGAAATGATTTCAGATGAGCCTAAATACCGTAAATACATTTTAAATAGTGTTGAAAGACAAGGTAAATTAGTGACTGAGAAGAAAAAGAAAGCTGAAGATGAGAAAAATATCTTTGAAATGTACTATACATATGAAGAACCGATTAAGAAAATAGTACCTCATAGAGTGCTAGCTATTAACCGTGGAGAATCAGAAGGTATATTGAAAGTAGGATTCGAAATAGATACAGCGTCATTAGAAAGTTATTTAACAACTCAATTTGTGAAAAAAGAACATAAACATATTGAAGTCATTAATGAAGCTATTCAAGATAGCTTGAAAAGATTAATCTTACCCTCTATTGAAAGAGAGATTAGAAGTGAATTAACACAAAAAGCTGAAGAACATGCAATTGAGATCTTCTCTGAGAATTTAAAAAACCTTTTATTGCAAGCACCATTAAAAGGTAAAAAAATACTAGGACTAGATCCAGCATACAGAACGGGTTGTAAGTTAGCAGTTATTAATGAATATGGTTCGTTTGTTGATAAAAATGTGATATATCCTCATCCTCCAGTATCTAAAACTGATCAAGCGGAAAAGATATTTGTAGATATGATCAAGAAACACAACATTGAATTAGTTGCGATTGGTAACGGAACAGCAAGTAGAGAATCAGAACAATTTGTAGCTGAAATGATTAAAAAGCACAACTTACCTTGCCAATTTGTGATCGTTAATGAGGCGGGGGCTTCTGTCTATTCAGCTTCAGATATAGCTAGAGAAGAATTTCCTGATTTTAAAGTTGAAGAGAGAAGTGCTGTATCTATAGGTAGACGTGTACAAGATCCATTAAGTGAACTTGTTAAAATAGATCCTAAATCAATCGGTGTTGGTCAATATCAACATGATGTAAATCAAAAAGCACTAAGTGAAACTTTAAAATTCGTCGTGGAAACTGCCGTTAACCAAGTTGGTGTTGATGTGAACACAGCATCTCCATCATTACTAAGCTATGTGTCTGGTCTTAGCAATACAGTTGCAAATAACATTATTAAATTTAGAGAAGAAAAAGGTGTTATTACACATCATTCAGAAATAGCTAAAGTTCCAAGATTAGGGAATAAAACATTTGAACAAAGTATCGGATTTTTAAGAATATTAGATGGAACTGAACCACTTGATAAAACAGCTATTCACCCGGAAAGTTATGAAGCGGCTTATGCGTTGATTCAATATGTTGGTTTACAAAAAGAAGATATTGGTTCTGATATATTAAAAGAAAAACTAAATAAATTAGATATACAAGATACAAGTGAAACCTTAAATATAGGTATACCAACGCTAGAAGATATCATTGCTTCTTTAATAGCACCATTAAGAGATCCACGAGATGAATTCGAAACACCAATTTTAAAATCAGATGTTCTTTCTATGGAAGACTTAAAACCAAATATGGCTTTAAGTGGTACAGTACGAAATGTTGTCGACTTTGGTGCGTTTGTAGATATAGGTGTTAAACAAGATGGTCTTGTTCATATATCTAAATTATCTAAAGGATATGTTAAGCATCCTATGAATATTGTAAGTGTAGGAGATATAGTTGATGTTTGGGTATTAGATGTAAACCAAGAAAAACAAAAAGTGTCATTAACTATGATAGACCCTAATGGACAATAAGGCACTTCAAGAACTTGTGTCTAATATATCAACGGAATATTTTAATAAGCCTTTTAAACACAATGCAATATTTAACAAAAGGTTAAGAACAACTGGTGGAAGGTATTTATTAAGTAGTCATGATATAGAAATTAATCCGAAGCAATATGAACATTTTGGTGTTGAGGCACTTATAGATATAATTAAACATGAACTTTGTCATTATCATTTACATTTAGAAGGTAAAGGATACCAGCATAAAGACAAAGCATTCAAAGATTTAAGTAACGAAGTAGGTGCACCGCGATTTTGTAAAGCCGTTCAAAGTTATGAAGAACGTGCTAACTATTTATATCAATGTGGGCAATGTAAAACAGAATTCAAACGTATTAAACGTGTTAATACACGTAAATATAGATGTGGACGATGTGGTGGAAAGTTAAAAAATATAACATAAAGAATAATTGGGAAAGTACTACACTAAAAATATGCGAGTGTAGTACTTTTTATTTAAATTTTTAATAAAAAAGCATTGACGAAATAATAGATCCGGCGTATTATAGTTAATGTTGCTTGAACGAAACGTAACAAATATTAAGACAAGTTATTCGATGTAAAATTACATTAAAAAGTTAATCATTTGTATTGACTTTGTAAACTTAATGTAATATACTTAATGACAGTCACTTAAATAACAAATTGATTGAGTACTGCAAACCATGCGCGGTCGTGGCGGAATGGCAGACGCGCTAGGTTGAGGGCCTAGTGGGAGAAATCCCGTGGAGGTTCAAATCCTCTCGGCCGCACCATTCATCAATTTTAATATAGCTAAGCGGGTGTAGTTTAGTGGTAAAACCTCAGCCTTCCAAGCTGATGTTGTCGGTTCGATTCCGATCACCCGCTCCAAATTATTTTATAATGAACATTGAAAACTGAATGACAATATGTCAACGTTAATTCCAATAATTGAGTACTGAAAGTACTTCAGAGTGATTGGCTTAACCAATCAAAAATGAGCTTA
>NZ_JAJNJA010000003.1:0-315556 GCF_022386995.1 Mammaliicoccus sp. N-M50 | reverse complement strand
CGCCGATGCAGACAGTGATTCGGACGCAGATAGTGATTCGGACGCAGATAGTGACGCAGACAGTGATGCAGATGCGGATAGTGACGCCGATGCAGACAGTGACGCCGATGCAGACAGCGACGCAGACGCGGACAGTGATTCAGACTCTGATAGTGATGCAGACGCAGATAGCGATGCAGACGCGGACAGTGATTCAGATTCTGATAGTGATGCAGACGCAGATAGCGACGCCGATGCAGACAGTGACGCAGATGCGGATAGCGACGCAGACTCTGATAGTGATGCAGATGCAGATAGTGATTCAGACGCGGATAGTGACGCAGATGTAGATAGCGACTCAGATTCTGACAGCGATTCAGAGGCAGGTATGTCATCAAATGATTCAAACAATAATGGTGGTAATGGTGATGCTAATCAATCGAATGAAAATAATCAAGATCATAAAGCAAGCCATAACAAACAATTACCTGATACAGGTGAAGAATCAGAAGTTAATACAACTTTAATTGGTGGTTTATTAGCAGGATTGGGTTCATTATTCTTATTCGGTCGTCGTAGAAAAGAAGATAAATAAATTTATATTAAACATTCGTAAAGTGGTTATGTCAAATGATATAACCGCTTTATTTTTTGATTTAAATTCAATTTAATGAATGTAATTAAATGTAAAATAAACATAATTTTAATATATATTATCTTTATAATTAAAGTGTTGAATATTTGAATAGCCCGAAATATAATATTTTTTGATAAGTGCTCATATAAATAAAATGACTTTTCAATAAGAAAAATTGATATTTTAGGAGGAATGAATAATGAAAAAGAAACCAAAATCAAGAAGTGGTAAAATAGATTTTATTTCTAATAAATTAAATAAATATTCAATTAGAAAATTCACTGTTGGTACTGCTTCAATTTTGGTTGGTGCAACACTATTATTCGGTTTAGGTGATGAAGCGAAAGCAGATGAGGTATCTAACGAAGATTTAGTAAAAGCACAATCAAAAAGTTCTCAAAATGATGAAAAATCTAATGACATAAATGGGGATAATTCATCAACATTAACAGAAGAATTAAGCACAGAGGAAAAAGTAACAGAAAAAGCATCACTAGAAAAAGAGAGCACAGAAGAAAATACACTAGAAGATAATGTAACAGATGAAGTATCATCAGAAGAACCAGTTATAGAAGAAAAATCGACAGAAGAAAATAGAGAAGTAATATTACCAACTGAAAAAACAAATCAAGAAGACAAAGCATCAGAAAAGTTTACTTCTGAAGAATCGAGCACAGAGAAAAAAGCAT
Organism: Mammaliicoccus sp. N-M50; assembly: GCF_022386995.1. Lineage (NCBI taxonomy): Bacteria > Bacillati > Bacillota > Bacilli > Caryophanales > Staphylococcaceae > Mammaliicoccus > Mammaliicoccus sp. N-M50. Next base: position 314,251 of record NZ_JAJNJA010000003.1, on the reverse strand, counting down.
CAGAACCAGTATCTATAGAGGAAAATATAACTTCAGTAAATCAAACTAAAGAACAACCAATTACAGAAGAAAAAACACCTACAGAATTAGAAATTGAAAATTCTAGAAACGAAGAAGTCTCAATAGATGGAACTTCTAGTACACAAGCAAAAGTAATTGATCAACCTACAAATTTTTCTGAAGAAGATTTAGTTAATGAAGTAGATGACAAAATTAAAAATTTATCAGATGACGATCGTAAATTAATTATTGATAATGCAAAAATTAATTTTAAGGAAGATTCTTTAGAAGATGTGAAAAAGAAGATTTCTTTAGAAGCTATTAGATATCAATCTAAGAAAATCGATAAAAATAAGGTGCCAGCTACGACTTCTAGAAACTATACAGGGTTCAGAGCTGTGCCTATGGTTGATACAAATACAGAAGCTAGTGGTCAGAATGTTAATGATAAAGTAGTTATCAACAATTTTAATTTAGATAAAAGAAAATTTGACCCAAATCAATCTGGATTTACTAATATGAATGTATCATTTAGAATAACTGATTCTATTAAAGAAGGCGATTACTTTACATTCGATGTTCCTAATAATTTATCTCTAGACGGGGACATTGATTACAGTAAAGTAGGGTACCAAATGAATCTTGCTAAATTAAAAAATGAAAATGGAGACATTATAGCTACTGGTACTTATAATACAAAAACAAAACAAGGTAAATACATCTTCACTAATTTTGTAAATGAGAAAGAAAAAGTAAAAGGTAACTTTGAGATTCCGATATTTACAGATAGAAAAGAATCACCAAGAAGTGGAAATTATCCAGTAAGTTTTAATATAGCAGGTAAGCGATTCAATTCAACTATCAATCTTGATTACAGTTCTCCATTTGCTGGAGTTCCTGGAGCAAATGGCGCCAATATATCATCCAATATTAATAAAATAGATAATAAATCAGGTGAAAGAACTTATAAACAAGTAATATATGTTAACCCATTAGCTAAACAACTTTATGGTTCAAATGTTAATGTTAAAGGTTATTATGATGATCCAACTGTTAGTAGCACATTAGTGAATTCAGATAATACAAGATATAAAATTTATGAAGTAATTAATCCAAATCTATTAAATGAAAGTTATTTTGTAGATCCAAATGATGGAAACTTTAAAGATGTTACTGCGAATTTTAATGGTTATATTACTGATAATAATGATAATTCAACAGATATAAAATTTGGTGATATTAATAAAGCTTATGTAATTTTAGTAGATGGTCATTATGATGAAAGTGAAAATGATGTATTGACACGAGTTACAGAAACAAATCGTGATTATTATGGTAACCCTAGCTCATTCTATTGGGATAATCGTAACATTCTTAGATTTGGCTCAGGTAACGGTGATGGAGAAAATATACCTAAATATAACTTAGGTGATTATGTATGGGAAGATACAAATAAAGATGGCGTGCAAGATGAAGGCGAAAAAGGAATCGGAAATGTAACAGTAATTTTAAAAGATAAAGATGGACAAGAAATCGGTAGAGCAATCACTGATGAATCAGGTAAATACATTTTTAGAGGACTTAAGAATGGTGATTACAAAGTAGAATTTGAGACTCCAGCTGGCTATAAACCAACTATTGAAAATAATGGTGATGATGCTAAAGATTCAGATGGTCTTAATGTAAATGTAAGAATTCAAGATGCTGATAATATGACTATTGACTCAGGATTCTACAAAGAAAAACCTAAGTATAACTTAGGTGATTATGTATGGGAAGATACAAATAAAGACGGCGTACAAGATGAAGGCGAAAAAGGAATTGGGAATGTAACAGTAATTTTAAAAGATAAAGATGGACAAGAAATTGCTAGAACAACAACAGATGAAACAGGTAAATATATTTTTAGAGAATTAGAAAATGGTAAATATACAGTAGAATTTGAAACACCACAAGGATACACTCCAACAGTTAAAGATCAAGGTGGTAACGATGAAAAAGATTCAGATGGACTAAAAGTTGAAGTTACAATTAACGATGAAGATGATATGTCTATAGATTCAGGATTCTATAAAGAAGATACTGATGCGGATGCTGATTCAGACTCAGATAGCGATTCAGACTCAGACAGCGATTCAGACTCAGACAGCGATTCAGACTCAGACAGCGACTCAGACTCAGATAGCGACTCAGACTCAGACAGCGACTCAGATTCAGATAGCGACTCAGACTCAGATAGCGACTCGGATTCTGACAGCGATTCAGATTCAGACGCGGACGCAGATTCAGACGCAGATTCTGATTCAGACGCAGATTCTGATTCAGACGCAGATGCTGATTCAGACGCAGATGCCGACGCAGATGCAGATTCTGATTCAGATTCAGATGCTGACTCAGATGCAGATGCTGACTCAGACGCAGATTCAGACTCAGACGCTGATGCCGACGCAGATGCAGATTCTGATTCAGATTCAGACGCAGACTCAGACGCAGATGCTGACTCAGACGCAGACGCCGATGCAGATGCTGACTCAGATGCAGATGCTGACTCAGATGCAGACTCTGACTCAGACGCAGACAGTGACTCAGACGCGGATAGCGATTCAGATGCAGACGCCGATGCAGATGCTGACTCAGATGCAGATGCTGACTCAGATGCAGACTCTGACTCAGACGCAGACAGTGACTCAGACGCAGACTCAGATGCAGACAGTGACTCAGACGCGGATGCTGATTCAGATGCAGATAGCGACTCAGATGCAGATGCTGATTCAGACGCAGATTCAGACTCAGACGCGGACGCTGATTCAGATTCAGATTCTGATTCAGATGCAGATTCAGACTCAGATGCAGATTCAGACTCAGATGCGGACAGCGATTCAGACGCAGATTCAGACGCAGATGCAGATTCTGATTCAGATGCAGACGCAGACGCTGACTCAGACGCAGACAGTGACTCAGACGCGGATGCTGACTCAGACGCAGACAGTGACTCAGACGCGGATAGCGATTCAGACTCAGATGCGGATGCTGACTCAGATGCGGATGCTGACTCAGATGCGGATGCAGATTCAGACTCAGACAGCGATTCAGATTCAGATAGCGATTCAGATGCGGACGCTGATTCAGACTCAGATATGGGAATGGGATCAACTGATTCAAGCAATAATGATGGAAACAAAGATACTAAAGCAACAAATATGAATAATAACAACAATAAAGATAATCATCATAAATATTTACCAGATACTGGTGAAATGACTTCAATTAACGGTGCTTTATTCGGTGGATTATTTGCTGGTGCAGGTTCATTATTATTACTTGGTCGTCGTAAAAGAGACAACAAAGATAGTAAGTAAAAACAACTAGAATAAAATAATGCTAGATTTTGGCCGGGACATTTATATGTCCTGGCCTCTATAATTTTTCAAAAAATGGTATAATATGTATAATTAGAGTGAATTTTTGTGTTATATAAATTAATAAAGAAAGGAATGTTATACATGGTTATAACTAATCAATTCAAAGATTTATTAAATAGTCATTCAAATGTAGAAAGAATATTTGTTAGTGTTGGTCATCCTTCTCAAAAAGCTTTAGTTAAAATGTTTAAATCACATAATGCTGACCGAAATATTAAAAAATATATAGAAGCATTTCGAAAAAATACTGGTAAAAAAGCTGAATGGGTTAAAATAGATTTCGTTACTTCAATAGAAGAAATAAAGTATGAACAATTGAAGCATGATTTAATCAATACACGTAGAAATTATGTTGAATATGGTTTTGCTTTAGATGAGAACTGGGACTTAGCGTTCTTACCAGAAGAAATTAATGCCAATGCATTTATTAGACCTAAAAAAGGTACTAAAGAATTTATCATGTCTGAGAAAAATATTAATAACTACATAAATAAATATAAAAAATTAAGAAAATACTTCACACATAGCAATTATGAAAATGAATCTGTTTATAAGTTCTACACAAAAAGTTACTTCTTTGAAGAAAATCAACTTATTGAATTAGAAGAAAAGGGATATCGTAAAGGTTTGAGAAGAATTGATAATCTTAATGAAGAAATAGATCGATTAATTAAAACAAGTACTCACTTTTTGAAAGATCAAATTCAAGATAACGGAAAGTATATTTACGGTTATTTTCCACATTTTGATAATGAAATAGGCTTCTATAACAACTTACGTCATTCATCTTCGACATATGCATTAATAGAAGGTCTGAGTTATTTAAATGAAGATGTCACAATTGTAGAAAAGGCGATTGATTATTTAATTAAACATTATTTATATGAAGTTGATGGCGCAGGATATATATTTGATGATACAGAAGGTATGAATGAAATAAAATTAGGTCAAAACGCTGCATTTATTTTTGCGATTTGTGAGTATTTAAAACATGTACCTGATAATGTTCGATATTTAGAAGCTGCTCAGAAAGTTGCTAAAGGGATATTGTCGATGATTGATGATCAACAACAAACGATACACGTATTAAATTATCCTGATTTAACGATAAAAGAACAATTCAGAATTGTATATTATGATGGTGAAGCTGCTTTAGCGTTATTAAGACTTTACCAAATTGATCATAATGAAGAATGGTTGAATACTGTCAAAATGTTATTTGAAATGTTTATAGAGAAAAAATATTGGAAATACCATGATCACTGGTTAGGATATTGTACAAATGAATTAGTACAAATTGACCCACAAGAGAAATATTATAAATTTGGCATTCAGAACGTATCGAGTTATTTAGATTATATGCAACAAAGGGAAACGACATTCCCAACATTTTTAGAAATGTTAATGGCGACTTATCACTTAGTCGAAAAAGCTAAGAAGACTGGCTATGCTGATCTTGTTGAAACTTATTTAGATGAAGAAAAATTCATTAAGACAATACATATAAGAGCTGATTATGAAAGAACAGGCTACTTTTATCCTGAAATTGCAATGTACTTTAAAAATCCAGCACGTATTGTGAATTCATTCTTTATTAAACATCATGGCTATAGAGTAAGAATAGATGATATTGAACACTATTTATCAGGCTATGTTCAATACCAAAAAGTATTTAAAGATTCTAGTATTGCTTAAGGTTGATTTAATGAATGACTTTAAGTGATAATATGTATAAAGTTATTTTGAAATAATAAAAAATGATGTACGAAGGAGTCTTTTTAATGCAAGAGAGAAAATTAGTCGCTGAAAAAGAAATCGAAGTTAATGTTTATGATATTGATGCTATGGGCATTGTGAGTAATATTGTGTATGTAAGATGGTTTGAAGATTTAAGAACTGCTTTTATTAACCAATATATGACTTACTCAGAAATGATGAAACTTAATATATCACCAATATTGATGAGAACTGAGGCAGACTACAAAGTACCATTGACGATTCATGATAAACCAGTTGGTAGATGTTGGTTAGTTAAAGTGAGTAGAATGAAGTGGGAACTTGAATTCGAAATTGCTACAGAAGACAAAGTGCATTGTACGGGATATCAAAAAGGTGGATTTTATAACGTGGTAGATGAGAAAATAGCACAAACACCGAAAGTATTTTTAGAAATTTAAGTTAGGGTGGCATATATGACAAATAATCAAGACACGTTATTGAAACCTATTGCTGTTTTTGATGCGGGAATTGGTAGTTATTCAATTGTAGAATTGTTAAAAAAGACATACCCAAATCAAGACATAATATATCTGGCAGATCGCAATCAGTTTCCTTATGGTCAAAAATCTATCCATGAATTAGAAACTGTAATTAAGGAAACCATTCATTATTTAGGGAAGTGGAATCCTCGTTTGATTATCGTGGCATCTAATGTACCAACGATTACTATTTTGGATAACATGAAAGATAACTTTGATACTGAAATCGTAGGTGTTTATCCACCGGTGAAAGAAGCATTAGAGAAATCTTCTAGTAAACAAATAGGTATTTTAGGTGTTCAATCCCTAATTGAAAGTGATGCATTAAATGAATTTATAAACAATGAAGTTTCTTCAAGTCACGTATATCAATTTAATGCTTCTTCATTAGTTGAATTAGTTGAAGACGGTTCATTTATATCCGATAAATATCGTACTTTAATGACTGTGAAGAATTTTATGGATGATATTATAGACCAACATGAAGAAATCGATATATTTACATTATCTTCTACACATTTACCGTGGTTGTATAGTTATTTTAAAGAGTTATATCCGCATATCATGTTTATTGATCCTGCTCAAACTGTTATTGAACAAGCAGAATCATACACTTCCAACGGTCATGGGACGATTAAGACATTAGTAACTGAAAATGAGGACTATACTATAGAAGGTTTTGAATCTATACTTGAAAAGTTAAATATAAACTTAGACATTGAAAAGGTCGAGATAAATTAAAATTTTCATTTTACAACTTTAGATTATATGTTAGTATATCTTAACGATTAATTTAAAGGGGGTAAATGATGTTTGATATCGTATCTTTTCAACTGTTTTTAATCACAGTGCTTATCATCTGTATCACACCTGGTATTGATATGATGTTTATACTAAATAGAAGTATTTCACAAGGTAGAGATGCAGGTATATATTCAGCATTAGGTGTATCGGTTGGTGCAGTTGTTCATACTGTACTATCAGGATTAGGGTTGTCCATTATTTTACAAACTTCCGTGGTCTTATTCACAATTATTAAAATTGTCGGAGCAGTATATTTAATTTATTTAGGTATACAAATGTTTATAAGTAAACAATCGTCAATTTCAATAAAGAAGACTGTGTATCAATCTCGTAGAAAACTATTTGTACAAGGCGTGATCACGAACGTTACCAATCCAAAGGTAGCACTATTCTTTATTTCTTTTATTCCACAGTTTATTTCAGTGGATAATCAGTACGGTCCAATACCATTTTTAATATTGGGCAGTATTTTCGCAGTAATGGGTGCGATCACATCATTTATCATTGCGATCTTTTCAAGTAGTTTAACAACAAAATTAAGAGATAATATCGTAGCAGAAAAAATTATCAATAAAATAAGTGGCGCAGTATTTGTCATATTAGGAATAAGTCTATTCGGTACAAAATCATAAAGAAGTGAAAATGGCGCGGAACATTGAATAATGTCCCGGCCATTTTTTATATTGAGGAATAATAGAGTGAAGGGCGTTGTATTTATCAAGACTGAGCAAACAAGATAAATAGAGGCGTTGTATTTATCAAGATTGATCAAACAAGATAAATAGAAACGTTGTATTTATCAAGATAAATAGAGGCGTTGAATTTATCAAGACTGACCAAACAAGATAAATAGGAGCGTTGTATTTATCAAGACAGGCAAAACAAGATAAATAGGAGCGTTGTATTTATCAAGACTGGTAAAACAAGATAAATAGGAGCGTTGTATTTATCAAGACTGAGCAAACAAGATAAATAGGAGCGTTGAATTTATCAAGACTGAGCAAACAAGATAAATAGAGGCGTTGTATTTATCAAGATTGACCAAACAAGATAAATAGGAGCGTTGAATTTATCAAGAGTGACTAAACAAGATAAATAGAGGCGTTGTATTTATCAAGACAGGCAAAACAAGATAAATAAGAACCTCGCACATTGCAAGTGGAGCGTGACTAGCAACATTGGAGCCGTGAATATTGCAAGTGGGACGTGACTAGCAACATTGGAGCCGTGAATATTGCAAGACGACCCAAACAAGCAACATAGCTCGCCCGTATGTTGCAAGACGACCCAAACAAGCAACATAGAGCAGCCGTATGTTGCAAGACGACCCAAACAAGCAACATAGCTCGCCCGTATGTTGCAAGACGACCCAAACAAGCAACATAGCTCGCTCGTATATTGCAAGACAGCCCAAACAAGCAACATAGAGCGACCGTATGTTGCAAGACGACTCAAACAAGCAACATAGCTCGCTCGTATGTTGCAAGACGACCCAAACAAGCAACATACGCATCTCACACACCTCACAAACCGCCATCCCACACTAAATACACCCATCCACCACACCTCAAATATGAAAAAAGGCTGAGGAAGCGGTCAAATTCCGCTGTCTCAGCCTTTCTTTTTATTATATTTGGTTTAATGCTTGGTTTAAGTCTTCTACTAAGTCTTCTGTATCTTCTATACCGATAGATAAACGTATCATGCCGTCTGCGATACCTTCTTTATGACGAATTTCTGCTGGTATTGATGCATGTGTCATAAGACTTGGTACTGAAATTAAGCTTTCTACCGCGCCTAAACTTTCTGCTAATGTGAATAATTTTGTATGTTTAATGACTTCTTTTGCTTTTTCTACATCAGCGACTTCAAATGAAATGATACCTGGGTATCCTGAAGCTTGTTCGAAGTGAATATCGCGATTCACATGGTCTTCGTTTAATGGATGAATTGTTTTAACAACATTTTCATGTTTGTTTAGTAATGCTACGACTTCTTTAACGTTTCTATTGATTTGTTCTACTCTTAAACCTAATGTTTTGATACCACGTGTTAGTAAATAACTATCTTGAGGTCCTAAAATACCACCAGTTGAATTTTGGATGAAGCCAATTCTTTCTCCAAGACTTTCGTTAGCTGTTACAACTAAACCTGATACAACATCACTATGTCCACCTAAGTATTTAGTAGCTGAGTGAAGTACAATATCAGCACCTAGGTCTAATGGATTTTGGTAATAAGGTGTCATAAATGTATTATCTACAACTGTTAACATGTCATGTTTTTTAGCAATGTCACTTGCTGCTTTAATATCTGTTACTTGAAGTAACGGATTTGATGGTGTTTCAATAAATAACATTTTAGTTGTATCTTTAATAGAAGATTCGATATTGCTTACATCAGTTGTATTGATAAAATCAAATTCAATACCGAAGCGAGAGAATACTTTTGTTAATGCACGGTAAGTACCACCGTATACATCTGAATTAATTAAAATATGGTCACCTTTGTCTAATAACATGATGACTGCTGAGATTGCTGCCATACCTGAACCGAACGCATAACCATTTGTACCGTGTTCTAAATCCGCGATTAATGTTTCTAATGCTGTACGAGTAGGGTTAGTTGTTCTAGAGTATTCATAACCTTGTCTTAAATTTCCGATTCCGTCTTGTTCATAAGTACTTGTTTGATAAATTGGTGTTGTTACCGCACCTGTATATGCATCTGTTGTTTTACCGCCATGGATGAGTAATGTTTTTTTATTCATAATCTTTTCCTCCATAATTAAATATATTTTTAGACATATATCTATCACTGCCATCAGGGAAAATGACAACAATATGTCCTTGTTCGATTTGTTTTGAAACGTCTATTGCTGCTTGTAATGCTGCGCCTGATGAACTACCAGCAAGAATACCTTCATTTAATGCAAGACCTGATACATTTGTAAATGCATCTTGATCCGAAATGACTTTAATATCGTCGATTAAATCTCGCTTTAGAAATGGTGGCCACTTTTCAACGCCAATACCTTCAGTATCGTGAGCATGCGCTTCGCCACCAGCAAGAATGCTTCCTTCAGGTTCTACAATGATATTACGTACTTGATGTTCTTTCATGACTGAAGCTATTCCTGTAAAAGTTCCGCCAGAACCAGCACCAGCAATCAAATGTGTGATGTCTGGACATTGTTCAAGAATTTCTGTCGCTAAAGTATGAACATATGCTTGTGGATTCTCATCATTTTCAAATTGATTGATGTAATAAGCGCCGTATTCTTCAGAGTAGGTCTGTGCTTGTTGACGCGCACCTAACATACCTTCTGAACGTGGTGTTCTTCTTACTTCAGCCCCTAAAGCTTTCATGATGTTCATTTTTTCTTCCGAGAATCCTTCAGGTGCAAAGATAACGCAGTTCATATTGTAATGGTTCGCTACGATAGCAAGTCCAATACCTGTGTTTCCGGCAGTGGCTTCAACTATTGTATCTCCAGAACGAATATTACCTTCAGCTAGTGCATGTTCTATTAGATGCTTGCCTAGTCGATCTTTAATGCTGCCACCTAAGTTATAACTTTCTAATTTCGCAAATATTTTCACGTTGTCTGTACTGTAATGTTCCAATAAGACAAGTGGCGTATTCCCGATTAAATCAAATGCTTTCATCCCATTACCCCAATATAAAATTAATAAATACCTTAGTTTTTCAATAAGAATTATAGGTTAAACATTATTAAAAATCAACTAAATTAAATTTGTTAGAATATTGAAAATATAATAAAAACAAAGTTAGTATATTTTTTATACTCAAAACTGTTGACATTTATTAGTGAGGGCGTTACAATTATCTCGAAATCGAAATAATATTTGAATAGGTGATGAACATGGATAGAACGAAAGAATCATTAAAAGCGCTAGTAGGTATAAAACGTACAAATGATACGTTAGATCGTATTGTTAAACAAGATATGAAGAACTACGGTTTAAATATTACTGAATTTGCTGTAATGGAACTTTTGTATCATAAAGGTGATCAACCTATTCAAAAAGTAAAACAACGCATCTTAATTGCAAGCAGTAGTACAACTTACGTCATCGATCAACTTGTTAAGAAAGGATATGTAACACGTCGACAAGATGAGCAAGATAAACGCATTACGTATGCTGTTCTAACCGAAAGTGGTCATGAATTGATGGAACGTATTTTTCCACAACATGCCGAAACAATTGAAAAAGCATTTTCTATATTAGATGACGAAGAGCTTGCGATTTTTCGTAGAGCACTTAAAAAAATAAGCGCAAATTCTACTGAGTAGTGGATAGCGCAAATTTTTTTACAACTTATTATTTCGAATTCGAAATAAAAATAAAGAAAGAAGGAAACTATAATGAGTAATCCAGAACTTATCGGTATCCATCACGTAACTGCAATGACAAATGATGCAGTAAGAAACTATGAATTTTTCACACAAGTACTAGGTATGCGTTTAGTTAAGAAAACAGTAAACCAAGATGATATATATACGTACCATACATTTTTCGCAGATGATCAAGGGTCTCCAGGTACAGACATGACATTCTTTGATTTTCCAAATAACCCGAAAGGTAGTCGTGGTACAAATTCAATTAGCCGTGCAGCATTTAGAGTGCCAAACGATGCAGCGCTTGAATATTATTTAAATCGCTTTGAAGAATTTGGCGTTAAACATGACGGTATCCAAGATTTATTCGGTAAAAAGGTATTACCTTTTGAAGAAGAAGACGGTCAAAGATATCAATTAATTTCAGATGAATTAAATGAAGGTGTTAAACCAGGTATTCCTTGGAAAAATGGTCCAGTACCTGAAGATAAAGCGATTTATGGATTGGGACCAATTGAAATTACAGTGAGCTATTATGAAGACTTCAAATCTGTATTGAAACAAGTTTACGGTATGAAACCAATTATTGAAGAAGAAAACGTAACATTGTTAGAAGTTGGAGAAGGCGGTAACGGTGGTCAAGTTATTTTGAGAAAAGACGACCAAGGTCCTGAAGCAAGACAAGGTTACGGTGAAGTACATCACGTATCATTCAGATTAAAAGACCATGAAGCGATTAAAGCGTGGGAAGAAAAATATAACGAACTTCGAATTGGTAACTCAGGTAATGTTGATAGATATTATTTTGAAGCGCTATACGCAAGAATTGGTCATATTCTTATAGAAGTATCTACTGATGGACCAGGATTTATGGGAGATGAACCTTATGAAACATTAGGTGAAAGTCTTGCATTACCACCATTCTTAGAAGCAAAACGCGACTACATTGAATCTGAAATTAAAGCTTTTGATACAAGTAGAGAACATTAATGAGAAAAGGTGTGGTTAAGATGAAGGAGATACGACCAGAAGTCTTATCGCAGAAAGAAAACTATAAATTGTTAATAGGATCTATTATTCCTAGACCAATTGCATTAGTCACAACAGAATCAGATGATAACGTACTGAATATAGCACCGTTTAGCTTTTTCAATGTTGTATCTTCAGACCCACCGATTCTTTCTATCGCAGTACAAAGAGTGAATGGTGAAATGAAAGATACTGCACGAAATATCATTCAGAATAAAGAAGCGGTCGTGCATATTGTAGATACAAATAATGTGCGTGATGCGAATCAAACAGCAGCTATGTTAAGTCATGAAGAAAGTGAACTCGAACGTACGAATTTTGAAATAGTAGATTCAGTTGAAGTATCTGTGAAAGGCTTGAAGCAAAGTAAAGTTCGATTTGAAGCGGTGCTATATGATGATATTGTAATTGAAAAAGATGGACAACCTATTTCAGATTTATTACTGCTAGAGGTGAAGTATTATCATTTTGATGAGCGTATTTATGATGATGGTTATATTAATAAAGAAGAGCTTAATGCGGTAAGCAGACTTGCCGGGAATGATTATGCTGAAATTGGACACACATTCACAATCGAAAGACCATAATATGATGGGAGATAGTAAATATGAAACATATATTTAAACAAGGTGCACAAGGTAAACCAGTATTTCTATTACTTCACGGAACAGGTGGAGATGAAAGAGATTTATTACCATTAGCAGAAATGCTTGATCCGACTTATAGTATTTTGAGTGTTAAAGGAGAAGTATCTGAGAATGGTATGGCTAGATATTTCAAAAGACTCGGAGAAGGGCAATATGACTTAGAAGATTTAGAATATAGAGGACAAGAACTGTATCAATTTATAGAAGAATCATCTAAAGAATATGGTTTTAAATTAGAAGATGTTATTCCAGTAGGATTCTCTAATGGTTCTAATATGGCGATTAACCTCATATTAAGAGAACAAACACCATTTCAAAAAGCATTACTCTTTGCACCACTTTATCCATTAGATTTAGAAAATAATCATAAAGATTTATCTCATTTTAATGTCTTTTTATCAATGGGTGCAAGAGATCCAATCGTTACAAACGCACAAAGCGAGCGCGTGATAGAAATATTTAAAGAACGTAACGCAACAGTGACAGAAGCATGGGTTAACAGTCATGAAATTACGCAAGAAGCGGTACTTAAAGCTAAAGAAATATTATAAAAAGAAGACCAGCTCGGGTGAGCTGGTCTTTTCTTGTGTGAGAGGGAGTATGGGTTGGAGTAGGAGTGGCTAACGATCAAGAAACGAAAACAAGATCGTTAGAAATTCTAACGTTCAAGAAAACGAAACAAGATCGTTAGCGCACCAAATCGCAGTTGGAAATGAGTGAAAATACACAAAATGAGCTAGCTAACGATCAAGAATCGAAAACAAGATCGTTAGAAATTCTAACGCTCAAGAAAACGAAACAAGATCGTTAGCGCACCAAATAGCAGGTGGAAAAGAGTAAAAATACACAAAATGAGCTGGCTAACGATCAAGAAACGAAAACAAGATCGTTAGAAATTCTAACGTTCAAGAAAACGAAACAAGATCGTTAGCTAGCGAAATTGACCTAGAATTTGAAAAAATATAAGGAAACCTGAGTGCAAACGTCCAAGAACCAATACAAAAATTTCGTAAAATTAAATATAATAATTATAATACTGACATTTTTCAAATTATTTTTTCTCGGAAAATTGAGATAAATAAACTATATAGTGATATATTAGATTATAGAAATATAACTAAAGGATATGGAAGGTGACGAAGCAAATGAAAATATCTATGAAATTAATGGTTGGTTCTTTATTATGCACGATGATGTTAGTCTTATTATCAGCTTGTGGTAAGGAAGAAACTAAAACTTTTACTGGTGAGCAAAACAGAGCAGATGTTGAAATGACGTATACATATAAAGGGGACAAAGTGTTAAAGCAAACATCTAAAATCACAATTGATTACAAAGATTTTAATATTACTGAAGATAGCCAGAAAGAAGAATTAAAGAAACAGCTTGAGACTGAAAGTAAAAAATTCCAAGATATTAAAGGTGTTAAGGAATCTGTAAAAAGTAACGATAATCAATTAATCGAAAATGTTGAAGTTGATTATGAAAAAGCTGATTTCAAAGAATTAAGAGATAATAATGTTGTTGATATTATTGGAGATACTGATAAAGGCGTAAGCATGAAAAAATCAGAAAAATTTATTAAAGAACAAGGATTCAAAGAGAAAAAATAACATAATAAAAAATCTCATGTGGCACTGAATGATTCAGTCACATGAGATTTTTTTATTTTATGATGGTACTTCTGTTCTTTTTTCGCTATGTTTTCTAAGGATAGCTGCTGATATAGCTGATACACCACCGAAGATGATAAAGCCTATAAACATCCACATTGTACTATTAAGTTCGATATCGTGGTGTAAATACAATAGTCCTCGTAATGTTTCTGCATAATGTCTAAATGGATTCCATCCGATCATATAGTCTTGATAAAATTGTGGCAACATTTGTTTTGGTAACATGATGAGTTGCATACTGAAGAATAACAATACCATAAATAATGGAATAGCTTTGACACCTAACCATGTCATAAATCCTAAGATGAGACTGATGAATGCAAGAATCGCGATTGAAATGTATAAACCGATTTTAGTTGGTTCGTTAATTGTTACATCTAATACGTGCGTCATAAAGTAGATATATCCGAAACCACCGATTAATGCTGTAACAATCGCACCGCCTAATTGACCATGTGAAGCAATAATACGGTCTTTAATTGTGATATTATTACTTGTTCTGAATGAGAAGAATAGAACAACTGAGCCAACTAATGATGCTAACCATACTGGTGTGAACATTAAGAATGGTAAGTTTCCGTTACCTTGATGTGATTTAACAGCGTTCATGTTTGTTTTATCCACTTTAATTGGATTTGTGATACCTTGAATATCTGAAGATGAAACGTCGACATCCATTTTATCTAAAGTTTGGATACCTTGTTTAGAAATTTGTGTATTCAGTTGATCACCGATAGTCGTTAACATTGTATTCGCGAGTTGTGCACCTTGCATACTTGCACCTTCGTTAACGATGATTTCAACTTGTCCTTGTTTAACTTTAACAGGTTCAACTTTGTTTTGTTCTTGCATTTTTTTAGCTTGTTCAGGTGGAATTTGTCCACTTTCGATTTTTTCTTTCATTTGTGACTGCATTTCTTTAATTTTTGCGTCTTGAACTGTCTTTTGAACTTTACTCATAGAATCTTTTGAAAGATTTTCATCTAAAATTAATGCACCATAATATTTGTTGTCTTTGAAGCCTTGTTTTAAATCTTTCTTGCTATCTACATCTACCCATTCAACTTTATCTGATAAATCTTTATTGTCTTTAATTTTATCTGCAAAAGTTTTCCCGATATTGACATCTTTGTCTTGCATTGTTGTACCTTTATCTTGATTCACAATCGCAATTGGGACTGATTTTGGTTCTGGATTATATGCTGGAATAAAAGCAATCGCTAATAATAAAAGTATGACGATTACTAGAATAGGTGTCATCCAAAAAAGTTTCTTTTTGAAAATATTCATATTTTTTCCTCCTTGATTAATGAACATTGTGTTGATTATTAATAACATTGTTTATTATAATAGAAATTAAGTTAGATACAATCGTCAATTACTTACGATACGTTTATTAATCAACAAAAACATAAAAATTGTTCATTAAAATAAGGAGAATGGTTAAAAATGGCAGAAGATCGACGCGTAAGAAAAAGTAAAAGAGCAATTAAACAAGCATTTATCCAGTTATTAAAAGAAAATAACCTTGATCGTATTACGATACAACAAATTTCAGATTTAGCAGATGTTAATAGAGGAACCTTTTATTTAAATTATGAAGATAAATATGCTTTGTTAGATGAAATGGAAAATGAACAAATTGAGAAAATTAAAGGATTTGTAGATATTAGAAAGATGGATTTATCAACTAAGACGAGTGATCGTTTTATTGAAGAATTTGCAAATAAAATTATTAAAAATGTTATTACGCATATTGAGCATAATATGGAATTTTATCAAGTGATCCTAAACTTAGAACGTAAAACTCAAATCGAAGAACAATTAGCAGATATTATAAGAAGTAATATTAAGCATTTAATAGGTAATAAGGATAATGTATTTGGCATTCCAGAAAATTATTACTTAAGTTATGTAGTAGGTTCAATGATGTCGATGATCAAATACTGGGTATCAGATGAAAATCGCGTATCCGTAGAAGAACTCGTAAATTATGTCTCAACGATCGCATCAACAGGACCATTGTCTATTATGAAACGTATGGTAGATGAGAATATTAAGTAATATAGAAGAAAATAATCATGATATGAATATAATTGGTAGATGGTAGAGAATGTACGGGCTTGTGCGCACGAAGACTAAAAAATATCGTGCGATAAGGTACAAAATATGGGTATAACGCACGAAGACTGAGAGATATCGTGCGCTAGGGTACAAAAATAGGGCATAACGCACGAAGACTAAGAGATATCGTGCACTAGGGTACAAAAATAGGGCATAACGCACGAAGACTAAGAGATATCGTGCGATAAGGTACAAAATGGAGGCA
Source organism: Mammaliicoccus sp. N-M50 (assembly GCF_022386995.1). Taxonomy (NCBI): domain Bacteria; kingdom Bacillati; phylum Bacillota; class Bacilli; order Caryophanales; family Staphylococcaceae; genus Mammaliicoccus; species Mammaliicoccus sp. N-M50. The sequence continues at coordinate 297,723 of NZ_JAJNJA010000003.1, read as the reverse complement.
TAACGCACGAAGACTGAGAGATCTAGTGCGCTAGGGTACAAAATAAGGCTCAATCGCACGAAGACTAAGAGATATCGTGCACTAGGGTACAAAAATAGGGCGTAACGCACGAAGACTGAGAGATATAGTGCAGTTATCCACCCAATACAATCCGTTCACATTATATAAATATAGAGAAGGCAGGGGTAACTATCGCAGCCCCTGCCTTTCATGTTACGTTATTTTATTTCATCACGAGATTTAATGATTTTATTGATAAATCCGTAGTCTTTAGCTTCTTGTGTGCTTAACCAGTAGTCACGGCCAGTATCTTTTTCTACTTTTTCAATATCTTGGCCAGTTTCTCTTGCGATTAATTCATTAATTTTTTGTCTTGTACGAATAATTTCTTTAGCTGTGATTTCCATTTCAACAGATTGACCTTGTACACCGCCAGAAGGCTGATGAATCATGAATCTTGTATTAGGTAAACTGTAGCGGTTTTCTTTTTTACCAGCTAAATAAATAATAACGCCTGCACTTACTACCCAACCAGAACCGATAATATTAACTTCTGGTTTAATGAAATTAATCATATCATGAATGTAATAACCTGAATCTACATGACCACCTTGGCTTGAAATAAATAGATTGATAGGTTCATCACTCATTGCTTCTAATAGTAATAGTTGATTACCGACTTCTTTTGCCACTTTATCATTGATTTCCCCGGTAATAATAACCGTACGTGTTTCTAATAACTTTTCAGTAAGTATATCTTTTTCGTTATGTTTTTCTTCAGACATGAAATCACTCCTATAATGATTGATACTACTATTGTGAACGAGTGCGAATTTGATTTCAAATAATTTGACCTATTTTGACTAAATTAAATATTAAATAAATCGTTAAATGATTCGGCCATCGTAGGGTGAGTATAAATGTTATCTCTTAAAACGGTATATGGAATTTGTTGATCCATTGCAAGTTTCAGAATGTTAATCAATTCTTCAGATTCTTTACCGTAAAGACTTGCACCTAAAATGAGTTTACTATCTGCATCTACAACAACTTTGAATAAACCTCTGTCGTCATGATTGATTTTGTGACGAGGGATATTCTTCACTTCAATTTGTCCCTCTAAAATAGTGTGACCATTTTTCTTAGCTTTACTTGCAGTGTAGCCAATTCTTGAAAGTGGAGGATCTAGAAATACAGTATAAGGCACATAACCTCTATTTTCCGTTGTGCGGTGCTGTTTGCCAACTAAATGGTCTTTAACAATACGGTAATCGTCTAATGAAATGTAAGTAAATTGAGGACCACCTTTAACATCTCCAACTGCATAAATATGGTCTACAGAAGTTTGTAGATGTTCATTGACTTTAATTTCACCTTTATCTCCAAGTTCGATATCTGTATTTTCTAAAGCTAAATCGGTATTAGGCACACGACCAGTCGCAAGTAATACCGCATCACCTGTTATATCACCTTGAGAAGTATGCACGATGGGACGATTATTTTCGGTAGAGAAGGCTGTTACTTCAGCTTCATCAATAAATTCAATATCCTGACTAATGATTTCATCATAAATAAGAGAAGCAATATCTTTATCTTCGGTTACTAATACATGCTTACGTGGATGCACGATTTTAATTTTACTGCCTAATTTTGAAAAGATTGTCGCGAATTCTAATGCAATATAACCAGCTCCAATAATAACAAGCGTTTCAGGTAAGTGATCTAATGCCATAATCCCTTTAGAATCATAAATATTTTCAGTTGTATTAATACCTTCTATATCAGGAATATTTGAACGCGTACCCGTATTAATCACAATCTTATCCGCTTGAATCGTTTCAACCGTTTCATTTTGGTCATTTAAAAGCAACACTGTTTGGTTATCTTTAAAATGCGCTTTATAAGTGTATACTTCGATATTGTCATCAGAATTAAGGTTGTTGAAATTCTTCTTATTTAAAGCAGCAACAACATCTTTCTTACGACTCATCGCTTCACTGAACGGATGATGTTCTAGACTTTCATGGAGCAATGTCTTACTAGGAATACAACCTACATTTATACAAGTACCTCCATACATTTTTGAATCTTGTTCAATAACCGCGACCTTTTGACCTTGCCCTGCAAAATCTTTAGCAAGCGTCTTACCAGCCTTACCAAAACCAATAATCAACATATCAAATCGTTTCATTAACAAAACCTCCAATTGTGATGATTTATATTTAGTATAACGCTTTTAGAAATGTAAATCTGTGCTAAAGATTTCAGAAAAAAATTAAAAAATCTAAAAATTATTCAAGAAATATGAGTAATTTTACAACATTGGGCGACCACTTATGAGGCTAATAAGCTTATATGCTTGTGGTGTTTTTCACAAAAGTGGATACTTAACAAAGTGTAAAATTACAGTTGTGCTTATTTTTCAATATGGTAGTATACATAACTATATTGAAAGGGTGTTTATAAAAACATGAAATTCAACAAGAATAAAATAAATGTTGTAGATATGAAACAAACTAAAAAAAGTGTTTATGCTACAGGTATTGGTAATGCTATGGAATGGTTTGACTTTGGTCTTTATTCTTATTTAGCAATTATCATTAGTAAGAATTTCTTTACATCAGTTGAAAATGATGAACTGAAATTAGTATTTACTTTCGCTACATTTGCGATTGCGTTCTTAATGAGACCACTTGGTGGTATTATATTTGGTAAAATCGGCGATAAACTTGGCCGAAAAACCGTTCTTACAACGACTATCGTATTTATGGCAGCTTCAACGTTATTAATTGGATTATTGCCTACTTATGATCAAATAGGTATTTGGGCGCCAGTCTTATTACTATTAGCGAGAATTATTCAAGGGTTCTCAACTGGTGGGGAATATGCAGGTGCAATGGTATATATTGCAGAATCTTCTCCAGACAATAGAAGAAGTGCTTTAGGTAGTGGATTAGAAATTGGTACTTTAGGTGGCTATATTTTAGCTTCGTTATTAGCAAGTGGATTATTTATTGGTTTATCAGATGCACAAATGCAAGCATGGGGTTGGAGAATTCCATTCATTCTAGGTGCACCACTTGGTTTAGTTGGACTTTATTTAAGAAGACATTTAGATGAAACACCAATTTTTGAAAATGATATTTCTGAGAATGATGAAAAACCAGAACCATTCATTTCAATTATTCAAAATCACAAAAAAGATATTATCGTATGCTTTATAGCAGTTGCGTTCTTTAATATTACAAACTATATGTTACTTTCATATATGCCGTCTTACTTAGACGAAGTAATTGGTATTTCAACTACAGTTAGTACGGTATTGATTACAAGTGTAATGGTTATTATGGTGCCATTAGCATTTATATTCGGTCGTTTAAGTGACAAAATTGGTAACAAAAAAGTTGTGTTATTCGGTACATTTGGTTTAACAGCATTTTCAATGCTAGCGTTCTATTTCATAGGACTTAACCAATTAATGTTTATATCATTAGGTATCTTTATTCTTGGCTTCTTCTTATCAACATATGAAGGTGCAATGCCAAGTTTATTACCAAGTATTTTCTATACAGATGTTCGTTACCGTACATTAGCTGTTACATTTAACGTATCTGTTTCAATATTTGGTGGTACAACACCATTAGTTTCAACATGGTTAGTACATGTCACACAAAATCCATTAGCACCAGCTTATTATTTAACAGCGGTAAGTGTTATAGGATTTGTAACAATACTATTCCTATTTGAAACAACTTCGGGCAAAGCATTAAAAGGATCATATCCAACAGTATCTTCTAAAAAAGATTTCGAACATGCCGTTAAAAATCCTGAAGATGCACTATGGTGGACAGAACAAGAATTACAAAAAGGTAAAGTAAAAACAGATTAATATAGAATATGTAGAAAGCCGGAGACGTTTATGACGTCGCCGGCTTTTTTCTATTAGAGTAATGGAAGAAGAGAGAGCTTTTCTCAACTTTCCAATGTATGAATTGTTTCATCTATTCCGAAATATTTTTTTAATATGGCTTTATATTGATCATGTTTGAAGCTTTCTTTTTGTTTATGATTTTTAGACGTAATGGTTAAATGATCATAAGACATGCTTACTCTACCATATTTTTTAGCCATTGTAATAATTAGTTTCTGAACGAATATTGAATCAGGATTGTGTTCATTATAATCTAAATGTTCTATAAAGAAGTCCCAAGGTCTAATGATTTCATTTGTTAAATAAGATGTGCGCCAAGATTGGTCATCTAACTGTTTTTGAAGATGAATGACACGATCCTCATCTAAAATAGCACGATAATGACCACTAACATCATGAATGACTTGGATATTATCTTGTTCAAAGATTGGAATAGCTTTTGTTGGTAAATCACCAAATCCTACGTCTGCAATATAAGGTTGATCTAAATGTACGATTGTCGACATATGTGAACCGTCTCTACTCCAATTATCATCTGGTGTATGGATCGTTCCTGACACACGATCAACGTTAAAGCCTTTTTCTTTTAAATAATATTGAAAAATCGTATTTAATTCATAACAAAATCCACCGCGATGACGATGAACAATTTTGTTAAATAAATCATCAATATTCACTGATATCGGTTCTTTATTTTGAACGCTAATATTTTCAAAAGGCACAGTGTACATGAATCTTTCGATATAGTGGTTCAAAGTGCGCAAATCTACTTGATTAAAAGATTCTGTATCTATTTTTAAGTAGTCTTCAAATTGTAAAATATTCAACTCAAAACCTCCTATTTAAATCTTAATTCTATTATAAAGGATACATGGGTAGAATATGTTAATATAAAATTGATATACAACGTTATTTTAAAGAAAGCTAGGTCATGCATATGAGAATTGGTACCATTTCAGATTTGCATATTGATAGAAGTAAAGATTACTATCCTCAAGATTTTGAATATATTTTAGCGCAAGAAATTACACATTTGAATTTAGACCTTTTATTAATAGCAGGTGATGTTTCAAATCATTATTTACAAACGATGCAGTTTGTTCAAAATGTTAAGCGTCATTCTAAAGTTGAAGTGCTGTTTATACCAGGCAATCATGATTATTGGAAAAAAGATCAAGAAGAAAAAAGTTCTTATGAAATTTTTGAATATTATAAAGCGCAACCTGAAAGTATTATAGCAAGTCCATATATTGTGAATGAAGATTGGGCGATTGTCGGGCATAGTGGATGGTATGATTATAGCTTTGCAGATCAAAACAAATTTAGTTTGGAAAGGTTAGAACGTAGAAAATATTACGGCTCTACATGGCTAGATAAAGAACATATCGATTGGGGTAAGTCAGACTTAGAAATGTCGCGATTAGCTGCAGAATCCGTGAGAAATGATTTAGAACAGGTGAAAGATAAAAATATTATATTAATGACGCATATTGTGACCAATCGAAAATTTGCTGTACCAATGCCACATAGAATATTTGATTATTTTAATGCATTTATAGGTACATCAGACTTTGATAAGTTCTATGAAGCATACCCAATCAAGTACAGCATTATGGGGCATGTTCATTTCCGTAATATAATAGAAGAAAGTGGTATTCAATATATATGTCCATGTCTCGGTTATCAAAGAGAGTGGCGAACGACTGATTTAGCAACTGAAATTAAAAATACAATACAAGTTATCGAAATATAAAAAATATATCGCAGAAAATTTATGATTATAATAGGTGATTGAATGAAAAAGTATATATCATTATTTATCATAGCAGGAAGTGTGCATGCACTATTTTCATTGTATTGGGGACTTGGTGGAGAAGCGGGTCTCATAACAGTTGGCTCATGGGTCTTCACGTTAAGTGCACAGTTTGGAATATGGATTAATATCGGGCTGTTATTAATAGGTGTGTTTAAATTTTTAGCGACCATCGTGCCATTAACATTAACCAATCATTTTGATAAGAAAATATATATCATATCTTTAATAGGCAGTATTTTTCTAATGATATATGGTGGATTAAACATGATAATTGGCATATTAAAAATGTGTAAAATAATCGAGAGTCATAACTATTTTACAACCTTCGGACAAGCATTCGTGTGGGATCCGCTATTTCTATTGTGGGGAATCGGATTGTTCGGATATATTATGAAAGTGAAACAGAAAAGATAAAGGAAAACGCCACTGGCAGGAGCCAGTGGCATTTTTTGTCGTATAAGATGACGAAGTTTGTATGTTGTAAGGGACAGAATTCCGAGAAATGTCCGTAACGAGTGCTGTAAGGGACAGAATTCTGAGAAATGTCCGTAAGAGAGCGTCCATCTAATTACCAGAATTCGAAATAATGGAAGTTAGAGCATTCTAATTACCAGAATTCAGAATAATGGAAGTTAGAGCATTCTAATTACCAGAATTCAGAATAATGGAAGTTAGAGCATTCTAATTACCAGAATTCCGAATAGTGATAGTTAGCCACAACCTCAACACCACCATCCACACTTATTATTTCTGTTCTTGTAATTTTTTCGCGATTTGTTGTATTTCTTGTATTTGTTTCGTAGTGGATTTAATGCCACCTGATGAGAAGTACCATGATTTTGCATCTAAGTTAATGATGTTATTATTTTTTATGGCATCTACGTCTTTAAGTACGTCGTTTCCTAGTACTTTCTTACTTGTGCCTTTTCCGTCTGTTGCTTCGTCTCTATCCATTGCGAATATGACTTCTGGATCTTTCGAAGCGACATATTCAAAGCTGACGGGTTGGCCGTGTGGATTTGGTTTAACTTTTTTATCTGCTGGTTTAAATCCAAGTTGATCATAAAGTAGGCCACCGAATCTTCCGCCTGGTCCGTAAGTTGATAATTCACCTTGGCTTGTAAGTAGCAGCATGACACTGTTATCTATATTTTTAACTGATTTCTTAGCTTTTTGTTCTTCATTTTTAAGTTGATCTGTAAGTTCTTTAGCTTTCTTTTCTTCTCCAAAAATCTTTCCGAGTTTCGTCGTGTTATCTGATACTGATTTTACGACGGCATTATCATCTGAACCTATATAAAGAAGTGATGCATTAGGGGCAGCTTTTTTAAATTCTTTTAATGTTTCGCTGCTTGCTGTACGGTTTGAAAAGATAATTAAATCTGGGTCGATTTCAGCTATTTTTTCAAAATTTGGTTTCCCTAATTCACCGACATTTGTATATTTATCTTTCGTAAAAGATTTTAATTCTTTAGGTAGCATAGAGTCGCTTGAACCTATTGAAATACCGGCTACATTATTTTCTTTACCGAGTGCTTTAATGATATCTGTTGCACCGTAATCAAATGTAACGACTTTTTTTGGATCTTTCGTGATTTTGACTTTTTCATCTTTCTGTTCTGCATCTCTTCCATCTTTATATTTACCACGTAATTCATATTTTTGATTAACTGTAACTGTTTCTTTCTTGCTGTCTGAATCACTTGTTTCTTTTGATTGACCACATGCTGCTAATAAAAGTGTGATGACCATTAATACAAGTAACTTTTTCATTATGTATGCTCCTTTATTTTAATATATTTATTGATGGAACGACTTTAAATAAACCTGTTGATTCTATCATGAATTTTAAAATTCTGACATGACTCATACCTGTAAAGACAACTGTTCTATCATGATTGAGTGCATTTTTCATGATGTTGTTGGCCATAAATTGATTACGTTCTAACCATTCAAGTGAAAAGGCGATACCTGGACTATCTGCAAGTGAACGAATAGCAAAAACTTGTTCTAAAGGAATGACTGTATCCTGATATTCCGTTAATTGTTCATATAATGATAAATCTTGTCCTTTTTTATTTTGATGACTTTGTTTTGCTTCGTTTAAATGTTGGTATAGTATAGGGTTATCATTTTCAAGGTATTCATCTGCAAATGATGCACGAATCTTACGTGTTTGCATTTGATTGTTGTCGATTGGTATAACAGTTGGTAAATTTAATTTCAATGCGAGTGGTATCGCTAAAAAATGATGTTCGTTCAGTTGAAGCGGTAAATGTTTACGGGATAGTTGATTAAAGTCTTTATCTAATTGATTTTTATTTTTAATATCCCATTCAATTGCGATTAAATCTGGATTGTATTGCTGTAATTTATTCAAAATGACTTTAGCGTCTTCTAAGTATCGTTGATAAGTTTCTAAAAAATATTGATTGCTTTGGTCTAACCGAATATGTGGCGTACCAATGATGCAAATTTCTTTTTGTGCCAATTTGACACCTCCTTAATTGATAATCGTTATCAATTATACATGAACGTTTTTATAAATACAATGCTGCTATTATTTTAAGATAATTAAATAATAATGTTATAATTAAATAATAGAAAATTTAGATTCAGGAAAGGGCTGGAAGTATGTTTTTAGCTTGGAATGAAATGAGACGAAATAAGACGAAGTTTGGTCTAATTATTGGCGTATTAGTTATGATTAGCTATCTTTTATTCTTATTATCAGGGTTAGCAAATGGATTGATGAATATGAATAGAGAAGCAGTCGATTTATGGAAAGCAGATGCGATTGTATTGAATAAAGATGCCAATCAAACAGTTGCACAATCATCTATTAATACAGATGATGTTAAGGGCAAATTTGATAAAAGTGAAGGCTTAAAGCAAACGGCTGTTATTGCTTCAGACGGTAAAAACAAAGAGAATGCGACGGTCTTTGGTATCGATGGAGAAGGTTTCTTAATGCCTAAAATAGAAGACGGCAAACTGTTTGAGAAAGATAATGAAGTCGTTGCAGATCATACTTTAAAAACAAAAGGATTTAAAATCGGGGACACATTAACACTTTCAAATAGTGATGAAGAATTAAAAATTGTCGGTTTCTCAGTAAGTTCTAAATTTAATGCATCACCTGTTTTATTTACAAATAATGAAACGATTGGGAAATTAAATCCGATGTTAAAAGGCGATAAGATTAATGCGCTTGTCGTTAAAGATAAAAATTGGAAAGATGTTGAATTGAATAAAGATTTAGAAGTAGATGACATTGAATCATTTATTACGAAATTACCAGGCTATCAAGCGCAAAATTTAACACTAAACTTTATGATTGTATTCTTATTTGCGATTTCAGCAATGGTTATTGGTATATTCTTATACATTATTACGTTACAAAAGAGAAATTTATTTGGTGTCTTAAAAGCGCAAGGATTAACGAATGGCTTTTTAGCGCGTTCAGTTATGAGCCAAACGATTATTATCGCTTTAATCGGTACATTGATTGGCTTTGGATTAACGGTGTTAACAGGTTCATTCTTACCAGAAGCAGTGCCTATTAAATTTGATTATTTAACAATGTTGTTATACGGTATCGTGCTTATTATCGTCGCAATTTTAGGTAGTTTATTCTCAGTATTAAGTATACGAAAAGTAGAACCATTGAAAGTCATTAGTTAGGAGGCGGAAACATGTTAGCATTTGAGAATGTCACAAAGTCATTTAAAGACGGTAATAGAACGATAGAAGCAGTAAAATCAACCAACTTTAAATTAGAAAAAGGCGAACTAGTCGCCATTATTGGACCATCAGGATCAGGGAAAAGTACGCTATTAACAATGGCAGGTGCCTTGCAATTACCATCAGAAGGTACTGTGTCTTTAAATGGTCAAAATATCAATCAATATAATGAAAAACAATTATCTAAACTTCGATTAAAAGAAATCGGCTTTATACTACAAACGAGTAATTTAATACCATTTTTAACCGTGCAACAACAATTTGAATTACTTAAAAAAGTGAAAAAAGACGTGATGAATGAAGAAGAACATACAAGGTTATTAAAACAACTCGGTTTGGATAAAATCTTAACCCAATTACCAAGTGAAATATCAGGCGGTCAAAAACAAAGAGTGGCTATCGCTAAAGCACTTTACACAAATCCATCGGTTATACTAGCAGACGAACCAACCGCATCATTAGATACAGAAAATGCAATAGAAGTTATGGAAATATTGAGAAGAGAAACAAAAGAATTAAATAAATTATGTATTATCGTAACGCACGATCAAAGACTGACATCATACTGTGATAAAGTATTTAAAATGGTAGACGGTGAGTTGAAAGAAGAAGCATAACGTGGTTGATTAAATAGAAGAATATAGAAGTAAGGATGATAAACAATGTTATAAGGTTTATCATCCTTTTTTTATTTAAAAATATGTAATGAGAAATAAAATTAATGAAAATACTAATAAAAGAATAGATATAAGTAAATTGAATTTTTCTTTTTCCCTAATATCAGCTAAGAAAAATAGAGATAACGATAGTAAAATTAATGATGTGAAAAATTTACTATTTAAATTAGCAAACGCAACTATTAATAATAAGAAGCCCAACAATACACTGATCCAAAATGATATTCTTGTTTTTAAAAAGTTAATTGGTAACACGCTCCTTTATTGTTAAATTCTAATTATAATCTATTAATATCATTAATTTACAAAAAAAGGAAGGTGTACTTGTATAAATAGATTGTATTCATATAATGCTATAAAAGAGAAGGTATTTTATAACGATTTTGTGAAGTGCGGACGCCTGAGGGAATCGTATGCGTGAGAGACTACAGGCTCGAACCATACCCTAGGCAAGCATGCACGAACAAAATCGTAGATTATAAAAATAACAACTCACTTTTACTGAATAAATCAGTCGAATGAGTTGTTATTTATTTTGAGTTAGTATTGATATCCTAGCCTTTTATTTTTTATTCATAACTTTTTAATGCTTTTTCCATGATGTCCCATGCTAAGTCTACGTTCACTTCTGTAGCGAAATAAGCGTTAGGTTCTTGTTTATAAGTATTATGCAAATCTACAGACATTGTGCCATATGTGAGGTCGCTTTGATGTTCAATTTGGATAAATGTTTTTTGTAACGTGAATATTTCAGGATGCAGCAAATAGAGAATTGTACAAGCATCATGAATAGGACCACCATCCATATCGAATTGTGATTTATATGTAGATTTAAAGAACTTTAAGAGCTCAACTACGAAATGAGAAATTGGATTATTGATTTGATGAAATCTTTCAATTACAGCATCATCTGCTAATAATTGATGCGTCACATCTAATCCGAATACTACAACTGGGATGCCACTTTCAAATACTTTTTTCGCTGCTTCTGCATCAACCCAAATATTAAACTCCGAAGTTGGGGTCCAATTTCCAAACGTTCCACCCCCCATAATGACGATTTCTTCTATATTATGAGCGATTTTAGGTTCTTGGATAAGTGCCATCGCAACATTTGTTAACGGTCCTGTTGCTACGAGTGTTATAGGTTCGTTACTATTTAAGACTTCTTCAATTATGACATTTACACCATGCTGGTTTGTAGGCTTTAAGTTTGGAACTTTTGGTAATTCAGGACCATCTAAGCCACTTTCACCATGAATACTTTCAGCAAATGCAGCTTTCTTAATTAAAGGTCTGTCCGCACCGACTGAAACAGGAATGTCGCCTCTATTCATAATATCTAATACGTTTAAAGCGTTTGTTGTATTCTTATCTACTGATTGATTCCCCGCAACTGTTGTCACTGCTAAGATATTTAATGGACTAGATTGAGCACCAGCCAATATTAATGCGATAGCATCGTCGTGCCCAGGATCACAATCCATGATGATTTTTCTATTTTGTAACATTTAAACACGTCCTCTTAATTAATGTATGTCTTGATGTCATTATACTAAAGCGTTTTCAACTAAACAAAATAAACAGACTATAAAAAATTATTCTAAATAAGGTCTTGTTTTTTAACAAATATACGTATATAATTTTAAATCGTAAACGTTACTATTTGTATAAGGAGTGTACGAGATGAAAAAATGGATTGGGGTACTAACAGTTGTTTTTGCAATTTGTATGGTATTAGCTGGCTGTAATCAAACAGATAGCAAAAATAATGATTCTGATAAATTAAAGATTAAGACGACAGTTTACCCATTGAAATCTTTTATAGAACAAATTGGCGGTAAGCATGTAGAAGTAGAATCAATTTATCCTGCAGGAACAGATTTACATAGTTATGAACCAACGCAAAAAGATATTTTAAACGCGAGTAAAGCAGATTTATTTGTTTATACAGGAGATGATTTAGATCCAGTAGCAAAGAAAATTGCCTCAACTATTAAAAAAGATGATAAAAAATTATCACTTCAAAATAGTATGGATCAATCAGAACTTTTAACAGATCAACATGAACATGGTCACGAGCACGGGGAAGATCATGATGACGAAGATGAACATCATGAACATGGAGAAGACCATGAAGAGCATGAACACGAACATGAACATCATCACCACGGTGGATTTGATCCTCATGTATGGTTAGATCCTAAAATCGACCAAGAAATGATCAAAGGAATTAAAGATGAATTAATTAAGAAAGACCCAGACCATAAAGCAGATTATGAGAAAAATTATAAAAAATTAAATAATGAATTATCGGATATCGATCAATCATTAAAAGATGCTACTAAAGGTCATGAAGGCCATACAGTATTTATCTCTCATGAATCTTTAGGTTACTTAGCAAATCGTTATGGATTTGTTCAAAAAGGTGTTCAAAGTATGAATGCTGAAGATCCATCACAAAAAGAATTAACTGAAATTGTTAAAGAAATTAAAGATACAGATGCGAAATACATCTTATATGAAAGCAATATTTCATCAAAAATTACAGACACAATTCGTAAAGAAACAGATGCTAAGCCATTAACGTTTAATAATATGGAATCTTTAACGAAAGAACAATTAAAAGAAAAAGACCTTTCATATCAGTCATTAATGAAAGAAAATATTAAAAATATCGAAAAATCATTAAACGACAAGATTACAACAAAAGATGATAAGAAAGCTGCATCACATGATAAAGCAATTGAAAAAGGGTATTTCAAAGATTCACAAGTAAAAGACCGTAAACTATCTGATTATGAAGGTGACTGGCAATCAGTATATCCATATTTAAAAGATGGCACACTTGATGAAGTCTTCGAACATAAAGCTGAAGAAGATGGCAAAATGTCTGAAAAAGAATATAAAGCTTATTATGATAAAGGCTATAAAACAGATGTCGAAAACATCAAAATCGATGGCAATAAAATCAGTTTTACTAAAGAAGGCAAAACAACAACTGGAGAATATGAGTACGATGGCTATGATATCTTAAAATATGAAAAAGGTAATAGAGGCGTAAGATACACATTTAAATTAAAAGGTGAATCAAACGATAACTTACCGAAATATGTACAATTTAGCGATCACAATATTTATCCTAAAAAAGCTGCACATTTCCATATATTCACGGGCAATGATAAAGATAAAGTCTTAAAAGAATTAGATAACTGGCCAACTTATTATCCAGCTAAATTATCTAAAGACGAAGTTAAAGAAGAAATGTTAGCACATTAAAGTAAAGAACCTGAGACCACGGTGGTCTCAGGTTCTTTTTTATATAAATGATTGCTATACTAAATTTAATAAAAGGGAGATGTTAAAATGACAAATATTTATGATCAAGATGATTTCTTTGAAGGCTATAAACAAAAAAGAAATCATGCATTAAGTTATAATGAAGTCGTTGAAATGCCTGAGATGAAGCGGTTAATGCCAGATTTAAATGGCAAAACAGTACTTGATATTGGCTGTGGTATGGGGCATTTAATTGCGCATATGTTGAAATTACATCCTAAACATATTACAGGAATAGATGAGTCACTCAATATGATTAACGCAAGTCGCGAAAAATTTAATACTAACAATGTCACGTTATATCATGAATCATTTATGGGTTTTGAGACGAATGAAACGTATGATGTAATCGTATCTTCTCTTGTGTTTCATTATATTGAAGATTTTAAGAGATGCACCGATAAGTTGAATCAGCTATTAAATAATGGTGGCACGTTACTCTTTACAATGGAACATCCTATACAAACAGCCACTAAAGAACCCGAAGTTGCACTAGAAGATGACAAAGGTATATTTTTACGAATGGAACATTATTTTGATGAGTCATCTCGTTCAGCAAATTGGCTAGGTGCGGATGTTTATAAATATCATCATACAATTGAGACAATCTTCAATAATTTAATAGAAAATGACTTTGAAATTCAATGTGTAAAAGACCTCGGGCAGTCTGAGGAAGTATTTAAAATGTATGATCAAGCACGTATCAATAAGTTGAAACAATTCCCGCCATTTCTATTAGTAAAAGCAAAGAAAAAGTAGAAGAGTAAAAGAGCTTCAATAAGTTAATATTTATAAAAAGACACACGTATAATTGAAAAGTTTTCAACTTTATACGTGTGCTTAACATGTTGATCAGTATAATTTTATTTCATTTCTTTTAGTTGTTTTAAAATGATTTCTCTTTGTTTTTCTAGAGAAATTGGATCATTATATTGCGTTTGTTGTAAATCTAATTCGATAACATGGTTGTTTTTAACTGCATCAAGGTTTTTCCAGTTAGTTGTTTGTGTGAATTGTGGTGTTTCTCCCATTGTTGCTAGGATAATATAATCACCTGTATAATCAGAAAGTTCTTCTTCAGATGGTGTTGCCATATAAGCATTCTTTGTTTCTTTTTCTAATTTTTCAGGTTGTGTCATTCCGTATCCACCATAAACAATTTCTGTACCACGTCCATAGTTTTTACCGAAAGCTGTTAAACCTTTTGGTGTTGATTGTAGGACTGTAATAGTTTTCCCGTCTACTTTATCACCTAAAGATTTTTTATCTTTTTCAAGTTTTTCTTCCCAATCTTTTATCCATTTTTCTGCTTTGTCTTGTTCATTTACAATTTCCCCGAGTTCTTTAGTAGCAGCTTTGTAGTCTGATTTCATAGCATCCATTTGGACAGTTGGTGCAATTTTTTTGAGTTTATTAATGTTTTTATCTTCTTTAGTAGTAATGATTAAATCCGGCTTTGTTTTAGCAATATCTTCAACATTATTTTGACCTAACATTTTTGCACCTTTAGTAGCATCAGATAAAGTTTTATTTTGTTTCACAAAATCGATGACGCCAACAGGTTTATGGCCAAATTCAACTAATGCACCTATGTATGTCGGATGTAATACGACAATTCTTTTCGGATCTTTAGGTATTTTGATTTTTTCACCATCATCTTGTTTAAATACTTTAGTATCAGATGAAGAATCCGATTTTGTTTCTGACGACTTTTCTTTAGTATCTGAGCTATTACAAGCTGCCAAGAAAAATAATAAGCATAAGCAAAAAACTAATAATCTTTTCATAAATTAAACCCTCCAAAAATATGATAATGATAATCAATATCATTTAAATTATAGCAATCAACATTAATTATTCAATACTTTATTTTTAAATTAATTTGACTTTGTTATTTTTTAAATATATCTTTGGTTTGTGTTAGTAAAAGAAGGGGTGAATATTTTGGTTAAACGATTAATTAGTGCAAATACGTCTGATATTTTGAGCTTTACATCAGAGGAATTGAAGCAAAGTATTAAGGCGAGTGAAGGTAGAACGGTACTTAGTGAGAATGTTGTCGTACATACGCCTGCTTTAGTTCAAGATATTACAAATGCGGAAATGGCCACTGCTTTTGGAGCGGATATGATTTTACTGAATGCTTTAGATGTCAATGAACCAGAAATTAAAGGTCTATACCATGAAGCTTATCAAGGGACTGGCAATGCTGTTCAAGACTTAAAGAAACTTGTCGGTAGACCTATTGGCGTAAATTTAGAACCAGTTGATGATCAAGCGAATATGGCAGAAGTGAAACTGGATATTTCTGCAGGTAGAAAAGCAACTAAAGAAACTTTTATACAAGCTGAAAAATTAGGTTTTGATTTTGTATGTTTAACTGGGAATCCAGCAACTGGTGTTACAAACAATCATATTTTAGAAGCGATTAAAGTAGGGAAATCTCATTTTAATGGGCTGATTATTGCTGGTAAGATGCACGGTTCAGGTGTAGATGAGCCTGTCGTTAATTTAGAAGCGATAACGAATTTTGTAGAAGCTGGAGCAGATATTATATTAGTGCCGGCAGTAGGAACAGTTTGGGGTGTCAGTGAAGAAGAAGTGAGAGAAGCTGTTCAAGTTGCACATAAACAGGGCGCACTAGTGATGAGTGCGATCGGTACATCACAAGAAGGTTCGGATGAGGCGACAATTAGAGAAATAGCTATCAAAAATAAAACATTAGGCGTAGATATTCAACATATAGGTGATGCAGGATATGGTGGATTAGCACCAGTTGAGAATATATATGCATTAAGTAAAGCCATTAGAGGACAACGCCATACAGTATCTAGAATAGCAAGATCAATCAATAGATAAATAAGAATGAAGAGAGGATGAGACAGTGTAGGCTGTCTCATCCTCTCTTCATATTTGTTTGGAAAGTTAGTATCGGTCCAGAAACGGGAAATATGGACCGATAAATAAAAATATCGACCCGAAAACCTCACCTCATTTTAATCTGCTGCCCAAATTACCACAATAAATCATCCAAAACTGCATAAAATCTACCTATTATAAAAGACTTCCGTAATACTACGGAACTTTTCGATATGCTATTCGTTTATGAAAACGTTTACAATAAAATTGTATTAAGAAATGTTTGATTAAAGGAGGAAGGATACAATGTCAAAACTACCAGAGGATTTTTTATGGGGAGGTGCTGTTGCGGCGCATCAACTTGAAGGTGCTTGGCAAGAAGATGGTAAAGGAATCAGTGTTGCAGATGTTATGACTGCAGCTTCTCACGGGAAACATCGAGAAATTACAGATGGCGTTATTGAAGGTAAATATTATCCAAACCATGAAGCGATTGATTTTTATCATCGATATAAAGAAGATATTCAATTATTTAGTGAAATGGGCTTTAAATGTTTCAGAACTTCGATCGCATGGTCAAGAATTTTTCCGAATGGTGATGATCAAGAACCTAATGAACAAGGTTTAGCATTCTATGATGACTTGTTTGATGAGTGTTTGAAGTATGGGATTGAACCTGTTGTAACATTGTCTCACTTTGAATTACCTTATCACCTTGTAACTGAGTATGGTGGCTTCCGAAATAGGAAAGTGATTGATTTCTTCGTTCGATTTGCAACAGTTTGTTTTGAAAGATATAAAGACAAAGTTAAATATTGGATGACGTTCAATGAGATTAATAACCAATCTAACTTTGATGAAGATTTTGCGCCATTTACGAACTCAGGCGTGAAATATCAACCTGGTGAAAATCGTGAACAAATTATGTATCAAGCAGCACATTATGAATTGGTTGCGAGCGCTCAAGCAACAAAAATTGGTCATGACATTAATCCAGACTTTGAAATAGGATGTATGATAGCAATGTGTCCGGTATATCCAGCAACTTGTAATCCGAAAGATATCTTAATGGCTCAAAAAGCGATGCAAAAGAGATATTACTTTACGGATGTCCATGTTCATGGTGCATATCCAGGATATATGACACAGTATTTCAAAGATAAATCGTTCAATTTAGATATTACAGATCAAGATATTGAAGATTTGAAACAGGGCACAGTTGATTACATTGGCTTTAGTTATTACATGTCATTCGCAATTTCACATGAAAAATCTAACGATAAATATGATTATGTTGAAACACGTGATTTAGTAAAAAATGACTATGTACAAGCTTCAGATTGGGGATGGCAAATTGATCCTGAAGGCTTAAGGTATGCGATGAACTGGTTTACAGATATGTATCATTTACCATTGTTTATTGTTGAAAATGGCTTCGGCGCTATTGATGAACTTGGTGAAGACGGCATTGTCCATGATGATTATAGAATTGAATATTTAAAAACTCACATCGAACAATTTATTAAAGCTGTCGATGAAGATGGTGTCGATTTAATGGGATATACACCATGGGGTTGTATAGATTTAGTATCTGCCGGAACTGGCGAAATGAAAAAGAGATACGGCTTTATTTATGTAGATAAAGATAACGAAGGTCATGGTACCTTAGACCGTTCTAAAAAAGATTCATTCTATTGGTACAAAAAAGTTATTGCAAGTAATGGAGAACAATTATAACATTTGGAGGTTTTTATTATGAAAAAAGCGTTAATTATATGTGCAGCAGGTATGTCATCATCACTAATGGCTAAAAAAACAACGAGTTATTTACAAGAACAAGGACATGACATTGAAGTTGATGCCGTTTCAGCAAATGAAGGCGGAAAAATGATTGAAAAACAATCTTTCGATTTATATTTAGTGAGTCCACAAACTAAAATGTATTTTAAAAAATTAAAAGAAGCTGGCGATAGAGTTAATAAACCAGTTGTGAATATCCCACCACAAGCATATGTTCCGATTCCAATGGGCATTGAAAAATTGGCGAGTGTAATTTTGCAAGACATAGAATAATCAGTATAATATTCTCTATGAAATGAGGGAAGCTTATGCTTAGTCAAAGAGAAATAGATATACTCAGTTATTTATCACAGCGACGTAATGAATTTGTCAAAAGCTCAGAAATTGCAACGATCTTGCAACTCTCAGATAGAACGATTCGAAAATATATCAAAACCCTTAAACCTGAAATTGAAAAAAATGGAGCAACTTTAATTGCTAAACAAGGGTATGGTTATCAACTCAAAATCAATTTAATGATTGAATTTGAAAATTTTTTAAAAAGATATTTGAGCACTAAATCTGTGAATCAAGAAAGTATTAATGATTCAAAAGATAGACAATATTATATTTTGAATTTATTACTTTTTAATAAGACAGCTATTACGATTGAGCAATTAAGCGAACAATTATTTATCTCGAGATCCACAATATCTCACGATATCGCAAATATAAAAAAGATGATTGCGCAATATGATTTAGAACTTGTAAGCAAACAGCAACATGGTATCGGAATTGATGGAGATGAACGAGATAAACGCCATTTTATCATGGATTATTTCTTAGGAAATAGTTTCTTTCATTCTATTAATAAATATTTTCAAGATACGCCACTTTTGCAGCAAATTAATATGGAAGAGTTGGCAATTATTGTTGTAGATGAAACGAGAGAATCTAAAGTATATTTATCAGATTATATACTCCAAAATCTTGTACTACATTTAGGACTGATGATAAGAAGACTGTTAGATGGGCATTGTTTAAAAACAATTGCTTCAAATGAAGAGGTATTAACAGAAAATGAATTGTCAGTCGCGAGAAAAATTTTAAACCGTGTTGAACGTATTTATCAAATATCGTTTCCAGAAGAAGAAGCGAAGTATATTAGTTTGCATATTATGAGCAAAGGTTCAAAACAACAAGAAAGCGATGAAGAGAGTGATTTATCTCATCGCGTATCTCAAATATTAGGAATAATAGAAGCGGATTTTGGATTTCCAATGTCGTCAGACAGTCAATTATTGTATGGACTAGTGACTCACTTACAGCCGTTGATTAAACGAATTCGCAATAATATTCACTTGGAAAATCCAATTTTGAATGACATTAAATCACAAAATGAAGCTTCACTTACGATGACTAAAAATTATTTTGGTGAATTAGAAGAGTTAAAAGACCAAGATGTCAGTGAAGGAGAATGGGCGTATTTAACATTACATTTACTTGCAGCTATTGAAAAATATTACCAAAGAGAAAAGTTAAATGTCCTCGTTATTTGTGCAACGGGTTATGGTAGTGCACAGATGTTAAAGGTTCGAGTAGAAAGAGAATTTTGTATACAGATGAATATCATTGATGTGATTAGCTACTATGAAATAACAGACGAAAAATTAGAAAATATTGATTTGATTATTTCATCTATTGATTTATCAACCATCGTATTTAAAGTGCCTGTCATACAAGTGAATGTATTACTCAATGATCAAGATATTAAGAAAATTAATACATTTATTCATCATCATGATTCAAAATTTTCATATAACCATGTGTTAGAAGAGAATATGGCACTTGAACAATATAGTTCTTTCTTTAGTCAATATTGCAGTGAACATGCATTTAATTATATTGAAGAACCAATCACTAAACATCAGCTGTATCAGCTTTTGATCAAGCAATTAAGTATTAAAGAAGAACCGTGTTTTGAAGAGAAGTTGAAACGACAACTTCGGTATAGAGAAGAGTTGAGTACAGTTGTATTCAGTGATGAAGTAGCTGTTCCACATACAGCACAACCAGTTGGAGATTATTCAAGTATAGCGGTAGCACTTGTGCCTGGCGGGGTGTATTGGAACGAACAGTTTCCGAATATTAAGCTAATCATTATGTTATCACCTTCAAAATATAACGACAATGAGCTCAAAACGATCATCGATATTATCGTGAACCTCATAGATTCAGATGACAAAATTTCTGAACTGATGAATTGTAAGGATTATAACAGCTTTAAAAATTATATGATTGGTCAATATCACAAGTAAAGGGAGTTAGTCTATGGAACAAGAAGAAATTCAAGTTGTTGCTTTTGAAATTATTTTACATAGTGGTACAGCGCGTACAAATATACATGATGCTTTTAAAAAGATGCGTGAAAACAACTATGAAGAAGCGGAACAACTATTAGATGAAGCAAACCAAGAGATAACGTTAGCGCATCAATCTCAAACGGATTTACTACAAAAATATGCATCAGGTGAGTCTATTAATATGGAAATTATTATGGTTCATGCACAAGATCATCTCATGACAACGATGACGTTAAAAGAAGTCGCAATTGAGATGTTGCATTTGTATCAAAAAGTAAATGATGCAGTATAAATGAGGGATAAAAATGGATCAAGAAACGAAAAATAAAATTGAAAAAAATAGAAGAGAAACAAGTCTCAAAGCTATGTATTTTAATCGATTTTTATTAGTGAGATATATGTCTGCTTTGTTCTTCTTTTCTAATTTATATTGGTTTTTTACACTTGTGATGAGTCGCTCTTTAGCATTGATACTGCCACTTGTGTTGATGATTGTGATTTTGATCAGTGTTGCAGAACAAGTCAGAATGTATGGTAATCATTCGAATCAAGCGAAGTATACTTATTACTGCTTTTTAAGTATAAGCACAATCAATCTATTGCTTATACCCATTATATTATTCACACCTTTATTCCAATATTTATATCCATTTATTGTGGATCAATCAGCGTCTCGACTTTTCGTAGTTGGCATACTGGTATGTGGCTTATGCATCAGCGGATTCATCTTATTTAGATTACACAATATTCGACACGATAAAGATTGGCATTATAAACGACTACAAAGATTTGAAAATGCAATGAACTAATCAAAGAAAAGGGGTCTTGAAATGGGATCAGAAAACAAAGTTTTTGCTTTTTTAGAGAAGTATTTAATGGGTCCAATGGGGAAAATTGCTTCATTTAGAATTGTAAGAGCGATTATGGCAGCTGGTATGGCGTGTATACCTTTTACAATTGTAGGATCAATGTTTTTAGTGTTAAACGTTATTCCACAGACTTTTACGTTTTTAGAAGGATTTTGGAATAGTACATTTTTAAAAATTGGTGATTTGTACATGTTAGCCAATAAAGCAACGATGGGGATACTAGCCTTGTATTTCTGTTTAGTCATTGGTTATGAATATACTAAAATTTATGCAGAGGAAGAAGACTTAGATGTTAACCCACTTAACGGTGCATTATTATCTATGTTTGCTTACTTTATGGCCATTCCACAATTAGTAATGGATGATGGTAAAATGGTCTTAGTTAATATCATGAAAAAAGATGTCAATATTTTTAATGGTTGGGAAATGTCTGGTGATGGTGTCAGTAGGCTAGGTACGACCGGGATATTCACTGCAATTATCATGTCTATCATAGCCGTTCAATTATATAGACTGTGTGTAAAACGTCAATGGATTATAAAAATGCCAGAAGCGGTACCAGAAGGGGTTTCAAGATCATTTACAGCATTAATTCCAGCATTCTTAGTTGCTTTCGTTATACTGGCATTTACAGGAATATTAGTAGCTTTTGATACGGATATTTTCAAAATTATTGCTGTGCCATTTGGATTTGTTGTTAACTTAACAAGTAGTTGGATTGGTATACTCGTGATTTACTTCTTAATTCATGCACTTTGGATTGTAGGTATACATGGCGCAAATATTATCAGTGCTTTTATTACACCAATTGTTTTATCAAACATGCAATTAAATATTGAAGGGGCAAATATTCCATTTGCTGGTGAATTCCAGAACTCATTCGTTGTTATGGGTGGATCAGGTGCGACATTAGGACTATGTGTGTTTATCGCATTTTTAGCAAAATCAGAGCAACTACGTGTATTAGGAAAAGCATCATTAGCACCAGGATTATTTAACATTAATGAACCACTTGTATTTGGATTACCAATTGTTTATAACCCATTCTTAGCCATTCCATTTTTCCTAGCACCAATGGTATCAGCTTCAATAGGGTATTGGACAATTAAATTAGAACTCGTGAAACCAATTATTGCACAAGTACCATGGCCATCACCAATTGGATTTGGGGCATTTATTGGAACAGCAGGAAGTCTTATGGCAGTACTTGTTTCATTAATTTGTGGATTTGTAGCATTCTTAATCTGGTTCCCATTTATTAAGATATATGATAAAAAATTAGTAGAACAAGAAAAAGGAAACGACGCATTAATATAGAAGTTTGAGATGTAGAGGCAACGCTATGGTGGCGTTGCCTCTTTCCTTTTTGTATTGGGTAATTTCTGGACCGATAAAAAAATTTACCGGTCCATAAACGAGAAATATGGACCGATAAAATAAATTATCGACCCGAAAACAGGATTTACAGGCCGATAAATAAAAATATCGACCCGAAAATGGGATTTACAGGCCGATAAAAAAATTTATCGACCCGAAAACAGGATTTGCAGGCCGATAAATAAAAATAACGACCCGAAAACGAGATTTACAGGCCGATAAAATAAATTATCGACCCGAAAACAGGATTTACAGGCCGATAAAATAAATTATCGACCCGAAAACAGGATTTGCAGGCCGATAAAAATAATTATCGACCCGAAAACGAGATTTACAGGCCGATAAAATAAATTATCGACCCGAAAACAGGATTTGCAGGCCGATAAAATAAATTATCGACCCGAAAATCCACCACGCCACGCACCATTTCATCATCCATTTTATTTCGGATACAAAAACAATTTTAAATAAATTCTTAAAAAGTGCAGAAAAAATATAATTCTATAGTATAATTAAATTTGGTCGTAATTTATTTAGGAGGTCCGTTATGAAAGAATTCTTCCAATATTATAAACCCTATAAAGGATTGTTTTTCTTAGATTTTGGTTCGGCTGTTTTCGTAGGTATTCTCGAATTGGTGTTTCCACTTATTACAAGTATATTTATAGATCAGCTATTGCCAACTAAGAATTGGAGTTGGATTGTGATTTTTGTTTTTCTTTTATTATTCATATACGTTGTTGAATCTGTATTGAAATTCATCGTGACGTATTGGGGGCATAAACTGGGGACTAATATTGAAAGAGATATTCGTAATGAGCTTTATGAGCATATTCAAAAAATGAATTTTGGATTCTTTGATAACCAAAAATCAGGTAAAATCATTGGACGATTAACGAACGATTTAATGGATATTGGAGAAGTTGCTCACCATGGACCTGAAGATGTCTTTGTAGCTGTGATGACGCTTGTCGGTTCATTTGTCATTATGTTGACGATCGATGTGAAACTCGCGCTAATTACGTTCTGTGTTGTACCGATTATTTTTGTATTGACGATTTACTTTAATCAAAAGATGTCAGGTGCTTTTAAGAACTTATTTAGCAATGTTTCGAGATTTAATGAGCTTATTGCTGATAATGTTGGTGGTATGCGTCTTGTACAAGCATTTACAAATGAAGGTCACGAATTAGCAAGATTTAAAAAGGTCAATGATAATTTTAGAGCGACAAAATTAAAAGCATATTCTTATATGTCTTGGAACTTGTCGATTAGTCATATTGCTCAAAAATTAACGTTAATCTTTGTACTGATTTTAGGAAGTTATTTTGTATTAAATGGAGCATTGTCATATGGTGGATTTGTAGCATTTATTATGATTACAAATCTATTATTTAAACCGTTAGAGTCAATTAATATGGTTATTGAACTGTTTCCTAAAGGTATTGCTGGGTTCAAAAATTTCAAAGAAATCGTAAATATGGAACCAGAAATTAAAGATAATGACGATGCTATCGAATTTATAGATGAACCAGATACAATTGAATATGAAAATGTATCATTCAAATATTCAGAGAAATTAATCTTAAATCAGCTATCTATCAAAATTGAACAAGGTGAAAAAGTAGCACTAGTAGGACCGAGTGGGGGAGGTAAAACGACAATTTGTTCGTTATTACCAAGGTTCTATGATCCGTTACAAGGTAAGATTAAAATCAATAATCGAGACATTAAATCTTATAAGTTGGAATCATTAAGAAAACAAATTGGTGTTGTACAACAAGATGTATTTCTTTTCGGTGGAACATTAAGAGATAATATTATTTATGGTAATTTAAATGCAACGGAAGAAGAAATTAATTACGCAGTTGACCAAGCACAATTAAGAACGTTTGTAGATGAATTGCCAGAAGGTTTAGATACTGTTGTTGGGGAACGCGGTACAAAACTATCTGGTGGACAAAAGCAACGTATTTCAATTGCGAGAATGTTCTTGAAGAATCCGCCAATTATTATTCTTGATGAAGCTACGAGTGCTTTAGATGTTGAAACTGAAAATAAAATACAATCAGCATTTAAAAATTTATCACGTGGTCGAACATCACTGATTATTGCGCATAGATTGAGTACGATTAGACATGTCGATAGAATTGTATATATCGAACAAGGTCAAATACAAGAAATGGGCAGTCATGATGAACTCATGGATAAAGGCGGTAAATACAAAGATTTATACATGTCACAATTTGAACAAATTGATGAATTTTAACATAATGCTAGAGATCTTTTTGAAGAAAAAGGTCTCTTCATTTTTATATTTTGAGCTAAATAATAGACTTTCTGTTTAAAGTTGTTATTATAGAGTGGTAATATCTATGATTAAGAGGTGTAACATGAAGATTTCTAAAGGATCAGACTATGGGCTGCATGCATTGGCATATTTAATTGCTAAAAGAGACCAACAGCCCATCAATGTTAAAAGTTTATCTGAAACGTTAAATGTATCTGTAACATATTTATCTAAAATATTAACGCAATTAGTAAAGGCAAACGTCATAAAATCTGCATCTGGTGCTAAAGGTGGTTATTACTTAGTTAATAATTGGGAAGACATAACTGTCTATGATATTATTACTGCAATTGATGGTCATCAAAGTACACTTGAAGATAGCTTTGATCACGGTCCAGAATGTAAGATACAAGCGATATTAACTTCAGCTGAAGATGAAATGACGCAAGCTTTGAAAAATAAAACTTTAAAAGATTTAATGTAAGTTAAATCTTTTTTTATCTATCAATTATAGATATTACGACTCTATAATAGTTGTGAAAGGTGGAAATACCATGTTTGATTGTATCGTAATAGGTGGAGGGCCAGCAGGATTAGCGAGTGCACTCACGTTAGGAAGAGCTTTAAAAAAGACATTAGTGATAGACAATAATAATGCGAGAAATAAAGTGACACAGCATTCACATGCATTTTTAACACAAGACGGTGTAAGACCTGAAGAATTGAGAGCTAAAGCAGAACACGATGTAGATCAATATGATGATGTAACACGTATTAATGACACGGTGTTAAACATATTGAAAGAAGAGCATAACTTTATTGTTGAAACAGCCAATCAACAATATAAAGCTAAAAAAATTATGGTATGTACAGGATTGCGAGAAACATTACCAGAAATTGAAGGTTTAAAAGAAAGTTACGGCAAATCTGTCTTTTATTGTCCATGGTGTGATGGATATGAATTGAGACATCAACCATTACTTGTAGCTGTTCAACCTGAACATGTGAAACATATGGCGATGCTGATTAACAATTGGACAGACGATATTGTTATAAGTAGTCGTGATTTTTCATTATTAACTGAAGAAGATAAAGCGTTTATTGAAAGTAAACAGATCACATTAGTGGAAAGCGAAGTAGCTGAATTTAAACATCATGAAGGACAAATTAATGAAGTAATCTTTAAAAATGGTGAACGTATCAATAGAAGCGGTGCAATTATTGGTGTGAAGTGGGATACTGATTTTGAATTTTTAAAAGCGCTCAATATTGAAAGAGAAGACAACGGAAAAATAAAAATTAATGAGTTAGGTGAATCATCTATACCAGGGTTATTTGTAGCAGGAGAAAGTAAAGATTTCATGGCATCTCAACTAATAGACGCAGCAGCAAATGGGAATCAAATCGCAAAATTTGTAGCAATGCAAATCATTATGGAATCATAATAAAAGAAAGGTGAAATAAATGATAATTTCGCAAAATAGCGTTATAGTTACCATTGACTAAAGCTTTGCGTAGTAAAAAGCATTTTATAAATGGATGGAGATGTATCAAATGATTCAAGAAAAAGCACTTGTGTTAGGTGGGGAAGGTATAACAGGTATTGCTTGGGAATCTGGTGTTCTAGCAGGACTAATGGATTCAGGGATACTTGTAAACCACGCCGATAAAATATTAGGGAGTTCGGCCGGATCATATGTGGGTTCTATTTTAGCTAACGGGCAAAATATGAAGCGTTATTATGAGGATCTTGCTATTAATCATGATGCTGCAGATAATGCGCAATTGGATCCAGCATTATTTGAATTATGGCGTGATGCATTTGTGCAAGGAAAAACAGACGAACGTGTTATCGGACAAAAGCTTGGAGATATTATTCATACAAATCCTTCAAAAGTTTCACACGATGAACGAGCACATTCTGTCCGTCAAAGAATAGGTGATGTAGATTGGACAGAACAACTTGAAATTACAGCTATCAATGCAGAAACCGGAGAACTTACAGTATTTAATAAAAAGACTGGTATAAGTTTAACAGAAGCGGTTATGGCAAGTGGAGCAGTACCTGGTATTTGGCCACATGTTGATTTTCAAGGTGTTTCTTGGATTG
Source organism: Mammaliicoccus sp. N-M50 (assembly GCF_022386995.1). Taxonomy (NCBI): domain Bacteria; kingdom Bacillati; phylum Bacillota; class Bacilli; order Caryophanales; family Staphylococcaceae; genus Mammaliicoccus; species Mammaliicoccus sp. N-M50. The sequence goes on along the minus strand of NZ_JAJNJA010000003.1, from coordinate 270,569 downwards.
ATGGCGGTATGATTTCGTCAACAAATGCGAAACTAATGACTGATTATCAAGATATTATTGTTTTAGCGCCACTTGATCAAAAGCAAGGTTTAGTACCTTCAGTGTATGAAGAAGTTGAAAGCCTCAAAGAACACAGCAACGTTATATTAATAACGCCTGATCAGAAAAGCAAAGATATTATAGGAACCAATATTTATTCAGCAGAACATATTAAAGAAATAGGTGACGCTGGATATGAACAAGGCATAACAATTGGACGCGAATCTATAGAAGATGCGAAGAATTGGAAATAAAATTGAAAAACATGAGACAAACTGAACTTAAATTTAAAAGTTCAGTTTGTTTTTTTATTTAAATGATTACCTCCTAAAACTTGCAAATTAACACTATTGAAAATAATAGAATTTATCTTATAATTGATAATAGTTATCAATTAGAGAAAGGGGTATTAATTCTGAAGGCGTTTTTGTATTTTATATATTTTATGGTTGTATTTTTTATTTTGAATTATCTGATTGATTTACTAATTTTCAAAGATAATGAGGTATTAAAAAATATAATTTCTGCTTTTATTTATGCAGTACTTATGACACTACTTTTTAATGTGTCAGACAAAGGGAAGAAAAAATAAACTAGATATGAACAAAATCGTAGATTATAAAAAATAACACCTCATTTATACTGAATAAATCAGTAGAATGAGGTGTTATTTAATTTGAGTTAGGAATTAAGTCCTAGACTCGTTATGCTTATTTTTTAGTTATTTTAATATTAATTTCAAAGTCACCAAATTGAACATTGTGGTGTTCAGAATCTGAAGTTGGTTGTAGTATTGTGTTCTCGACTCTGCATAATTCTTGGATTAAAGCGTTCTTCTTCTGGGTCTTAGCTATTGAACCTGAAAAGCTTTTTGGTGGATTTGCCTTTAATTCTAATAGTTCTGATAAAATATCGTCTCTTGTTCTCATATTTATTGCCTCCTAATTTGATAGTTACAATAAAACAGCTCATCTTAAGATTAAGAAGAGCTGTTTAGAGAATCTTCTTATCTTTCAAGTTAAACTTGTTGGATTTAGCACAGTACATACGCCTGTTGCTGAGGTTTCATCGGGCCAATTCCCTCCGCCTACTCTTAATAAGACTACGAGCTATTTTATTGTTTCTTAATCATAACGAATTAATTGTATTTTGTCTAATTTTAAAAATCTAAATGTTTAAAAATTTTGAGATGGTCTATATATTAACTGAATATGAAGCATAGGAGGAATAGATTATGAAGTATAAAATGCTTTCTTTATTATTGTCAGCAGGTATCGTGTTAGCAGCATGTGGAAATGGTGACGATGATAACAATGATAAAAAAGATAATCAAAATGATGAAAAAACAGAACAAACAACTAAAGAAAATAGTAACGACGATCAAAATACAGATGATGATCAATCTTCTGACAAAGCAACTGAAAATACAGTGAAATGGGATGACGTTAAAGTCTCTCCAGAAGATGCTGTAAAAGCTGCACAAAAAGAATCAAAAGGTGAACTGAAAGATTTATCGTTTGAAAAAGAAACAGGCGAGTGGAGTTATAAAGTAGAATTAGTTGATGGAACAAATGAAAATAAAGTGTTGATAAATGCAGATGATAAATCTGTTACGAATGTTGAAAAAGAACAAGAAGATAGCGATGATAATGATCAAACATTCAAATTATCAGATGTCGCTAAATTTGAACATGCACTTAAAGTAGCACAAGACAAAGCTAAAGGTGATATTAAAGAATGGTCACTAAGTGAAGATAATGGCAAACTTGTTTATTCTATTGAGTTAAAAGAAGGTAATAAAGAATCAACAGAATTTACAATTGATGCTAAGTCTAAAGAAATTCTAGAACAAGAAACAGATTAATTTTTTATAGAACATAGGATAATTCGTTTTATCCTATGTTTTTTTATGTTCGTTGAGTGATTATCATTCTCAATTAGTAATTAAGTAGAAGTCTGAAAAATTTCATTACATAAACACTATAGGTACAGTCTTGTATTTGTATTTTTGATGAATTCTATAAAATTTTTATTGACTATTACACATTATAGGCATAAATTAAAGATGATAATGATAATCAATTAGATGGGGAGTGTTATGATGAAAAAGTTAGCAACAACTTTATTAGCAAGTACTTTAATTTTAACAGCGTGTGGGAATAGCGCTGATAAGAAAGAAAATGAAGATAAAAAAGAAACAAAGGAAACGAAAAAGTCTGAAAAAGCGGATTTCTCAAAAGAAACAAAAGCTTATAAAGATTTTACAACTGAACAATTAGATAAATTCTTAGCGGATACTGAAAAATTCGTTGAAGCGGTTAAAGCAGACGATATCGAAAAAGCGAAAGAAATTTATCCTACAGCTCGTATGTACTACGAAAGATCTGAGCCAGTTGCTGAAAGTTTCGGTGATTTAGATCCGAAAATTGATGCACGTTTAGCAGATATGAAAGAAGAAAATAAAGAAGACGAATGGTCAGGTTACCACAAAATTGAAAAAGCATTATGGGAAGATAATACAACTAAAGATATGGCACCAGTTGCTGATCAATTATTAAAAGACACTAAAGAGTTACGTGCAAAAGTAGATACAGTAGATGTTACACCTAAATTAATGTTACAAGGTTCAATCGACTTATTAAATGAAGTATCTAGCTCAAAAATTACAGGTGAAGAAGAAATTTATTCACACACAGATTTATATGACTTTAAAGCAAACATCGAAGGTGCAGAAAAAATCTTTGAAATATTTAAAGATAAAGTAGCAGATAAAGATAAAAAACTTGCTGATACAACTCAAGAAAGATTTGATAATGTTAATAAATTATTAGATCAATATAAGACTAAAGATGGTGGATATGAAGACTATACGAAACTATCTAAAGATGAAACGAAAAAACTTTCTGAAGCTGTTGATAAATTAGGAGAATCTTTAAGTCAAATGGCTGTTATTACGGAGTGATGATTGATGTCTAATAAAGAAAATCATATAGCTAGAAGGGATTTTCTAAAACTCGCTGGTGTTGGTGGTGCGGGATTACTGATAGGCTCTACTGGTGTAGGCGGTACTTTTCTAGCATCTCAATACTTTGCTAAAGATAAAACAGGCGTAAAAAATAAAATCAATTTCTATGGTAAATATCAGTCTGGCATCACGACAGAACAACAAAAACATATTTACTTTGTCGTTCTGAGCATTAATAAAATGTCAATTTCAGATGTTAAAGAAATGTTTAAAGTATGGACAAATTATAGTGTTCATTTAATGAATGGTGAATATGTAAAAGAGCTTGGTAAAAACAAAATGTTACCAAGTCCAGATACAGGGGAGACGATTGGCTTAGACGCCAGTCGTCTGTCTCTTACTTTTGGTATAAGTCCTTCATTCTTTGAGAAAGTTGGATTGAAAAAGCATAAACCAGATTTATTAAAAGATTTACCGCATTTTCCTAAAGATCAAATTGATGAAGACTATTCAGGTGGAGACATTTGTATTCAAGCATGCTCAGATGATCCGCAAGTTAATTTTCATGCCATTAGAAACTTAATTAGAGTGGCTAAAGGTGAAGTTTCAATGAAGTGGAGCCAAGCTGGATTTAACTCATTTGAAGAAAAAGATGGTAAGAAAGAAACGCCTAGAAATTTATTCTCTTTTAAAGATGGAACAGGTAATCCTAATGTCCAAAATAAAAGTGATTTGAATGAATACGTCTTTATACAAGATGGTTGGGCTAAAAATGGTTCATATTTAGTCGCAAGAAGAATTCAAATGTTGTTAGAAACATGGGATAGAACGGCTTTAGGTGAACAAGAAGCCACATTTGGTAGATACCGTCATTCTGGTGCGCCAATTGGTAAAGAAAAAGAATTTGATACATTTGACCCTGATATTAAAGATAAAAATGGCGAGAACTTGATAGAAAAAGAATCACATGTCAGTTTAGCAAAAGCATCTAAAACAAATTTATTAAGAAGATCTTTTTCATATTCAGATGGTATAAACGCAAATACAGGTGCTTTTGATGCAGGATTACTCTTCCTAGCATTTCAAAAATCACCTGAACAATTTATTAAAATCCAAAGTAAAATGGGTGCTATTGATAAATTAAATGAATATATTACACATCGAGGTTCAGGTATTTTTCTATGTTTACCAGGTGTCCAAGAAGGAGGATATTTAGGTGAAACGTTATTCAATCGTATTTAGTTTAGTCGCAATACTATTTATGCTACTATCTTTGACTGCTAAAGCAGAAACAAGCTTAAGCGATATTTATATTAGTGTGACAGATGCTAAATCGGCGATACAAGATAAAGACGAAAAGGCATTCGACAAGCATTTCAAAGAGATTAAAGATAATTGGCAAAGTACGAATAAAAAAGACCATAAACTTGTGAAAAAAATAGATCAAGATATCGAAAAAGTTGAAAAAACAACGTCTCAAAAAGATAGAGAAAGTGCGTTAAATACACTGACTTCTGATTTAATTGATTATGAAAAAGTATTAAATCCTGTTGATAAACAGAAGAAACGAGATCAGTTACAAAATGAAATGCAGCCATTGATTAAAAATATAACAAAGGCGATTTCAGATAAAGATTTTGAAAAAGCAAAAACAATCAACAATCAATTAAATGCGACTTGGACAAAAAATGAAAAAATTGTGCGAGAAGAAGATATTGGCAGATATGGCCAAGTTGAAACTGCATTAATGTTTACAAGAATTGAATTAACGAAAGATAAAGTAGACGCGAATAGTGCACAAATGCAAGTTGATCAATTGAAAAAAGAACTTGATGATTATCATGCAGGAAAAAAATCAGATGCTAAAACAAGTGATCAAGATGTTAACATTTTAAATGAACATTTAGATACTGCGATTAAAAATATAAAAAATGATAATTTAGCTAAATCAAAGCAAGCGTTACAACAATTTATTATTGCATGGCCAAATGTTGAGAGTGAAATTAGCACGAGAAATGGTGCGTTGTACACTAAAATAGAGCAGAAAATTCCTCAATATGCAGGTCAACTTGATGAAGATAATAAAGATGACATTGGTAGCCAGTTAGAAACGCTCAATCAAGAAATTAAATCAACCATTTCTAAGACGAGCTATACATTTTGGGATGCAGCTTTAATCTTATTACGTGAAGGTGTAGAAGCACTGCTCATTATTATGGCGTTGCTTACTGTAACACGTAAATCTGAACAAACAAAAGCATCAAAATGGATTATTACAGGTAGTGTCATCGGTATTGTATTAAGTATTGCGTTAGCTTTCATATTTAAAGCGATATTTGAAAACCTAGGTTCAACAAGAGAATTAACAGAAGGTTTAGTAGGTATTGGATCTGTAATATTAATGATCATCGTAGGTATCTGGTTGCACTCTAAATCAAGTTTAGATTCGTGGCAGAACTTCATCAATAAAAATATGGATAAAGCTATGTCTACAGGAAATATCGTTACTTTTGGGTTAGTCGCTTTCCTATCCGTATTTAGAGAAGGTGCAGAGACGATTATCTTCTATTTAGGTATCGTTGGGAAAATCTCAACATGGTCATTAATATTAGGTATTATCGTCGCATCCATCATACTGGCATTAATCGCAATCTTCTTTAACCAAATTACAAAATGGATACCAATACATCGCTTATTCTTTATCATGTCATTATTCATATTTATATTGGCATTTAAAATATTAGGCGTAAGTATCCATACATTACAAATATTAAACATAGTACCACAACATACAATTAATCACTTACCATTCATAGACTTCATAGGATTTTATCCAACATACGAAACATTGATACCACAATTATCATTAGTCATTTTAGTTGTGAGTTATTATGCAATGAGTAAGAAAAAATAGAGTAATTTAAAACGCTAAGACAAAGCATTTTGTCTTAGCGTTTTTTAGTTTTCGTGGTAATTGATATGATAATATATCGTCTTACATGCCTTTCATGACATTTGTCATATGATATTCGTGACAGTTTGTACTTATAACGGGTGGTGTGATTTTTTATAATATAGATAACTTATAAAGGACGGTGATGATTGTGATTGATGTTCAAAATGTAACGAAAATCTATAATCAGAAAAAAGTTGTGAGTGATGTTTCTTTTCAAATTAATGAGGGTGAATGTACGGCTTTAATTGGTCCAAATGGTGCTGGTAAGTCTACTTTGATTGATATGATTATTGGTGACAGACATCCTAATGACGGGCAAATTATTAGTGATAATCAACAATTAGATAAGAAGCGGATGGGTATTTTGTTTCAAACGACGGCTTTTCCGGATGTGATGAAAGTTAAGGAGTTGTTTTATCTTTTTAAGTCTTTTTATAAAGATACGATTTCAATAGAAACTTTTAAAGAAATTACTCGATTTGATAGTGATAAACTTGAACAATTTGCTGCAAAATTATCTGGTGGCGAACGCAGAATATTGGATTTTACATTATCTATTATTGGGAAACCGGACTTTGTCGTTTTGGATGAGCCGACAAGTGCGATGGATACTGAAATGAGAAAGCATTTCTGGAAAGTGATTGAGGAAATGAAACAAGAAGGTAAAACGATATTTTATACTTCTCATTATATTGAAGAAGTTGAAAGAATGGCTGACCGTGTTGTTGTACTTAATAAAGGTGAGCTTGTTATGGATAGTACACCTAGAGCGATACGTCATAGCGAAAATAAAACGATGATTCAAATTCCTTTATCTAAAAAAGAAGTAGTGAATATTCTTAAAAATGTTTCAGTTGAAGCATCTAAAGATATGCTCATCATTACGACTGAAGATGTAAATCCTGTTATTAAAGCATTTATAGACTATGGCATTGATTTTAATGAGGTAGAAATTATTAAAGAGTCATTGATGGATACGATATTTTCAAAAAATGAAGAAAGGGTTTGATGAGATATGTTATGGGCGTATTTTAAATCTGAATTGTTATTGTTAACTAGAAAAAAATCATATTTAATACTTTCGATTATGTTGCCGTTAGTATTTTATTTAATATTTACAGCGTTATTGGATTTACCTAAAGAATACGAAGCTAAATTTTATAAAGAATATATGTTTAGTATGGCGACGTTCAGTTTAAGTAGTTTCTGTATTATGACATTTCCGTTAGAGATGATAGAAGATAAGAAAATTGGATGGTCTAAAAATTTATTCAAAACACCTTTATCTCCAAGTTATTACTATGCAGGGAAAGTAATGAAACTCATGTGCATGTTTTGTCTAGCCATTATCGCATTATTTTTAACAGGTGCTTTTTATAAAGGTGTTGAAATGTCAGCAGGCGAGTGGATTGGCTCAGGATTGATGTTATGGGCAGGTTCTAGCATGTTTTTATCAATGGGCGTTCTCATATCTCAAATAAAAGATATCCAAAAAGCTAGTGCTATCGCGAATATCATATATTTAGGACTTGCTGTATTGGGTGGACTTTGGTTCCCGACAGATCAGTTTCCAGATTGGCTAAAGCACGTATCATATGCAACACCTACTTATAATTTAAGAGAACTCTCTTTATCTGTGACAACTCAAGGTGGCATACACTTTGTTTCACTTCTTATATTGGCAATTTATTGTATACTGTTTATAAGTATTGCGTTGATTATACGTAAAAAGACGGAAGTGGTTTAATGACATTATTAGAAAGAATTAAAGAGAATCCTATAGGTTCATCAAACTTAATTTATCTCATCTTTCCGATATTGAGTTTAACAGTACTTGGTCATAGAGGACCTTTATGGAGCGGTATATTGGTTACCGCTCTATTTACGATAAGTTACTTAATGATGATTTATGTAGATTTATCTAAAAGGCGCATGCTTAGAAGAATACTATTAACGGTTCATTTTTTAGGTATATTTTATTTTGTAGACTTTTTTAATGCTTCTCACTTATTATTCTTTTTCTATGCAGCTTATATTATTCCATATGTTTTTCAAACTAAAATGAAATCTATCGAAGTATTAATGTATATTGTGTCGTTTATAATCGCTATTTATATTATTGCAGTTGATCATAGAGACTATTTAATTATTATGATACCTATGAGTATTGTCATGATATTTATTATGTTTGGAAATTTTAAAGCGTTAGAATCTGAACAGTTAAAAGAAGAAATTAGAAGTAAAAATGAACATATTAATACGTTAATTGCTGAACAAGAGAGAAATAGAATCGGACAAGATTTACACGATACGTTAGGTCACGTGTTTGCGAGTTTAAGTATTAAATCTGAACTTGCGATGAAATTAGTGGATAAAGATATTGATAAAGCGAAAAAAGAAATGGCGTCTGTGAATGAATTATCTAAAGAAGCACTTGTTAAAGTAAGAGCAATTGTAGATGATTTGAAGTTGCAATCTTTTGAAGAAGAAGTGAAGACGATGGAAACATTGTTAGAAAATGCAAACTTATCGTTTGAATTTAACAATGCTGACAGAGCTCAATCACTCAGTCCAACTCGACAATCAGCACTGTCCATGATTTTGAGAGAAGCGGTTAACAATGTCATTAAGCATGCACAGGCTACAAAAGTAACAGGTGAAATCGTTGAAGAAAATGAACATTTAACATTGGTAATCATAGATGACGGCATAGGTATGAAACACATTGATGAAGATGATTTTAAGAGTATCAAAAATCGTGTTCATGCATTAAATGGCCAACTAAAAGTAAGTAATTTAAATAAAGGATTAAAAATGACGATCACATTGCCTAGAGGGGATGACACATTATGATATCAATTGTTATAGCAGAAGACCAAGAAATGTTACGTAAAGCCATGGTTCAATTGATGGAAATGAATGATGAATTAAATATTTTAGGGGACTTTTCAAATGGAGAAGATGCATTAGAAAGTATTCAAAGTCACGAACCAGATGTCGCGATACTAGATGTCGAAATGCCTAAAATGACAGGATTAGAAGTATTGAAAAAAGTAAAAGATTCAAATTTAAATACGAAAGTCATCATCGTTACAACTTTTAAAAGACCTGGATACTTTGAGAGTGCAGTAGCAAACGATGTTGATGCATACGTATTGAAAGAACGATCAATAGATGAACTTGTCGAAACAATTAAAAATGTGATGGACGGTAAGAAAGAATATAGTGAATCTTTAATGACATCAATGTTTAAAGATCGAAATCCATTAAGTCCGAAAGAACAACTCGTATTGAAAGAAATAGGCAAAGGCTTATCCAGTAAAGAAATATCAAAAGAGTTATATTTATCAGACGGCACAATTAGAAATTATACATCGATAATTATAGATAAATTAGAAGCAGATAACCGGTTTGACGCATGGCAGAAAGCAATCGAAAAAGGATGGATATAGATAGGTGCAAGGGTAGTAGAGGTAAGTAGGGAATTTCTGGACCGATAAAATAAATTACCGGTCCAGAAATGAGAAATATGGACCGATAAATAAAAATATCGACCCGAAAACGGGATTTTCAGGCCGATAAATAAAAATAACGACCCGAAAACGGGATTTTCGGGCCGATAAATGAAAAGCTGAGCCATCATTTGATGATGTGCTCAGCTTTCTTATTGATTATTTTGTTTTTACTGTGTGTATAAACTCATATAATCCGTTTAGTTGATCGAGTTGTTGATTACAATGTTCACTATCATGGCAAATATAATTACCATTTTTAGTATATGTTCCATCACCTTTTGACTTCGTAGTTGATAGAAACATGGAAACATTGGATTCTTTCTTACATATACTACAGATTCCGGGTTTAATGGTAGGTGATAAGTCTCCTGATACACCTATCAATTTATCATCTTCATAAAGCACGATAAATTTCTTTTGTTTACCAGAATCATTCCAACCTATATATGAAGACTCTTTTAAGTCTATGTTATCCCATTCTGGATGTTTTAATTTCTTGGTCTTTTTAAAGATTTTTTCAAGTTGCTTACTTGAAGGCTGTTCAAATGGAACGACGTAGCTTTTAAGTCCAAATAATAATTTCTCAATTTGTGCTCGAGAAATCTTTTTATTCATAATGATTTTTGTGAAATCTTCTATTTCTGAATGCTTTTCCTCAAAAAGCTGTGAAATATGGTCGTATGTTATAGCTTGAAACGTATCGATTGTTTTTATATCATTTACAGATTTATAAACGTTAAATAACTGTTCAGATTTTTCTTTAATACTAACGAATTGATATGGTTTAATGTAATTATTCATATTGAATCCCTTCTTTTAAATTATTTCCTTTGATCGTTGGGTATGAATAATTGTAGAGAACATGACACATTTAGTAGCATCTTAAGATCCCTCCTTATCAGACACTAGTATAGTCCTTTAACCATGTAATTTCAAATGTATATTATTATAAAAATTATTCGAAATAGTGTAAAATTAAAAGACAACCGAATATGGTTGGAATTTTTTATTATATGGAGGAATTAATTAATAATTGGGGACCACAATTAGTTTAATCACGTTTATTGTATTACTCGCTTTAACCGGATTCTTTGTTGCGACGGAATTTGCAATTGTAAAGGTCAGGTCATCTAGAATTAACTACTTAGCAGAACAGAATTATAAGAACGCTCAACCAGCTAAAAAGGTAGTCGAACATCTTGATGAGTATTTAGCAGCATGTCAGCTAGGTATTACCATTACAGCACTTGGAATTGGTATGGTTGGTGAATCAACATTTGAGTTTATTCTGCATCCACTTTATAGTAGCTTTGGATTATCAGAAACGGTTATTCATGTCTTAACATTAGTCAGCGCATTTATTATCGCAACTTATTTACACGTTGTAGTAGGTGAAATGGCGCCAAAGACAATCGCAATTCAAAAAGCAGAACAAGTTACATTATTCTTTGCAAGACCGATCATACTGTTTTACAAATTATTATATCCTTTTATTTTTATTTTAAATGGATCAGCAAGAATGATATTGAGCTTATTTGGTATGAAGCCTGCGAAAGAGTCTGAATTATATCACTCTGAAGAAGAATTGAAGATGTTGATTAAAGAAAGTCACCAAGGCGGGGAAATTTCATCAACAGAACTAGAACATATTAATAAAGTCTTTATTTATGATGAACTTGTCGTCAAAGATTGTATGATTTCTAAAGACAATATGACAATGATCAATAGTGATGCTAGTCAGCAAGAAGCAATTCAATTTGTGAAAAATGGCTATTATACGAGATATCCAGTTTACCAAGATGATAAAACGAATGTTATTGGATATTTACATGCGAAAGATTTATTGAAAGACAACATACAAGGTATAACTGAATTGATTCATGAAATCATATACGTCAAAGAGGCAGACGCCATTCAAAATGTATTAGATAAAATGAAAAAACAACGCGCACATATCGCAATTGTTCATAATGAACACAGTGAATTAGCAGGTATGATTACGATGGAAGACATACTTGAAAATATTGTCGGTAACATTGAAGATGAACACGATAAATAGACGTAAAAAGAACCTGAGCCACAAAAAATGGCTCAGGTTTTTCTATTCTGTCTGTTTCTTTTTGGGTGGCCAGATGAAATACGAGATGGTGATAGCTAAATCAATAATGAGCACTATTGACCAAATGTGAATAACACCATCCATAGCTTCTGTTCTATTTTTATCATGAATTAAATAAATGATTAAATGTAGAATACCTGTCCCTATAATGTAAGAGAGTAAATGTTTAAACCAACTTTTCGCATATAGTTTAGCATACGCGAATCCACTAGGTTTCTCAGGCTTGTTACCTTCTTTCATGACATAATATCTGAAGCGGTCATCTGCCCATTGAATCATACTTTTACCAAAGACAATTGAAACAGATATATAAACAGCAGCAATAGCGTGAGGTGTTTCGGCAGTTGCACCGTTCATTAAATCCACAGCTGTTGTAATTAATAGAATCAAATCAATTACGGGTGTAAGTGCTAGAAAAATGAGCCCAAGCTTTTTCTGTCTGAAGACATACCTTGTGACGAGTCCAAGTAATATAACGACCCAGAAAGCAACTTCACAAAAAATAATGAGCCACACAATAAAATTCATGATTATCCTCCTTTATTTTGTAAGCTTTGAAATTTCTTCAAATACAATTGCTTCAATATCTTCATTAGAGGTCTGTTCTGGATTTAACAATTTATGTAGTGCTAATCCATCAATTAATGCGTGAAGTCTCATTGAATTAAGATGTATATTGATGTTGTTTTTTAATAAGTGATCGCGTTCTAAAATTGTTAATACCGTTACACATAGTTCATCTAATCCATCATCTAAAGTACTCTGTCCGTATTCATGGATGTCATATCGAAAGGCCATCCATACTTCCATATCAGCTAATCTTTCTTCATCTAACGGTAAAACGGCGAGTAAACATGCTTTTACTTTATCAATTGTATCTTGGTTATCAGACGTGAGTATTGATTCGATTCTCCTTCTTACCTTTAGTTCTACTTCAGACATAACGGCACTGAGTAATTCTGAATGACTTGGAAAATAATATCTAATTTGTCCCGGTGTCATTTGTGCGAGTTTAGCAATTTGTCTAACCGTAGATCCCTTTGCACCATTTTCAACAATTGACTGAAAAGCATATTGAATAATTTGTTCTTTTTTTTCTTTATGATTAATAATTTTTGGCATAGTAGAAGTCTAACATATTTTAATACACCTGTGTTAAATAAAAGTTTGAAAAATAAAATATATTAAATAATAAAAATATAAAAATGCATTGACATTAACGTTTGCAATACATATGATGAAATTATAAATTGCATTTTACAAAATCTTTACATTCTTTACAAAAAATTAATAAGAGGAGGTATGAGAATGGCGAATTTCTTGAAACCAGCGAAACATATAGATCCTCTGCCAAGTGAGCAGGTAGATGATACATATAAGAAATTGAGACTACAAGTCTTTATAGGGATATTTCTTGGTTATGCTGGTTACTATTTATTAAGGAAAAACTTTTCACTTGCGATGCCAGCATTAATTGATGAAGGCTTTAGTAAGACGGAATTAGGATTTGCTTTATCAGCTATTTCAATTGCATACGGTTTTAGTAAATTTATTATGGGTACAGTGAGTGACCGGAGTAACGCAAGAATATTTTTAACATTAGGTTTAGTATTAACGGCAATCGTTAATTTATTGATGGGTTTTATACCGGTCTTAACATCTAGTGTATTTATCATGTTTATTATGCTTTTCTTAAATGGTTGGTTCCAAGGTATGGGATGGCCACCATCTGGAAGAGTGCTTGTACATTGGTACAGCGTTAGTGAACGTGGAGGTAAGACAGCTATTTGGAATGTCGCGCATAATGTTGGTGGCGGGTTGATGGCACCGATTGCCTTGCTTGGTATTTCAATTACAGGAACATTGTCATTTGGTTATTTAAAAGGATTTGAAGGTGCATTTATATATCCAGCTATTATCGCGTTAATTATTGCGATTATTTCATACGTTCTAGTTAGGGATACACCTCAATCGATGGGATTACCACCGATTGAAGAATATCGAAATGATTACCCTAATAAAGAGCAGAAAACGTTAGAAGTAGAGCTTACAACAAAAGATATTCTCTTTAAATATGTATTGAATAACAAATGGGTTTGGATGATTGCTATCGCAAATATCTTTGTTTATTTTGTTAGATATGGTGTGTTAGACTGGGCACCAACATATTTAAGTGAAGAAAAAGGTTTCGACTTAAATGCATCAGGTTGGGCATACTTCTTATATGAATGGGCAGGTATCCCAGGAACATTATTATGTGGTTATATTTCGGATAAAGTGTTCAAGGGTAGAAGGGGGCCAGCAGGATTTATATTCATGTTAGGTGTGACAATCGCTGTCATCGTATATTGGTTAAATCCAGCAGGAAACCCATTAGTAGATAATATCGCATTAGTTGCGATCGGTTTCTTAATATACGGACCTGTTATGTTGATAGGTTTACAAGCATTAGATTATGTACCTAAAAAAGCAGCAGGTACTGCAGCAGGATTAACAGGATTGTTTGGTTATTTAGGTGGAGCTGTAATGGCTAATATCATTATGGGATTAACTGTTGATAAATTAGGATGGGATTCAGGATTCTTATTATTAACAATCATTAGTGTATTAGCAATGTTAAGTTTCATCTTAACTTGGAACAAACGTGGACAAGAAGTTGTAAAATCATAATTATATAAAGTGTAAAGAGACTAGGGCATTTTACCTTAGTCTCTTTTCCTATTTAATGATAAACGTTCGCGAAATTCAATGACACTATTCAATAAATTCTCACTTAATAAATTGTATGATTCTTTCAAAATATTAAAACATTTACCTTAATCTGATTTTCTTCAATTTATATATTTACTGATTTAAGTTTTCGAATTATAATAACGTCATTATAATTCAATATTTTTACATTAGTAATTTGATGTTTACTTTTGGAATTTGGATTAAATATATTAAGATATCAAAGAATTAGGAGATTTGTTGTGAGAAATATATATGAAATCAAATACCTAAAATATTCTGCTACTAAATATCGCAATCATATAGGTATTTCTTTTTTTGTAGTATTAAAGGGTCGTGTTATGGTCACGATCAAAGAGCATAGTAAAGAATATAAAGAAGGAGAAACGTTTGTTGTTAAACATAATGAGTGGTATAAACTCGATGTATCAGAAGGGAATATCGTCGTACAAATTCATCTGTATGAGTCAATCATAACAACGATGATACCAGAGTTACTTTCATATCATCAGCATGTAAGTATGCAAACAAAGTTAGTCCCTTTACGAGACCATTTAATTTGCCTGTGTGATTTATATTTAATACAAGAAAACAATCGCAATTTAAAAATCATGAAGCAACTTATTACGATATTAGAATTTTATAGAGAACGATTGACGGTTTATTCAAAAGAATGTCCACTTGTTAATCGGCATATGAACCCAATAATTGATGAAATTAAAGATTATATTTATGAGCATTATAATGAACGTATAACGATCAATACATTCACCGATAAATATCATATTTCTGAATCATATTTTTCGAAATTATTTAAAGAACAAATGGGTGTGAACTTTAAAGATTATTTAACGGACATTAGATTGTTAAATAGCACGTATGATTTAATTCATACACAAGAAAAAGTAATCGACATTTCAGAAAAACATGGATTTTATAATGTATCGTCTTATATTTATTGCTTTAAATTGTATTATGGTGTTACACCGAAAAAGTATCGTGATATGACACAACGTAAACACGTACAAATTGAGCGACAAAGCTTTTTTAATGAAGTAGATCATGAGCAAGATTTATCAGATGAGGAAGTTAAATATTATTTGAAAAAGTTTCAAGAGGATTATTCAAGTATGATATGTACATAAAAATTTCGCGATTTTAACAAAACAAAACCTCCCAATCTTTTATAAGGTTAAAGAGATTGGAAGGTAAATGATTCGCATTATGATTGTGCGATATATTTTTTAATAACTTCTTTGTTCTTTTCTTTGAAGACGTCGTTGTGGCTCGATACGCGACCACCTGCTTGTGCTTCAGGATCGATATAGCTTTTAGCTAAGTTTGCAGCATTTGCAGCATCATTGAAACAAGAAGCAATCAAATGAACTTTTGCATCATGTTTAAGGATATCCCCAGCACCGAATATGCCGGGTACTGAAGTTTGAGCATTTCCTAAACCTTCAATAAAGAATTCATTTACTAAGTTAACTTTAGTTTGTGCGTTATGAAGTAATTCTGATTCACGATCAAAACCATGACTAATGATAACTTCATCAACAGGTATGATTTCTTGTTCCTTTGTATCAACATGTTCTAAAACAACTTCTGTAATGACAGGTTTATCAGGGTCACTGTTAAGTTGTTTAATAACCATACTTGGTTTCTTAGAGATATCAAGTTTATCTAATAATTGTTTCATATGCTCATGGCCAGAAATTTCTTCTTTTCTGTAGCAAAGCGTAACACTTTTCGCATATTCTGATAAATCACAAGCCCAGTCTAATGCAGAGTTTCCCGCTCCCGAAATTAATATATGCTTGTCTTTAAACTTCTGAATTGACTGTACAACATAATTTAAATTAGATAATTCAAAACGCTCAGCACCTTCAATATCTAAAGTTAATGGTTTGATAATGCCACTACCAACAGCAATAATGACAGATTTTGAATGATACTCATGACCTTTTTCTGTATATATAATAAAATGTTGTTCTTCAACTTTTTTAATATCAATAACTTTTTCTTCTAAGCACACTTCTGGACCGAAATGTAAGCCTTGTTGAACTAAATCTTGAATAACTTCATAACAAGGTTTTGGCGCAAGTGCCCCTATATCCCAAATGACTTTTTCAGGGTAGACGTGCATTTTACCGCCTAATTTATTTTGGAAATCAACTATTCTAACACTCATTCCTCTTAACCCGGAATAGAAACTCGCAAATAATCCCGCTGGACCCCCGCCGATAATCGTAACGTCTGTAATATTCATCAGTCATGATTCCTCCTAATTATTTCAACTTACGATTATTATCCTATATTTGCAAATGATAATCAATATCAATGACGGAATTGGCATAATTTTTTTAATTTAAATACATATGTAAAATATTTTTAGATGAATAAAAAATGGGCGAGAATATTTATGTGAATCGGGGGGTGATAGTGAGGATGTATTTGAGTATTGTCGAAAAAATGAGTCGTGTTAGGGACAGAATTCCGAAAAATGTCCGTAAGAGAGGTTGTTAGGGACAGAATTCTGAGAAGTGTCCGTAAGAGAGCGCTCACCTAACTACCAGAATTCGAAATAATGGAAGCTAGCCGATTCTAACTACCACAATTCAGAAAAATGGAAGTTACAGCGTTCTAATTACCACAATTCCGCAAAATGAAAATTAGGACACTCATACATAATGAAAGGCTGAGACAATTTTCATGTCTCAGCCTTCTTATCATACTTATGCGATTGGGAAGAGTGATTCGATAAGTTGAATGTTCTCTTCTGTTAAGTTCACTTCTAATGTTTTTAAGTTGTCGATAACTTGTTCGCCTCGTTTAGCGCCAGGTATGATCACATCTAATGATGGTTTTGTTAAGTAATATGCTAACACAATATGTGCTACGTCTACGCCATGCTCTTGTGCGATTTCTCTAAGTTTGTCTACTTTTTTAAGATTTTCTTTAAAAGCTTCACCTTGGAATTCAGGTTTTTCTGCTCTTAAGTCATCAAACGTTGTATTTTCATCATATTTGCCAGCTAATAATCCTGCAGCTAATGGGAAGTATGGAATAAATGTAATATCATGTTCTGCTGTATATTCCAAGATGTGTTCATTCTCACGATTTAATAAATTATATTCATGTTGAATAACATCTACATTACCATTTTTATTAGCTTCTTTCAGTTGTTCTAATGTGAAGTTAGAAACACCGATTGCTTTAATTTTTCCAGCATCTTTTAATCCTTGTAAAGCTGCAACTGCTTCGTCTTTAGGTGTTTCGTCATCTGGGAAGTGAATATAATATAAATCGATATAGTCAGTTTGTAATCTTTTAAGGCTGTTTTCAACTTGTTCTTTTAAAAATTCAGGGTCGTTTGATAATTTCGTATCATCACCGTCAAAGTAGTGAGCGCCTTTAGTAGCAATCACGACATCTTCGCGATTGTATTCTTTAACGACTTCTCCGACAAGTTCTTCTGATCTTCCTGGACCATAAATGAAAGCAGTATCTAATAAATTAACACCATTGTCTAGGGCAGCTCTTACAACATTTTTACCTTGTTCTTCATCAAGGTTTGGATATAAATTATGACCGCCAACAGCATTTGTTCCTAAACCAATTGGATTAACTTCAATATTTGATTTACCTAATTTTACGCGATTTGCCATTTCAATCATCCTTTTCTCATTGTTTGTTTTAAATTTGAATAAGTTTGAATTAAAATTCTTCATAAGTTGCTGGATCTTGATCTTTAAGACGTCCATCAGCTTTTGTTAATGCATCGATTGCGTGTAAATCTTCTGATTCTAAATAGAAATCAAACACATCTAAATTTTGTAGTTGTCTAGTATTAGATGTTGATTTTGGAATTGGAACAATACCATTTTGAACGTGCCATTTTAAAATGATTTGCGGAATTGTTTTATTATATTTTTCAGCGATTTTACCAATTTCTTTATCGTTTATAACTTCTGAAGCGCGACCTAATGGACTCCAAGCTTCTATTATAATACCTTTTTCTTGATGATATTCGAGTACATTTTTTTGGTTGAAATAAGGATGTAATTCTATTTGGTTAACTGCAGGTAGTACGCCAGTTTCTTTTTCTAATGTATCAATATGTTCTTCTAAGAAATTACATACACCAATAGATTTAATAAGGCCAAGTTTCTGTGCGTCTATGAGTGCTTTCCAAGCTTCTACATATTTGCCTTGTTTAGGGTTTGGCCAGTGAATTAAATATAAGTCAATATATTCTAGACCTAATCGATAAATCGATTCTTGTATAGCAGTAATGGCTTGATCATAACTATGATAACGACCAGGTAGCTTTGATGTTACGATAATTTGATCACGACTAACATGGCTTTCTTGTATCGCTTTTCCGACAGTACCTTCATTTTCGTAATTATATGCAGTATCTAATATGCGATATCCGTTGTTTAATGCATTTACGATTGCATGAACACCTGATGATCCGTTTAATTTATACGTACCAAATCCTACTTGCGGTAACACTTGTCCATCATTTAAATGATAATTTTCCATGATAAAATGCCTCCTATATAAATATAATGACTGTACACTTTTAAACTATATCATACCTCTTTTTGTAGATAGGAATAATCAGCTTATAAATATTTTTGTAAAACGTATTGAATTCATATAGTTAATGTAGTAAGATGTATCTCATTGCGCAAGATAAGTAGCTAATAGCTAGAGTCATATTATTGAGAAAAGAAGGGTTAAAATGGAGCGTGTATGTGTCATATCATTAAGCATTATAGATGCAATCATGATACTCATGTTGGTACTGTTTAATACAGCAATTATTTCTAATATTTATGTATTAACAGTTTATGCTTTAATCATGGTACTGGTTTCTGGTTATATCGTATATTTAGCTATCAGTATGAAATGTGATCAATCTATTAATCAATTTGATCAATTTTCTAAATAATTAAATTTAACGAGTAAAAATGTATATGATTGAAAATTCGACGAATAAGCCTTTATGGTTTGTTCGTTTTTTTATTTATATAGAAATCGTAAATAGTATGTAAAAATGTAGTAACATACTTTTACGTTGCATGTTATAATAATGGTGCTTTTAATTAAACGAAAAGGGTGGACAATAAACAATGTTTTTAATCATCAACATAATTGGTTTGTTGGTATTCATTGGTGTCGCTTTTCTTTTTTCTAGAGACAAAAAGAATGTTGATTGGAAATCAGTCTTAATACTAATTGTTATTAACTTAGTATTAGCATGGTTCTTCACACAATTTTCTTTCGGGGCGAGATTCGTTAAAGGTGCGGCTGACGGCGTATCATGGCTTTTAGAATCTGCTTTTTCGGGAATTGGATTTGCATTTGGTAGCTTTACAGCACCAGGACCAGGGAAAATGGATATGGCAGTTTCAGCGTTACTACCAATTTTACTAGTTGTACCAGTATTTGATATTTTAATGTATTTAGGTATTTTACCGAAATTTATTTCAATGTTAGGTTGGGTTATTTCAAAAGTAACAAGACAACCTAAATTTGAATCATTCTTCTCAATTGAAATGATGTTCTTAGGAAATACGGAAGCATTAGCAGTTTCATCTAAACAATTAACATCTATGAATAAAGTCAGAGTACTTACGCTTGCAATGATGTCTATGAGTTCTGTATCAGGGGCAATTGTTGGTGCGTATGTCACAATGATACCAGGAGAATATGTATTAACGGCAATACCATTAAACATCATTAATGCGATTATTGTAACAACAATTTTAAATCCATTTGATTTAGACCCAGAAGATGATGTCGTGGCTGAGATAGACGAAGGGGAAAAACAGCCATTCTTCTCATTCTTAGGGGATTCAGTTATCAATGCAGGTAAACTTGTATTAATCATTATCGCATTTGTTATCGCATTTGTTGCGATTGCAGACTTGATCAATAAATTACTAGGTATTATGGATCCAATTCCATATTTACCAAACATAAGATTAGAGTATATTCTCGGAATCTTCATGTTCCCATTTGCAATTTTACTTGGTATGCCAGTTGGAGAAGCATGGGTAGTTGCTCAACAAATGGCACTTAAGATTGTAACAAATGAATTTGTTGTCATGAGCACGATTAGTAAAGAAATAAGTGAATATTCAACACATAGAGCAGCAGTAATTAGTACATTCTTAGTATCATTTGCTAATTTCTCTACTATTGGTATGATAATAGGTACTTTGAAAGGTATCGTCAAAGAAGATGTATCTAATTTCGTATCTAAATATGTACCAATGATGTTGTTATCAGGTATATTAGTATCACTGTTAACAGCAGCATTCGTTGGATTATTTGCTTGGTAAGTTGAATCAACACTTTTAAAGTTAAATTTAAAAGCAACAAGCACATTTAATGTACTTGTTGCTTTTTTTAATAAAGGGGGATATATCATGCTCAAAAAAGTATTAGATATATCGAGTATTGTTTTGTGGTTAATTTCTATTATATTAATTATGATTAACTATGCCGATTTACCTGACAAAATTCCGAGTCATTATAATTTTGCAGGAGATGCAGATGCATGGTCGACTAAGACTTTTATATTCTTTATGCCTGTATTAGGATTATTGATATGGCTTATGCTTCATTATTTAGTCAGCAATCCAAAGTTAGATAAATACATACATGTTCCATCACTTTATGGTCAACCAAATAAAGCCCAAATAGAAAATGCTAAATTATTAATTTACTTTATTAAATTTGAAATGATGGCATTATTTACATTTCTCGTCATTAAAGACTTGTATACGGCACTTGGTATGCCTTTTAAATTGGGTGTTTGGGAATCGATTATTATTTTAAGTGTGTTAGGCTTGACGATTATCATATTTATTGCTCGAAATCATATGTTAGATAAAAATGAAAATACGAAATGAGTGAAGATAAATGTCTGAATGTACTTGGCCAAGTAGTGATTTAATGAAAAAATATCACGAAGATGAATGGTGTAGAATTAATAAAAATGATGATTACATCTTTGAAATGTTATCATTAGAAGGTGCGCAAGCTGGTCTGTCATGGGAAACGGTTATTCAAAAGCGTGAAGCCTATCAAGCAGCTTTTAAACAATTTAACATTGATCGATGCGCAGCGTTAACAGATGAAGAATTAGAAAGCATTAAAACTGAATATAATGTCATTAAACATATAGGTAAGATAAAATCCGTAAAGAGTAATGCATTATTAGTTCAAGAAATACAACAAACATATGGTAGCTTTGCTGATTTTCTTTGGTCATATGTAGACGACGAGCCAATTATAAATGAATGGCATGACATGTCAGAAGTACCGGCAGAAACGGAGCTTTCTATTAAACTAAGTAAAGACTTAAAAAAATTAGGATTCAAATTTGTTGGACCTAAAATTATGTATTCTTTTTTACAAAGCATTGGTATTATAGATGACCATCTCATCACCTGTCCATATCACAGTTATAATAGAAATAAAAAGGGTTAGGACAATCATTAAAGCTTGTCCTAACCCTTTATGTTATTTCAAAATTATGCATCTTTGTCATTATTAAGATTTGTTTGAATAAATGATTCTACTGAATCTCTTAATTCGTTAAATTGCTCGGTATCCATGTTCAAACCTTTGAATGTTTTATAAATTTCCTCTAAGATTTGACCTTGTGTTTCGACACCTGATTCAGTAAGAGAAACACGTAAGTTTCTTTCGTCATTAATCGCTCTTTCACGATTAACGAATCCTTTTTCTTCAAGTTTCTTTAATAACGGTGTTAAAGTCCCAGAATCTAAGTATAGTCTGTCGCCTAAAGTTTTAATATTGATTACTTCGTTTTTATCTATAGCTACAAGAACGATATAACCTGTATATGTTAGGTTATATTTCTTCAATATCGGTGTATATTTTTTTATAAGCTCTTTTGACGCAACATATAACATGAATCCAAGTTGTTTGTTGATTGGTGGTATATCCATTTCATTATCCTCCTTACGTCAAAATTAAGCCTATTATGAAATGAAAACAAAGTCAAGCTATTTACGAAATGTTCATAAAATAGCAAAAATTATCGCGCTCAATTCAGTTTTGGAAAATCTCAGTTATAATATAAATATAAATTAGAATTTTTTTGAAGGAAAAGTTAAATTGTAATGTTATTTTTGATATTCTATTATAGATATAAAGATAAAGTGAGGTGTATAGTATATGAATCAACAACGTTATCCTAAATCTTTAGTTCAAGAAATTGTGATGAATGCTGGTTTAGTATTGTTAGAAGCGGGATCGGAGGCTTTTAGAGTTGAAGATACGATGTATAGAATGGCTAAACGATTAGGGTATCCGAATAATCAATGTTATGTCAGTTCAACGATTATAAATTTCGCTTTAGATATTGATGATAAT
This sequence comes from Mammaliicoccus sp. N-M50, assembly GCF_022386995.1. NCBI lineage: Bacteria > Bacillati > Bacillota > Bacilli > Caryophanales > Staphylococcaceae > Mammaliicoccus > Mammaliicoccus sp. N-M50. The sequence continues at coordinate 247,824 of NZ_JAJNJA010000003.1, read as the reverse complement.
ATTAGAGTTTATAGAGTTAGTAAACGAGATACTAATTTAGGTAATATCCACCGAGTAAATAATATTTCTAGAATGTTAGATAAAGGGCAAATATCTGCTGAAGAAGCATTGAAACGTATTCGTACTATACATAAATCTCCATTACCATACTCGTTACCGTTTAAAATGATTGCTGCAGGTTTCATTTCAATTTTCTTCCTATATTTATTTAGCGGACATAAAGAAGATATCATCGCTACATTTATTGGTGGTGCAATAGGTTATTCTATAGTAGAAATCCTTCATTCATGGACACGTGTTAAATTTATAGCAGAAATTATTGCCGCAAGTGTCATCGCATTAATCGCTATTTATAATCAAATGTTATTTGGTGGAGATGCTTTAAATATTGCGATTATATCTGCAGTTATGCCGATTGTCCCAGGTGTACTCATAACGAATGCGATTCAAGATTTATTTTTAGGACAATTATTGGTTGGCATATCTAAAGGATTAGAAGCAACTTTTACTTCTATTGCCATTGGTGTCGGTGTAGGTATTGTGTTGTTAATATTCTCATAAGAGGTGAATTATGGTTATTACGATAATATTAAACATTGTATTTAGTTTTGGTACGGCTTTCTTTTTTGCTTTATTATTTAATTCACCTAAATATTTATTAACCCCGGCTGGTATCGTTGGTGCCATCGGGTGGGTTGCTTTTCAAACGGGTATGATAGTCAATGGTTCTGACGTACAATCTTCATTTATTGGCGGTTTGTTTATAGGTGTGGCAGGACATATCATGAGTAGAAAATTCTTCTCACCAGTTATTCTCTTTATTATTCCTGGTATCATACCACTTGTACCTGGGGGCACAGCCTATGAAGCGATTAAAAATTTAATATTAAATGATTATCATGAAGCATTAATTACGATGATAAAAGTTGCGCTTATCTCAAGTTCAATAGCACTTGGGTTGCTCATAGCAGATTTATTATCGAAAGTTTACTATAAATTTAAGAAACATCGACAATTAAATAAAGTTAAATAAAAAGGTTATCACGCATGTATTGTCATTAATAAGCGTCATAACCTTTTATTTTTATTCGTAAATATATTTAAGGACTTCTAATGCTTGGTCTACTGTCTCAACAGTGACATTTGCTTTGTTAGATAACTCTTTAAGTGGGTGAATTAAGTCAGTTGGTCGTATAATTATTAACGGCTTGTTTAAAGCAATCGCCGTAGAAGCATCCATTGCCGTATTCCATTGTTTATATTTTTCACCAAATAATGCAATGACAACATCTGCTTTATTCATTAACACTTGCGTACGGAAATTATTAATATCAGAAGCGGCTTGATCTTTATAATAATTATTAGGTTGTTCACCTAAAATAGATTCACCAATATTATCAGAACGATCATGGTTGGTTTGCGGACCAACAAACGTTAACGGTAAATTATGCTGTTCAGCTTTCTGAGTGATTTCTTCTCTCCAATTATCATGAATTTGTCCTGCTAAATAAATCGTTAAATTTGTCATACGAATATTCACTCCTTTTTTATTAGTTTAACATATTTAAATCAATCGCTTTCTTTGATATGATTAGAAAAATATAAATAAAAAAGTATGGAAGAAGGCTCTCAATATGCATACAATCGAAATAACAGCTATTCAAGAAAATGAAATAGAAGCTTTATCTACAATATGTAAAACGACTTTTAAAGATACATTTATAGACGATATGCCACAAGAAGATATGAATCAATATTTTGAAGAAGCATATAATCATGAAATACTTTTAAGTGAACTGCAAAATAAAGAATCATGGTACTTCTTTGCCAAAATCAATCAAGAAATAGCAGGGTACATGAAACTTAATATTGGATCAGCACAAACGGAACCAATGGGAGATGAATATCTAGAAGTACAACGTTTATACATGTATAAGCAATTTCAGTCAAAAGGAATCGGCAGTGAACTCATGAAAAAAGCTTTTGAAATTGCTAAAGAACAACAAAAATCAAAACTGTGGTTAGGCGTATGGGAACATAATCACCAAGCACTTAACTTCTATACTAAACATGGCTATAAAATAGTAGGATCACATCAATTCGTAGCTGGTAATGACATATCAACCGACTATATCGTTGAGACAGAAATATAGAGATGAATATAATATAAGGAGGCAGAATATGCTTATATTTTTATTTATTTTAGCTTGCGGACTTTATGGTTATTATTTGGTTAATCGTAAAAGAAAAAATTAGAAAATAATGCGATAAAAAAGAGGCCTAATTTCAGGTCTCTTTTTTATCGTATTTGCAATTCTAATTTCAAAATTTGCTAACCTTTTAATTAAATAAATATTTTTAATCTGTTCTTTTAAAATGAATACAAAAGATGACATACACGTGCGCCTACTTTATTTTATATTTATTATTTTTACATAATTTAACCATAATTCCATTTATTTGTAAATATTGTTTTGAAGTAGGTGCTCTTTGTTGTAAAATTAACTTAAACGTAGTGAATCATAGGCAGAAAAATATATTATGTAAATCACTGCACCTTAGACAAAGGATCTTAATAATGGTGTATTTAGGAGTGATTGCATTGCTATACTTAATAATTATTTTATTCATTGTAGGTTATACTGCATTTAACACGTGGGTACAGGTATATGGAATAAAGAGGTATAAAAGAAAAGTTTCCCAAAAGCTATTTAGAACGATATTAGTAACAAATTTCGTGTTAGCGATAATATTAATCATCATCTATATCTGTTTTCCTTAATAAAGATATAGATTCATTTGAAGATATTTGAAATCATGTAGAATATTTTATCTTCATAATTTACTCATATTGAAATGAAAGAAGTGATTAATGTTAGGAGGGGTATTTATGATTGAAATGCTCTTTATATTTTCAATTGTTTTTGTGATTTATTATTTATTTTGGAAATTATACATTATCTGCGCAAAGTTTTTGAAACAACAAAGAAGAACAAAAAATAACTACATAGTTAAACATATATTACTTTCATCTGGTGAAAGACTTAGTCACGTTGATTTAATAGTCGTACTATTGTTAACTTACTTAAGTTGTAGATAGACCATATTAAGATACTAATGCTATATTTGATGAAGAATATACAATAAACATAAGTGTGTGATATTAGAGTGAAATATAATTCTATAGAAGGTGCAGGTATTGATGAAATTCAACAAAATAACCAGTGTCGAAAGTAACTCAATTATTAGGGATCTATTTCAAAATATATTGAACATAGAAAGTATAAAAGATGTTGAAGAGTATTACAGTATAACTGAAAATGAACTGTATTCTGTTAGTAATAATGAACGTATAGTAGGACTAGTGGGGTTAATCAGTACTGAACAAGAAGTTGTGATTAAACATATCGCTATTCAAAGTCACATACAGAATAAAGGGCTAGGAACTGAGATTATAAATAAAATACATCAATTATTCCCTAAACAGAAGTTAGTAGCTGAAACGGATAATGACGCAGTAGGTTTTTATACTAAACTAGGATTTAAAATTATTTCTTTAGGGGAGAAATATCCAGGAATTATTAGATATAAGTGTATCAAAGAGTTCTGAAAGGTATAAAAATAAGGTGATTAATGTATATTTTACACATGACATGACATGTAATAGGTGGTATAATGTAATAAATAGAAATAATTGTTATATTTTAACATTTCATCTCATCTTTATATGGAGTAGTGCTTGAACTTATTAATGGTGTTGGCTAAAAGTCGCCTATTATTTTTTATAATTCTCTGGCCAATGAGAAAAGTAAGCTATTGCACATTCATATATGATGGGTGCAACGATGTGGACAAAAGTATTTACTGTAAAACCCCCTCACTACTGCCATAGTGAGGGGGTTTTTAATGCAATGTTTCATTTACTGTTCGTTTGGATTTGATTTAGAGTTTTGGTTATCATTATTTTAGAAGATGATTGTGGTAATACACATACTAATTATTTTATAATCAAGGGGTGTTTGAATATGCTTGAGAATAAAGAGAGTTTTAGATTACTTTATCAAGCTATAAGCGAACTATCAGTTAGAATTGGTGATAATCAATTAGAGACAAACTCTGTAAGTTTATTATTATTGGATTTTGATTTTGAGCATGAGGTGTTTGATAAACTTATGTTAGCTATTATGAAGTATTTGGGTAATGTAAGTTTAGATGATATAAATCATAGAGAACTTTTGGAATTGATAGATCAGACTATTCCAGAGGATAGACAATTAAATGAATTTGTGAAGAATAAAATCATTATAGGTTTTGCTAATAATTATTTTCCTGAATTACAGACTGTAGCAAATCACATAAAGAATGAAATGGGTATGTCTATTGCTAAAAGTAAATAAATTTTTTGAACATCAATGTCAATTTTACACATGACATGAAATGCAATAGGTGGTATAATGTTACTAACAAAAGCAATTGTTGTGACTCAACACCAAACCCCCTCACTATGGCCGTAGTGAGGGGGTTTTATTAGTGGTGTCGGCTAAATGTCGCCTTTTATTTTTTCTTACGATTCTCTAACCAATGAGAAAAGTAAGCTATTGCACATCCACATATAATGGGTGCAATGATATTGACAAAAGCAGTTGTCATTCTCAACACCTCCTCTCTATGTAGAATTACGCCATAGAGCTAGGCGACGATATAATTATACCATTATTCCGGGCAATTAAAAACTTTTAATATAAAATTGTATTTAATTTAATATTTGTGCCTAAATTTTTTGTAAACTGCATTTTGCTTTTGAATTTTTACTTAAAAACTACTTTTGACAATACCGATTTTCATTATTTGTAGTAAAGGATATAATGTATCTAACACTAGAAAAGGGTGAACATATGATTATCTGGCTGAATGGGGCATATGGTTCTGGAAAAACGACTGTGGCTTTTGAATTGAATAAGAGATTATCTAAATCTTTTGTTTATGATCCTGAAAATTTAGGTTTCTTTATACGCCATAATATACCTAAGAATTTACATAAAGATAATTTTCAGGACCATGATCAATGGAGATACTTTAATTATGATTTATTAAAGTATATAGCAGAGTCATATGACGGTATAATCATTGTACCTATGACGATCATTAATATTGAGTACTACCAAGAAATTATTGAATGCTTAAAAAAAGATGGGATTCGATTAGATCATTATATACTGTATGCAAATAAGAAAACTTTAAATAGACGTTTGAATAAAAGATTGGAATTGGGAGAAACGTTTGCTCGTGTTCAAATGGACGACTGTATTGAGTTTTTTGATAATGTTGTTACAGAATATAAAATATATACAGATCAATTAAATGTTGATCAAGTTGTTAATGAAATCGCTCAAAAAAGTCAATTAAAACTATTAAAAAATAGAAATTGGCTAAAGAGAAAACTCGATAGAATTTTAACGACATTTAAGCATATTAGATGATTAAATGTTATTTTCCAAGACGAAACCCCCTCACTAAGGTGATAGTGAAGGGGTTTTTGATTTATCCGATAAAGCTTTGTATAGCATCTATTAAACTGTAAACACCTAAAAATGATACGACGAGTACGACGAATAGTCCGATGATGTTAAGGACGATGCCGTTTGCAAATTTACCCATCATATTCTTTTTATTCAATATTATAAAGATTAATATTGCAATGAGTGGTAAAATGATGCCATTTAATGCTTGTGCGATTAGTAAGACTTCTAATGGTTCGAATCCGAGTGAAGAGGTGATGATACCTATGAAAATGACGATTGCGAACACGAGTCTATATTTTTTACTTTTCACGCCACCTTCCCAACGGAGACAACTACTGATTGTTGCTGCGGCACCCATTGGAGAGGCAATTGCTGAAGATAGACCTGCTGAGAATAATCCGACACTCATAAATATAGGTGCAAAGTCTCCTAAAATTGGCTTAAGTGGTTCGGATAACTCGACTAAACTTGAGACTTCTTTTCCATGGATGAGTGTGCCTGAAGTAATCAGTATGGCAGCAGAAATCAGTCCACCTAATCCTATCGCAACAATTGTATCGATTCTTACAATTTTTAAATCTTTTATACCATTAAATCGTTCATGTATAGAACTGGCATGGATAAAGAAATTATAAGGTACTACTGTTGTACCAATTAGTGCGATAATAGTTAATAATGAGCCGTTAGGTATGCTCGGTATGAATGCACCTTTTAAGACAGCACCGAAATCTGGTTGAATGACAATCACTGTTGTTATAAAGATGACACCCATAATGAGCACAAGTACGGTCATAACTTTTTCTATTAAATCATAACTACCGCTTAACCCGATTAACAAAATAACAATACCAATGACAGGTGCAATATAATTTTCTGGAATGCCTAGTAAATAGGCAGCACCTAACGATGTCCCTAATAAATCCCCCGATATGTATGCTGCACAACCAACTGCGACAGCAATCATACTGAACCAAACTGTGATGATTTTAAGTAATTGGTGATTAAAAATATCCCGTATAGCTTCTCCTAAACCTTCATTTGTAACAAGCGCCAATCGAGCAACCATTTCTTGAAGTGCAATCGTTGCAATGATTGAGAAGACTACTGCCCAGAGTAAGCTGTATCCAAATCCTGCACCACCTTGAGTCATGGTTGTAACGGTACCAGGACCAACAAATGATGCAGTAATAATCATTCCGGGACCAAAAATACTAAACTTACTTCTTTCTCTCTTTTCAGTCATATCTTGTCATCCCTTCGTTTGTAAGGCGTTAAACTTTGTTTAAATACTTAATATGGCCGGCTAATACATAAAGTACAGCAGTTGAAACAAAGTGAGCAGAGTTCTGATTCGCATCTTGCATTGGATAAACTTCAACAAAGTCCATACCAATAAGACCTAACTTTCCAAATTCATAAATCATTGTTAATAGTTCATAACTTGTTAACCCATTGCCATCAACAGGGCCGCCTGGATTAAAAGCGAAATCGAGTACATCACTACAGATCGTTAAGTAAACGACATCTACATCTTTACTTGCTTGAGCATAAATATCACGCGCAAACTGACGTAAATCAGATGTTTCTTTAATTTCATTAATTGTGATAGTAACCGCACCATTTTCTTTAGCGAATTGTCCCGTTTCAGGCTGGTTACGAGGTCCATGAATACCAGTATGAATTAAGCTTTCATTTCGAATGCCTTCTGTTTCGTACAACCTCATGAAAGGTGTATTACGCGCAAATTGTTCATTTTCATAGTGAGGCATATTATCATAGTGCGCATCTAAATGAATAATGCCTACTTTTTTCCCGGTGTTCGTTAATCCTTTTAAAATTGGATAAGTGATGCCGTGATCGCCACCTAAACCAACTAAAAATTTATTGGATTTCCATAAATCTTCAGCAAATGCTTCGATGTTCTGAACCGTTTGATCAACATCATGTGGTACAGTTGAAACATCACCTACATCCCCGATAGATAAATGTTTATGTACATCTATGTGATCTAATTCAGGTAAATATCCACTATATCTAGCAGAAGATAATCTAATTTGCTTCGGCCCTAATTCACACCCAGTATAATCTCCCCAAGTGCAAGGTCCTTCGAAAGGGACGCCATATACGAGAACGTCTGTAGAATAATCTTTTTCTTTTGTTAAGTTTTTACCACCTAAAAAGCAAGGTGTATTGCCATAAATTCGTTCTGTCATTGTAAAACTTCTCCTTTCAATTATTTATTCACATTATATAAAATTAATCATTCGTTTTCAAACTTTTCTGAATATTATTTTTAGAAAAGGGAATATTAATTTTAATAAATTAATTAAATTTCACTTAAAATGATTGGAGGGATTTATAATCATGATATATAAATGTGTTTGGATGGTTACTGCTATATTGCTGTTAACAGGATGTAGTATCACAATAGGAGATCCTCAAAATCACAATCAAAAACCTTCGAAATCCAATAATAAACAGCAGAAAAATAAAAAAGAAACGCCAAAAATTAATGTTTTATCACAAGATTTTTCTGATCATTATATGAATGAAAACCATGTTACGGGATATAAAGGATTAATGAAGACAATGGATAAATCAGAAATAGAATCTAAATATGGAGATGAAGAAGAAGTACGTAATTTTTTAGGAAGAGAAGGGCATGTTTATGGGAATTTTATGGTTAGGTATTATTTGAGTGAAGGTTATCCAGTTAAACAATTTAGCATCGTTCCTAGTAACCACGTTACTTATAAAGACTTCGTCGATTTTCATGGTGAACCAACACAAGATTTAAGAACGAGACAAGGACATTCATTTGTTGTATATAACAAGACGAATCATAACGGCTATCAAGTTGCTGTATATACAAAAGGAAATACTGACGATGATAATATTCAATATATCATGCAATTTCCAGATGACTTTCAGTTTGAAAATTCAAGGGATAATCAACAAACAACCATTACGAGAGAGAATGTATTTGATGCAGTAGAAGCATTTGAAGGTATAGATAAAGATGATACAGATCATATCATTTGGAAAGAACCTAAGAAGAAAGGTGACGTGTTTGGATTTTCATATTCAAGTAAAGATGACAAACTACTTGGTTCTTATAATGTTAGTGAAGATGGATATGTTGAATCCTTTAATGAAAATGGCAAAAAAATTAGAGCTGGTTATATTAATTTAAATCAGTAAAATTACATTAGTAGCGTTGACAATTTTAATGGAACCGATTACAATCATATCATGTTAATATATTTTTTTGAATCTTTTTGGTACCGGTACCAAAAAGGACGGGATAAATAAGGAGTGAAATGAATGAATTATAAAAAGGAAGCTCAGAATATTACTGAAGCAATAGGTGGGAAAGATAATATTGAAGCTATTGCGCATTGTGCAACACGCTTAAGACTTGTATTAAAAGACGAGTCTCAAGTAAATGAAGACCAATTAAATGATATGGATGTTGTTAAGGGGACTTTTTCAACGGGTGGTCAATATCAAATTATTATAGGTTCTGGAACGGTAAATAAAGTCTTTGCGGAAATGGAATCTTTAACAGGGTTAGAGGCATCGACGACATCAGAAGTAAAAGAAAAGTCGACTAAGAAATTAAATCCTATTCAGCAATTTGTAAAAATGTTATCAGATATATTTGTTCCGATTATTCCTGCAATTGTAGCAGGTGGTTTATTAATGGGAATTAACAATATTTTGACTGCTAAAGATTTATTTTATGATAAAGCGTCATTTATTGATGTACATAGTCAATTTGCAAGTTTAGCTAATATGATTAATGTTTTCGCAAATGCACCATTCGTATTTCTACCAGTTCTAATAGGGTTTAGTGCAGCGAAGCGGTTTGGAGGCAATGCATTTCTTGGAGCTGCACTTGGTATGATACTTGTGCATCCTAGTTTAATGAATGGTTATGATTATCCTAAAGCTTTAGTAAAAGGCGACGAAATCCCAACGTGGGAAATTTTTGGACTTTCTATCAAAATGGTTGGTTATCAAGGACAAGTGTTACCTATATTAGTCGCATCTTACATACTTGCTAAATTAGAAATTGGATTTAGAAAAGTCATCCCTTCTACTTTAGATAATTTGTTAACACCATTACTGTCATTATTCTTTACAGCATTTGTTACATTTTTAGTCGTTGGACCAGTTACACGAACTGCAGGGACTTTCTTATCTGACGGTTTAACTTGGTTATATGAAACAGGTGGCGCAATTGGTGGCTTGTTATTTGGATTATTATATGCACCGATTGTTATTACTGGTATGCATCATAGCTTTATCGCTATTGAAACAACATTGATTGCAGATAAAGCAAATACAGGCGGATCATTTATATTCCCAATTGCAGCAATGTCTAACGTTGCACAAGGGGCAGCAACACTTGCAGCATTCTTTATTGTGAAGAATCATAAGATGAAAGGTACTGCTTCAGCAGCAGGTATTTCTGCATTATTAGGTATTACAGAGCCAGCTATGTTTGGTATAAACTTAAAATTACGTTATCCATTTATCGGTGCGATTATAGGATCAGGTGTTGGTTCTTGTTATGTAGCTGCAACAAAAGTAAAAGCTATTGCACTCGGTACAGCAGGATTACCGGGATTTATTTCTATAGCTCCAGGTAGTTGGTTTAACTATATTATCGGTATGGCGATAGCAATTATTGTCGCTTTTGTTGTTACAATTGTATTATCTAGAAGAAAAGCATATAGAGATGTGCAATCATAATATTTGTTACGACCTCTCATTATTTCGTACAATAGAAGTAGTTATTAAATGGAGGTATTGAACATGAAATTAAATGAAATTGATGAAAATGAATTATATCCTACAGAAAAAATTGGGCCAAGTGTACTAGGAACAATTATTTATAAAGTAGGCGAACAAAGCCAATTTAAAGGGGCATATATTACAACAAACGAACGTGTCATTATGAGCGTTGATATGAACGGTGAACCTTATAAAAGAGTATTTAGTTATCAAGATATCAAAGCCGTTACAATAGAAGATAAAGGTGTATTATTTATTGAATTCCTCCCACAAGGAAAAGTTGCAATGATTGATATTGAAGAAGGAGACAAAGAAGCATTCAAAGATTACGTTAACAATCTTGTTCAACAATAAATAACATTGTTAAAAACCTTTCAATGAAGACCATAACAGGTCTAAATTGAAAGGTTTTTTTATATACAAATGATGAAGTTGATTAATCGTTATTCAATCCAATAATATTGACTTCGTTAAATATTTTATCCAGCTTTTCATAGTCTAAATCATTGTTTGTGGACTTTGACCAATGTATAATACCAGCTAAATTAGAAGCGTAAATAAAAGGTAGTAAAGATTGAGGTAAATGCTCTGGTGTTGAAACCATATTGATATTATTTTTGAAATCTTTGCTGAATACTTCAATAAAGTACTTAGCGATTTCGTCCATAAATGCAGTATCACTATTATCTTTTTGCTTTTCAAATACGTCACTTAACTCACTGATAAATGCCTTTTCCATCGATTGAAATGGATGATGTAGACGGTCGTATAAATCTAATTCAAAGAAATCTTTTGTATATTCGCTTAATGCATATTGTAAGAGATCAAACTTATCCATAAAATGCTTGTAAAAAGTTGTTCTATGTATAAGCGATGTATGACAAATTTCATTTACAGTAATCTCTGAGAAATTCTTCTCTTTAAGAATCGAGATTAATGTTTCTGTGAGTGCTTTTTTAGTTTTAATCACGCGTAAATCCGTTTGTTTAGTCAAAATGAATTCCACTCCTTTAATATACAGTGTATGCATAAAATTTATGAAATGCAAATAGGGAGGTTGTGAGGAATAGTTGTTACGAGTTGTGTATATGAGCGTGCCGTTATTAGCACTTTTGGCAAGAAGTGCAAATACTGAGTGTGTTATTAGCAGTTTTGATGAGAAGTGCAAATACTGAGGTTGTTATTAGCAGTTTTAGTGAGAAGTGCAAATAAGGAGACCAGTAATTACAATTCTCAGTAGTTTTGTAACTAAGGCCGTCCATAGTAACATTTCGGCGGAGTTTTGTAATTAAGGAGGTCTATAGTAACAATTCAGCGGAGTTTTGTAACTAAGGCGGTCTATAGTAACACTTCAGCGGAGTTTTGTAACTAAGGCAGTCTATAGTAACACTTCAGGCGGCTTTTGTAATTATGGCTATTCTTAGTAACACTTCAGGCGACTTTTGTAACTAAGGAGGTCCATAGTAACACTTCGGCGGAGTTTTGTAATTAAGGAGGTCTATAGTAACACTTCGGCCGAGTTTTGTAACTAAGACCACTGTTATGAACAAGTTTGGGCAGAAGTGTTCACAAAGCCCTCGTTATGAACAAGTTTGGGCAGAAGTGTTCACAAGGCCCACGTTACGAACAAGTTTGGCCAGAAGTGTTCACAAAGCCATCGTTATGAACAAGTTTGGCCAGAAGTGTTCACAAAGCCATCGTTATGAACAAGTTTGGCCAGAAGTGTTCACAAGCCCGCCGTTACGTACATATTTAACAACCCCCATATATAATAGAAGAGACTAGGTCACTATGACCTAGTCTCTGCTTTATTATTTAGTTAACATATCTTTGAAGTATTTAGATTGTTTTTCGATTGAAATTGGATCTGAATACATGAATTCATTTCTTGGATAGTAATACACGTGATCTTCTTTAACTGCTGGTGTGTTTTTCCAAATGCTACCTTTAGTTAATGAAGAACTTGGTGCTTTTCCATTTTCAGTTGGGATTAATAAATAATCACCAGTGTATTTATTAAAGTTTTCGAATGATGTTGTTAACCAACCTTCTTTAGGAATATCTTTTTGTGCTGCTTCTGGATGTTTAAATCCAAATCCTTGATAAATGACTTCTGAACCTCTACCAAAGTTCTTACCGATTAATGTAAGTTCTTTAGGTCCAACTTCCATGATAGAAACTGTGCTGTCTTTACCAATTTTGTCTTGAACTTCTTTCCCGTCTTTAGCCATGATATCTTCTAATTCTTTAACTTGTTCTTTAGCTTTATCTTCTTTACCTAATAATTTCCCGATTTCAATGTGTACTTCTTTAAAAGTACGTTTACTGTGGTCGAATGGTACAGTAGGTGCTATTTTTTCATATTTTTTGATTTGTGGGTTAGCATTATAAGTAATGATTAAATCTGGTTTAAGCTTTGTAACAGCTTCAACATCTTCAGAACCAACACGTTTCCCGTCTTTATCGTCAACATATTTTGATTTAGGGAAATCAGCATCTGTTCCGACTGGATCTACACCAAGTTTTTGGAAGTTACCTTGGTTAGTTGTTAATACGACAACACGTTTTGGATTGTTAGGAATTTCAATCGTTTTACCTTCATCTGTTTTATATTTGTGAGTTTTGCTTTTAGATGAGTCATCATCTTTGATGCCACAAGCTGCTAATACAAGTAACAATGTAGCGAGGAATACAAGTAATTTTTTTGTCATTTTTCTCTCTCCTAAGTGATAATTACTTTCAATTATATCATGTTAATTTGTTAAATAGTATCCATTTTTTTATTTTAAATTTGTTTATGAATTGTAAATAATGGATAATAAACTGTAACGATGGAGGTGATGTATCATGCATGAAATTAGAATAGAATGTCCCAAAATATTCGACTATGAAAAATGCTTAGATTATTTAAAAAGAGATGAGAATGAAGTGTTATTTGAAGTTGAAGATCATAAAATTTATCGTGCGATTAATTTAGATGGCGAGCGACTGTTGATGTGTATTTATTATCATCGCCATTACTTAATTGTTGAGATTTTAAATGATGTTTCTGTAAATCCCGCACTTACTGAAAAAATAATTGCATATATAGAAGAATGGTTCGATTTCTCAGCAGATTTATCATCGTTTTACCAATATGGTAGAAAAAATGAAATACTAAAGCCATTAATCCAGGAATTATATGGTTTAAGGTTGATTAGAATTCCAAATTTATTTGAAGCTATTTCCTGGGGCGTAATTGGACAGCAAATTAATTTAACATTTGCATACCAACTTAAAAAGAGACTTGTTCAAACATATGGCGAAAAAATAACTTACAATCATAAAGCTTATTATATCCATCCTACAACTGAAGTGATTGCGAATGTTTCAGTTCAAGAGTTGATGGATTTGAAATTTTCAAGAAGAAAAGCAGAATATTTAATAGATATTGCGAAAAGAATGCATTCTCAAATGTTATCTAAAGACATGTTGTTGGATATTGAAGATACAAATGAAATTGAGCGTACACTTATTAAAAATAGAGGGATTGGTCCTTGGACAGCACATTATGTTATGATGCGTGCGTTAGGTGTTCAGGATGCTTTTCCAATCGGGGATGTTGGTTTACAAAACGCATTGAAAGACATCTTGAATTTAGGTAAGAAACCATCTAAAGAACAAATGTTGAGTTTGAATGAAGGTTGGCATGAGTGGAGTTCATATGCAACATTTTATATATGGCGAGCACCACATATTCAAAATTAAAGAGTTGGATTGAAATCTCTACGATAATTAGGGTATTTCATCCAACTCTTATTGTTTAGTCTAAAGTTTGTTCTTCACCATTAAAGATAAGTTTCGGTTCAATTGTTGCTTTTAAAGAATGTGCAACCGTACAATATTTTTCGACACTCAGTTTTATGGAACGCTTTAATTTTTTTAAATCCACTTCACCTTCAACATCAAAGATTAATGTGACATGTTTCACTGCTCGAGATGTTGTATCTTCTCTTTCATCATCTACAGTAATTTCTAATTTCGTAACTTGAGCTAAACGTTCTTTCATTAAATTGGTAACATCAATTCCAGTACATCCAGCTAAACCGCTTAGCATGAGTTCAACAGGAGATGGACCATTGTCATCTCCACCTGATTCTGTTGGTGCATCAGAGATGATGTCATGTCCAAATTTGGATTGTGCTTTAAAAGTTTTTTTACCTTGCCAAGTAGACTTAATCATTAAGCTCTCCTCCTCTTTTTCTAAATTGTATCAACTTCAAATAATATAGACTAGTAAATCGTCTTTCCCATAATCATTCATAAAATAAAAAAATTTGTTTTATGTCTTTTTGTTCATATTCAGTTCATATTGCCTCGTTATGATATGTATATACATTAAAGAGAGAGGAACGGATAGACATGAAACTAGCACTTAAAGAGCTTACTTATTACAAATTTAAATATCTACTCGTAACATTAATTTTATTCTTATTAGCATTTTTAGTGTTATTTATATCAGCTTTAGCACAAGGGTTAGCTAAAGAGAACGTATCGGGAATTGAACAATGGAATAAAAGTACTTACGTAATTGCCAGTGATGCTGACAATAACTTGAGTCAGTCTAATATTACGACGAAAACTGATGACGCTGTTAATACAATCGCTAAAGGCGACACAATCAAAACAGCAATGCAAAAAATAGATACTAAAAGCGGGAAAACGGATTTAATGTTTACACAAATGACAAATAACATTAAACCGAAACCAACAGAAGGACATTTACCTCAAAATAAAAACGAAGTGTTATTGAATGAAAAATTAAAAGCAGAAGGTTTTAAAGTAGGGGACGAAATTAAATTATCAGAAGGCGATCAATCATATAAAATCTCAGGATTCGCTGATAACATCATGTTCTCACATACATCTATGGCATATGTAAATGAAAATGGTATGGATGCGTTGAAAGGTCATCATATTTCAGTCATTGCTTATGACAACTTGAATAATCATCAAAAAAGTGAAATCAACGACATAGACAATGTTAAAGTCATTTCACAAGATGACATGTTAAATGCCATTCCAAGTTATAACGCAGAACAACAACCATTGAACTTGATGATTGTATTCTTATTCGTTATTTCAGCGATTGTTATTACGGCATTCTTCTATGTTATGACAATTCAAAAAACAAGCCAATTTGGTATTTTAAAAGCAATCGGTACAAAAAACATATCACTTATCTCATCATTAATGTTGCAAATTCTGATGATTACATTAGTGGGCGTGGTCTTATCCATTGCCATTATATTTATCATCAACAGTGTGATGCCAGTTTCAATGCCATTCTATATTGACGCAAACTTAATGATGTTAATGGTAGCCGTATTCATCGTAGTTTCATTAATCGGCGCCGTACTATCACTGATTAAAGTGACAAAAATCGAACCACTTGAAGCTATAGGAGGAGAATAATAATGGGATTAGTTGTTGAACATGTTACAAAATCATTCGGAGAAAATGAAGCAAAAACACAAGTATTAAATAACATTACATTTACAGCAGAAAAAGGACAGCTTGTTATTTTGAATGGCGCTTCTGGTTCAGGGAAATCTACATTACTTTCTATTATTGGTGGATTACTTGGCAAAAGCTCAGGAGAAATAACTTTAGACGATTTAGATTATGTAGACTTATCAGATAAAAAATTAACAGATATGAGATTGAATCAAATAGGATTTATCTTTCAATCATCACACTTAATACCATATTTAAATGTTACAGATCAACTTGTTTATGTTGGTGAAATGGCTGGTATGCGTAAAAAAGATGCTAAAGAAAGAGCTGAAAAATTATTAAAACAAATTGGTTTATCTCATCGACTTAAATCATATCCAAATGAATTGTCAGGCGGGGAAAAACAACGTGTTGCAATTATGAGAGCTTGGATGAATCATCCAAAAATGATTTTGGCAGATGAGCCTACTGCAAGTTTAGATTCAAAACGTGCAATAGAAGTAGCAAAAATGATTAAAAATAGTGTGAAAGAAAATAATTCAATTGGTATTATGATTACACATGATGAAAGAATATTTGAATTTGCAGATAAAGTGATTAAATTAAGTGACGGAAGAATTGAGGAACAAGTATCATAATTAGAAAAAGCGGCTGGAGATTGTTAATCATCTCACAGTCGCTTTTTGTATGTTTATTTTTTAATAAATCCTTTGATATTTAATTTTTCTAGAATGTCTGGTCTTGTTTTTTTGCTCATCATATTCTTAATTTGTTCTGACCAAGATTCTGAACGTTTACCTTGTGTGCGTTTTTCATAATATTCTTGAATGTCTTTGTCATATTGTTTAATTTGACTAAGTTGTTGTTCTTTGTCGGCATTATATTGATTTTCGTGGAAGACATGTTCAAATGGTAAGCGTTGTTTAGGTGACCCTTGATCGTCATCACTCGGTACACCGACAGCCATACCGAATAGTGGGAAGACATGCTCAGGTAAGTTTAATATTTCACTCACTCGACCAACATCGTTACGTAATGATCCTAAATAAACAATGCCTAGCCCCATATCTTCAGCAGTTAAAGCTACATTCTGTGCAGCAAGTGCAACATCTATCGTACCAACGAGCAAGCCTTCAGCTGACTCAAAACTAGGTTGCATATTGCCTTGTGTTTCTTGGTTAATTAAACTATGGCGGTAATAATCTATCACATACACAAATAAATAACCGTTATCGACAACATGTTGTTGCCCTGATACTTCTTTTAATGCTTGTTTAATTTCTGGGTCTGTAATACCAATAATAGAATAAGCTTGAACGTAACTTGAAGTTGAAGCCATTTGTCCTGCTTTTACTAATTTTTCTACAGTCTCTTTAGAAAGAGGTTCATCTTTAAACTGTCTAACAGATCGGTGCTGTTGTGTTAAGTCAAATACGCTTTGATTCATTGTGTTCAGTGCTCCTTTATAATACTTATGATATATAAATGTTATCAAAAATATTAAAAATATTCATATAACGTGCTTTAAATAAAAAATAAACGTTTAGGATATCAAATGAAATCCTAAACGCTTTTTAAGTGAAACTTATTTAATTTTATTTAACGCTTGTTCTAAATCTTTAATAATGTCTTCGCTAGATTCTGTACCTACTGATAAGCGGACTAAGTCTTTTGTAACACCTGATGCTAGTTGTTCTTCGTCTGTTAATTGTTGGTGTGTTGTACTTGCTGGATGTATGATAAGTGATTTAGAATCACCAACGTTTGCTAATAAAGAGAATAAATTCAGGGCTTCTACAAATTCGGGAATAGCTTCTGAATCACCTTTAACACCAAATGTTAAGATAGCACCTTGGCCATTAGGTAAGTATTTAGTTGCGAGTTCGTGATATTGATTAGATTTAAGACCAGGATAATTAACCCAGCTTACTTTTTCATGTTTTTCTAGAAACTCTGCAACTTTTTGAGCATTTTCAGAATGACGTTCTGTTCTTAAATGTAAAGTTTCAAGTCCGATTAGGAATTGTTGTGCATTAAATGGAGAAAGTGCCGGTCCAATGTCTCGCAATAATTGTACACGTGCTTTCGTAATGTATGCAGCTGCACCAACATCATTGACATAAGATACACCATGATAACTTGGATCAGGTTCGACTAATCCGGGGAATTTGCCATTATCCCAGTTAAATTGACCACTATCTACAATCACACCACCAATTGATGTACCGTGACCACCAATAAATTTAGTCGCAGAATGGACAACGATGTCAGCACCAAATTTAATTGGTTGTAGTAGGTGAGGTGTAGCAAATGTATTATCGACGATTAATGGAATACCATTATCGTGTGCAACTTTAGCAACAGCTTCAATATCTAATACATCTATACGTGGGTTACCAATTGTTTCAGCGAAAATAAGTTTCGTATTTTCATTGATTGCTGCTTCAAAATTTGCTGGATCATCTGGATCTACAAAGTGAACTTTAATGCCAAATTTCTTTAAAGTTACAGCAAATAAATTATATGTACCACCATATAGGTTGGTAGATGCGACTACTTCAGAGCCACTTTCTGCAATATTTAATATACTCAACGTAATGGCTGCTTGACCGCTACCAACACTTAATGCTGCTAGTCCGCCTTCTAATAAAGCGATACGTTTCTCGAATACATCATTCGTTGGGTTCATGATTCGAGAATATATATTACCTTCTTCAGCTAAAGCGAATAAGTTCTTCGCATGTTCAGTAGATTTAAACGTATATGAAGTTGTTTGATGAATAGGTACAGCTGTAGAACCTGTTACAGGATCAGGTACTTGTCCACCATGAATGGCTAAAGTTTCTTTATTCCAATTTTCTTGTGTCATAAAAATAATCCCTCCTAAAGTTATATATGTCATTATAGTCAGATAATTTAAAAAATTCAATTAAATCCGAGTTAAAAGATAAGAAAATTTCATTAAGCCTTTTAAAATGCAATTTTAGATTAAAACCGACTTTACTTATAAGAATAGTTGTGATAAATTCAAAATATTATTACGTTCGGGAGTGAATGACTTGCTTAAAGTTGAAGGGTTGTATCATAAATTTAGTACACAAGAAATTTTGAAGAATATAAATTTTGAACAAGAAAAAGGTACCGTCACAACAATTATTGGACCAAGTGGATCGGGGAAGACGACGCTACTAAGAAGTTTAAATATGCTTGAAACACCATATAAAGGATTGATCGAACTAGGGAATTGTAAGTTCGATGTAGAAAATTATCAAAAACAGGATGTTACACGCTTAAGAAGTCAATCTGCAATGGTCTTTCAACACTATAATTTGTTTAAAAACCGTACGATTTTAGAAAACATTACAGAAGGTTTAATATACGGACAAGGAATGAAGAAGAAAGATGCTAAAGAAAAAGCTATGAAGTATCTTAAGAAAGTATCTTTAGATGATAAAGCAGATGTTTATCCTGTTCAATTGTCAGGTGGACAACAGCAACGAGTTGGTATCGTGAGAGCACTCAGTATCGAACCTGAAGTATTGTTATTAGATGAACCGACTTCAGCACTTGATCCGGAATCTGTACAAGGTGTGTTAAATATTATTCAAGAAATCGCAAGCGAAGGTAGAACGATGGTTATTGTAACCCATGAAATCCAATTTGCGAAAGAAGTATCTGATCAAGTTGTGTTTATGGATAAAGGTGAAATTATTGAAAGTGGGACACCAGAAGCCGTTATTGATAATCCAGCGTCTGAACGTACGAGAAGATTCTTAAGTCGTTTAACACCAGTCGGATTGTAGGAGGTAAAGAATGAAGTATATTAAATTATTGATTTTGATGATGCTCATCATTTCTTTATCTGGTTGCGGCACAATCACGAAAGAAAATAACGGTAAAAAAGTAGTTAAAGTAGCTTTATCTGCAGAAGTTAATCCACCTTATTTATATACAGATAGTGATAATAAACCAGTCGGATACGATATGGATTACATGAAAGAACTTGAAAAGAAATTACCGCAGTATGATTTTCAATATGAATTCGGAGAAGAAGAATCTAACGTTGTCGGTATTGGTGTTGGTAAATTTGATATGGGTATTAATTGGTTCTTCAAAACGCCTGAAAGAGAGCAGAAATTCTTATATCAGAAAGAACCTTATGTTTATTCTTTAACAACGCTTATTGTACATAATGATACAAATGATATTGAAACTTTAGATGACTTACAACATAAAAGGCTGACGCCTATGTCACCGAGTGGCGGCTTATATTCAATCTTAACTGGTTACAACAAGACACATAAAAATCAAATCGACATTGATGAAATTCATAAAGTTTCAAATGGTGAGAATTTCAAAATGATTGAATCTAAAAGAAGAGATGCCATGTTCTTAAACTTAACAACTTACCAAGCGATTCAAAAAGAGCTCAATGCTGATGTAAAAGTTGGTGGCGTTGTTTCAAAAGAATCTGTTCATATTTTATATAACAAGAAAAATACGCAATTACAAAAAGATATAGACAAAGCGACTAAAGAATTAAAAGAAGACGGTACGCTAGAGGAATTATCTAAAAAATGGTTTGGATTTAATATATTTGATGATAAAGAGTCATTAAATGATATTAAAGACCGCTTATAAGGAGGAGACATATGGGAACAACTACTTGGCCAGATTTGTTTGTGCAAATACTGGATAAACTACCAATAACATTGTTAATAACCGTTCTTTCTCTTTTATTTGCGATGATATTAGGGCTAGTATTAGCAGTTATTAGAATCAAAAAAGTACCTGCACTATCCCAAATCGTAAAATTATATGTATCCTTTGTTAGAAGTACGCCACTTATATTACAACTATTTTTAGTATATTTTGCGTTACCAATCATATTGCAGTGGATTTACATTGATATTAATCATTTTAGTAGACTTTTCTTTGTGATTTTGACATTCACGCTACATACTGGTTCATATTTATCAGAAGTGATGAGAGCTGGATATAACTCTGTTGATAAAGGTCAAATTGAAGCAGGGAAAACAGTCGGACTTAATGATCGTACGATTTTATTAAGAATTATTATTCCACAAGGATTTAGAAATAGTTTACCAAACATCGGCAATCAAGTTATAGAGCTGATTAAAGACACATCATTAGCGTTTACAATCGGTTTAATCGACATGATGGGACAAGTAAATTTAATTATCGGTAATAACTACGGACTAGGTATGTTTCCCGTATATGTCGCGATTTGCATAATTTACTGGGTTATCTGTATCATAGTCGAATTTATCGTGATGCTTTTAGAAAAGAAATACAATATTCCATATCAAACTGAACAAATGAGGTGAGCAATTTGACGATAGATTTTCCTTTTATGTATGAACATGTTGGAGATATTTTAAAAGGTGTACCAACAACGTTATTAATAGCAGTTGTCAGTATGGTAATTGGTTTAGTGATAGGTACTGCTTTTGCATTAATAAGACAAGCTAAGTATCCAGTTATTAATCAACTCATTGTCATATTTGTTTCATTCTTCAGATCGACTCCACTCATCGTTCAGTTGTTTGCTTTTTATTATGGGACGCCTGTAGTCATAGAGTGGTTAAACAAAATGTGGCAGTTGAACATTAATCCTGATGGTATAAATCCTTTAGCAATCGTATTATTTGTATTTACATTACATTCAGCTGCTTATTTAACAGAAGTGATGCGTGGTGGTTTACGAAGTGTTGATGATAAACAAATAGAAGCGGCACTTACTGTTGGACTTAGAAAGCGACATATACTTATGAGAATTGTGATACCTCAAGCTTTAGGTTATGCAATTCCGAACTTAGGTAATCAATTTATTGCATTAATTAAAGGAACAGCTATCGCGTTTGTCGTGCAAGTAACAGAAATACTTGCAATCAGCCAAATTATTGCTAACGATGGTTATCGTTTTGTTGAAGTATATATTATAGCTAGTGCAATATATTGGATTATGGCTATCTTTTTCGAATGGATTTTTGGCAAGATGGAAAACAGAGTTGGAAAATATTTATATCAAACATAAAGCGCAAGGTCATAGATTATCATTTCCTAGGAAATTTTAACTATGACCTTGTTTTTTTATAACTTTACATCGTATAAGTGTATACTAATAGATAAATAAATATCGGGGGTGCAACATGATTGAAATCCGACCAGTAGAAATGACAGACGCAAGTGAATTATTAGATATAGATGTACGTAATAGAGCACTATTTGAATCATATTCAGCAGCAGATAGAAAAGATTCAGACTACCAACTTTATAATTACAGAAAAATTATCGATAAACATTTACAAGATATGACTGAAGATAAGGGTTATCACTATGTCATTGTACATAAAGAAGATAATAAAGTAATCGGAACGATAGATTTATTTGCAGTCGTTAGACACAATATTCAGAGCTGTATGATGGGTTATGCATTAGACGAAGCATATAACGGAAAAGGTATTACAACATTGGCAGCAAAAGAAGTCATTCGTATCGCATTTAATGAATTAGGATTTCATAGAGTTGAAGCAGGCGTTCAACCAACAAATATCGGTTCAGTTAGAGTATTAGAAAAAGCAGGCATGACACGCGAAGGACTAAACAGATCTAACGTAAGAATCAATGGCGAATGGAAAGACCATTACCTATATGCCATCGTAAATGAAAACTATTAAAGACAGGTGAGTAGCATGGTGGTAGTAGGGCTGGGTGTTTATATATGTTTGTTATTATTGGCTAATAACTTAATTAAAAATGAAAAATTCTATATTATTCATACGATGTTTACAGTAATCTTTATTTGTTTTAGCCAAATTCCTTTAATTTATTATGCAAAACTTGAAGGGGACTTAAATGGCATTGTATTGATATTAGGATTGATATCTACAATACTGATGAGTGTATCGATGTTCCTACAAGTGATTTGTGATTTAACATCTTATACGAATTTGTTTAGAACAGAAACCATAGATAAAATGTTCAAAATTGTATCTGATCCATTTGAGGTAGCTGGTAATGTAATGAAATCAGTATGGTTATTACTATTAGGCATACATTTAATTCAAAACAACGACTATGGAATAGGATTATTAGTTCTAATATGGGGCATAACGATTGTCTATTATATTGGCATCCTTATAAATTATGTAACAAGACACAAGAAAGGTATTAGACCAAATGTAATTTTTATAAATATTGAAACGCTACTGATATTTTTAATTCTATATATAGGAACTTTTGTTATATGAGGTGACTTTCTGGACCGATAAAATAAATTACCGGTCCATAAACGAGAAATATGGACCGATAAAAATAAATATCGACCCGAAAATGGGATTTGCAGGCCGATAAATAAAATTATCGACCCGAAAACAGGATTACCAGGCCGATAAAAATAAATATCGACCCGAAAATGAGATTTGCAGGCCGATAAATAAAAATATCGGCCCGAAAATGGGATTTGCAGGCCGATAAAAATAAATATCGACCCGAAAATGAGATTACCAGGCCGATAAAATAAATTATCGACCCGAAAACAGGATTTGCAGGTCGATAAATAAAATTATCGACCCGAAAACGAGATTTCCAGGCCGATAAAAATAAATATCGACCCGAAAACGAGATTTGCAGGCCGATAAATAAAAATAGCGACCCGAAAACAGGATTTACGGGCCGATAAAATAAAATATCGACCCGAAAATGAGATTGAGGCTGGGACATAATGTAATGTCTTAGCCTCTTATAGTATCTTGGCAGTAGATGACTGAATTGAAAATGCGCTTGTACCAAGCTTTTTTCAACTCTAGTCATCCTTGCCGGGGCGGGACTACGAAATCTTTTTATACAAATTAGATTTCTGTCCCGCTCCCAATTTCCTAATACCACATAAAATGAAACAAGCGGAACCATAATCAATGATGGTTCCGCTTGTTCTGCTCTATTGTCCTGCTCCGCTTGTCCTATCTACCTTGAATCGGGTTGGTCTATTTTTCTATGGTGATCTATATATAATCCGAGTGGTGTTAGTATGAATGAAAGTATGATATATGCCCAATTTGATGTATATATTTTAGGTCCTAATTGTAAATAGACGCCTGGTAAATAAAAGGCTAGTATCGTTACAACTAATGTCCCGAATATCAATATATTAGTAATCATGGTTGTCCAATTGGATTCGCTATATATTCGTATTTGAACGACTTTAAATATCATCCATATAAATATAAAAATCATCGTAAATCCTGTTACAAAGGTGATGAGGAATGTATAAAGATATGTGAATTCAACTTGTGTGAAGAATCCTGTGAACCCTCTTATGAATGAAAATACACCTAACAAAATAAGGATGTGTAATCCGATAAATTTAAATATATTCTGGAATGTTCTATTTGGCATATTTCTAATCATCGTGTCGGCATGTTTTTTTGGATCGTGGTCAAAAAATTCCATGGCATGCATGCCGTCTTTTTCGGCGCTTAATAAATGATTAAGTATATTGAGCAACATTTTCTCTGAGTCATATTCATTGATGCTCAAATTTGCACGTACGTATGTTATATAATTTTCGTAAACTTCTCTATCGTGACTATTGAGTCTTAATCGTTTTACGTTATTTTCAATTATAAGGTCGCGTGTTGATTTTTTCATCAGCGTTTTCCTTTCTGTTATCAATAATTTTATTTTAACAAGTATTTTCTAATAAAAACATTACAAATTTGAGGTTTATACTTTTTACAGATGATTCATTTTTCGATATTATTAAATGTAACAGGTGGTGTAGTCTTGGAGATCATGACATTATTTATTATCTTTTTAGTAGGGGTTTTTGCAGGAACGATTAATATCGTATCTGCTGGTGGCTCATTAATTGTTTTGCCATTACTTATATTTTTTGGACTACCAACTACTGTTGCGAACGCATCGAACAGGGTTGCGATTTTAGTTCAAAATTTATTAGCGTTATATGTGTTTTATATAAAAGGCATGAAAAATGTTAAGTTGAGTTTAATGTTAAGTGTGCCTGCTATAATTGGCTCTTTTATTGGCGTTCATTTCGCTATAAATCTCCCGGATGCTGTCTTTAACCGCATGTTAGGTATTATTATGCTTCTCGTTTTAATCGTAATGATTATTCCTACCAGATGGAAAGATTCACAAAAACAATCTGAAAAATTATCTGTCTTTAGAATTGTACTTCTCATTATTGTTTTTCTAGCACTTGGTATTTATGGTGGCATTGTTCAAGCTGCTGTAGGATTTTTATTTATTATAGCTTTAAATTTAATTATGCCAAGACTGACTTATGCTGAAGTTCAGTGTATGAAGACGTTAGTTATAACGATTTACTTATCATTATCTACTTTTGTTTTTATTTTTCAAGGTTATGTTAATTGGCCATTTGCCATAAGTTTAGCACTTGGTTCAGGATTAGGTGGTTTTATAGGTGGTCGTTTAACAGTTTCTTTACCTGAAAAGAAACTAAAAATCATAATGTTTATTATTATATTTATTTTAGCAATTAAATTATTAATCGAGAATAATTAGGTAGGGTAAAAATGTTTGTCATAAAAAATATAGAAGATGACGCAACGATATATAGCATTAGTGAAATGGCTGCTTCATCATTTAAAGATGAAAATCAAAGCTTGAGACTTGCTACATCATTGGAATATGAAGCGATAAAGCGATCTCTTGAATATGAGAAGAGTGTTTTGAAAGGTGCTTTAATTCAAGATGAATGCATCGGTTTTATATGGGCGAAATATAATGTTCATGATCGAGAGGTTAAGATATACAACCTTCTCGTTGAGAAAAGTCATAGAAATAAAGGTATAGCAACCGCTTTGAAACGAGAAATAGAAAAGTGGGCGAAAGAAATGGGTGCGTATACCATCGTTTCAACAGTCCATGCTCACAATAAAACAATGATTCAAATAAATGAATCAATGGACTACGAAGTTGAAAAAGTTATTATGCGTAAAAAGTTATTTTAAACAGAAGAGAGGAATTTTATGGCCATATTTGAAGGTTTCTTATGGTTCATCATGGGTATCATCCTAAGTTCAATCATACATCATTATATTTCTAAGATACCTTTAAGTTTTGTTCAAATCATAATTGGTTTTGTTATATTCTTATCTCCAATTCCAGTTGAATTAAACTTTGAGTCAGAAGTATTTATGGTAGGAATTATCGCACCATTGCTATTTTTAGAAGGTATTTCGGTATCACGTTTCCATTTAGCGAGATATTTGAAACCCGTTATGTCTATGGCATTAGTGCTTGTATTCTCAACAGTTATTGGTCTAGGCTTCTTATTACATATTATCTGGCCAGAATTACCATTAGCTGCATGTTTTGCAATTGGTGCAATCGTGTCACCTACAGATGCGGTAGCCGTTCAAGCTATTGCGAAAGGTAAATTATTGCCTAAAGGTTCTATGACTATATTAGAAGGTGAATCTTTACTAAATGATGCTGCAGGTATCTTATCATTTAAGATTGCATTAGCCGCATTAGTAGGTGGTTCATTCTCATTAACTGGTGCAGTTGGCCAGTTCTTCATAACTGCAATCGGAGGCGCAATTGTTGGTCTTATCATTGGTTATGGTGTTGTACAGTTACGTGTTTATTTAACTCGAAATGGGATTAATAACGGTAATATGTTGACGTTCATCCAGGTTATTACGCCGTTTCTAGTTTATATTATTGCTGAAACATTCCATTCATCAGGTATTATTGCTGCAGTTGTTGCAGGTTTAATTCACGGTGTTGAAAAAGACAGAATTGCTCAAGCAACGACGAAAGAGCAAGTAACATATAATCATACATGGGATTTATTGAGTTATTTATTAAACGGTTTTGTATTCATTTTATTAGGTTTCTTAATACCTGAGGTCATGATTAATATATTAGAAGAACCACAACATGAAATTATGCATGTTATTGGTATTACACTATTTGTAGCTGCATTAGTGTATCTATTTAGATACATTTGGGTGCTTATTTCATATCCATATTTCTATTTACCAGAAAGTCGATTTTCTAAAATGTTAAATACGGGTAAAGATATTGCGCCAGAGTCAGAAATAGATAAACCAAATCGTTTTAAATATGCATTTATTATGACGATTTGTGGTGTTCACGGTACCATTTCATTAGCAATCGCATTGATGTTGCCATTTAAATTGTCAGAACACACTGATTTTATTTATCGCGATCATCTATTGTTTATCGCAACTGGTGTTATTTTAATCAGTCTTGTGCTCGCGCAATTAATATTGCCGCTCGTTACACCAAAAGCTAAACCGAAAGATCAAAGTTTATTAACATTTAACGAAGCGAAAATTTTATTAATTGAAAGTGCATTAGAAAATCTACAAGAATTTTACAGTAAAGAAACAAGCTATATTTACGGTAAAATCACACGTAGTTATCATATGCAATTATCATTCTTAAGAGAAAATGAAGAAAAAGACGAAGATATTAAAGAGTTAGAACGTATGCAACGCATTGCGATTGATACAGAATTCAATACGTTGGATAAACTTATTAAAGAAAATAAAATATCTCAAAGTACATTTGATAACTACAGACAAATTACTGAACGTTCATCAACATTTAAAAATGCTTCATTATATACAAAAGTGAAATTAATGTTGAAATTATTTGTTAGACGTAGAAAAATTAAAACATTCATCAATGCTACAAGTTCACTTTCAATTGAAAGTAACATTAAAGAAATGAGATTTATCAGTAAAGAAGTGCATTTCAATGTTGTTAAAAGATTAACCGAAGAAATGAATGACAACAATGAATTTGAAATTAGTATTGTATGTGATTCTTACTTAAACAAAGTTGAAAGATTAACGCCTGATTACTTTAAAGGTAATCACACTGCTGTATATACAGAAATGGAAATTTACGCATTAAGAATTCAAAGAGAAATGATTAATCAGTTAACAGAAGAAGGTAAAGTCAGTCGTTCTATGGCAATCAAACTAAGAGAATCTGTTAATTATGATGAAATGATTGTTCTCGGTAACAGCATATAGTTTGTTTTCAATAGATAGCTTACATGTTGTGTGGTAAAATGTTTAAGACTATATATAGGAGGCGACACCTATGAAGAAGGCACTTTTACTTATGGTGAGCTCATCAATTATTCTAGCAGCGTGTGGCAATGATGATGAACAGAAAAATCTAGAACAAGAAATTAAATCTTTAGAGAAATCGACTAAAGATTATCAAAAAGATAAAAAGTCTTTAGAAAAAGAAAATGAAAAGTTAAAAGAAAGTATTAAAGATAAAGAAGAACAATTAAAAAAACTTGAAGATGAAGTGAAAAGTAATCAATCAGATACAGAAGAATCTAAAGATAGCAAAGAAGATTCTTCAGACAAAAAAGAAACTTCAAGTGCTGAAAGTAAAGAGGACTCAGTAAAAAAGCCATTTCCTAATACAATTCGAACGTCAACAAATGGAGATGTTGAACTCATTCATAATCTTAAAGATAAACATTTTCAATTTGAAGATAGTGGCATGAAAGTCAATATTGATCATTTGCAAATTTTCCAAGTGCATAACATGCCTGAAGGACAGGTCTTACTGTTTAACGGTGCGAAAAATGGTTATGTCGTGATGTATGAAGTATTAACTGAAAATACTTCTAATCATAAGTTATACTATGATAATACGGCATCTATTCAAGATGGCAGTCATAAACAACGATCTGATTATGCATCATTTATACCAGACTCTCACAATGAAAAGTACATGAAAAAGTCTAAAGAAAATACAGATGAATATCAGCCTGGTGAAAAGACAAAAAGTTTAAAATCTATTCCAATTTCCCATGAAGCTTATGATGCGCTTAAAAAAAACCGTGCTACTTTTAATATACACGGTGGTGTAAGTAAATCAGCTACATTTGATGATGCAACTGATAAAGTAAAATCATTTAAATTAGATTTATAAGTCGCGTTTAGACTGAATTGTATTAGGGAATAAACAACAAAGGATTATTTGAAAAGAGGGATGTCATCGTGCACGAAAAAGAATTTGTTCTGATTGAAGGCGGAAAAATGACATTATTAGAATTAGGTCATGAAATCGAAACAATCACAGGTCGAACATTACAATCAACAACAGGTGAGGTTAGAAGTTGGCCATCAGAAGCAGTAAATTTTAATCGCAAATCTAATATTAATCAAGTCACATATCGTTTTAATGATGTTAACGATTTGATTGATGCAACGATTGAAGTTCCTAGAGGCTTTAAAAATTATGATACTGATCCTGTAACAATTAAACTGCTAACATATATTAGAAAAGCATAGTACACATAACGGAGCGGGATGATGAAATCTTTTAAGTTTAAAAGATTTCTCACTCGCTCCATATTTTATACATAAGGAGAAATATAATGAAGTCTAAACTGTCGATATTGAGTTTAATAACACTGATTGTCTTTGTTATTGCGGGTTGTTCAAATGACGCAACTGAGAAAGAAGGCAAAGATGGAAAAATTATATTATCACCTAAAAGTGATGACATTAAAGGGAAAGTCTTGTTTGATAGTGCACATGGTCAAACAGCGGGCAGTGCAGATTGGGTCATCAATGGTGGCTTTTCTGATTTTGCTGATGCATTAACTAAAGAAAACTATGAAGTAACAGATTTAGGGTATAACCAATTATTAGATTATGACAAGATGAAAAAATATGAAGTCGTTGTTATTCCAGAGGCTAATAATCCACTTAAAGCGAGTGAACAAGACGCTATAGAGCAGTATGTGAAGTCTGGTGGAAGTATATTAATGATTAGTGATCATTATAATGCCGATAGAAACTTTAATCGATATGATTCTTCAGAAGTGATGAACGGTTATAGAAGAGGTGCTTTTGATAATCCTACAAAAGGCATGAACGCTGAGGAAAGCTCGTCAGATAAGATGAAAAATGTTCAAAGTAGAGATTTCTTAAACGAAGTGTTTGGCTTAAGATTTAGATACAATGCATTAGGTAACATTAAAGTAGATGATTTAGCGGATGAAAAAGATAGCTTTGGAATTACTAAAGGTGTTAAAGCAGTATCGATGCATGCCGGTTCAACAATCGCCATTACAGATCCTAATAAAGCAAAAGGTGTCGCTTTTGTTCCTAAATTATCAACAGATGATGCATGGAATCATGCTGTAGACCAAGGTATATACAATGGTGGTGGCCGCAATGAAGGTCCATATATTGCTGTGAGTAAAGTATCTAAAGGTAAAGGCGCATTTATAGGTGATTCTTCAATGGTAGAAGATAAGTCACCAAAGTATAAACGTGAAGACAACGGTGAAACTAAAAAGACTTATGATGGATTTAAAGAAGAAGATAACCAAAAAATGATTATGCAAATTGTAGAATGGTTAAATAAAAAAGATGACCAACAAGATTTATTATCTATGAATGTTCAACTTGATGAAAAAACACAGTTGTTAAATTTTGAACAACCAGAGAACAGTAGAGAAAATGAAAAAGAACCTTGGGGAACACCTAAACAAGGATATAAATGGTATGATTCATCAACTTATGCATCTGGAAGTTATGGTGCAAACTCAGAAAGTAAAAATAAGAAAGCTGATCAATCAACGACGTCTCGTTCAAAAGAACAAAATAATAATCAATCATCTAACAGTGACCAAGGTGCATTTGAAATGCCATCATCCGTTCAGAAACAAGAGAAATTTCAAATAACAGTCCATGTCGATGAATCGAAATTAGTAAATCATAAATTCCAGTTGTCGATCAAAAATAAAGACGGACAAGAAGTAGGTATGTTCGACGGACAAGCACCAGGTGTTTCAAGTTCAGTATCACCAAAAATTAAAAACGGTGTAACCGATTGGTATTTTAAATCCAAAATAGCAAACGAAGCAGATAACGAAGTAGAAGTTGAAGTCTTATCAGGCGGCAACGTGATAGCTAAAACAACATTGAACGTACAATAACGGGTGCTGTTAGGGACAGAATTCTGAGAAATGTCCGTAAGAGTGGTTGTTAGGGACATAATTCCGAGAAATGTCTCTAAGAGGTGTCGTTAGGGACATAATTCCGAGAAATGTCCGTAAGAAGTGTCGTTAGGGACATAATTCCGAGAAATGTCTCTAAGAGGTGTCGTTAGGGACATAATTCCGAGAAATGTCCGTAAGGGTGCTGTTAGGGACAGAATCCTGAGAAATGTCCGTAAGAGTCGTTGTTAGGGACAGAATTCTGAGAAGTGTCCATAAGAGGTGTCGTTAGGGACAGA
Source organism: Mammaliicoccus sp. N-M50 (assembly GCF_022386995.1). Classification (NCBI taxonomy): domain Bacteria; kingdom Bacillati; phylum Bacillota; class Bacilli; order Caryophanales; family Staphylococcaceae; genus Mammaliicoccus; species Mammaliicoccus sp. N-M50. The sequence goes on along the minus strand of NZ_JAJNJA010000003.1, from coordinate 216,685 downwards.
ATTCTGAGAAATGTCCGTAAGAGAGCACCCACCTAACTACCAGAACCCGGAATAATGATAGTTACAGCAGTCTAACTACCAGAATTCGAAATAATGGAAGTTACAGCAGTCTAACTACCAGAATTCGAAATAATGGAAGTTAGCACGTTCTAATTACCAGAATTCGAAATAATGGAAGTTACAGCATTCTAATTACCAGAATCCGGAATAATGATAGTTACAGCAGTCTAACTACCAGAATTCGAAATAATGGAAGTTACAGCATTCTAATTACCAGAATTCGGAATTCTGACAGTTAGCACACTCTCTCAATAAGATAATAAAGCGTCTGGGCATATGTTTATGCTCCAGACGCTTTTTATATATAGATATTTGTAACTTTTTATTTAAATTTTTATTAATAATGTAAAATGCATTTTATTTGATGTAAGCGTTTTCCTAGATTAAAATTAAAGTGTAATTAATTTAAGGGAGGCGTTTTAATATGGCTTTTGAATATCCAACTGCAGCAAATGCAAAATACAAAGTTAAAGACAAGTATCAGAACTTTATCGGTGGTAAATGGGTGGATCCTAAAAATGGAGAATTCTTTGATAATGGATCACCAGTTACTGGTGAAGTATATGCAAAAATTCCTCGTTCTACAAAAGAAGACATAGATGAAGCAGTTAAAGCAGCGCATAAAGCACAAGTTGAGTGGGCGAAAAAATCGCCAGCTGAACATTCGCAATTACTCTTAGATATAGCAGATCGTATTGAAGAAAATTTAGAAGAATTAGCAGTTATTGAAACATTTGATAATGGTAAACCTATTAGAGAATGTCTAGCAGCTGATTTACCATTAGTTGTGGATCATTTTAGATACTTTGCTGGTGTGGTCAGAGCAGAAGAAGGGGCAATCTCTCAAATTGACGACAATACAGTAGCGTATCACTTTAAGGAACCTATTGGGGTTGTAGGTCAAATTATTCCATGGAACTTCCCATTATTAATGGCTACTTGGAAATTAGCGCCAGCAATCGTTACAGGTAATGCTGTTGTACTTAAACCAGCAGAACAAACGCCTGTATCTATTTTACATCTTATTGAACTGATTCAAGACTTATTACCAGAAGGCTTGATTAATGTTGTAAATGGTTTTGGTGCAGAAGCAGGACAAGCTTTAGCAACACATGAAAATATTAATAAAGTTGCATTTACAGGTGAAACAACTACTGGTCGTATCATCATGCAAAATGCGAGTCAAAACTTAATTCCAGTAACACTTGAATTAGGTGGTAAATCACCAAATATCTTCTTCAAAGATATTATGGATGAAGATGATGACTTCTTAGATAAAGCTGTTGAAGGGTTGGTTATGTTCGCACTTAACCAAGGTGAAGTATGTACATGTCCATCAAGAGCATTGGTACATGAAGATATTTATGATAAATTCATCGAAAAATGTATCGAACGTGTAAAACAAATTAAGACAGGTAATCCTCTAGATCCAGAAACAATGCTTGGTGCACAAACTTCACAAGAACAAGCTGAAAAAATTAAGAGCTATTTAGACATTGGTAAACAAGAAGGTGCAGAAGTATTAGTTGGTGGTAATGTAAGAGAAGAAGCTGGAGAATTAGAAAATGGTTTCTATATTGAACCAACGATATTTAAAGGCACACAAAATATGAGAATATTCCAAGAAGAAATCTTTGGACCAGTATTATCATTAGCAACATTTAAAGATGATGAAGAAGCTTTAGAAATGGCGAATGATACTTTATACGGTTTAGGTGCAGGTATTTGGACTAGAAACCAAAATAAAGCATATCGCTTTGGTAGAGGTATCCAAGCAGGTCGTGTATGGGTGAATAACTACCATACTTATCCAGCTCACGCTGCTTTCGGTGGTTACAAAATGAGTGGTATTGGCCGTGAGAACCATAAGATGATGTTAGAACATTATCAACAAACTAAAAACTTACTCGTGAGTTATGACGAGAAGCCTGCAGGACTGTTCTAAATGACTGAACAAGTCACTGCTACTGAAAAAGCCAAATCACTCATTAGAGAATTAAAGAAAACACATGGTGAAAACCTTATTTTTCATCAATCAGGTGGATGTTGTGATGGTAGCTCTCCAATGTTATTTGTTGAAGGAACATTAATTATTGGAGATGTAGATGTGAAATTAGGTGAAATTGAAGGTGTCCCATTCTATATGAATAATAAGCAATATGAATATTGGAAACATACGAATTTAGAAGTCGATGTTGTCGATGGAAGAGGCGGTATGTTTAGTATAGAAGGCCCAACTGGGAAGAGGTTTCACATTAGGAGTTCAGTAAGATCATAATTTTTTGAAGGATGTGCTAAAATATTAGTACATCCTTTTTTGAATATGATAAAGGTTGGGTGAATGAAATGAAACATTACATTGAAACAAAACGTTTAATACTTAGAAATTGGAAAGACGAGGATGTTGCATTATTTCAAAGTATGAATGCAAGTCCTGAAGTAAGAAGATACTTTCCAGATATATTGAGCTATCGTGCGACTGAAAATACGATTAACCAAATGAAATCAGTCATCGATCAACATGAAATTGGTTTATTTGCTGTGGAATTAAAAGAAACTAAAAGCTTTATCGGTATGGTAGGTTTGAATTATATTCCAGAAGGTAGCGAATTAAGTTTCCCAGAATTACCTTTTTATGAAATAGGTTGGCGCATGGATAAGGATGTATGGGGTAATGGGTTAGCAACAGAAGCGGCGGAAGCGGTATTAACGTATGCTAAATCAAAAGGTATCGATGAAGTGTATAGTTTTACGTCGGAAATTAATAAACCTTCCAGAAGAGTCATGGAAAAATTAGAAATGAACCATATTAGGAATTTCTTACATCCAAAAGTCATACATGATGATGATTTAGCAGCACATGTTTTATATCATAAAGTATTGTAAGGAGTAGATGATATGATCGTTATTAGTGCATGTTTAGTTGGAGAAAAAGTAAGGTATGATGGCAACCATAAGTTGGATTTATTCTATAAGAATTTAATAGATGAGAAGAAAGCGATTAGTATTTGTCCTGAAATATTAGGTGGCTTACAAGTTCCAAGAGAACCAGCAGAAATCATCGGAGGAGATGGTTATGATGTGTGGAATGACCAAGCAAAGGTCATGACTGTTACAGGTCGTGATGTCACAATACAATTTAAAGAAGGCGCTAAACGTGCACTCTCTATTATTAAAGATTTAAATGCCGATACAGTTATTCTGAAAAGTGACAGTCCTTCATGTGGTAGTACTGTTATATACGATGGTACATTTACGGGAAATAAAAAAGAAGGTGTCGGTGTCACGACAGCCCTCTTTACATTAAATGATATTAATGTCTATGATGAAAAAACATTTTTAACTATTTTTGATAATCACGAAGTTTAACGGGTTGTGCCATTTTCATAGCACTAAATAAATCATCGATATTTTCTTTAATAATCGCTAAATTTTTATAATCTGAACTGATAAATTCAGTCGATATTAAATGATCAATCATTAAACTTAATGGATTGAAAAATTGTTTAGTATTTAATGCACCAATTGGTTTATGATGTAGTCCTATTTGAGACCATGTATAAATTTCAAAGAATTCCTCTAAAGAACCAGCACCACCAGGTAACATAATGAATGCATCAGCCATATCAGACATCATTTGTTTTCTTTCATGCATTGTTTCGACAACATGATATTCTGATAAATTTTCATGAGCGATTTCACGTTCTCCTAAAAATCTTGGCATTACGCCAATAGCAATACCATCATGGTCAATGACACCATTGGCTACTGCTCCCATCATGCCAGTTGATCCGGCACCATATACTAATTCATATTTATTTTCGGCTAAATATTTACCTAACGCATAAGCTTGTTCTGTATAAATTGGGTCATTTCCCTTACTTGCACCACAGAAAACAGCAATTTTCTTCATATATATTACTCCTCTCACATATGTAGTATAATAACTTAAAAGATACTTCTATTATTTAAGAAGGGGGTATAACTGTGAATATATTTTTAATGGTCGTGCTTATTGTGCTTATTTCATCAGTAGCGGGTCTTATAAAAAACCATCAAAGTAAAACGGTTAGAATAGAAAAAATTAAATCCCAACGTGTTAAAGATGAATTAGAACTTGAAAAATTAAAGCATGAGAACTACTTATTAGAAACAGATAAGATGCGTTTAGAATTAGAACAAATGAAAGAAACAGATAAAGTTAATTTAGAAAAAGCTAAAAAACAAATGATAGAATAATAACATTCTGGACGATTATCATTGTCCAGAATGTTTTTTTATTAATTTTGATAGAAATTCTGAAAAAACTTTATGGTCTTCTTGTGTGAGTTTTTTAGGACCTTTCGTTCTACCACCTTGTTGACGTACTTTAGCAGAAATATGTCTTTGCGTTAACAGTTGTTCAATATTTTGAGATGTATACTCGTAACCTTTATGGTGGATAACGTGAAGGGCTTTATTTAATAGAAGACTCGCTAGTCCGTAATCTTGCGTTACAACGATATCATCTGGTTGCGTCAATTTGACAATTCTAAAGTCTGCACTATCAGCACCATGATCAACATATATTGTTGAAACATAATCGGGATATTCTGTTAGTGAAAAATGGTTAACACTTCTAATAATAAGAACAGAGATGCCTGTATGTTGAGTTAAGCGAATGATATCATCCGTAACTGGACAAGCATCTCCATCTATAATAATTCTGTTAATCATTTATTGCGACGAAATCTTTTTTTAGATTTTTTATGTTCAGATGTATGTTCATCATATGGAAATTGACTGATATGTTGAGACATAGACGATCTATGTTGATTAAATAGAAGATGACTAGATTTTTCTTCTTTCTCATTTCTAACTCTTTCATTGACTAATTCTTGAATGTTTGGTTTTGCTTGTTTAGAGCTTACGTCGTTGATTGATTTTGCATGACTGCTTTGTGTAGTTGCTGTGTTCATTTGATGTCCCTCATATTTCTTTATTTCTTTAATGCGTTCTTCTTTGTTTTGTTGCTCTAATTTTTGTTCTTCTTGTTCACGTGCTTCGATATTACTTTGTAACTTTTTATCTAACTTAGATACATCTTTTTCGTTTTCTTTTTGAAGTTTTTCACCTTTTTTAGCTTGTTGTTCTTCAAGCTTTTGGTAGTGTGTGAGTTCTTTAATACGCGCTTTTTTATTTTCTTTTTGTGCTTTTTCTTCTTCTTTTTTACGAGCATCGATATTTTTTTGAAGTTTTTTATCTAAATGAACAATTTCTTTTTGTTGTTGTTTTGCTTCTTTTTGTTCTTCTTTAAAAGGTTGTTTCATTTGTTTGTTGTACTCATATAAACGTTTCTTTTGAACGACATATGATTTTACAGGTTGTGTTTTTTCTGCAACTTTATCTTTCGTTTCGATTGTTTTATCTTTTACTTTATGTGAAAAATCAACAGTCGTCTCAGTTACATGTTTAACATCTGGATGTTCTTTTATTTTTTTGCGTTCTCTAATTAATGGTACTAATACAAGTGGTAATGTGTTAACAATTAATTTAACTTTATCATTCATGAGTCATTCCTCCGTAGTTATTTCTTATAATATATCTTACTCCAATACCCTATATCATAATCTTCAAACGATTGGTACGATGTGTTAGCCGATATTCTGACCAATTCCAAAACCGAAATATGCAATAGCAATAATAATAACTAAAATAATACGATAAATCGCAAAAGGTATTAATTTTACTCTATTAATCAGTTTTAAGAATAATTTGATTGAAATCAGTCCAAATATAAATGATGCGATAAACCCTACAATATAGAAAGGTATTTGATCTAATGTTATAAATTGTAGATTTCCAAGTAACGCTTTTGCACTTGCTGCAAACATAATAGGTACTGCCATAATAAATGTAAAGTCAGAAGCTGCCTTGTGATCTAACTTTAAGAAGACACCTGTTGAAATAGTTGAACCTGAACGACTAAATCCTGGCCATAATGCAATTGCTTGAGATAGGCCAATTACAAATGCTTTTGGATAGTTCATATCATCTACTTTGTGTGGATTTGTGACGCGTTTAGAATACATATCCGCACCAATCATATATATAGCTCCAAGTAATAAACCGATTAATACAGTTGGGACACTAAATAAATGTTCTTCAATGAAATCATCAAATAATAGTCCGAGAATACCAGCTGGTACAAGCCCGACAATAATATGTGACAATTTTAATTTTCTTTTTTGCTGTTCATTTTGTTTAATATGTAACATTTCAAAATATCGATTTCTAAATATCCATGCAGCTGCAAGGATCGAACCTAATTGGATCACAACTTTAAATGTGAATGCTGATTCGCTTCCAAGAAAGGCTTTAGATTTTAACCACATATCATCTACTAAAATTTGATGACCTGTAGATGAAACAGGTGCGAATTCTGTTAAACCTTCAACAATACCTAATATAATGGCTTTTATTAATTCTAATATAAACATAGCTTTGCTCCTCTGTTTTTATGAAAGTCTGTGGTTATCTAGAGACAATCACCGTATCATCATTGTACCAAATATTACATTGTAATATGCTAATATTTAATAATACATTTTAGTTTATTTTTTTCGTAAAGGCGTTATAATGGAACAAGGTGGTGAGATTGTGAAAGATTTAACAAAGTATAGTATGCATTATAAAACGTTGCAAATATTTATGTTTCTCGCTTCGTTTTTATTAAGTTTAACAGTCGTATTTCAAAATATATATTTAGGAAAAATTATTAACCAAATGCTCGTCGTAAAATCAAATGGACAACAACTTTATTTATGGCTAGCAATCTTGCTCATTGTATTGCTTTTAAGAGCATGCTTTAACTACCTTAATCAATTATCAGGACAAAAACTTTCATATAAAGTTAAAAGAGATGTTAGACATCAATTGATAAATAATGAAACAGATAGAACTAAAATAACAATGATTACTGAAGTGGTTGAGGGTATACATCCTTTTTATGAATCATATTTGCCTCAAGTCTTCAAATCAACCATTATCCCAGTATCGATTATCGTTACATTACTCTTTATTCATTGGCCAGCTGCGTTAATTATGATGATTACAGCGCCGTTTATTCCACTGTTCTATATTGTATTTGGGCTGAGAACTCGTGATAAAGCGAAAGACCAAATGCAATCGTTAGATCAATTTGCAGCAGAATTTATAGATTTAATAAAAGGTCTCGTATCGTTAAAACTTTTCAATCGAACACATGAAACGACTGAAAAAATCTATAAATCTAGTACGTCATTTAGAGATTTAACAATGGAAATTTTGAAAAGTGCCTTCTTATCAGGCTTAATGTTGGAATTTATCTCGATGCTTGGAATAGGTATAGTTGCGCTAGAAGTGGGCTTGAGATTAATCGTATTTCACGATGTATCTTTTGTAGTTGCCATTATTACTTTATTATTAGCACCAGAATTTTATAATGCGATTAAAGACCTAGGACAAGCTTTCCATACGGGTAAACAAAGTGAAGGTTATATTGAATTGATTGGAGATATGAATAATGAAGCATCTATACAAGCTTCAAACATTCATATTGATTCAAATATGAATGATGAAGATATCATTCAATTTGATCATGTATCATTCACTTACCCAGATCGTAAAGATTTTGCATTTGATCAAATCAATTTAAGTATAAAAGAAAATCATCATACTGCAATTATTGGACCGAGTGGTGCAGGTAAATCGACATTAATCAAACTTATGTTAAATGAATTGAATCCCAATGAAGGTAAGATTATTTATAAAAAACCACTCAAAATGGGGTATCTATCCCAAAGACCTTATATTTTCAGTGCATCTTTGTATGAAAATGTCACGATGTTCCAAAATTATGATGAAAATCGTGTTAGTGAAGTGTTAACTGAAGTGGGTTTACTTGAAAAAGTAAAACAATTATCTAAAGGTATGCATACTATGATTGGTGATGGTTATGAAATGTTGTCTGGTGGAGAAATGAGAAGAATAGAACTAGCCAGATTACTATTACTTGATCCAGATGTGGTTATTTTTGATGAACCGACAACTGGATTAGATATTGAAACCGAACAACTTATCGTGCAAACTGTTAACCAATTTGCGCATCAAAAGACTATTCTCACAATCGCACATCGAAAAGAAGTGTTGAGATATGCCACTGATTATATAGAAATTCATAATGGAACAGTTCAATCATATGACGCATCTCAAAAAGGTGGTGCTACGTCATGAAAAAATTAAAAATTAAATTTGATAAAGACTTCTATCTTTCTATTGTAATAGGCGTATTTGGCATGCTAACTGCACTTGGAATGTTTGCTTTAAGTGGATATATGATATCTAAAAGTGCGCTTGGAACACCTTTATATGCATTAATGATTTTAATTGTATCTATTAAGTTATTCGGTTTTGTTCGTGCAATAACTAGATATTTCGAAAGATTATATTCGCATCGTTCTACATTTACAATGTTGAGAGATATACGTGTTAGCTTGTTTAATCAACTCATTCCAATCGTTCCAAACGTATTTAGAAGATACCGTTCGAGCGATTTATTAACGCAAATGGTAAACCACGTTGAACGATTACAAAATATTTTACTCAGAGTATATTATCCACCAATTGTTATTATTATAACAACATTTATAACAATACTCGTGATGATTAATTTCAATATATATGCAGGTGTGATTATAGGACTTTCAATGTTGATGTCAGTCATCATCATCCCTTATTTATCAGCTAAAAGAGCTGAAAGTTTGGCTGAAGCTGTTCAACAAAGTGAAGAAGCATATGTTGCTGAATATTTTGATTTTGAAAAAGGACGTTCAGAATTAAAAAGATTTCAACAATATCGTGCATTTAAAGAGAAAGTGTTAAATAAACAATATCAATATGAAGATAAAAAATATAAAGAACAGAAATTTTTAAGTTCTTATGACTTTATGCTGAATTTATCATCGATGGTGAGTATTTGGTGTATGACGATCTTATGTATTTGGCAAATTCAAGAAGGTGTATTAAACGCTGTATTCTTTGCGAGTATATTAATGATTACAATTACGTTATTTGAACAAGCTATCCCGATGACTAATGTTGCTTTTTACAAAGCGGATACAGAGCGAAGTCTTAAAAATATAGAAGAAGTCATCAATCAATCATTTGAATTGCCTCAAGAACGTTCAGTTCAAAATCATGCATTGTATAAAGCAGAGAATGTAATGTTTAAATATGATTTTCAAGAAAGAGAAACGTTATCTCAAATTAACTTTGAAATAAATAAAGGGGATCATGTAGCTATTATAGGTCCTTCAGGTTCAGGTAAGACAACGATGCTTAATATATTAATGGGATTATATAGTGTGAACGAGGGTACTTTATCCTATAAAAATGAACAGTTGTCTCATGTGATTCAAGAAGATTATGTGAATGAAATCAATACAATGTTGCAACATAATCATTATTTCGAAGGCACAGTAAGAGAGAATTTATTAATTGAAGTAGAAGATGAGCTGATGACAAACGTTCTTGCCGCCGTAAATTTAAATCATTTAAACTTAGATCAGCAGCTAACTAAAAACGCTGAGAATATTTCAGGTGGGGAACGTCAACGTTTATCATTAGCAAGATTATTATTAAGAAAAGCACAAATATGGTTGCTTGATGAACCAACAGCTTCATTAGATGAAGAAAATGAAGAAAATGTTATGAATCTCTTATTAAATAAAGATGATACAATTGTGATTGTGACGCATAACTTGAAATATTTACAAAACTTCGATCATATAATCGTCATGAATGAAGGACATATCATTGAACAAGGTAGTTATTCTCAACTCATTAAAGAACAAGGTTATTTATATAAAGTTATTCAATATAATGAACAATTAGAATAACTAACAAACAAAAAATAAGCATATCACTTTAAACTGAGCATTCAGTTGCGTGATATGCTTATTTATTTTGAGCAAGATGATAGATGCTTGCTGTATTATTTTTCTTGATTGATTTTATCTACATTATTGATCAATTTTTGTAATAAGTTGTTTAATTGATTAGTTTCTTCATCATTTAACTCTGATACATCTTGAATTAAATGTGAAGCTTGGTGTAAATGTGGTTTCATTTGTTCACTTTTTTCTGTTAGATGAACAAACACTTCTCTTTGATCTAATTCAGAACGTACACGTTTAATTAAATCTAAATTTTCCATTCTTTTTAATAAAGGGGATACAGTACCTGTATCTAGGGCTAAGTCTGTTACAAGCTTTTTGACATTGACCGGTGCGGTTTCCCATAAAATCGTTAATACTAAATATTGTGGATATGTAATATTGTACGTCTTGAAAATTTTGTTTGAATAATAGCGGTTAACTTGTCGTTGCGCATTATACAAATTAAAACACAATTGGTTTTGGATATCTAATTTATCCGGCATAATCTTTCCCCCAAACTACAAATGCAATGGTTCATTAATTTTTTGAAATCTCCTAATTCATTATATAATGAATAATTTTATTTTGTAAATATTTTAGTGGTGTGTAATTTATAAATATTTAAAGTATAAGTTATAAGATAAACTTTAAGTCTTTGTAGTTTCTGAACTTATATCATATAATTACAGAAAGGTGGTTTGAATATGAGTCAAAGTATGAAGAATAAAAATAAAATGGCAGTAACAATTTTGACAGGTTTTTTAGGTAGTGGTAAAACAACATTACTTCAAAGACTCATCATGAAGGCAAAGGAATCTGGCCAGAAGGTCGCAATCATTATGAATGAATTTGGTTCTTTTGATGTTGATAGCAATTTGTTAGGTGATGATGTCTCTACTCAAAGTTTATTAAATGGTTGTATATGCTGCTCATTGAAAGATGATATTGAAGTTGTATTACATAATTTATATCATAAAGACCAGCCTGATCTTGTATTAATTGAAGCAACTGGTATTGCGCATCCTGTAGAAGTAGTGGATGCATGTCAAAACCCTTCATTAGTAGATAAAGTTGAAATGCCAACAATTATTGGTGTAATGGACGGGAAAAGATATTTAGAAAGATCGAGATATACCGTTCAGACGAAACAATTAATGGAAGAACAAATGTTATATTCACATTTGATTATTATTAATAAGTCTGATGAATTATCTACTGAAGAAAAAGCATCATTAGAAACGTCATTACAAACGATTAAGCATCAACCAATCCTACACTTTACGCAGTTTTCAAATATTGATGGTGTTGAAATACCTGTAAATGAGGCTTTGTCACTTCAAGCTAAACATAGTCATCATCACGGTATTCAATCCATAAATTATACATTTAGTGGTCCGATAGAAATGGAATTATTAATGAATTTCTTAAGACAATTACCTGATTCGATTCTTAGAATTAAAGGATTTGTTAAATTTAGAGAAGAACCAGAACAAACTTATTTATTTCAATATGCATTTGGGGTACCTCAATATGAACCAGAAATAATGAATATGCCTTTAACAATTGTCATAATAGGTGAATCTATAGATAAAGCAAGTATTCGTAACAAGTTAGATATGTTGAATTTTTCTTAGGAGATGATGGGATGGAAAGAATTCGTATAAATAAACATGTTAGTTATTCTAGAATTGTACATGGTTTTTGGAGATTGAATGAATGGGGTTATAACAATCAACAATTAAATGATTTCATACATGAAATAGTTGATAGAGGCATTACAACAATGGATCATGCGGATATATATGGTAATTATACATGTGAATCATTATTTGGTGATGCATTAGCATTAACACCTAATTTAAGAGAGAAAATTGAAATCGTCACAAAATGCGGTATTATTTTACCGAATGATCAAATCGCTAAAAATACTGGTCATCGATATGATCAAAGTTATGATCATATTATTGAATCAGTTGATAAATCGCTATTAAATCTTAAGACGGATTACATCGATACGCTACTGATTCATCGTCCATCTCCATTAATGGATCCAGATGAAGTAACGCGTGCAGTGATGCATTTAGTTGAGCAAGGAAAAATAAAAGCATTTGGTGTTTCAAACTTTAAATGTAATCAATATGAATTGTTAAATGAGAGTTTGAAGAAAGAAATGTCGCATATCTCAGTCAATCAAGTTGAAGTATCGCCATATCAACTCGAAAATATTGAAGATTGTACATTAAATAGAATGTTGCAACATGATGTTAAAGTAATGGCATGGAGTCCATTAGCTGGCGGTAAATTATTTGATCAAAATGATGAAAAAGCAAGACGCATTATGGCAGTTATACAACCATTAGCAGAAAAATATAACGTATCAGTGAGCACAGTGATTTACAGTTGGTTACTCAGATTGCCATCAAAAGTAATGCCAATTGTAGGTTCAAGTAAGATAGAAAGAGTTGACGAAGCTGTAAATGCTACGAAATTACAATTAACAGATCAAGAGTGGTTCGATATTTATGTCGCATCACGTGGTGAAGATATATTATAGTATGATAATGATATAAAAATGAGGCTAGAACCAATATACAGGTTTCAGCCTCATTTTTTTAGATTAATATTTATTTTTCTAGTCTGTTTAATGTAATTTCTCCTAAAGATTTTGCTGCAACTTGCAAGCAATCTTCATTCACATCAAATTTAGGGTGATGATTCATATATGGTTCTGTTACTCCTTCAGGTTTACTTCCTACAATGTAGAATGAACCAGGAATTTTTTGTAGATAGTATGCGAAGTCTTCTGAACCTGTAACTTGAGGTATTTCAACTAATTGTTGGAAATAGTCGCCTTTACTATTTGATAATATTTCTGCTACTTTATCAGTTTGTTCTGGGTGGTTGTAAAGTACAGGATAACCAAATTGATAATCTAAGTCATATTCAATATCGAAGCCCACTGCAACACTATCTGCAATTTTTTTGATTTCTTGATACATTGTTTCTTCTAATTCAGGGTTTAAATATCTAGCAGTACCTTTGATTGTAACGCTATCTTGAATAACGTTGTATCCACCTGGTGCTTCGAATGCGCCAATCGTAACGACACCCATATCTAATGGATCAATACGTCTTGATACAATCGTTTGAATAGCATTTACAAAGTTTGTCCCAGCAACTAATGCGTCATGTGTTTTGTGTGGACTTGCTGCATGTCCGCCTAAACCATTAATCGTCAACTTGAATGTTGAACTTCCTGAGAATGAAGGTCCTTTATTGTAACCAATAAATTCTGGTCCAGCTACTGGAACGATGTGGATACCATAAACTTCATCTAAATCGTCAAGTACACCAGATTCTACAAGTGCTTTAGCACCACCAGGAGGTTTCTCCTCAGCATGTTGATGAATGATTTTAACTGTGCCAGGTAATTCTTCTTTAATTTCAATAAGTGCATCTGCAAGCCCCATTAAATAAGCAGTATGAGCATCATGACCACAAGCATGCATAACACCTTCATTTTGTGATTTGAAAGGAACATCTGTTTCTTCTGTTATAGGTAAAGCATCAAAGTCAGCTCTTAAACCAATCGTTCTACCTTCTTGACCACCTTTAATTTCTACAATAATAGCATGTTCTTTTTCTAAAGGTTGTGTTACTTTAACATCTTTGCCTTCGTAAAATGATTTAATATATTCAGCAGTTTGCGTTTCTTCAAATGATAGTTCTGGGTGTTGATGCAAATGCCTTCTAATATCAATCATGGCACTTTCTTTCTTTTCAATTAGGTTAAAAAGCTTTTCTTTTAAATTATTCATGATTTACCTCCTAAAATTATACTAGAAAAGTATAACAGTAATCTTTTACTGTATAAAATGATTGCACTTATAAAACAACTAAAAAATTTTGGTTGATTTTGGTTGATTGTGAACGAAAGTGATTGACAATGAAATGAAAACGTTTTATTATGTAGAGGAATAGGGGAGATTGTATGTTAACGACTGAAAGACATCAATTAATATTAGAAGAGATTAATCTACGGGAAACAGTATCTCTACAAGAACTTATTAATTTGACGAATTCAAGTACATCAACAATTAGGAGAGATTTATCTCAACTTGAAGAAAGAGGTATGCTCAAAAGAGTTCATGGTGGTGCAACTCAAATAACAAAGCGCCATGAAGAGCGTAATATGACAGATAAAGAATCGCGACATCAAGATGAAAAACGAGAGATTGCACGATTAGCTGTCAGTCAAATTTCAGATGGAGATACGATATATTTAGATGCTGGGACAACTACTTTAGAAATGATTCCGTTCATTACACAACAAGATATTATCGTTGTGACAAATGGTTTAACACATGTAAGACCGTTATTAGAAAAAGGCATTTCTGTTTATATGACAGGTGGAGAAGTAAAGGCAACGACATTTGCGAATATAGGCGTAAATGCAGTTAAATCCCTTGAAAGATATCGTTTTGACAAAGCTTTTATTGGTATGAATGGCATTGATTTGAACTATGGGTTAACGACACCAGACCCTTACGAATCAGAAATGAAAGAAACGGCCATTCATTTAGCATCTCAAGTATATGTCTTGTTAGATCATTCTAAATTTAATGAAGTATCGTTTGCGGAAGTAACATATGATAAATCAATAGAGATACTAACTTCACAAAAAGCGATTCAAACATTAAATAATTTAAATCAATTTAAAGAAAAATATAACATTAACGGAGGACAAAAATGATATATACAGTTACGTTTAATCCATCAATTGATTATGTAATGTTTACCAATCAATTTGAAGTAGGTGAATTAAACAGAGCACATGAAACAAACAAGTTTGCTGGTGGAAAAGGTATCAATGTTTCTCGAGTACTTCAAACATTAGATATCAAAAGTACAGCAACAGGTTTTATAGGTGGATTTCCTGGAGATTTTATTAAAGATGCACTTAATCAAGCAAACATCTTAACTGACTTCGTAGAGGTTAAAGATGATACAAGAATCAATGTGAAATTAAAATCTGGTTTAGAAACTGAAATCAATGGTCCGGGACCAAATATTGAACCACATAACTATGAAGAATTTTTAACGAAAATGAAAAATACGCAATCAGAAGATACGGTTATAATTGCGGGCAGTGTGCCAAGTTCATTACAAAATCCAGTCTATCAAGAAGTAGCAGAAATACTTAAACAAACTGGTGCAAATTTAATCGTTGATGCTGAGAAAGATTTGATGAAATCAGTACTAGCGTATAATCCGAAATTTGTTAAACCAAATAAACATGAATTAGAAGAAATATTTGATAAACAAATTGAAACAGATCAAGAAGTTATTGAATGTGCTGAGCAATTATTGAATGAAGGTGCTCAAGCAGTCATCGTTTCACTCGGTGGAGAAGGTGCTATTTATGTGGATCAACAAACACGATTAAAAGCTATCGTACCAAGTGGTCAAGTTGTGAATACAGTTGGTTCAGGTGACAGTACTGTTGCTGGTATGGTAGCAGGATTAGAAGTCGGCAAAGACATAGAATCAGCATTTAAATTGGCAGTAAGCTGTGGTACAGCAACAGCATTTAATGCGGATTTAGCTAATAAAGAAGATATAGAAAAAATAATTTCTAAAGTAATCATTAAACATGTTTAAAATAGGGAGGTTATTAAAATGAGAATTACAGAACTATTAACGAAGGAAACCATTGCAATGGATCTTTCTGCAACAAGTAAAGATCAAGTCATTGATGAGTTAGTTGCACAATTAAACAGCGCTGGGAAATTAAGCGATGAAGCAACTTTTAAAGAAGCGATTCATGCAAGAGAGTCACAAAGTACAACAGGAATTGGTGAAGGGATTGCGATTCCTCATGCTAAAACAGATGCTGTACAGTCTGCAGCGATTGCTTTTGGTAAATCTGTTGAAGGTGTAGATTATCAATCATTAGATATGCAACCAGCTCATTTATTCTTTATGATTGCTGCGCCAGCTGGTGGTGCACAAACACATTTAGATGCCCTTGCTAAACTTTCAGGTATTTTGATGGATGAAGATGTAAGAGCAGAGTTATTACAAGCGAAAAGTAAAGAAGAAGTATTAAATATCATTAATAAGCATGATGATGAAGCTTCAGATGAAACTTCAGAAGAAGCAGCTGTAACGAATGCAGAAGCGGATTCAGAAAAAGGACTTGTATTAGCTGTAACAGCATGTCCTACAGGTATTGCACATACTTATATGGCTGCGGATGCGTTGAAAAATCAAGCTAAAAAAATGGGTGTACCTATTAAAGTTGAAACAAATGGTTCAGGCGGTATTAAAAATCACTTAACAGATGAAGAAATTGAAAAAGCATCAGGTATCATTGTAGCTGCGGATGTGCATGTTGAAACAGATCGTTTCGATGGTAAAAATGTAATTCAAGTTCCGGTTGCTGATGGTATTAAACGCCCAGAAGAATTAATCAATATGGCGCAAGACACATCACGTAAACCATTCGTAGCTAAAGGTACGAAACAAAGTAGTGCTGCTAGCAATGAAAAACAAAGTGTATCTAAGACGATATATAAACACTTAATGAATGGTGTTTCTAATATGTTACCACTCGTTATATCTGGTGGTATCTTGATGGCAATCGTATTCTTATTTGGTGAAAACTCATTTGATCCAAAGAGTGGACAATATAACGAATTTGCAGCTAATTTATGGTCGATTGGTAGCGAAAGTGCATTTAAATTAATCGTGCCTATTTTAGCAGGTTTCATCGCTAGAAGTATTGCAGATAAACCTGGTTTCGCATCTGGTTTAGTCGGCGGTATGTTAGCAGTAGCAGGTGGTTCAGGGTTCTTAGGTGGTATTATCGCTGGTTTCCTTGCAGGTTATTTAACAGAAGGTATCAAATATGTATTTAAGAACTTACCTCAAATGTTTGAAGGTTTAAAACCTACATTAATTTATCCAATTTTATCAGTATCACTTACTGGATTACTTATGGTGTACGTGGTGAATCCACCAACAGCATGGTTAAACAATTTATTATTAGATGGATTAAATAACTTATCTGGTTCTAATATTATGTTATTAGGTTTAGTAATTGGTGCAATGATGGCAATAGATATGGGTGGTCCATTTAATAAAGCGGCATATGTATTTGCGACAGCAGCGTTAACAGAAGGAAATGCAGCAGCAATTACGGCAGCTATGGTTGGTGGTATGATTCCACCAATAGCAATTGCAACAGCGATGTTAATCTTTAGAAAGAAATTTACTAAAGCACAAAAAGGTTCTATTATTCCAAACTATGTGATGGGATTATCATTCATTACAGAAGGTGCTATTCCATTTGCAGCAGCAGATCCATTACGTGTCATTCCATCAATGATGGTTGGTTCAGGTATTGGCGGAGCGTTAGCTTTAGGATTAGGTTCAAGAATTCAAGCACCACATGGCGGTATCTTTGTTATATTTGCAACTGACTTCGGTCATGTATTACAAACATTACTAGCAGTAGTTATCGGTGCATTAGTTGCAGCAATTATTTATGGTGTTATTAAACCTAAATTAACGAAAGAGCAACTTGAAATCGCTGAAGAAGTAGAATAATCAATATATCGTATTAAATTATAAGCTGTCTACAGAGTTGTGACTTTGTAGACAGCTTTTTTAATCATTACCTTAAATCCTCGGCCAAAAGTATGATGCTGATTTAACATGTTTAAAATTGAAAAGTTGGGGAAATTTTTATATGATTAAATTAAATTATTATAATATGTAGAAAATGGTAAACATAGGGAAAGATGTGAACAATGTTATATTACAAGACAATTATTAAATCAAATGACGCAGAATGGGTTACGTTGATACACGGAGCTGGTGGTAGTTCTTCGATTTGGTTTAAACAAATGAGATATTATAGGAAACATTTTAATATATTACTCGTAGATTTAAGAGGACATGGGAAGTCTGCGAATAAAGAATGGAAGAAAAATGATTCATTTGAACATTTAGCAAAAGAAGTTGTAGATGTATTGGATTATTTAAATATAGACAAGACACATATTATTGGTATGAGCCTTGGCACAATTGTTGGTCAAACAATGGCGCAATCATATCCGGAGAGAATAACGACATTGGTTTTAGGTGGGGCCATCATTAATGTGAATTTAAGGACTAAATTCTTGTTAGCAATCGGCCGTACAATTATGAATTTTGTGCCGTATATGTTGCTTTATAAATTATTTGCATACATTATTATGCCTAGGAAAGCTCATGAAGAATCAAGATTAAGATTTGTGAATGAAGCTAAGAAAGTGTCTCAAAAACAATTTATTAAATGGGTTAAATTAACGAAGCTTGTGAATCCTTATTTAGCACATTTACAAGTTGCAACAAGAGATATTCCAACGCTCTTTATCATGGGAGAAGAAGACTATTTATTTATGCCACCAGTAGAAAGACTCGTTAAAGAAAATGAAAACTTTTCAATAGAAATAATAGAGCAAGCTGGTCACGTATGTAATATTGATCAACCAGAAGCTTTTAATAAAATTAGTTCTAAATTTATCATGCAACACGTTGGAACGACGACTATATAAAGAATGTATGTGTAGACTTCTACATTTACATTCTTTCTTATATCATTTAAATTGAGATAAAAATATGGTACACTAAAAATAATATGCTAATATCGGGGGAGGTGACGCTAAATGGGAAGGATTTAGTTTTGAAAACGTATATCATAAATAAACTTATTGAACAAAATCATACAAAGGTGGCCATAGCGTCACCGCAAAATATTTGGAGGTGAATCCCTAGAAATAGGGAACTAATTGGAAATTTCGACCATAATAAACTTTATTGTATTCTTTATATTAATTGCATTTACAATGGTATTTGTAGGATCTGAATTCGCGCTTGTAAAGGTGCGTATAACTAGAATTGAACAATTAATTTCTGAAGGAAGTAAATCAGCTAAAATTGTACATAAAATGATCAAAGAACTAGATTATTATTTATCTGCATGTCAGCTTGGTATTACTGTAACATCACTTGGATTAGGTTGGATTGGTGAACCGACATTTGAAGTTTTAATACATCCTGTATTAGACTTCTTTAACTTGCCAGACGCATTAACTACAACTTTCTCCATAGCGATCAGTTTCTTAATTGTAACGTTTATCCATGTAGTAGTTGGTGAATTAGCACCAAAAACGGTAGCAATTCAACAGGCAGAAAGACTTACACTTGTCTTCGGCCGACCATTATATTATTTCGGTATCGTTATGAAACCGTTAATTTGGTCAATGAATGGCGCAGCACGTATTCTAGTTAGAGCAATAGGTATTCAACCTACTAACGAAGAACAAGCAATGTCAGAAGAAGAATTAAAGCTTATCATGACTCAAAGCTATCAAAGTGGTGAAATCAACCACACTGAATTAGCTTATATGCAAAATATTTTCTCATTCGATGAAAGATTAGCAAAAGATATCATGGTACCTAGAACACAAATGGTTACATTAACAGAACCATTTAATATTGAAGAATTATTAGAAATTATAAATGAACATCATTACACACGTTACCCAATTACTGAAGATGGCGATAAAGACCATATTAAAGGCTTTATCAATGTTAAAGAATTTTTAACAGAATACGCTTCAGGTGAACAAATTAAAATTAATAACTACGTACATGACTTACCACTTATTCACGAAGTTACAAGAATTAGTGATGCATTAGTAAAAATGCAAAAAGATCATGTTCATATGGCGTTAGTTATTGATGAATATGGTGGTACAGCTGGTGTCATCACGATGGAAGATATATTAGAAGAAATCGTTGGTGAAATTCGTGATGAATTTGATGATGATGAAGTAAATGATATCATTCAAACTGGTGAAGATACTTACCAAATTAATGGACGTGTAACTTTATCAGAACTAGAAGAAAAATTCGGAATTGAATTTGTAGATTCAGACGATATTGATACAATCGGTGGTTGGTTACAAGCACATAACCCAGAAATTGAAAAAGACGACTATGTCGATACAGAATATGATAAATGGGTTGTCATTGATGTTGAAAATCACCAAATTAAGACAGTTGCTTTACACAAAGATTTTATAAAAGAAAGAAAAAGTATCTTTGACGAAGACGAAGAAGACGAGGATTAAAACGTGAGCAAAACTACATTAACATCATTATTTAGGTTTACAGGATATTTAGAAGGTGGATCATTACTGTTATTAGTATTTATAGCAATGCCTATCAAGTATATGTTGAGTAATCCAAATGTAGTTTCAGTATTAGGCATGATACATGGTGGATTATTTTCAATGTATGTCATTATGATATTGGTAATGGCACTGATTGTTAGAATTCATATAAAGTGGCCAGTCATTGCTTTTATAACAGCTTTTATTCCTTTTGGAACATTTATATTTGATCATTTCTTTATAAATGGCAAATCTTATGAAAAGATAACGCAATCATAAATTGATACGAAGAGCATGGGACAAACATTTGGATCCTGTGCTCTTTTTTTATTGTATCAATTACAAAAGTCGTCGGAAGTGTAACTAAGGAGGCCGTTAGTAACAAAAGTCGGTGGAAGTGTAACTAAGACAGCCTATACAAAAGTCGTCAGAAGTCCAAAATAGACACACACTGTTTTGTTTTAATGAAGATCATCATGTAAAATAGGGAATATAGTAGATAGATTGAGAGAGGAATCATTTTTATGAGAATTAATAAATTTCTAAGTGAAGCTGGTGTATGTTCGAGGAGAGGTGCTGATAAATGGATAAGTGCTAATCGCGTTCAAATTAATGACGAATATGCGACACTAGGGTCTCAAGTTGAAAGTACGGATGTTGTGAAGGTTGATGGTGAAGTCATTACAATTGATAAAGGTTATGTTTATATAGCACTCAATAAACCGCGTGGTATTACATCTACTACTGAGAGACATGTTAAAGGTAATGTTGTAGACTACGTCAATCACCATGAAAGAATTTTTCATATTGGTAGATTAGATAAAGATTCAGAAGGATTATTACTCCTTACTAGTGATGGAGATATCGTTAATGAAATCTTGCGTGCTGAAAATCATCATGAAAAAGAATATGTCGTTTCAGTAGATAAGCCTTTAACGAAAGACTTCTTAAAGCAAATGTCTGATGGTGTTGAAATTTTAAATCAAAAGACACTTCCAGCGAAAGTATCGCAAATTAATGATAGAACATTTAAAATTGTTTTAACACAAGGTTTGAATCGTCAAATTAGACGTATGTGTGAAACGTTAGGATATAATGTAAAAAAATTAAAAAGAATTCGCATTATGAATATTAAGCTTGATGGTATTAAATATGGTGAATGGCGTGATTTAACGAAAGAAGAATTTGAAGAACTGACACGTTCGCTCGCTTATACACCTAAAAGAGACCGTATGACATCTAAATAAAGGGGATAATAAAATGGTTAAATTAAATAACAATGTAGAGATACCAGAATTAGGTTTAGGCGTATACAAAATTGAAGATGCAGATGTTGAGAGAGTCGTCCACACTGCAATTGATGCAGGATATCGTGCGATAGATACAGCTTGGTTTTATAAAAATGAAAAAGCATTAGGCGAGGCTTTAAAAACAGTTAATATTAAGCGAGAAGATTTATTTATTACAACTAAATTATGGAATGACTTCCAAGGGTATGATGCGACTATTAAAGCGTTTAATGACTCATTAGAATCATTGCAACTTACGTATATCGATATGTATTTAATTCATTGGCCATGTCCTGCAGACGGATTATTTATTGAAACGTATAAAGCATTAGAAACGTTATATAAAGAAGGCAAAATTAAAGCAATT
Organism: Mammaliicoccus sp. N-M50; assembly: GCF_022386995.1. Taxonomy (NCBI): domain Bacteria; kingdom Bacillati; phylum Bacillota; class Bacilli; order Caryophanales; family Staphylococcaceae; genus Mammaliicoccus; species Mammaliicoccus sp. N-M50. The sequence continues at coordinate 194,787 of NZ_JAJNJA010000003.1, read as the reverse complement.
GGTGTATGTAATTTTAAAGAACATCATTTAGATCAATTATTAGCTGAAACTGAAGTTGTCCCTGCAGTTAACCAAGTTGAGTTTCATCCGTTATTTAATCAAAAAGCATTACAAGCATATTGCGAAAGTAAAGGAATTAAATTAATGGCATGGAGTCCTCTAATGAGAGGTGGGGAATGGTTAAATAACGCAGATTTACAAAGTATAGCAGATCAGTATAACAAGACTGTTGCCCAAGTTATTATTAAATGGCATTTACAACAAGGTAGACTCGTTATTCCAAAATCTCAAAATGATAATAGAATCAGAGAGAATTTTGATGTATTTGATTTTGAATTGAGTGATGAAGATTTAGCCAAAATCGACCAATTAAATACAGATGAACGACAATTTAGAGATCCAGATGAAGTTAAAATTGGAGATATGAAGTAAAATATAGAACCTTCACAGATTTGTTTGAATTAAGATGTATTTCATATGCATCTTTTAGTAAAATAAAACTGTGGAGGTGTTTTATTTGTTTAAATTTAAAAAACCAAATCAACATGGCGTATGGTCAATGATTGTACTACCAATCGCATTCGGAATTGCAGCAACTGGATTTACATACTTTCATTTATTATTGTATTTAGGTGTACTGGCATCTTATTTCATGAGTGACCAAATTTTCTTCTACTTAAAGAAAAGGAAGAAAATAATAGGTTATATTTATACGGCAGGCATATTTGCTTTGATTGTCGTCATATCATTTGTACCAATCGTATTACATAAACCCGTTACGATATGGATTTTTCTACTGATGGTACCTTTATCACTATTAAATGCCTATTTTGCTAAAAAGAAAAATGAAAGAGCATTTACTAATGATTTAATAGCTGTCTTGATATTCTGTTTATTTGGTGTGATCAGCGCTTTATTAAATGTATCTATAACAGATGTACAATCTTGGTTACCAGTCTTTATTTTAAGTTTCTTATATTTCTTTGGTACAATTTTATACGTTAAGACGATGATTAGAGAGAAAAAATCCGTAAAATATAAATGGTCATCTTGGATTTATCATTTATGTATAGTTGTTGTAGGATTCTTTATACATCCATTAGTTATGTTGATGTATATACCGAGTTTAATACGATCAGTCGTTCTATATGGTAAGAAAATAAAAATTATGCATGTAGGTTTAATTGAAATAGCTAATTCAGTATTTGTATTAGTAGTTGGATCGATATTTTTACATTAAAAAAGCAACCATCCGCGGATGGTTGCTTTAACTTTATCTATTAATTGAAGATTAATTATTTTTTGATTAATTTCAAAATAAATGATAATACAAGAATTAAAATAATTGAACCGATTAGTGCTGGTATGATTGCGACGCCACCCCATACTGGACCTAAATCTCCTAGTAAAGAACCACCAATCGCTGAACCAATTAAACCGGCAATAATATTACCGACTATGCCGCCAGGTATATCTTTACCTAATATAACACCTGCTAGCCAACCTATTAGGCCACCTACGATTAACATTAATATAAAGCCCATTTGAGTGTACCTCCTTATTTATATTTCTTATTTCTATATTTAAGTACCCTGTTATTCACTATGTGAAACATAATAAGAAGTTTTGAATAACTTTTGCCATAAAATAAACATAATATAAAAAAGGAACACTGGTATTAATAGAAACCAATGGGGCGTAAGGACAATCATACATATTAACGCCACAATCGATAATATCTCACCAACTAAACGTGGATGAATAAAGTATCGATATATACCATTTTGGTAAATTTTTGCGAGCCTTTTACCGTCTGATTCAATAGGTTCTGTGAATAACGATAAATAAGCAATGATTTGGCCAAATATAAATAAACTGACACCTAAATAAGGTACAGATTGATAAATTGAAAGTGTACTATCTAAATAAACAATGTTTAAAGACATACTAAATACAATCGTAATGATATAAAGTACGAAATATTGATTTTCAATGTAGTTTGGAACGTATTTAATTTGAATCCATGTATGTAAAAATGCCCATATAAGTAACATAGTCGTTACTGCAATCGTGATGAAGTTGATTTCTTTGATGATTATAAAGGATATTAAACCATTCAAAGCAATTGTGATTGAAATAGCGTAATGATTGATACGCGATTTCTTATTCATTACTACAAAGTTATATGACATCAAGACGATACACAGAATGATATTAATTGAAACGAGGAATGCCATATCTGTCTCCTGCCTTAAAATAGTCTCATCTAAGAATTATAACAATTTCTAAACATATAATCACTAAATATATGTTTTGTGAAAAAATTAAAGACCCTTTGACAAATGAATGAAACTTTAATAGTATAAAAGTAAGCTATCTTGTAATACAAAATAGCTGTAAAAATTGGAAGAGGTTATTAAGATGTCGACAATTAAGACACAGATGAGAAAAGGGTTATTAGATGCTTGTATTTTATCTATCATACAATCTCAACCAGTATATGGTTATGAATTATCTCGCAAATTAAATGAACATCAATTTACCGATGTAAGTGAAGGAACGATATATCCTATTTTACTTAGATTATTGAAGAAGGATTTTATTTATAGTGAGTTTAAGCATAGTGAACAAGGACCTAAAAGAAAATATTATTATATTACAGATAAAGGTCGCGAAGAATTAGAAATCGTACGAAAAGAATGGCTTGAAATTAAGGATCCTATTACTAAATTGTTAAAAGGGAGCAATGAAGATGTCTAGAACTACTAAACAACTCATCAAAGAAAACAACGAGAAGAGAAAGCAGCTAAATGAAACGGATTTAGAAGTTTATGAAGATTTCTTGTTATATGTTAGAACAGACTTGCGCGTAAATGAACATGAATCAGAAGTCATATTAATGGATGTTCTTGATCATTTATTAGAAGCTGTTTCAAATGGCACAACTGCAATTGAATTTTTCGGTCATGATGTTAAAGGTCATGCCGATGATATATTAAACGAACTACCGAATGAATCTAATAAAGCAATTTTAAAAATGGTAGGAATGGGTGTAGCTTACTTCTATAGTATATATTTTGTTATTACAGGTATCGTAGGTATATTTGTTGATTATAAGACACCACTTATATCTACACTTTTCCTATTACTTATTGTACCAATAGGTGGATTCTTTATTGTTAAAGCATTATTCAATATTATCCAAAGATATATCTTTGATAAATCTAAATATAAGAAAATAAAAGAATCAGCATATGCTGGACTATTAGTTGGTGTTATACCAGCAATTCTAATATTAGTACCTAATCTTGTATTTAAAGATATGATGAAAGTTTATATTCCTTGGTGGATCTTCCTTATATTAGGGATTGCGATTTATGTTATATATAAAGTTATGAAAAGACAGCCAAAAGCTGTATAAATAATAGACTAAAATAAATAAGCACATCACTTAATGAGCATTTTCAAGTAAGTGATGTGCTTATTTTATATTGTGTATGCTATTTCCTAGGAAATATTAAACACCTTTTTTATTGCTCCATAACAGTGTATGTAGCTGAGGTAGAACAAAAATATCATTTAAAGTATCATTCATTACTTTATCGATCAGTTGTTCATATTTTTCGAGTAATTTTTCAGTATGGTTTGAAACGCTATCGTCTAGATATGGATTACCTACTTGTAAATAGAATGGGATAGAAGGATATCGTTTGTGTATATCTTTAGCAAATTGATAGTCTGCTTCGTCGAAAATCACAACTTTGAGTGAAAGACTTTCTTCTACACATTGTGCGATAACTTCATCTAGTATTGTTAAATTAGGTTTCATACCAGAACTTGGTGGCTTAGGACTAATCGTTAAGTCATCGATTAGTGTCATCCATTCTTGGAATTTAGAGCCTTGAGTTTCAAGTGCGGTCTTTATATTTCTTGCTTTAAGTGCTTCTACAAAAGGTCCGATATTTTTTATCAGAGCAGGGTTACCACCTGATATCGTAACGTGTTGATATTTATTTGGAGCGAGTTGATCTAATTCTGAAATAATATCTTCTGGTTCAAGTAATCGAATATCATCTTTAGCAGAGCCATCCCATGTAAAACTTGAATCGCACCAACTACATCTATAATCACAACCACTTGTTCTAACAAACATCGTTTTTTGACCAATGACTGCACCTTCACCTTGAATCGTTGGACCGAAGATTTCTAACACTGGTATTTTAGGCATTGTTGTCACCTTTCTTAGTTGGACGATAAACGACGTAACTTGTAGGTGTTTCTCTCACAAATACTTGTACACATTTAGGTTGATTATCACGTTTATCTAGAGATGCTTGAACGATATTATAAATAGTTTGAGCAACTTGTTCAGTTGAAGGACTATGATCTTTAAATTCTTCAAAGTCATTTAAAAGTTGATGATCATAACGTTTATGAATTAATGATTTTAATTCGCTAAAGTTCACTAAAAATCCCATTTTATCTAATTCGTCTCCAGCAATTGTTAAATTAACAAAATATGTGTGTCCATGTACATTCATACATTTACCGGCTTCTTCGTGTGGAATATAATGTGCACTTGAAAAATTAAAGTCTTTATTTAGTTCGAAAGCATAAGGGTGTTGAACGCTCGGATAGATTTGTTGTAACATTATAAACTTCCTTTCGTTTCTAGGTATTGGTCTAATCCTTGTTTTCTTAATTTACAAGCAGGACATTCACCGCAACCATCACTCATCACACCGTTATAACATGTTAATGTTTTTTCTCTAACATAGTCTAATGCACCTAATTGATCACTTAGTGCCCAAGTTTCTTTTTTATTCATCCACATGAGCGGTGTATGAATGACGAAATCTTTGTCCATCGATAAGTTAAGGGATAAGTTCATAGATTTAATAAAGCTATCTCTACAATCTGGATACCCGCTAAAGTCTGTTTCGCAAACACCTGTAATAATATGTTTAGCACCAATTTGGTATGCTAATGCACCTGCAAATGATAAGAATAGTAAATTACGTGCTGGCACAAATGTATTAGGTATGCCGTTTTCATCATTTTCTATTTGCATTGAATGGTCTGTTAATGCATTAGGGGATAGTTGTGAAAGTAATGACATATCTAGAATATGATGCTTTAATCCTTGTTCTTTAGCGATATCTTCAGCAACTTTAATTTCTAAATCATGGCGTTGGCCATATTGAAACGTCACTAATTCTACTTCTTTAAAATGTTCTTTCGCGTAGAATAAGCATGTTGTACTATCTTGTCCGCCACTGAACACAACAACTGCTTTTTCATTCTTTAATGTTTCTGACATAGTGTTTCTCCTTTATAAAGGCATAAAAAAAGCCTGCCTTCTATAAAAAGGTAGACGTAGGTGTCTAGTTTTTTATAGAGGGTGTAAGCTAGTAACCTCTTAGTTTATTGAATATACAAATGATAATATAATCAAATTGTAAAAGCAAGTTTAGTATATGGTATGATTGACATGAAATTAACGAAAGAAGAGCGAATAAACATATGATTATAATGATAGATAACCACGATTCTTTTACATATAACATTATCGAGTATATTAATATACTGACAAAAAATGAACAAATAAAAATATTGAAATCTGAAGAGGCAAATTGTGATGTTGTACGTGCAATCAATCCAGATGCTATGATCATTTCACCTGGCCCTGGTCATCCAGATGATTATGTACAGTTAAAGGCGTTTCTTCAATCTATTTATACAGATATACCCATATTAGGTGTATGTCTTGGCTTTCAATTATTGATATCTACTTTTGGTGGCAAAGTCGTAAAAGGTCCACGTCCTGTTCATGGGCATACAGCAACGATTAAACATGATGGGAAAGGTATTTTTGAAGGATTGCCTGAATCATTTGAAGTGGCAAGATATCATTCTTTAATAGCAGATAAACACCATATACCTGAAGGGTTTACGGTTTCAGCATGGTTAGAAGAAGGTATTCCAATGGCTATACGACATCAACATTTACCTATTGAAGCGGTTCAGTATCATCCGGAAGCAATATTAAGTGAATATGGATTAGAACAAATTGCGAATTTCTTAGTAAAGGCAGGTGTAGAGATTGAAGACACATATACAATTTAAGTATATTTCAGACAGTCAAAAAGAAGAGAAATTAGATTATAAATTTGAGAATCCAATTGTCATTAAATATGCAAGAACGATTGAAGAAGTATCAGAGCTTGTGCATGAAGCGGAGCGCTATCAAAAAGAAGGATACTATGTTGTCATGACTTTACCATATGAAAGTGCAGCAGCTTTTGATTCAGCGTTAAATGTTTATAAAGCGTTACATCATTATGGAAATATTCAAGTATTCGAACAACCTGTCTCACACTTTAATGATAAAACGCAACATACATATATAAATGAACATATTGAATGGCGAAGAACAGATTCAGATGAACGTTTAGCAAACAATATACATGCTATTCAAGATGAAATTAGACTAGGAAATACGTATCAAGTTAATTATACGACACAACTTGAATCAGAACCGATTCGTCATGGATATGAATATTACCAATCACTTACAGAGGATGCTAATGGAGATTATCAAGCATATATTGAACTTGAAGATGAAACGATTATATCCATTTCACCAGAACTTTTCTTTCAATATGGTCCTTATCAACAGATGCCAAATATAGTATTAACGAAACCTATGAAAGGTACAATTTCGAGAGGGAATCATAAAGCAGAAGATCAAGCAAATTATGAACGACTAAAGCATTCTCAAAAAGATAGAGCAGAAAATGTCATGATTGTAGATTTACTTAGAAATGATTTGAGTAAAATTTCTGAAGTTGGTACGGTTAATGCCATTGATTTATTTAAAATCGAACCTTATCAAACGGTATATCAAATGACTAGCACGATTCGAAGTCAATTGAAATCACAACAATCATTATTTCATATACTTCAAGCATTGTTCCCATGTGGTTCGATAACAGGTGCTCCAAAAGAATCAACGATGGCCATTATCAAACGACTAGAGAATAGACCAAGAGGCATATATTGTGGAACGATAGGTTTGTTGTTACCTGATAACAGAATGATTTTTAATGTTCCAATCAGAACGATACATTCAAATTCAGAAAGAGCAGTTTATGGCGTTGGAGCTGGTATCACAATAGATTCAAATGCTGAAGCTGAAATTGAGGAATTCAAAATGAAATCTAAAATATTAGAAAGCAGACATGTAAATCTTATTGAAACGATGAGATTAGAAAATGGAAAAGTCCAAAGACGTCACGAACATACGCACAGAATTTCTACGAGTGCTAAAGCGTTAAATATTCGATTTAATAAAGACGAATGGGAAACTATGCTTAACGACATGGTTAATACTTATGTGGATGGCACATATAAATTAAGAGTTGAATTAAATTCGGATGGTACATTTAATGCTGAAACTTCACCAATAGTCGATTCAACTCAATCTTTAACAGCTCAGTTGTTACCGAGTACACCAGTTTCTTCTATTTATACGATACACAAAACAACTGAACGTCATCATTTTCAACATAATCATGATACAGATGTCATATTGTATTATAATGGAGAGAATGAAATAACAGAATTTGATATTGGTAATGTCGTTATTAAAATAGGTGATGCATATATCACACCTCCATATCATGGACAATTTTTAAATGGTTGTATGAGGCAAGCGTTATTAGAAGATAACCTTATCGAAGAAAAAAATATTACTGTGGAAAAGTTAATCAAAGATATCGAAAATTCAAATTGTGAAATATACATGATTAATAGTTTGCGAGAATGGACAAAAATAGATTTAAAATTATGATGGTAATATAAAGATACAAATAGTAAAATAGTAAACATCATATAAGGACGGGTGAAAATAGATGTTCTTAACATTATTATATTTAGTAATAGTGATTGTTATTGCATTCTACTTAAAGCGCATCGTTTTAAGTGAATTGAGAAAAGAAAAAAATAAGCAAAGTTTTGCGTATTTATATATTGGATTTGCCGTTGCAATTGTTTTTGTAGGCTTATTTGTAAATCAATTAACACATGTATTTATTGATTTAACAGATGTATTTTATCGTAAATAATGATGCTTTATATATAGCAGAATAGAATGAGGTGTCTTAAATGCGCATATATCCTAAGGGCGATTCTGCATTAACTGTAATGAGCGATCGTGAACCTTCGAGACAGTTAACGCATGAAATTAATGAATTTAGATTAGAAATATTGGGTCAAGATATGCCTTTTATAGATGAGGTTATACCTAGTGAAAATAGTTTAATGGTTGTGTATCATCCTTATAGCATGATGATGAACCATGATATCAATGAGCCATTTAAATATATGACTGAATTTGTAGAACGTATTATTTATCAGAAAAAGCAAGACATTAATGATAGAGAAGTTACAAAGGAATCGATTATGATAGATGTCATTGTAGGTGGCGAATATGGTCCGGATTTTGATACGTTAACGGACTTGTCTGAAGAAGAACAAAGACAAGTGTTAGAATCTAGAACGTATTTTGTTTCAATGATAGGTCATACTCCAGGATGTCCTTATTTATCTGGTTTAAGTCATCGATTGCATTCAGGTAATGCACAGTTCAAACAATTTATCCCTAAAGGATCATTGTGTATTGAAAGAGATAAATTATTTATTACGACAACTGATACAAGTGGTGAGTGGCCAGTCATTGGTTGGACGAATGTTGAAATATACGATAGACAAAATAATATTTGTAAGCTTAATTTTGGTGATGATGTCATCTTAAATATTGTAGATCAACTACAAAGCAAGGATGGAGGGTATAAGCCATGTCATTAATTATTCGAGAAGCTGGACTATACTCTTCGATTCAAGATTTAGGAAGGCAAAAACAACAACATATTGGCATTGTTAAAAATGGTTCAATCGATCAATTAAACCATAGACTCGCTAATATGCTTGTAGGTAATGAAGAAGGCGAAGCTTTAATCGAAATGACGATTAAGTTGCCGTCTATCCAATTTACAGAACCAACTTTAATCGCATTTACAGGAGCTAACTTCCCAGCATTTGTAGATGGTAAGAAAATAGCACCATATAAAATTCATTTGCTGGATAAAGGTGAAGTATTAAAGTTTGCTGAAGCTTCAAAAGGTACGAGAGGTTATTTAGCAATTGCAGGTGGTATTGTTGCTGAAGAATGGTTAGGTTCAAAATCTACAAGTATCCGTTTAGAAATGGGTGGCTACCACGGTCGTACTTTACAAGCAGGCGATGAAATTGAAATGTGCCGTAACTACACACCTTTACAAAAAAAGCTATTTGAAAATCTAGAAGATAGCAAAACAGCTTCATGGGGCGTTGACCAATATACATTAGCGTTAAATTATTTAACAGATATATTCCATGTTATATCGGGAGAAGGTATGACACACTTTAATGAAGCGGAAATCAAACATCTAGAGAGTCAAGTTTATAAAGTATCTAATCGCTTTAACCGAACAGGATTAACATTAGAAGGGAACTCCGTTATTAATCGTAGAATCGTCGATCAATCATTTTTAAGTGTTAAAAAAGGTACTGTTCTATTAAATGAAGGGAATCAACCGGTCGTAATGTTGAATGATCATCAATCATTATCGAGCTATCCTCAAATTGGAACAATTGCTTCTTATCATATCGATAAATTAGCACAAAAAAAGCAAGGTTCAAAACTCATCTTTAAGAAATTAACAATACAAGAAGCGGAACGCAATATGAGAAAACATGCTCAATTCGTTAAACAAATAAAAACCGGCATTAGATATAAATTAAATGAAGAATTAAACAAATAAATTACATGTGTGAATTGTGTCTATTGTGTGCACTTTTTACACATTTCTTATTTCTATTTTAGGTTTTTAGTTGAAATTTATTGTAAAATAGTATAAATTATAATACTGTACATTAAATATTACAAGAATATTACAACCTTCAATAATATGTAATGAAATAATAATGAAAATTGATATGAGTTGAGATACGGAGGAACAGTATGAAAACTAAAAATAGGAAGATAGGCGTCTTTACATTCTTCTTGCTAACGATTTTAGCAATTTCACTAAAGACTTATTTTGCCTATTATGTAGATTTGTCACTCGGGGTTAAGGGACTCGTACAGAATTTAATTTTATTAATGAACCCATACAGCTTGATTGCGCTAATATTGAGCGTATTCTTATTCTTTAAGGGAAGAAAGTCGTTCTGGTTTATTTTTATCGCTGGATTTGTACTATCGTTCTTACTATATGCGAACGTCGTGTACTTTAGATTCTTTTCAGATTTCTTAACATTTAGTACTTTGAATCAAGTAAGTAACGTAGAATCAATGTCTGGTGCAGTATATAGTTCATTCTCTTGGTACGATTTTATATATTTCACAGATACGATTATTTTCTTATTTGTGTTGATCTTTAAGAGAAATAATTTATCAGTTAAAGCATTTCCTAAGAAATTTGTCCCAGTTGTTATGGGTGTAGCTGTAGCACTGTTTTTCTTAAACTTAGCATTTGCTGAATCAGATAGACCAGAATTATTAACACGTACATTTGACCATAAATATTTAGTTAAATATTTAGGACCATATAACTTTACAGTTTACGACGGGGTTAAAACGATTCAAAATAATTCACAAAAAGCATTAGCAAGTGAAGATGATTTAACACAAGTTAAAAATTATACAAAACAGAAGTATCAAGAACCTAACAAAGAAACATTTGGTATCGCTAAAGACAAGAACGTTATTAAAATTCACTTAGAAAGTTTCCAATCTTTCTTAATTGACTTCAAAGTTAATGGTGAAGAAGTAACGCCTTATTTAAACTCTTTAGCTAAAGGTGATAAAGGTTACAAATACTATCCAAACTTCTTCCATCAAACGGGACAAGGTAAAACAGCCGATTCAGAATTAACGATGGATAATAGTATTTTCGGTTTACCACAAGGTTCAGCATTCTCGTTAAAAGGTGACAACACTTATCAATCACTACCAGCAATTTTAAATCAACAAGGCGGCTATGAAACATCAGTTATGCATGGTGATTACAAAACATTCTGGAACAGAGATCAAGTGTACAAGCATTTTGGTGTAGATAAGTTCTATGATGCAACTTATTATGATATGCAACAAAAAAATCTTGAAAACTTAGGCTTAAAAGATGAAGTATTCTTTGATGAATCCATTGCACATCTAAAAGAACAAAAAGAACCATTCTATTCTCATTTAATTACGTTGACTAACCATTACCCATTCACATTGAGTAAAGAAGACGCAACGATAGAGAAACCAGATACAGGTAGTGCAACTCTAGATGGATACATTCAAACAGCTCGTTATTTAGATGAATCATTAGAAAAATTCATGACAGAACTTAAAAAAGAAGGTTTATATGATGATTCAGTAATCATCATTTACGGAGACCACTATGGTATTTCTGAAAACCATAATAAAGCAATGGCTAATTTACTTGGTGAAGATGAAATCACACCAGCTAAATTCATGGACTTAAACAGAACACCATTCTTTATGAAAGTGCCAGGTCTTAAAGGTGGCGTCGATGAAACATACGGTGGCCAAACTGATGTAATGCCTACACTATTAGATGTATTAGGTATTAAATCAAACAACTACATTATGTTTGGTACAGACTTATTAGCTAAAGGACACGATCAAACAGTTGCATTTAGAAATGGTGATTTTATAACGCCAGAATATAAATCAATCGGTAGCACTGTGTACGATAATAAGACTAATAAACCTATGAAGACGAAACCTAAAGATTTAGAAGAAAATAAAAATAACGTCGAAAAAGAACTCGAATTATCAGATCAGTTATTACACGGAGACTTATTCAGATTCTATGATAACCCTGACTTCAAGAAAGTTAAGCCATCAAACTATGAATACAAATCCGGTAACGGCTATCAAGAAAAATAATTATGAGTATATGAGTACCACAAAATCATGAGATTTTGTGGTACTTTTTTGTGTTGGAAATGGGGGTTGTGGGGTGGTGACTGGGAAAAGTACTTTTTAATATGGATTATGAGATAGAAGATGATGTGGGCGATACAGGATATAGGGTGGAGAAGTATGATTTAGTAGGAGATGTGAGTTTAAGAGGTAGTAAACCCACATCTTTTCAAAAATATAAAATGATTATATAGAAATGAACACTTTTGATTATTTAAAAAACTCCAAGTCATAGCTTAACGCCTGAATAAAGCCAAGAGATAGCCCAAGTCGTAGCTTAACTTCCTAATAAAGCCAAGAGATAGCCTAAGTCGTAGCTTAACTTCCTAATAAAGCCAAGAGATAGCGCAAGTCATGGCTTAACGCCTAACTTAAGCCAAGAGATGGTCCAAGTCGTAGCTTAACTTTCTAATAAAGCCAAGAGATAGCCCAAGTCGTAGCTTAACTCCAACTTAAGCCAAGAGATTCCCAACATCGACATCTCCAAAATCATCAACAGCTCCAATTTATCCAATATCCACAACCCCCACATATCCACAACCCCCACATATCCCACAACACTCGCACACCAACACATTAAACAATGAAAAAATCCCAATCGTCCTCACGATTGGGATTTCTATTCTATCTAACCTAAAGCGACGTCTAGTATCATCATTATTGTGAATCCACCCATTAATCCTAATGTTGCTAAGTCAGTGTTATTACCTGACTGTGATTCGGGGATGAGTTCTTCTACAACGACAAATATCATTGCGCCGGCTGCGAATGCTAATGCATATGGTAATACTGGTGTTGCAATGACAACTAGTAATGCACCTAACATTGCGAATACAGGTTCTACTAAAGCGGAAGCTTGACCATAGTTAAATGACTTCCATCTTGATAAACCTGATGCACGGATTGGCATCGAGAGTGCTGCGCCTTCTGGAATGTTTTGTATACCGATACCGATTGCTAATCCAAGTGCGCCTAATAATGTTGCGCCTTCATTTCCAGTTGCAACACCTCCGAAAGCAACACCGATAGCCATACCTTCTGGAATGTTATGCAATGTGATTGCTAAAAACAGCAAAGTGTTTTTTCCTAATTTAGTATCTGGTCCTTCTACTCGCTGACTTTTATCAACTGCATTTTGGTGTGCGTGAGGTATGACAAAGTCTAATAGTCTAATAAACAATCCGCCTAAAAGAAAGCCGATTGCTGCTGGTAACCAAGGCATTGCTGAATGTGAACTTTGTTCTATAGAAGGTTGTAATAAAGACCAAAAACTAGCTGCAATCATGACACCTGCAGCAAATCCTTGCATTGTATTGATAACTTTTGTGTCTATATTTTTGAACAAGTAAACGAACGATGCACCGAATGCTGTTAACAGCCATGTGATGATACCTGCGAATAATGCTTGCAAGTATGGTGGTAGTTCTGTAAAAATCTGTTGCATAGTTTTTGCTCCTTCATATCTTTTGTGTGAAAAAAAGTGTATAATATATTAATTGAAAACTGAGAATACTAAAGGATGTTAATTCATGGAAGCATATAAAATTGAAAAACTTAATAAGCAATATGGTGACAAAATTATTTTTGATGATTTAGATTTATCCATTTCTTACAAAGAACGCATTGGTTTAGTTGGAATCAATGGAACAGGGAAAAGTACTTTGCTTAAAGTTATTGCAAATATTGATGATGATTATGATGCGAAGACATCTTATCCTAACCAATATCAAATTGCATATGCAAGCCAAAAGCCTGAACTTGATGAATCTTTAACTGTAATCGATGAAGTATTAAATAACGAAACTGAAATGACGAAAGTGATTTCTAAATATGAAAATGCTTTAAATCAATATCAACAGACTGGTGAATCTAAAGATTTAGATCTTATGATGAAATATCAATCTGATATGGATAGATTAAATGCATGGGATTACAGTGCAGACGTTAAAACTATTCTATCAAAACTAGGTATAAATGACTATCTTAAAAAAATAGCTACATTAAGTGGTGGACAGAAAAAAAGAGTTGCACTAGCAAAAGAATTAATACGTAAACCAGATTTATTATTATTAGATGAACCGACAAACCATTTAGACATTGAAGGAATTGAATGGCTTGTTAACTATATTAAACAATATCCCCATACAATCATGTTTGTTACACATGATCGTCATTTCTTAAATCAAGTTTCTACAAGAATTGTTGAACTTTCAAATGGTAAACTCACAAGTTATCCAGGTAATTATGAAGCGTATATTGAAGCAAGAGCTGAAAAAGAAGAAATTGAAGCACAACAACATGTTAAAAAGAAAGCGCTGTATAAACAAGAATTGCATTGGATGAGACAAGGTGCTAAAGCTAGATCAACGAAACAACAAGCGAGAATTCAAAGGTTTAATACGTTAGAAGAAGATTTATCAAATAGAAAAACACAAGGTGAAGCAAGTTTAAATTTAGCCCATTCACGCCTTGGTAAACAAGTATTTGAGTTAGACGATATTTCTAAATCTGTTGGAGATAGAAAGTTATTTGAACACTTTACAACGATTATTCAAAAAGGCGATAGAATTGGTATTGTTGGAGAAAACGGTGCAGGTAAAACAACATTACTCAATATTATTAGTGGGTTAGATCAAACTTTTGAAGGTAATCTCATTACTGGTCAAACTGTAAAAATTGCTTATTTTAAACAGCAAGATGAAAGTTTAACTTCAGATAAGAGAATGATTGATTATCTAAGAGAAGAAAGTGAGGTTGCTAAAGAAAAAGATGGCACAGTTGTATCTGTTACGCAGTTGTTAGAAAGATTTCTATTCCCAAGTCAAACGCATGGCACTCAAATTAATAAATTATCAGGTGGAGAACAAAAACGTTTATATTTATTAAAACTATTAGTTCACGAACCAAATGTATTAATTCTTGATGAGCCAACAAACGATTTAGATACTGAAACTTTAACAATATTAGAAGCTTATATTAATGAGTTCGGTGGAACAGTTATAACGGTAAGTCACGATAGATACTTCTTAAATAAAGTGGCCAATAAATATTGGTATATCCATGATCAACAAATCGAACCTATGCTAGGTACATTTGAAGACTATTTAGAATATAAAAGAGAGCTTGAGAAAAAAGCAACACAACAACATAAAGAAGTTCAAAAAACAGAAACGAAACCTAAGACTTCTGCTAGATTATCGTTCAAAGAAAAGCGTGAACTAGAACAACTCGAGAAAAATATCGAATATATAGAAACAAGATTAGAAGAAATTGACCAAGAAATGGTTGAACATGCTACAAATTATGAAAAATTAAATGAACTCGCAAATGAAAAGACATCAATTGAAACGCAATATGAAGAAGATTATATGCGTTGGTCATCCTTATCAGACAGATTATAAGCGTATAGAGGTGTATATATAGATGCAAAATATTTTAAAAGAGTATTTCGGATATCAACAATTTAGAGATGGACAGAAAGAAATTATTGATAAAGTTATTGATCATCGTCCCACTTTAGGTGTTATGCCAACAGGTGGCGGTAAATCGATTTGTTATCAAGTACCAGGTCTATATTTAGATGGATTAACGATTGTGATTAGTCCATTGATTTCATTAATGAAAGACCAAGTTGATAGCTTGAGATCGATGGGTATCAAAGCTGAATTTTTAAACAGTACTTTAACAGCCAAAGAGAAAAAAAGAGTAGAGAATGAACTTGTCTCAGGACAGTTGAAATTTCTATATATTGCACCTGAAAGATTTAATCAACCACAGTTTATACAAATGTTGAACAAATGTAATGTACAGCTCATCGCATTTGATGAAGCACATTGTATTTCGAAGTGGGGACATGATTTTAGACCAAGTTATCAAGAAGTGATCACACATGTTATGAGCTTGCCTCATCATTTTAGATTGGTGGCATTAACAGCAACAGCTACTAAAGAAGTACAAGAAGATATTTCTCAAAAATTAGGAATTGCTGAAAGTGATATTGTTGAAACGTCTATTAAACGTGAGAACTTAACGTTTAAAGTGAACAATACATATCAGAGACTTAATTTTGTTAAAGATTATGTGAAGAAAAATATTCATCAATCAGGAATTATTTATTGTTCTACTAGAAAACAAGTTGAACAATTAAGTGAAACATTTGATGATTTAGAAATTAAAAATGTGATGTATCATGCAGGATTACCAAAAGATGAAAGAGAACGTGCACAACGTAAATTCATTGAAGATGATATCAAATTAGCAATTGCAACAAATGCTTTTGGTATGGGGATTGATAAATCAAACGTTAGATTCGTGATTCATTATAATATGCCTCAAGATATCGAATCATATTATCAAGAGGCTGGTCGTGCTGGTCGTGATCAGTTAGACAGTGAATGTATCTTATTATTCTCAGACCGTGATATAGACCTTCAAAAATTCTTCATTTCTTCAAGTTCGGCAGACGATGAATACAAAGAAAAGCAAGGCGAAAAGCTTCGACAAATGATTCAATATACGAAGACGACTAAATGTTTAGAAGCGATGATGATTCATTACTTTAATCCTGATGAAAAATTAGAAGAGTGTGGCAGATGTTCTAGTTGTTTACAATCAGAAAAATCCTATAACATGACAACTGAAGCACAAAAAATATTAAGTTGTATCGCAAGGTTAAAACAAAAAGAAAAACGTAATATGATTATTCAAGTATTAAGAGGGGAACAAACACCTCAAATAACATCTTTAGGATATGATGAACTCAGTACTTATGGCATTTTAAAAGATTATACGACGAATGAATGTCATCATTTACTAGATGAATTGCGTTATAAAGGCTATTTAAATGAACATAAAGAAATATTAAGTGTTGACCAAGATGCAATGGATGTATTGCGTGGAAAAGTTGAAATTATGACAACGCCATTTAAATCTAAGCCGAAAGAAATAGTTGATATCCAAACGATTATAGATGTTGATAGATCTTTATTTGATCGATTAATAGAAGTTAGAAAAGATTTAAGTAAAGAATTAGAAGTTTCACCACTTTCTATATTTTCTGACCAAATTTTAGAGCAATTTGCTAAACGATTACCTGAATCTAAAAAAGAAATGATTTTAATAGACGGTATTGGAAGTTATAAATTGAAACACTATTGTCCGATATTTATTGAAACCATTAAAAATTATAAACAACCCATTTAAGAAGAATAGGCATTTTATTGTGAAATTAGGGTAAATAATATAGAAGAAATTCTAGCACTGATAAAAAAGAGGAATGTGGTGTCTATTAATGATTAAGTTTGAAGCTGTTTCAAAGATATACGGGGATAAGAAAGCAGTAGATAATGTAAGTTTTAATATTAATGAAGGTGAATTTTTTGTACTTATAGGACCTTCTGGGTGCGGAAAGACTACAACACTTAAAATGATCAACAGGTTAATACCTTTATCAGAAGGATTTATATATTTTAACGATAAACCAATAAGTGATTATGATGTTGCGGAGATGCGATGGGATATTGGGTATGTTCTTCAACAAATCGCACTTTTCCCGCATATGACGATTAAAGAAAATATTGCGCAAGTACCAGAGATGAAGAAATGGAAAAAGAAAGATATTGCAAATAGAGTAGATGAATTACTTACTATGGTTGGTTTAGATCCTGAAACATATCGGGATAGATATCCAAGTGAGCTATCTGGAGGACAACAACAACGTATTGGCGTTATTCGAGCACTTGCTTCCGATCCGCCAGTTGTCTTAATGGATGAACCATTTAGTGCACTAGATCCAATTAGTAGAAAGAATCTACAAGATGATTTACTTGAACTTCAATCGCAAATTAAAAAAACAATCGTCTTTGTAACGCATGATATTGAAGAAGCCATGAAAATGGGAGACCGTATTTGCTTATTGAACCAAGGACATGTGGAGCAAATTGGAACGACAGAAGACTTTATTCATCGCCCTAAGAATGATTTCGTAAAATCATTTATTGGTAATGTGGATGCGCATGTATTGAAACAAGTGAAGTTAGGTGATATTGCGCAACCAATTTCAGAAGTAAATACGCAATCTATTGATCAATATCCTAAAGTATCACCAGATCAAACGATTGACGATATATATGGATTATTAGCAGAACACGAAGCGATTGTGATGGATTCAGAAAATGCAGCACCAAGCCATATTGTGACAAGACAATATGTGTTTAGTTATTTAGCAGAAAAGAATAGAGGTGTTTCTTCATGAATGCCTTAATCGAAACACTTTCAAGCCGTAAAGGGCAACTTTTAGAAACGTTAATTGAACATATTCAATTATCATTTATTGCACTTTTAATCGCAGTCGTAATCGCAGTTCCGTTAGGTATATTGCTGACAAAGACTAAAAAGCTAGCCGAAGTTATTATTAACATTGCAGCTGTATTACAAACAATACCATCTCTTGCTTTACTAGGTTTAATGATTCCGTTATTTGGTATAGGGCGTATACCGGCAATTATTGCACTTGTTATATACGCGTTATTACCGATATTAAGGAATACATATACCGGTATTAAAGAAGTAGACCCTTCATTGATTGAAGCGGCACGTGGTATAGGTATGAAGACTGGTAGAAGATTGTCTAAAGTTGAGTTACCACTTGCAATGCCAGTTATGATGGCTGGTATTCGAACAGCTATGGTATTAATTATTGGTACAGCAACATTAGCGGCTTTAATAGGTGCTGGTGGTCTAGGGGATTTAATATTATTAGGTATTGATCGAAATAATACATCTCTTATATTACTAGGCGCAATTCCTGCAGCTATTTTAGCAATTTTCTTTGATGTATTTTTAAGAATTTTAGAAAGAATTTCATACAAAAAATCTTTAATTATACTTGGAACAATATTAGTCATATTCTTATTATCTGTGACGATACCTTTATTTGCTCAAAAAGGTGATAAAATTACTTTAGCAGGTAAGTTAGGATCTGAACCAGAAGTTATCACTAATATGTATAAGATTTTAATTGAAGAAGAAACTGACAACACTGTTGAAGTTAAAGCAGGTATGGGTAAGACTTCCTTCCTATTTAATGCATTAAAGTCTGACGAAATAGATGGATATTTAGAATTCACAGGTACAGTTCTAGGTGAGTTAACGAAAGAAACACCTAAATCAACAACTGAGAAAGAAGTATATAATCAAGCTAATAATAGCCTTGATAAAAAGTTTGATATGCAATTACTTGAACCGATGAAATATAATAATACGTATGCTTTAGCAGTTAAAAAAGAATATGCTGAAAAGCATAATATTAAAACTATTTCAGATTTAAGTAAGGTTGAAGATGAAATACGACCTGGTTTCACTTTAGAGTTTAATGACCGTGAAGATGGTTACAAAGGTATTCAAAAGAAATATGATTTAAACTTTAAAGATGTTAAAACAATGGAACCTAAATTAAGATATCAAGCGCTTGAAAGTAATGATATTGATTTAATCGATGCATATTCAACAGATGCAGAGCTTAAAGAATATGGCATGGTTGTCTTAGAAGATGACAAAAAATTATTCCCACCATACCAAGGTGCACCACTTATGAAAAAAGAAACAATTAAAGAGCATCCAGATGTGGTGAAAGCTATGAATAAATTAAAAGGCAAAATATCTGATGAAGAAATGCAAGAAATGAATTATAGAGTTACAATCAAGGATGAAGATGCTTATCAAGTCGCGAAAGAATATTTACAGAAGAATGACTTGATTGATTAAATACCATTGATTTATGAAAATGATTAGGTCTATAATACTAATAAATTAACAAACGGTAAATTTCGATTTACCGTTTTTATATTTCAACTTGGAGGTCTAAAAATGAAGCAACAATTAAGTGAATTACAAGCATACCAACCGGGGTTATCTCCGAGACAATTAAAAGAAAAGTACGGCATAGATGGAGACATGGTCAAACTTGCTTCAAATGAGAATTTGTATGGTCCTTCACCAAATGTTAAAGAAGCAATCAAAGCTAATTTAGACGAATTATTCTACTATCCAGAAGTGAAACAATTTGAAGTGAAAGAAACATTAAGTACATTTCTCAATGTGAAGAAAGAACAAATATTCTTTGGCTCAGGTTTAGATGAAGTGATTATGATTATTTCAAGAGCAGTTCTTGAAAAAGATGATGAAATCTTAACGAGTGACATGACATTTGGACAGTATAGACATCATGCTATTATTGAAAGTGCCCAAGTTAAAACAACACCAATTAAAGATGGATATTTTGATTTAGATGCAATGTATGAACAAATTACAGATAAAACGAAACTGATTTGGATTTGTAATCCGAATAACCCAACAGGTACATATTTGCCTCATGATGCTATAGAAGCATTTATTCAAAAAGTACCAGATGATATTATCGTTTTAATAGATGAAGCATATATAGAATTTGCTGTTGCTGAAGACATGCCAAATAGTTTAGAATTACTTTCAAAATATAATCAAGTCGTTGTCTTACGTACTCTTTCTAAAGCGTATGGATTAGCAGCACAACGTATTGGTTATGCAATCGCTAATGAATCATTATTAGACCAATTAGATATTGTCAGATTACCATTCAATGTAACGTCACTTTCAGCTGTTGCAGCAGATGCCGCAATTAAAGATCAAGCTTACTTAAAAGACATTACAACAAAGAATCGTCATGAAATTGAAAAATTCTTAAATGCATCTTTTAAAGAACATATTTATGATAGCCAAACGAACTTTATATACGTTAATACAAACGAACCTCAAGTATTATATGATTATTTAATAAAAGAAGGCTTTATTACGAGACCATTCCCAAATGGTGTACGTATTACGATGGGCTTTAGTGAACATAACGATAAGATGATACAAGTATTAGAAGAATTCTTTAAAACACACAGTTCGTAATAAAGGAAAGGCAGTACGTTCTTTGGTATACTAGTAGACATTGATATATAAAGGAGAAGGTATAATGACGAAGCAAACAATTGGTATCGATATGGATGAAGTGCTAGCTGACACAATAAAAAAACTTTTAAGACGTTACAATGAAGAAACTTCTTCTAATGTTACTATGGAAGAACTTAAAGGTACTAAAATCCGTAATATGATGCCTGAACATCAAGGTATTTTGACAAGTATTTTAAGAGAAGATGGATTTTTTAGAGACTTAGAAGTATTTCCAGACGCTGTAGAAGTTGTACAGAAGTTAAATGAATACTATGACGTTTATATTGTTACAGCAGCGATGGACGTACCAACATCATTTGCTGATAAATACGCTTGGCTAAGAGAACATATGCCATTCTTAGACCCTCAACACTTTGTATTTTGTGGAGATAAAGGTATCGTCAATACAGATTATTTAATTGATGATAATCCTAAACAACTTGAAAGCTTCAATAATCATTCAATTATGTATGCAGCAGATCATAATATTGATATTGATAAATGGCCAAAAGTTCAAAACTGGAAAGAAGTAGAAGCATATTTCTTAGGTGAAAACGGGGAATATAATAAACAACAAGAATCTTTATCAGAATCATATAAATAAAGTAAAAGACATCAGCTTGGGAAGCTGATGTCTTTTACTTTAATGTATGCCTTGCATAAGTTTTTTAATTTTTGGCGTCATTGATAATACAATAAGTGAAACCACAATAGCGATTGCGCCGATTAAGCCAAAGTAGTTCTGTTGTCCTAACGGTTCAATCAATTTAACTAATTGTCCGTTAATACCTTGTGCTGTTGCATTTGTTAAGAACCAAAGACTAAGCATTTGTGCTGAAAAGGCTTTTGGTGCAAGTTTAACTGAAACACTTGATCCAGTAGGTGATAAACATAATTCCCCAATAACACATAGGAAGAAGCTGAGTACTAACCAAATTGGATTCATCAGTTCTGCTTGTTGCATCATCATTGCAATCATCATAGCAATAAATGAAATACCAGCAAACGCTAAACCAATTACAAATTTAAGTGGTGTAGAAGGATTGTATTTACCTAATTTTTGCCACAAGAATGAAATAACTGGTGCAAATAAAACAATGAAGATTGGGTTGATAGATTGGAACCAACCTGCTGGTATCACGAAATTAATACCATATGCATTTAAATCTAATTGGGTATGTTCTTGCGCGAATACACCAAGTACGTTTGATCCTTGTTCTTGAATGCTCCAGAATAAAACAGAAGCTAAGAACAATGGTACATACGCAAGTAATCTTGATTTTTCTGTTTGATCTATATCAGGGCTTCTATACATAATTGTCCAGTAAACAAATGGTATAACGATACCGATAATTAAAACAATTAAACTGATTGAATTAAATGTAAGATGACCTGTTAAATATAAAATAGCTAAAAGAATAACAATACCGATTGCACTATATGTAAACATTTTAGCGTATTTAACTTTTTCTTTATGATTGAGTGGGTTAGAAGGATGATTTTCAACTTCCCCAAGACTTCTTTTTTGGAATAGAATGTATGCTACTAAAGCTAAAAGCATACCGAAAGCTGCGATTGAGAATCCTTGGTGGAAACCAACGCTTACACGTACTTTGTCGATAATAAGTGGTGATAATAAAGCACCCATATTAACTGACATATAAAAGATAACAAACCCTGCATCTAATCTATTATCATTCTTATGATATAAACCACCCACAACATTTGAAATGTTTGGTTTCATAAGTCCCGAACCTACAATGATTAATATCATAGAAATAAGAAATGCACCTAAACCAAATGGTAAAGATAATACTAAGTGACCTAGCATAATAAGTACTGCACCGTACATTAATGATCTACGAGAGCCGAGTAATCTATCCGCTACCCAACCACCTAATATACCTGTCATAAATATTAATGAACCATACATGGCCATAATTTGTTGAGCTGTAACTTTATCTAAACCTAGTCCGCCTTGGCTGACAGTAAAGTATAAATAATACAGTAAAATTGCACGCATTCCATAATAACTAAAACGTTCCCAAAATTCTACAAAGAACAATATACCTAAGCCGCGAGGATGTCCAAAAAATCCATATTGAGGGACAGTTTCAACCATTTCCTCTCGCGTCATTTTGCCCATAAAAAATCGCTTCCTTTCTAAACTTCCCCCGATTGTCAGGTAAGTTTAAAGAACATTTTAACCCTATATGTTAGTAAATTCAATAAAATTTTAATAAGTTCTAATATTGTGAATATTCTAAAATAATTAATATATCATTAATAAGTATTTTTACACATATTAGTTGATTGTGTAACAGATACAGGGAGGGGGAGGATTTATGTATGGAATCTTGGTGATGTCGTTAGGGACAGAATTCCGAGAAATGTCCGTAAGAGAGGTTGTTAGGGACAGAATTCCGAGAAATGTCCGTAAGAGGCGTTGTTAGGGACATAATTCTGAGAAATGTCCGTAAGAGAGGGTGTTAGGGACATAATTCTGAGAAATGTCTGTAAGAGAGGTTGTTAGGGACAGAATTCTGAGAAATGTCCATAAGAGGTATTGTTAGGGACAGAATTCTGAGAAATGTCCGAAAGAGGCGTTGTTAGGGACAGAATTCTGAGAAATGTCCGAAAGAGGTGGTGTTAAGGACAGAATTCTGAGAAATGTCCGTAAGAGATGCTGTTAGGGACAGAATTCTGAGAAATGTCCGTAAGAGAGCGTCCACCTAATTACCAGAATTCGAAATAGTGGAAGTTAGAGCATTCTAATTACCAGAATTCGAAATAGTGGAAGTTAGAGCAATCTAATTACCAGAATTCGAAATAGTGGAAGTTAGAGCATTCTAATTACCAGAATTCAGAAAAATGGAAGTTAGAGTATTCTAATTACCACAATTCGAAATAATGGAAGTTAGCCGATTCTAACTACCACAATTCAGAATAATGGAAGTTACAGCATTCTAACTGCCACAATTCGAAATAATGGAAGTTAGCGGATTCTAATTACCACAATTCAGAATAATGGAAGTTACAGAATTCTAACTCCCACCAATCAAAACTTTCTTAATACTAAAAAAGGCAAGGACAACTTTTGTTGTCCTTACCTCGTAATTGGCTAGTTCTTATTTTACGCCGGCCATTAATGTTTTAATTTTTGGACTTGCTACAAGTAAGATGATTGAAATGATGATAGCGAATATACCTGAGTATAAGAAATAATCATTTGAACTAATACTTGTATAAATTTTTACCATTTGAGCATTCAAACCTTGAGCCATAGCGTTTGATAAGAACCAAACACTCATCATTTGAGCTGTGAATGCTTTTGGTGCTAATTTAGTCGTTGTTGATAATGCGATTGGTGAAATACAAAGTTCACCTAATGTTACTAATAAGAAACTTGCAAATAACCAAACTGGGTTAATTAATGTTGATGTATCTGATAATGGAACGACCATAATAATATATGAAAGTCCTGCTAAGAATACACCTATTGCAAATTTATAAACAGTAGGTGGGTTGAATTTACCTAATTTAACCCATAATACTGAGAACACTGGTGCTAAAATAATAATGAAGAATGGGTTAAGTGATTGGAACCAAGCTGCTGGTATATTAAAATCAATTGCGCCACCTGTTAATTTAGCCATGCTTAATTGTGTCTTAGTATCTGCAAATTGTGCTAATACTGTAGAACCTTGCTCTTGAATCATCCAGAATGCTACTGCTGCAATGAATAATGGTATATATGCATATACACGTGTACGTTCATAATCTTCCGTCTTTTTACTTAATGAAATTTTTACGAAATAGTAAATTGGTAGAGCAACACCAAGTATTGAAATAAAGTTTGCGAAATTAGGCAATGTTAATTGTCCGAATAGACTTAGGATGAAACAAACAATTGCGATAATTACGACAGTGATACCAACAATTTTGATCATTTTTTTCTTTTCAGAAGATGATAATGGATCGGGTACTTCGATACCAGCTAAACCTAAATATTTCTTGTTTGTGATGAAATAAATGATTAAACCGATGAACATACCAACTGCTGCTACTGCAAAACCAGCATGGAAGCCTACGTTTACTTGTAACCAACCGATTAATAATGGTGAAATTAAAGCACCTAAGTTGATTGACATGTAGAAAATAGTAAATGCTGAATCCATTCTTGGGTCATTCTTTTCATATAATAAACCTACTGTAGAAGAAATGTTTGGTTTCAATAATCCTGTACCAATAATTAAGAATAATAGCGCGATTAATAGCAATGTAAAATTATTTGGTAGTGATAATAAGATGTGACCAATCATGATGAGTATTCCACCGTAGAATAATGCATGACGTGTACCAGTAATTCTATCAGCAATCCATCCACCGATAACACCACTCATATAAACAAGTGCACCGTAGATTGAGACGATTTGAAGTGCTAAACCTTGATCAATACCAAAGCCGCCTTTTGCTACTGAATAGTAAATGTAGTAGGCAAGAATAGCTTTCATTCCATAATAACTAAATCTTTCCCAGAATTCGGTAAGAAATAATGTAGCCAAGCCTTTAGGATGACCAAAGAAACCTGTACGTGGTGTACTTTGGATAATTTCCTCTTTAGTATAATGTTTGTTACCCATTTTTTACTTCCCCTCATAATAAACTGTATTCAATTTTATAGATGTACTTAAAATTAGCACATGTTAAATTGTAATGCTTTCGCAAAATAAACACAAGGTAAAGATTAACAATATTCTTACAATAATGACTATTAAAAATAATAGCGTCAATAGTGGCAAGGCTTAAAATAAATGTGAACAAATTTTTAAATTTGTAAGCGTTTTCTTGATTGGTGAGTAATATGTTTTGAAATGTGAAATTTATGTATATTAAAAGCCGAGTCATGTTGAATATGACTCGGCTATATATATTGAATTATTATCTGTTGTCTATATTTTCAGGATATAAATCGTGGTTCATCATACGATACTCTGCCATTTTTTCGTATTTAGAACCTGGTCTTCCATAGTTTGTATAAGGGTCTATAGAAATACCTCCGCGTGGCGTGAATTTACCTAAAACTTCTATATAATGGGGATCCATTAATTCTATTAAATCATTCATAATAACGTTCATACAATCTTCGTGAAAATCACCATGGTTTCTAAAACTGAATAAGTATAATTTTAATGATTTAGATTCTACCATTTTGACGTTTGGTATATATGAAATATAAATTGTCGCAAAATCAGGTTGTCCAGTGATAGGACATAAAGAAGTGAATTCTGGACAATTGAATTTTACAAAGTAATCTCTACCTTGATGTTTATTGTCGAACACTTCTAATACTTCAGGTTTGTATTGATCATGATATTGATTGTTTTGATTCCCTAATAACGTAATATCTTTTAATTCGTCTTTGTTTCTTCCCTCTGACATTATGATTCTCCTTTATTAATTGCTTCTTTAGGTTTAGGATTTCTTTGGGCTTTCTTGAACATGTAATAGCCTGCTAAGAATATAATAATGTATCCTAGATAACTGAGTAAATCTGGTATTTCTTTAAATAAGATGAAACCAAGTATGGCACTGAATATGACAGATGCGTATACAAATATTGAAATATCTTTTGCTGCTGCGAAACTATAGGCAATTGTTATACCGAATTGACCAACTGTTGCAAAGACACCTGATAACAATAATATGATGACTTGTGAAAGTGTCATTGGTTCAAATGTAAAGATGACAAATGGAATTAATGCGACCGTAGAAAAGAATGAAAAGTAAAATACTGTTGTATATGATTTTTCACGTTGTCCTAAAGGTCGTAGGGCAGTATATGCACCTGCAGCAAAAATTCCAGATAATAAACCGATAATTGCTGGCATCATATCTGAATCAAATGTAGGCTTAATTATAAACAATGCACCAAGAATCGCTACAATCATTGCAATTACTTGATATTTGCGTGCTTTTTCATTTAAAAATATCGCGCAAAGTAGTATAGTCCAGAATGGGTTTAATTTCATTAACATATCCGCATCACTTAAAACCATGTGATCAATCGCATAAATATTGAGTAATACACCAATAAGTCCAAGTGTAGAGCGTAAAATGAGTAACGGTTGATTTTCTAATTTACCGAAAAATGGTGCTCTATACTTCATGACAAAGTAAATCGGTACAATCATTGCGATGAGATTTCTGAAAAGTGATTTTTGAAAAACTGGTAAGTCACCAGATAATCTGAAGAATACTGCCATTAAACTAAAACCAATCGAAGAAATGAGTATTGCAATTATTCCTTTTACTGTGGAATTCATGTAAACACCTTCTATTTTTTATCAATGAACATATATTATCATAATTCACTTTAAAAAGTATATGACTTGTTCGGTGATTGTTTTCGACAAATAAATTTTTATGAAAGCAATTTTCAAATGTTGATATAGCAACGCTTAGTCGAAACAAGGAGAAAGTCAACCCTATTTTTTTAAAATTTTTAAGGTATTATAAGTGTTATGAATCATTTAAAGTGCTATAATGAATCACATAATATAGTATGTGCTTATAAAACGTAACACTATATCTTGTGTTTTGTGCATTTGAAATAAAAATGAATAAAGTGTTCATTTTTTTGTATTTTTTATTTCATTTATACAGTTGAATAAGCATTTACATGTGGTAGGTGAAAGTTTATGAAGATAATTTATTACTCTTTAACTGGTAATGTACGACGGTTCATACAGAGAGCAGGATTGTCTGACACAATGGCTCTCACTGAGGCAAACAAGACAAATGAAATAAATGAACCATTTATAATGGTTACAGGTACAATTGGATTTGGCCAAGTACCTGATACTGTACAAGATTTTTTGAAAGTGAATCATCATAATCTTAAAGCAGTAGCAGGTAGTGGAAATAGAAATTGGGGACAGAATTTCGCGAAAGCTAGTGAAGAAATCGCGAATCAATATCATGTCCCTTTATTGATGAAATTTGAGTTACACGGTAACCAAGCTATAGCAGATGAATTTAAGGAAAAGGTGGTTAATCTCTATGAAAATGATAAACAAGCAAAAGAAAAATCATATTGAATTAAACAATAAAGTAACAAAGAGAAGAGAAGACGGCTTTTTCGATATTGAAAAAGATCAAGAAGCATTAGAAGTATATTTAGAAGAAATTGCAGAAAAAACAATTCAATTCAATGATCCTATTGAACGCTTACACTTTTTAGTTGAACAAGACTTTTATTATGACTTATTTAAAGAATATAGTGAGGCATCATTAAAAGAGATTAACCAGTTTGCAGATTCAATTCCTTTTCAATTTGCAAGTTACATGTCAGCTAGTAAGTTCTTCAAAGATTACGCTTTGAAGACTAATGATAAATCAGAATACCTTGAAACATATAAAGAACACGTTATTATTGTTTCTTTATATTTAGCTAAAGGTAATGTTGAACAAGCTAAACAATTTGTTGAAGGTATGATTGAACAACGTATTCAACCTGCAACACCAACTTTCTTAAATGCTGGTAGAGCTAGACGTGGGGAGTTAGTAAGTTGTTTCCTATTAGAAGTAGATGATAGCTTAAATTCAATTAACTTTATTGATTCAACAGCTAAACAATTGAGTAAAATTGGTGGCGGTGTAGCAATCAACTTATCTAAATTACGTGCACGTGGTGAAGCTATTAAAGGCATTAAAGGTGTCGCTAAAGGGGTATTACCAGTTGCTAAATCACTTGAAGGTGGCTTTAGTTATGCTGATCAACTTGGCCAAAGACCTGGTGCGGGTGCAGTATACTTAAACATCTTCCATTATGATGTATTAGAATTCTTAGATACTAAAAAAGTGAACGCAGATGAAGATATTAGATTATCTACTATTTCTACTGGTTTAATCGTTCCATCTAAATTCTTTGATTTAGCTAAAGAAGGTAAAGATTTCTATATGTTTGCACCACATACTGTTGAACGTGAATATGGTGTGACACTAGATGATATTAATCTTGATGAATATTATGATGAGCTAGTTGCAAATCCTAATATCATAAAAAAAGCTAAAGATGCACGTGATATGTTAAATACAATTGCTCAAACGCAATTACAATCAGGTTATCCTTATTTGATGTTTAAAGATAATGCGAATAAAGTACATCCTAACTCTAATATCGGACAAATCAAAATGAGTAACTTATGTACAGAAATATTCCAATTACAAGAAACGTCAATTATTAACGATTATGGAACTGAAGATGAAATCAAACGTGATATTTCTTGTAACTTAGGTTCATTAAATATTGTAAACGTGATGGAATCTAAGAAATTCCGTGATTCTGTACATATTGGTATGGATGCTTTAACAGTTGTATCTGATGATACAGATATTAAAAATGCACCAGGTGTAAGAAAAGCAAACAATGAGTTACATTCTGTAGGTTTAGGTGTTATGAACTTACACGGTTTCTTAGCTAAAAACAAAATTGGTTATGAATCAGAGCAAGCTAAAGACTTCGCAAATGTCTTCTTCATGATGATGAACTACTATTCTATTGAACGTTCAATGGAAATTGCGAAAGAAAGACAAGAAACATATGTAGATTTCGACAAATCTGATTACGCTTCAGGTAAATACTTTGAAAAATATATCCAACAAGATATTAAACCTGAATACGATAATGTTGCGGCATTATTTGAAGGTTTCGATATTCCAACTACAGAAGATTGGAAAGCATTAGCAGAAGCTGTTAAAGAACATGGTTTATACCATGCATATAGACTTGCTATTGCACCAACACAAAGTATTTCATATGTACAAAATGCGACAAGTTCTGTTATGCCAATTGTTGACCAAATTGAAAGAAGAACATATGGTAATGCAGAAACATTTTACCCAATGCCATTCTTATCACCTGAAACAATGTGGTATTACAAATCAGCATTTAATACAGATCAAATGAAATTAATTGATTTAATTGCAACGATTCAAGAGCATGTAGACCAAGGTATTTCTACAATTTTATATGTAAATTCAGAGATTTCAACACGTGAACTTTCAAGATTATACGTATATGCTCACCATAAAGGCTTAAAATCACTTTACTATACACGAAATAAATTATTAAGCGTTGAAGAATGTACAAGTTGCGCAATCTAATCAATTTAATTAAGATAGGAGATCTAATATGAAGGCAGTAAATTGGAATACACAAGAAGATATGACGAATATGTTTTGGCGTCAAAACATCTCACAAATGTGGGTTGAGTCAGAATTTAAAGTATCTAAAGATATAGCAAATTGGGAAACATTAACAGAACCTGAAAAAAATGC
Organism: Mammaliicoccus sp. N-M50; assembly: GCF_022386995.1. NCBI lineage: Bacteria > Bacillati > Bacillota > Bacilli > Caryophanales > Staphylococcaceae > Mammaliicoccus > Mammaliicoccus sp. N-M50. The sequence continues at coordinate 164,429 of NZ_JAJNJA010000003.1, read as the reverse complement.
TTTTAAAAAGGCATTAGCTGGTCTTACTGGATTAGATACACATCAAGCTGATGATGGCATGCCTCTAATCATGATGCATACTAAAGACTTACGTAAAAAAGCAGTGTATTCATTTATGGGTATGATGGAACAAATACATGCGAAAAGTTATTCACATATATTCACGACATTATTACCATCTAGTGAAACAAATGAATTATTAGATAAGTGGGTTGTTGAAGAACCACACTTGAAATATAAATCAGAAATGATCGTAGGTAATTATCATAAATTATGGGGTAAAGAAGCTTCAATTTATGATCAATACATGGCAAGAGTATCAAGTGTGTTCTTAGAAACATTCTTATTCTACTCAGGTTTCTACTATCCATTATATTTAGCTGGACAAGGCCGTATGACAACTTCAGGAGAAATCATCCGTAAAATTTTACTAGATGAATCTATCCACGGTGTATTTACTGGACTAGATGCACAAAGTTTAAAAAATGAATTGTCACAAGACGAACAAATTAAAGCGGATAGAGAAATGTATCGTATGCTTGATTTACTCTATAAGAATGAATACGAATATACAAAAACATTATATGATGAAATAGGATTAACAAATGATGTTATGAACTACGTAACATATAATGCGAATAAAGCATTAGCTAATTTAGGATTTGAACCATATTACGAAGAAAAAGCGTTCAACCCAATTATTGAGAATGCATTAAATACAAGTACTAAAAACCATGACTTCTTCAGTGTTAAAGGTGACGGTTATGTACTAGCATTAAATGTAGAAGCACTTAAAGATGAAGACTTCATCTTTGATGAAAAGTAAAATATTAAGTAGTAGTCTAGGACATGTATCTTGTCCTAGGCTATTTTTTATGAGAAATCAAAAGTTAACATATTTTTCAATATTTATTGGAATTTATGTGATATTTATTGTTTATAATGAAGATAATATATTGAAAGGTGGGTTATATTCATGAAAAGAATATTACTAGGGGTATTAACTGTATTGGTCATTTCTGTGCTAGCAGCATGTGGAAATGACAAGAAAGAGGATGAGCATCATCATTCAGAACATAAGTCTTCTGATAAACCTCAAGCTTTGGAAGTTGCTTTAGATGTGCCTAAAGAAGCTAAAAGTGGTGAAGAAGTAGAGCTTTCTGCAAAAGTGACACTTGGTGATGAAAAAGTAAAAGATGCAGATGAAGTGATGTTTGAAATCGTTAAAGATGGGGATAAAAAATCTTCAGAAATGAAGAAAGTTAAAGAAAATAAAGATGGTGTGTATACTTTAAAATATAAATTTAAAGAAGCGGGTCAATACAATGTAACAAGTCATGTTACTGCTAGAGATCAACACACAATGCCAAACAAAGACATTAATATAAAATAATTATAAAAGAGTGATGGAATTTAATTCCATCACTCTTTTTTATAAATAGCATTGCATTTAGTCATATTCTTCATTACAATAGAGATAATGATAATCGTTATCAACTAAAGAGAAGTAGGGTGTGTCATGGGAAAGTTTTTAATGCGTTTAGATGTTTTGATTATATTATTAGTAATTGCAACGTTCTTCTCTATTTTTATAGGTGTTTCAGAAGTAAAACCTTTACATATATTAAATTTAACTGACGAACAGAAGAACATTTTAGTGTCGAGTAGAATTCCGAGAACAGTCAGTATTATTATCTCAGGGAGTTCATTAGCTATTTGTGGACTGATTATGCAACAGTTAACAAGAAATAAATTCGTTTCTCCAACAACTGCAGGGACAATGGATTGGGCGAGATTAGGTATATTAATTTCTCTTATCGCGTTTCCAGAAGCCAATATACTACTTAAATTATTATTTGCTACATTATTAAGCTTATTTGGAACAATGCTATTTATGCAAATTCTCCGTAGAATTCAATTTAAAGATGTTATTTTTATACCGTTAGTTGGTATCATGCTCGGAAACATTGTGTCGAGTTTTTCTTCTTTTGTTGCATTACGTACAAATGCTGTACAAAGTATTGGTAATTTTATGCAAGGTAATTTCTCAATTATTACAAGTGGTAGATATGAAATTCTTTACATTAGTATTCCGTTATTGATTTTAGCGTTTATATTTGCGAATCAATTTACGATTGCTGGTATGGGTAAAGATTTCAGTGTGAATTTAGGACTTAATTATCAAAAAGTCGTCAATATTGGACTTATCATTGCATCAATTATTACAGCACTTGTTGTTGTAACAGTTGGTATGATGCCATTCTTAGGATTAATTATTCCTAACTTAGTTTCAATATTCAGAGGAGATCATTTGAAAAATGCATTGCCGCATACAGCAGTATTTGGTGCATTGTTTGTGATGATTTGTGATGTTATTGGAAGATTAATTATATTCCCTTATGAAATTACAATTGGTTTAACAATAGGTGTTATTGGTAGTTTCATATTTATAGTATTGCTGATGAAAGGACGTTCTAGAAATGCTCAATAAATTAACCCCCGTACATAAATTAATCCTTTTATCTGTGTTAACGCTATTAATTGCAGCACTTTATTTACTTTATAACATTAATCCTAATATATTGGAGTATCAATTAACCGGACGTGTTAGAAAAGTTATCGCAATGTTATTAGTAGGTGGCAGTATTGCAGTTTCAACGGTAATTTTCCAAACAATCACGAATAATAGAATTTTAACACCATCCATAATTGGTTTAGATGCAGTCTATATGTTTATTAAAACGTCTTTAATATTTTTATTTGGTTCCACATCGACTGTCGTACTCAATAATCATCTTAACTTTTTAATTACATTGGTAGGTATGATTCTATTTAGTTTATTCTTATTCCAAATATTGTTTAGGTCTAAAGATCAAAATGTATTCTTCATATTACTATTAGGTATTGTTTTTGGAACATTCTTCTCAAGTTTATCTAGTTTTATTGAAATGATGATAGATCCTGAAGAATTCTTATCAATACAAAGTGCAATGTTCGCAAGCTTTGGTGCAATAAATGAAGGTTTACTTACGATATCAGGCATTGTTTTATTAATTATGATATTCATTGCTTTTAAGATAAAGAACTACTTAGATGTATTGTCATTAGGGCGAGATCAAGCTATTAACCTCGGTGTTAATTATACAAATGTAACGAGATGGTTGATGGTTATGGTTGCACTACTTGTTACAATTTCAACAGCACTCGTTGGCCCCATTACATTTTTAGGTCTACTTGTCGTGAATTTAGCACATGAATTCATCAAAGAATTCGAACATAAATACATATTACCGGCTTCAATACTCATCAGTTGGATCAGCTTATTTTTAGGTCAATGGGTCGTGGAGCACGTGTTTGAAGGTAATACAGAAATCAGCATCATGATTAACTTTATAGGTGGCATTTACTTTATATTCTTAATTTTAAAGGAGCGTAATGTAGCATGATTAAAGTCGAAGGATTAACAAAAGCTTATCATCATCATAAAGTTGTTGATGAAGTAGATATAGAAATTGAAAAAGGGAAAATCACATCATTCATTGGTCCAAACGGGGCAGGTAAAAGTACGGTCTTAGCTATGGTTAGCCGCTTAATCGATAAAGATAACGGTAAAATTACGATAGACGATCAAGATATCGCTTCAATGAAAAGTAATGAGCTTGCTAAGAAGCTAGCAATTTTAAAACAAGCTAATCATACAGAACTTAAGATTTCAGTAAGACAACTTGTGAGTTTCGGAAGATTTCCATATTCAAAAGGTAAATTAAAAAAAGACGATCAAGATATGATTGATAAAGCGCTAGATTATTTAGGACTCACTGAAATTCAAGATAAATACTTAAGTGAGCTATCAGGCGGTCAAAGACAAAGAGCTTATATCGCGATGACGATAGCTCAAGATACAGAATACATTCTATTAGATGAACCATTAAACAATCTAGATATGAAACATTCTGTACAGATTATGAAAATCTTAAGAAGACTTGTGAAAGAAATGAACAAGACAATTGTAATTGTTATACATGATATTAATTTTGCTTCATGCTATTCAGATAGAATTATCGCGATCAAAGAAGGTAAAGTTGAAATCGCTGGTATTAAAAACGATGTTATTAATGAAGATGTATTACGTGACATTTATGACTTAGAAATTAAAATTCAAGAAATTAATGGTCAACGTATTTGTGTCTATTTTGATGATGAATACATCGAAGAAGAAGAAATTAAAACATTAGCTATGTAGCAAAATTGATATCACATTGAAAGGAGTGATGTTCGTAGTTTGTTGGGCAATAGGGTTTTGGACACATAATTTATCATAATATTTGAAGGAGAGACATCGATAATGAAAAAAGTTTTCAGTTTTATTTTAATTGCAGTATTATCAGTTGTACTTGTAGCATGTGGAAGTAATTCAAGTAGTAAAGAAAAATCATCAAAAGATGATACTAAGAGTGAGTCTAAAACAGTAGAAATCCAATCGAAATATCAAGTTCGTGGAGAAAAGAAAGATGGCAGTGATTCAAAAACTGTAGAAGAAAAAGTAAAAGTACCAGTTAACCCTAAAAAAGTTGTAGTATTAGATTACGGTGCTTTAGATACAGTTGAAGCTTTAGGTGCTAAAGATGCAGTTAAAGGTGTACCTAAAGGTGAAGGTGGCGCATCATTACCAAAATTCTTAGATGCATTTAAAGGTGACGACATTGTAAACACAGGTTCAGTTAAAGAAGTAAACTACGATAAAGTTGCAGAAATTCAACCAGACTTAATCTTATTCTCTGGTCGTACAGCTGGAACTGAAGTACAAGATGAATTGAAAAAAGCAGCACCAGATGCAGCACGTTTATACATTGGCGCAGATGATAACAATTACTTAGAATCAGTAGAAGAAAACACAACTAACTTAGGTAAAATCTTCGACAAAGAAAGCAAAGCAAAAGAATTAAATGCTGATTTAGATAAAAAAGTAAAATCTGCTAAAGATAAAGCTAAAAAATCAGACGACAAAGCAATGTACTTATTAGTTAACGAAGGTGAATTATCTACATACGGTCCAGGTGCTAGATTTGGTAGCTTAATCTTTGATGTATTAGGTGTTACACCAGTAGATAAAGATATTAAAGCAAGCAGTCACGGACAACCAATCAGTTATGAATATATCAATGAGAAAAACCCTGGAATCATCTATGCTATGGACAGAGGTCAAGCAATCGGTGGTAAATCAACTGCTAAGCAAGCATTATCAAACGACGTAATTAAAGATGTAGATGCAGTTAAAAACAATAAAGTTGTTAACGTAGATGCACAATTATGGTACTTAGCTTCAGGTGGCGTAAGAACAACTGAAAAACAAGTAGACGAAGTTATTAAAGGTTTAGAATAATAACATAAGAAAAGCATGGGACGCGATGTCCCATGCTTTTTTACTTACTCTAAAGGTTCTCCGATGATTCGAACTTCTCTTTTAAGTTCTACACCAAATTTTTCTTTAACGACTTTTTGAACGTGTTTAATGATGTTCTCATAGTCTGTAGCTGTTCCGTTATCGACATTAACGATAAATCCAGCATGCTTGGTAGAAACTTCTACACCACCTATTCTATGGCCTTGTAATTCAGCATCTTGAATAAGTTTACCTGCGAAGTGGTTTGGTGGTCTTTGGAACACACTTCCGCATGAAGGGTATTCTAAAGGTTGTTTATCTTCACGACGTTGTGTAAGATCATCCATAGTCGCTTGAATGGAATGAATGTCACCATCTTGCAATTTAAAAGTTGCTTCTAGTACGACTAGGTGTTTACGTTGAACAATACTTGTACGATAGTCCAATTCTAAGTCTTCACCTTTAATGATATGCAACTGACCAGTATCATCGACTGCTTTAATATGGTCGATACAATCTTTGACTTCACCGCCATATGCACCAGCGTTCATATATACTGCGCCACCGACAGATCCAGGTATACCACAGGCAAATTCTAAACCGGTTAAATGGTGATCTCTAGCACGTCTTGAAACATCAATAATTGCTGCACCGCTTCCACATGTAATAGATTGATTTTTCACCGTTATTTGATCGAATTGTAATAAGCTTATAACAATTCCTCTTATACCACCATCACGGATGATAATATTAGAACCATTCCCCAAAAATGTAAGTGGAATTTGATTGTTATAAGCAAATTCTATTATCTTTTGCACTTCTGTATAAGAAGTAGGTGATAAGTAGAAATCTGCATTGCCACCAGTTTTTGTGAAAGTATATTTTTTAAGTGGCTCATTTACTTTTATAAGGGATTTTGGGAGAAATTTAGAAAGCTCCTCCAAAATTGTATGATTCTCCAACGCACGACGTCCTTTCTGTATTATGCTCTCACATTATTATATCAAGATTTATCATCTTAAGCGAATGGGTTATTTTTTATGTTTTTGAACAAGTTGTTGAAACCATTTTTGTTTTTGAGCTTCGTAATCTTTTATACTATTTGCTTCTAGTAAAGCGGCTTTCTTAAATGATTCAAATGTTTGTATGACATCTGTATCATTTGTTAAAAGTGACTCTACAGTTAAATAATCATATAACATTTGATTGTTTTGTTCAACAATATGTAAACGTGCTGTTTGCTTCAAGCTTATCATGTCTTGGAATTGAGCCATCATGACTTTTTTATTGTAACCATTATGTAATCGATATATGCGGTGATAATTGAGTCTTTTTTCATCAAGGCTTGTTATATCGTGAAGAGACTTAACTGTAACAAGTACATCTACGATAGGTTCTGTAACATATTGTGTTTGTTTCGTACCACCGATATGGAATACATCTATCACTGGCGTATCAAGTAAATGTATTAATAATTGTTGAATACTTTCAAAATTTAGTTTAAAATCATCTGATGATTGTAGTTGAATAAAGGGTTGTGGAAGTTTAAGCATAATAGCTCCTTTCTAAAATCCATGCATGAATATACTATATAACATTTTCATTATCCATGAAATTATGTATAATACAAGTGAAACAGGGGTGCAATGATGAAAATTAAATTATTTTATTTAATGATATTTGTTCTTGTTTTAATTATTGCAGCTTGTGGTAACGAATTACATTCAGATCTTCAAAAGTATAAAAGGGAAATGAAACCTATTTATAAAAAAGAGAATTCAATTCTGAAAGATATAGATAAATTAAGATTAAATCAGTTAGATCAACTTATTGGTACGGAAGTAACAGTTGAAAAACGTAAAGAATTGAATGAACTTCAAGATAAACTCGAAAAGCAAATTATACCTGAAGTTAAAGATCTTAGTAAACAAGCTCATAATATAAATGTAAGCACAAATGAGGTTCAAGATGCTCATAATATTTACATGAGTAATATAGCAAAGAAAGAAAAAACGTTAGAAGAATTAAATGAGTACATTTCATTATTTAAACAATCCATCCAATCTAATGAGAAAATATTAGATTATACAGATGTATTCGAACAGAATAAATCAGATGCAGAGAAAAATGCTAAATTAGCTAAAAATAATCCTGAAGATAAAGAAGATTATGATGCACTTGTTTCTGTTATTGATAAGAATAGTGAAGAATTAAGTACGAAAGCTAAATATTTAAATGATACTCAAAATGTGCAAGATAGAGCGGACTATATTGAGAAAGATATTATCCCGCTATTTTCTAAAAACATTAAATCACTGAATCAAACGAATATTTCATCTAAACGTGTCAATGAGATGAGACAAGCTCAAATTGAAGTGTATTATACTTTAATTAATTACTATAAAGAACGTAAAAAAGGTATTCTTATTGAAGATAAACTTCAAAAAGTCCAAGTACAAAATGGCGTAAGTTCGCAATTTAGTTACTTAGGTAAAGATGAAAAGTACAACAAAGCGATAGATAGACTAGATAAATAAAACACACCAAATACATTGTTTTATGTAATCGGTGTGTTTTATTTTATTGCTTATCAATTGTATCTTTAGGTTTATCTTTGTTGCGTTTTGATAAATATATATTTTTACCTATAAGTGAAATGAACCATATAGAAAATGCTATTACAAGAATATACGATAATGCAGGTTGGTTTTTAAAATCAAATAAAAATAAGACAGAAATAATAAGTAAACATGCATTGATCGTATCAATCATACCCCATCTTTTAATAAGTACGGGTGAAGTATTTTTGGACAAATTTCGCACCTCCTTAATATATATAAACAAGTATACCAAAATTGTCTTGTGGTTAATATTATAGATTACGGGTAAAGATAATAAAGATAATTATTAAAAATAGAATTTGCCATATAAATGGATAAATGATATAGTGTTCAATTGTATTGGTTAAATTATGATAGAGGTGAATTAAAATGGTCGTGAAATTAACTTCCATCGATCAATTTGAAAAAGTACTCAATGATAATCCAAACGTATTTGTTATGAAACATAGCAGTACTTGTCCTATTTCAGCAAGTGCATATGATCAATTTAACAAATTCTTATATGAAAGAGATATGGATGGTTATTACTTAATTGTTCAAGAAGAAAGAGAATTGTCTGATTATATAGCTGATAAAACTGGAATCAAACATGAATCCCCACAAGCATTTTACTTTGTTAATGGTAACGCTGAATGGGATGCAGATCATGAAAATATCACAGTCGCAAGTTTATCGAAAGCAGAAGAGTAAGTGAAACATATGCAAACAGTCTGATTGGACTGTTTGTTTTTTTGTTAATTGAAGTAAAAAACAGTATAATGAATTAAGATAAAAAGCATGAGGTGAAAATTATGAGAGTATTAGTTGCGATGGATGAGTTTGATAGTATTTTATCTAGTTACCATGCAAATCGATTTGTCGAAGAAGCAATAAAGTCTCAATTTAATGAAGCAGATATAGTACAAGTCCCATTATTTAATGGTCAAAGAGAAGTTATAGATTCAGTATTATTATGGCAATCTGGCACTAAATATTCAGTGGATCATCATGACGCTTATATGAGACCAAAGTCGTCTTCATATGTTGTAACAGAGAAAGATATCATCGTTATAGAAGCGGGTAAAGTCTTAACTTCAAGTGAGGATATTATTAAACCACTTGAAACTTCTTCATTTGGACTAGGAGAAGTGATTTTAGAAGCGCTAGATGAAGACAGTAAAGAGATGCTAATTTCAGTCGGTGATGTCGCAAGTTACGACGGTGGACTTGGTATGTTACAAGCATTAGGTGCTAAATTCTTTGATGCTGAAGGTAGTTTTATAGATGTTAGCAAAGGTGCTAAATGGATTAAATATATAAGAACAATTGATTTATATGATTTAGATAAAAGGTTAAAAGATAAAAATATCAAAGTCATAACAGACTTTGAATCGAAGTATTATGGTAAGAATAGTCGTATCATGAAAGAGCAAGCAATCAATCAAATTGCTGTTGAAGATGCTGTCTCAATCGATAATGCTTTATGGTATATAAGTGAACTATTTAAGAGCCAACATAAAATCTTATTAGGTAAAGAAGAACGCGGTGGTGCAGGAAGTGGCTTAGCTGCCTTGTTTAATAGTCTATGGGACGCGCAACTTGTTACAGGTGGAGATGTTGTGAATGAGCTTACTTATTTAGATAAATTGATTGAACAAGCTGACTTAATCGTTTTCGGTGAAGGTTTGAAACCTAATCAACAATTGTTAGAGACGACATCTGTTAGAATTGCTGAACTTTGTAATAAATATCAAAAAGTCAATATTGCGATATGCGCAACAGATGAAAAGTTTGATCAATACTTAGAACAAGATGTAACAGCTATGTATAAAGTATTTAATAAAGATCAATATTCAATGAGTGATTTAGAATTAGGTATAGCTTTAAGACATTTAACAACACAATCGCTAAGATTATTAAAAGCTAATATATAAAAATAAGAGCCTGAGACACTGTATTTGTCTCAGGCTCTTATATGTTGTTTTAAGACTGTTGTTCAAATTCTGATACGATACCGACTATCGTATGGACTGCTTTTTCCATAACATCAATGGAAACATACTCAAACGGTCCGTGGAAGTTTGCGCCACCTGTAAATAAATTAGGTGTTGGTAATCCCATGAATGAGAGTTGTGAACCGTCTGTACCACCTCTAATAGGTTCAATAATAGGTGTCATACCTAATGATTTAATAACTTTCTCGGGTATGTTCACAAGTTCAGGTTGTGGCTTGATTTTTTCACCCATATTGTAATACTGATCTTTGATTATTACAGTAATCAGTTCTTGATTATATTTATGATTTAATACTTTTGCGATATCTAATAAATGATTTTTTCTACGTTCGAACTGTGCTTTATCATGATCACGAATAATATATTGTAGCGTTGCTTTCTCAACTGTACCTGACATGTCAGATAAGTGATAGAAGCCCTCATAGCCTTCAGTATGTTCAGGTACTTCATCACTTGGCAATTGATCATTAAATGCCATTGCTAAAGTATTAGCGTTAACCATTACGTCTTTAGCAGAACCTGGATGTACGTTTACACCGTTAACTTCAACGACTGCAGAAGCGGCATTAAAGCTTTCGTATTGTAATTCGCCTTCTAAACTACCATCTAAAGTATAAGCAAAATCAGCGTTAAATCGTTCAACATCAAAATGATGTGGACCTCTACCAATTTCTTCATCTGGTGTAAAGCTGAATCTAATCTTGCCGTGTTTAATTTCAGGATGTTCTAATAAGTAAATGATCGCTTCCATAATCTCAACGACACCAGCTTTATCATCAGCGCCTAGTAAAGTTGTACCGTCTGTTGTCATTAATGTATGACCAATCACTTTTTCAAGTTGTGGGAAAGTCTTTGTGCTTAATACTTTGTCAGTATTACCGAGTGTAATATCTTCTCCATTATATTGCTCTACAATAACAGGATTAACATTTGATGCATGGTAATCTGGAGACGTATCAATATGTGCCAATAACCCTATAGTAGGTACATCCTTTTCTGTATTTGACGGTAAAGTGGCCATTAAATACCCTTTATCGTCTATGTCAACTTCAAGATTTAATGCTTTAATTTCTTCTTCAAGCATACGGATTAAATCCCATTGCTTTTCAGTAGATGGTGTACTTTCACTTGCTGCATCAGCTTGAGTATCTACTTTTACATATCTTGTTAATCGATCAATTAGACGTTGTTTCAAATTGCTCGCTCCCTTTACATCTATTTACGTTATTTATTATACGCTTTTTTGTTTCTTAGAAGCAAAAGAATGCTTTGCTCTGACATAGATTTGAAAAATGATTTCAGAACACAAAATACCAAACGCGATCGCACCAGAAATAAGTGTCGCTTGTAGTGTTGTATTAATCGCAACATCATAATTGTTGATTACTAAGTTTTTAGTTGCATCATATGCTAAGCCTCCTGGAACGAGAGGGATAATACCGGCAACTATAAAGATAATCATTGGACGCTTGTAATAACGGCTCATTATATGACTCATTAACGCTAAGGCAAAGCTACCATAGAATGATGCTTGTACTTTATCGATGCCAAAGTCTAACGAAATGGTATAAATCATCCAGCCCATCGCACCAACAATACCACATGCTATTAATAGTCTCTTTGGTGCATTAAAAATGACAGAGAAAAATAACGTTGCGGTAAAACTTAACAAAATTTGATATATATAATCTAACATTTAAAGCACCTCCTTAACTAAGTAGTAATACGATTGCGACACCAGCACCAATAGCAAATGCCGTAAGTGCCGCTTCTACACCTTTAGATATACCTGCAAGCAATTGTCCTGCCATTAAGTCTCTGATTGCATTTGTAATCAAGACACCTGGTACAAGTGGCATAACAGACGCGATTGTAATTAAGCTTAAATTCACGCCAATAAAGAAATTCACACTAATGGTTGCGATTGTAGCAATAATTAATGAACTAATAAATTCTGTGAAGAATTTAATTCTAATCGTATTATGGACGAGTGACATCGTTAAATATCCAACACCACCTGCAATGAATGAAGGGATGACTTCAGCTTGTTTACCACCAAACATTGGTAAGAAACAGGCTGATGCTATCGCTGCAGCTAATACTTTTAACCAAAATGGAAATTGTAATGAAGCATGATGTAAATGGATCAGTTCTGATTTAGCTTCATCAATCGTGAGTTCATTGTTAGCTATCTTACGTGATATTTGATTTGTTAAAGAAATTTTCTCTAAATCTGTTGTACGTTCATCTATTCTAATCAGACGTGTATTTGTTCTGTCATTAAGCGAGAATATAATCGCAGTAGATGTTACAAAGCTATGTGTATTTTCTAAACCATAACTTGTAGCGATTCTTGCCATTGTATCTTCAACTCGATATGTTTCTGCGCCACTTTCTAAAAGTATGCGACCGGCAGTCATGACAACATCAATGATTTTATTTTCATCTATAATCGTGAAGTCTTGTATCTCTTCCATAGTAACCTCCAGTTTCGTATTGAATTTTATGTAAATAATCAAATTAAAAACAATTCAACAAAAAACATAGAATTGCTAGAGGCAATTCTATGTTCAGTTTATAACTTAATAATTGGATTGAACATTACTTTGTTTTGACCTTGTAATTTGGCTTCATGTAACATATCATCCGCATCTTTAAATACGCGACGTTTCGATTTGTTATCTTGTTCACTTAAATAGCCTACACCAATTGAAACAGATAGTTTAATTGTTTCTTTGTTAGGTAAGTGGAAAGTAGATTGTTGAACGCTATCTCTAATACTTTCCGCTAATTTAATAGCACTATCTAATGTTTCGCCAACAAGAATAATTGAAAATTCTTCTCCGCCGTTACGAAAAGCTTTAACATCTTTAGGTAAATAGTTGATTAACAATTGCGACATTTGTTTTAAGACCGCGTCTCCAGCCTTATGAGAATACGCATCGTTCACGTCTTTAAATCCATCAATATCAATCAATAATAATGCCATAGATTGGTCTTGTTCAGTTATTTGTTCAGTCGTCTTATTTAAATAACGATCGAATTCTTTAACGTTTCCTAAACCTGTTAAGTAATCAACGGATTCTTCATTTTCATATCTTGAAATTAAATTTTTCAAGATCCAAATGTCTCTATAAACACTTGCACTAATAATACTTAGGATAAAGGAAACTGGCACAAGAAACAACCATTCATTGAGCCATGCATCAGGATTTAAAAAGATAAGTGTTATCGCAATAATCATAATGCTGATTAAATACAATAATTGAATACTCACGAAATCACTTTGTTTAAGAAAAGGACCTATCATCCCAACAACAATTGCAATAATCAGTAAATGGATATCTTCTAAAAAAGGTGTACCCATTACAAATATGTCAAATAGTACAATAACTACGGCACTTAAAACAGAATAAAATAAATTAGTAAATCTTCCTAAGAAGAGAATAGGTATAAAACTTAAAGAGAATGCATAGTCATGATACTGTATAGGATTAGATATTAATAATATTGAAACACCCGTCATTAAGATGGTGATATAATTTTGTGAAAAAGTCACAGTTCTCGTTTCGCTATATTGTATTCGATGGTATAGATAAAATGCTGCAATAGTTACAGATATATTGAATATAATTGCTTGTATCATTTAACACCATCCTTCATTTAGTAAGCCATATGATATTGTAATCTATTAGATTGCTTTTGTCACGATATAACAGGTTATTTTGTTAAAAAAGTTTCTTTTTTCACATGTTTGCGTATAAAGCTAGTTTATACGTAAAAATATTTGATTTCAAAAATGTGGTATACTATTGTTTTTATAGCATGTAGAATGAAATTTTGATATTCTAGAAGTAATGTTTTAATCAAATTCGGTGCAACTACAAAATGAAGGTGACTCAATGTTTACTTTACAACTAATATTACTAACCATGATTGTAAGTTTAATACTAACACCTTTAGTTATCGTTCTTTCTATTAAAATTGGTGCTGTTGATATGCCAAACGTTAGAAAAGTTCATACTAAACCCGTATCAGTATTAGGTGGCTCAGTCATTTTAATATCTTTTCTCATCGGTTTATGGTGGGGGAAACCAGTAGAACATGAAACAATTCCTATTATACTAGGTGCGATTGTTATCTATATTATAGGATTAGTAGATGATTTGTATGATATGAAACCACTTGTTAAATTAGCAGGTCAAATTGCTGTATCTTTAATCGTCGTTTTTAACCACGTTACATTAGATTTTATTACATTACCATTTGGTGTTGTAATTGAATTTGGAATCTTTAGTATTCCAATGACAATCTTCTGGGTTGTTGCAGTAATGAATGCAATCAACTTAATAGACGGTTTAGATGGTTTAGCTTCAGGCATATCATGTATCGCTTTAGTAACAATAGGATTTATCGCAATATTACAGCAGAACATCTTTATCATGATGATATGTAGTGTGTTAATAGGATCATTATTAGGATTCTTAGTATTTAACTCACATCCTGCTAAAATATTCTTAGGTGACAGTGGGGCATTACTATTAGGTTATATAATCGGTGTGTTATCACTATTAGGCTTTAAGAACATTACATTAATATCGCTATTCTTCCCAATGGTTATACTAGCAGTACCATTCATCGATATGTTATTTGCAGTAATACGTAGACTACATAATCGTCAATCTATCGTTCAAGCAGATAAATCGCATTTACACCATAGATTATTAGATTTAGGTTATACACATAGGCAAACCGTCATATTAATCTATATGATTGCCATATTATTCAGCATATCAAGTGTCATCCTTTATTTATCACCACCATACGGCGTATTAATGATGTTTATTATGATATTAATAACAATAGAATTAATCGTAGAATTTACAGGACTCGTAAATGTAAATTACAGACCAATATTAAATTTATTAACAAGAACAAAGTATAAAAAAGAACGCTAATGTCGATTAGCGTTCTTCTTCTTTATTATATGGAAATGGTAGTGCGATGATATCTTGTCTGTTTAATTCGTACTTACCTTGGTTGACTTCGTTTAGGAAATCGATAAATAGTTCTTCTTCTGATGCTATTACATGTATTGTGTAGGTTACTTTATCTGTATATGCAGTATCTACAAGTTGATAATCAGTTTGTTGTAACTCATGCTCGAAGCGTCCTGTTTGATCATAGTCTAATGTTACTTCAAATGGTATTGCATCTAATAAAATAATTCTGCCTACTTCTTTAATAACTTGGCTGACTGCACTTCCATATGCACGTATTAATCCACCTGCGCCTAATTTAATACCACCAAAGTATCTTGTAACGACAACAACTACATTATGGAGTTGTTGTTTTTTTAATACTTCTAACATAGGCACGCCTGCTGTTCCTGATGGTTCACCATCATCATTTGCTTTTTGGATAAGCATTGTAGGACCGATAACATAGCTAGAGCAATTATGTGTTGCATCATGATGTTCTTTTTTCTTTTGTTGTATGAATGCTTTCGCTTCTTCTTCAGTTTCTGCAGGATGAATGCTCGCGATAAATCTCGATTTATTAATGACAATTTCAGTTTCATGTGCTGATTTGATTGTAATTAGTCCTTCTGCCATGTTAATACTTCTCCCTTTACATCGTAATCTGTTACGATTATTATATACTATTGAAATTAGTCGGGAAAGGATTGTATGAATTGAAGAATAAATTATTGATGTTGTGCTTAGTGTTATCTATCGTGTTAGCAGCTTGTGGATCCAAAGAGGAAGAGAAACAATCGACTGACGAAGCGGACGATAGTCAAGGTGTCCTATTAGATGAAAAAGGAAATCCGAAAGATACGATTCAAGTAAATAAAGATACTGAAAAAGCTGTCAAAGAAGCTATTGAAAAAAATAGAAAGTCTTTAAATGATGGTGATGTAGAAGCTTACATTAAAACAATCGATACAGATTCAAAACAACTAGACGTTAAAGAGGAAGAAAAAGTGTTGAAAGATACACTTAAAAGTTATAAATTCGATAAAAAAATATCCAATATTAAGTTTTTAGAACAGAAAAAAGATCAAGTGGTTGTATTCTATAATGTGGAAACAACAGCTCATCCTAAGAATGGAAGTAAAGATGAGAAAAAAACATTTAACGAAGTTGTGACGCTTGTTAAAAAGGACGGCACATATAAATTTTCTAAAATGGCACAGGCAGCAATTTAGTTCATAAACTTCTTTTCAAATAACCAAGAATTAGATATGATGAGTATGGAAGAGAATCAAGGAGGATAACTTTATGAAGATTGCTGTTATAACAGATTCAACAGCATATTTAGATCAAGCTTATATAGATAAATATAATATTAGAACAATTGCGCTTAATGTTATATTTAATGATGAAGTTTATAAAGAATTGTCAGAGATAAGTACAGAAGATTTCTATAAAAGAATGAGAAATGAAAAACAATTACCGACGACATCTCAACCAGCTATGGGTCAATATGTGGAATTACTTGAGAGTTTGAAAGACGAAGGATATACAGATGTGATTGCAGTTCACTTATCAAGTGGTATAAGTGGTACATATCAAACAGCTGTGACGTTAAACGATATGGTAGAAGGTATAAACGTACATGCATTTGATTCTGAAATCTCTTGTTCAGTACAAGGTTTCTATGCTTTAAAAGCAGCTCAGCTTATCGAGCAAGGTATGACAGTTATTGATAACATTCTAGAACAATTAGAGAATATGAAACAAACAACAAATGCATATTTCATAGTAGATGATTTAAATAACTTGAAAAAAGGTGGCCGCTTAAATAGTGCACAAGCATTAGTCGGTACGATGTTACAAGTGAAACCATTGTTACACTTCGTTGATACAAAAATTGTCCCTTACGATAAAGTGAGAACAAAGAAAAGAGCAATGAAACGTATTGAAGAACAATTAGCTAAAGAAGTTGAAGGTTATAAAAACTTATCTATTGTTATTATTGAAGGAAATGATAAAGAGACAGCACTTTCTTGGAAAGCGCAAGTTGAAGAACAATTCCCTGATGCACAAATTATTATGAGTTATTTTGGACCAGTAATTGGGACGCATTTAGGAGAAGGTTCATTAGGTTTAGGATTCACAACGACCGAATTAGATTTAAGTATATAAAATAACTACAGCACAAAAAGCCGAGGCTTTTTGTGCTTTTTTTATGGAGGTTAGCATGAAATTATACGGACGTATATGCCGAGATTTAAATGATATAACAACTGAAAAAGTTCAATATACTAAACCTGGCGTATCTTTGGTTCAAGGTAAATATATTTGTAATCAGTGTGGTAACAAAGATCAAACATTGTTTTATCAGTATTTTTGCCACCATTGCGAGCAGGTAACGACCTATTGCAGATATTGTATTGCACTTGGTAAAGTTCAAAGTTGTAAAGATATTTATGTCATTGAGAGTTTGCATGAAGTATCAGAATGTCGTTATCAATTGGATTTTGAATTAAGTGAACAGCAACAACTCGCATCCTCTAAAATTAAAGACGCTATTTTAAAGCAAGAACATTTATTATTGCATGCTGTGACAGGTGCAGGTAAGACAGAAATGATCTTTGAAGGTATATCGCAAGCTCGAAAAAATGGTAAGAATGTTGCAGTTGTATCACCAAGAGTAGATGTCGTGAAAGAAGTTTATTTAAGGCTAATAAACGCATTTAAAGATGAACACATTGATTTAATGTATGAAGGACAATTCGCTCAGTTTAACAGTTCGTTTGTCGTATCGACTGTCCATCAACTTATACGCTATGACGGACATTTTAATGTGGTCATCGTTGATGAGGTAGATGCATTTCCGTTAGAAATGGATAATCAACTGATGCATACCATTCGAAAAGCTTCTTCAGAACAATCTAGTCATATTTATTTAACTGCAACGCCTAACAAGCAACTCCTTTCTAAGTTTAATCACAATCAAATAATTAAACTCCCCGCAAGATATCATAAACATCCATTACCAGTTCCAGAATTTCAATTTAATAACATTAAAGAAAATAAACTCAATCAGAAGTTACTTGCGTTTCTTAAATCCCAAATAGAACAGAATAGAAAGACATTTGTCTTCTTTCATAATATTGATTATATGGAACAAATATTTAAAGTGTTTCAATGCTACTTTTCAAAAATTGAATGTGTATCCAGTCATGATGAGATGAGGCATGAAAAGGTGACACGTTTAAGAAATGATGAAATAGACATTATGTTTACGACGACAATATTAGAAAGAGGCGTTACGCTAGAAAAACTAGATGTCGTCATTGTGCACACAGAAAAGTTTACAAACAGTGCCATCATTCAAATTGCAGGTCGTGTAGGTCGAAAATTATCTTGTCCAACTGGCAAGGTATTGTGTTATCACGAAGGTATCACACGAAATATGATACAGGCGAAACGAGAAATTATTGCAATGAATAATTTAGCACGAGAGAAAGGATGGTTAATTTGAATAGGTGCATAATTTGTCAAAATCATATCAATGAAGTGATCGATTTGCTAAATCTTTTTTCAAGGCAATCTATAATATGTGAGCAATGTGCCAATCACTTAACATTTAATCATGAAACAAGACGATGCAAAAGATGCTTAAAAATAATGTCTGAAGAAGAGGAAACTTGTCTAGATTGTCAGTGGCTTTCAAATAAATATCCATTGATTAATCAACTCTATACACTGTATGACTATGATGGTCTTGTCAAAACGCTCATACAACAATATAAGTTAAATGGGGATGTTGCACTCAATCAAGTATTTCAATTACCGCCTAAATTATTTAAGCATTATGATTACGTTATTCCGGCACCCATTCATCCTAATAAGTTAGAACAGCGAACATTCGATCATGTAACAACCGTGTTGGATAATCAAAAAATTAAATATATGCAGATTTATGAAACTGAAGAAAGGCAAAAGCAATCAGAATTAACTAAAATAAAAAGGTCATTTCAGCATAATCCATTTAAAATAAATAAAGACATAGACTTTGAAAATAAGAGAATATTACTCATAGATGATATTTATACAACAGGGTTAACAATTCACCGCTTAGCAGAACTTTTATTTATTAGAAAAATCAGAAAAATAGATGCCTTAACATTTGCAAGAGCGGTAAATAATGATAAAATATAGGTAGGAAGAAACACAAGAGAAATTGAGCGTTAAAGGAGTCGGTGTTTTATGATCAGATTTGAAATTCATGGTGAAAACATCACAGTGACTGATCCGATAAGAAATTATATTGAGGACAAAGTAAGTAAACTAGAAAGATATTTTACTAATGTCCCAGAGGCGATAGCCCACGTTAAAATCAAAACTTATCAGGATTCTAGAAGTAAAATTGAAGTAACTATTCCGTTGAAAGATGTTACTTTAAGAGCTGAAGAAAGACATGAAGATTTATATGCTGGAATCGACTTAATAACTAACAAACTCGAAAGACAAGTACGTAAGTACAAAACAAAGGTTAATAGAAAGTATCGTGATAAAGGGCGAGATAAAGATGTCTTTGCAGTAAGTCCAGATTCAGCTGCACCTGAAGAAGTTGAAGAGAATGATAGCGATAATGAAATTGAGATCATTCGTTCTAAGCAATTTGCTTTGAAACCAATGGATTCTGAAGAAGCAGTATTACAAATGAACTTACTAGGACATGATTTTTATATCTTTACTGATGCAGAAACAGATGAAACAAGCATCGTTTATAAACGTAAAGATGGTAAATATGGACTAATTGAAACTTCAATACAATAAAAATCATTTACACGAACTGGTGCAGAATTTCTGCACCAGTTTCTTTGGCTATTGATAGCTTTTCATCTACAGAGGTGGTAATCTTAAATAGTGTAAAAAGAGATATAAACGTGATATGATATATTGTTGTAAGATTACTAGTTTTCTAGTTGAAGGAGAGAACAAAATGGGTTTTTTATCAAAAATAGCTGATGGTAACAAACGAGTTGTTAAATCACTCGGAAAATTAGCAGATCAAGTCATCAATTTAGAAGATGAAATTGCTAAATTAACAGATGATCAATTAAGAGAGAAGACAGAACAATTCAAAAAAGAATTGTCAGAAATAGAAGATTATAAAAAGCAAGAAAAATATTTAGACAAAATACTACCTGAAGCATATGCAATCGTAAGAGAAGCATCTACAAGGGTATTTAATATGACACCATTTAAAGTACAAATTATGGGTGGTATTGCCATTCATCGTGGTGACATTTCAGAAATGAAAACTGGTGAAGGTAAAACATTAACAGCAACAATGCCAGTTTATTTAAATGCGCTAACAGGTAGAGGCGTTCATGTTGTTACAGTCAATGAATATCTATCAAGTTCACAAAGTGAAGAAATGGCGCAATTGTATAATTTCTTAGGTTTATCAGTTGGACTTAATTTGAATTCAATGGATACGAATCAAAAGCGTGAAGCATATGCAGCAGATATCACGTATAGTACAAATAATGAACTTGGATTTGATTATTTAAGAGACAACATGGTTACGTATAAAAAAGACCGTGTTATGAGACCTCTTAACTTTGCCATCATTGATGAGGTTGACTCAATTTTAATTGATGAAGCGAGAACGCCACTTATCATTTCAGGCGAAGCAGAAAAATCAACAACGTTATATACACAAGCTAATGTATTTGTAAAAATGCTTAAAGGTGAAGATGATTTTAGTTATGATGAAAAAACTAAAGCTATCACTTTAACAGAACAAGGTATTGATAAAGCTGAACGCATGTTCAAAATTGAGAACTTGTTTGACGTGAAACATGTTAACTTAATGCATCATATAAATATCGCGTTAAAAGCAAACAGAACAATGTTTAAAGATAAAGATTATGTTGTTGATGATGGTGAAATTATGATTGTCGACCAATTTACAGGTCGTACAATGCCAGGTCGAAGATTCTCTGACGGCTTGCATCAAGCAATTGAAGCAAAAGAAGGTCTAGAGATTCAAAATGAATCTAAAACGATGGCATCTATCACGTTCCAAAACTTCTTTAGAATGTACAATAAATTATCAGGTATGACTGGTACAGCTAAGACAGAAGAAGAAGAGTTCAGAAATATTTACAATATGACTGTTACGCAAATTCCAACAAATAGACCGATACAACGTATAGACGAAGCGGATTTAATTTTTGCATCTCAAAAAGGTAAGTTTGATGCGGTTGTTAAAGATGTGATTGAGCTTCATAAGACAGGTCAACCAGTATTATTAGGTACAGTTGCCGTTGAAACAAGTGAATATATTTCACAACTATTAAAGAAAAAAGGCGTTAGACATAACGTGTTGAATGCGAAAAACCATGAACGTGAAGCGGAAATCATTTTAAATGCAGGTCAAAAAGGTGCAGTAACCATTGCAACTAACATGGCCGGACGTGGTACGGATATTAAACTTGGAGAAGGCGTTGTTGAACTTGGTGGTTTAGCTGTAATTGGTACAGAACGTCACGAGTCAAGACGTATTGATGACCAATTAAGAGGACGTTCAGGTCGTCAAGGTGACGTTGGTCGAAGTAGATTCTACTTATCATTACAAGATGAATTGATGGTCCGTTTCGGATCAGAACGTATGCAATCTTTAATGGGTAAATTAGGTATGAATGATGATACACCAATTGAATCTAAAATGGTTTCTAGAGCAGTAGAATCTGCTCAAAAACGAGTTGAAGGTAATAACTTCGATGCACGTAAACGTTTATTAGAATACGATGATGTACTAAGAAAACAACGTGAAATCATTTACGGTGAGCGTAATGATATTATTGAAAAAGACGATGTACAAGACATTGTTAAAGATATGATTAAATCATCATTAGAGCGTGGCGTGAACTATCACTTCGCAACAAACGAAGAAGAAATTGATTTTGAAGCACTCGTTCAATATATTGAAGACTCATATGTACCACAAGATGCAATTAAAGTTGATGATATTCGTGGTAGAGATTATGAAGATATCGTAGAAATTGTATTAGAAAAAATTAAAACACAATACAAAGCTCAACAAGAAGACTTTGGTGATCAAATGTCTGAATTTGAACGTATGATTGTGTTAAGAACAATAGACCGTAAATGGACTGATCACATTGATACAATGGATCAATTACGTACAGGTATCCACTTAAGATCTTATGGTCAAATCAATCCACTTAGAGAATACCAAAATGAAGGTTTGGATTTATTTGAAACAATGTTGAATGAAATAGAAGATGAAGTAAGTAAATACATTCTTAAATCAACTATTGATCGTGGTGAACAAGTTGAACGTGAACAAGTTGAAATAGGTGAAGCTAAACATGTGAGTGCGAATGATGGTAAAGAAAAAGTTAAACCAAAACCTATCGTCAAAGATGAACAAGTTGGCCGAAACGATCCATGTCCATGTGGTAGTGGTAAGAAATATAAAAACTGTCATGGTCAAGCATAAAGGAGTAATTTTATGGAATTAACGGAAATTAGACAAACATTAAATAAAAATAATGAAAAATTAATGAATATCAGGGGGTCTCTTTGACTTAGAAAATAAAGAGACGAACATTCAAGAATACGAAGAAATGATGGTTGATCCATCATTCTGGGACGATCAGAATAAAGCACAAGACATCATTAACAAAAACAATGCATTAAAGTCTGTAGTCGGTGATTTTCATACATTAAATCAACAGATTGAAGATTTACTTACGACTGTTGAATTGTTACAAGAAGAATATGATGAAGAAATGCACGAAATGCTTGAACAAGATTTAAAAGCGTTACAAACAGACATCGATCAATTTGAATTGAAACTACTACTTAATGGTGAACATGATGAAAGTAACGCAATATTAGAATTGCATCCAGGCGCAGGTGGTACAGAATCTCAAGATTGGGGTTCAATGCTGCTTAGAATGTATCAACGTTTCGCAGAACAAAAAGGATTCAAAGTAGAAAAGTTAGATTATCAAGCTGGAGATGAAGCGGGCATTAAAAGTGTCACAATTCTTATCAAAGGTCATAATGCATATGGATATTTAAAAGCTGAAAAAGGTGTCCACAGATTAGTGCGTATTTCTCCATTTGATTCATCAGGAAGACGTCATACATCATTTGTATCTTGTGATGTAACACCTGAATTTAATAATGAAAAAATAGAAATAGAAGTTAATTCTGAAGACATTTCAGTCGATACTTATAGAGCATCTGGTGCAGGTGGACAGCACGTCAACACGACTGATTCAGCTGTTCGTATCACACACCAACCAACTGGTATCGTTGTAACATGTCAAAATGAAAGATCACAAATTAAAAATAGAGAACAAGCTATGAAAATGTTAAAAGCGAAACTCTACCAAAAAGAACTTGAAGAACAAGCAGCAGCTCTAGATGAAATTAGAGGCGAACAAAAAGAAATTGGATGGGGTAGTCAAATACGTTCATACGTATTTCATCCATATGCTATGGTTAAAGATCATAGAACTAATGAAGAAACAGGTAATACAAATGCAGTTATGGATGGTGACTTAGACCCATTTATCGATGCATATTTAAGAAGCCAAATTAATGAAAAATAATTTAAAGCAAGCAGCTAGGATGATTTAAATATCCTAGCTGCTTTTATGATAATTTAAATTGTGAACTATTGAACAAAATGATGTCAGACGCTGGTTTACATGGTAAAATATAGTTGATAATAAAATGAATGGAGTGTTATACATGAAAATCAAAATGGGCATGATTTCTGTAATAGCATTATCATCGTTAGTATTTGCAGGATGTGGACAATCAAGCGATGATAGCAGCAAAGAAGAATACAGTTCACAAGGGGAAAAAATCTTTAAAAACAATTCTTGCGTAGGATGTCATGGTAAAGATTTAGATGGTGCATCTGGACCATCACTTAAAAAAGTCGGTGCCAAAATGTCTGAGTCAGATATTGAAAAAATTATCAACGAAGGTAAAGGTAATATGCCGAGTCAAGTTGTAGATGAGAAAGAAGCAAAAGAAGTTGCTAAATGGTTAGCTAAACAAAAATAATCATTTATATTCAATTTGCATATAAATTGGAAATTTTACCGTGAAAAACATATGTATTTTAATTGAATAATGATAAGTAATAAAGGTGTTGTTAATTGTGTGTAAATAATTAACAACACCTTTTAAAATACTTTCATGTCAGTGTTCAGTAACATTTTTATCAGTAAAATTATAAAATGTTAACGGTTATATTACAGATTTGTAACAAAACAATATTGAGATAAAAAATGTGCTATATTATTTCCAGTATTAATTGAGGAACATCATATAAATAATAAATATAAACGTAAATACATACACTTCGGGAGGATATGTCATCATGAAGAAGACTTTCATTACATTAGCATCTGTTACAGCTTTAACAACTTTAGCAAGTTCATCTGCCTATGCAGCTGATATTAAAGTAAAAGAAGGACAATCATTAGACAATATCGCAAAAGAATATGGAACATCAGTGTCAGAAATTAAATCTTTAAACAACATTGATACCGATGTTACAGTTGGACAAACATTAAAAGTATTAGAAGATAACATCTATACAATTCAAGAAGGAGATACACTTAACAAAATAGCTAAGAAATTTGATGTTAAGGTTTCAGACTTAAAAGAATGGAACAATTTATCTTCTGATTTAATTATTGTTGGTGATGAATTAAAAGTTGCATCTGAAACATCAGAACCAACTGCAGAACCTACTAGTTTAACGGTTAACGCACCTGAATCTCCAGCTCAAGAAGATGCATTATTAAGATACGTATTCGAACAAACATCATACGGCAATGTGTACAACAGTGAAGATTCAGTCGCTTATGTTGCACCTACATTTAATGAAAATCAATCAACACAAAACACTGCACCTGTTTCATACAGCCGACCAAATTCAGGTGGCGGAAGCAATTTATATACTTCTGGACAATGTACGTACTATGCATTTAGTAAACGTCCAGATCTTGGCAATACTTGGGGTAATGCAAACAACTGGGCAAACGCAGCAGCTCAAGCAGGTTACACTGTAAACAATAGCCCAGCGGCAGGTTCAATTTTACAATCTACAGCAGGTGGATATGGACATGTAGCTTATGTTGATAAAGTAAATGCTGATGGTTCAATTCAAGTTTCTGAAATGAATTATCAAGGTGAAGGTATTGTTTCTTCACGTACAATTTCAGCATCAGCAGCTGGTTCATATAATTATATTCATTAGTTTTTATAGTAACTTAATAAATAAGCAAGTAGTTAATTCAGTTTAAGAATTTTAACTATTTGCTTTTTTTTATCATTATAGTTGATATAATAAACGTAAATGTTAGTGTAGAGGTTTGAAAACATGAAAAAAAGGTTAAAAATCATATTAGTTATACTTTTGTTATTGATTATTAGTATCAGTGTTTATAAAGTATTAGATATCAATAAGTTTCAAACGAACGAACAGTTTAAAGAGCAACAAGGGAAGCAATCGTTTCAAAACAGTCATCCAGCTACAGGCATGAATGTAAATAATGAAACTGTAAATGTTTTTTCAACTGAAAAATCAAAACAATTAAAAGAGGTAACATCTAAAAATGATATTACAGTTATTAATTTATTTGCCTCTTGGTGTGACCCTTGTAAACGAGAAATGCCTGAACTTGTAAAATATGCAAAGCACGAAGATAAAGGTGTCGAATTAGTTGGTTTAAATGTTAAAGATAAACGAAAACCAGCTAAACAATTAATGGACGATGTAAATGTGAATTACGATGTTTACGTTGCGCAAGATGATTTTCTAGAAAAATATAAATCGTATAATATACCTACAACTTTATTTGTAGATAAAAATGGCGAAATCAAAAAAGTCTATTTAGGTGAATTATCTGAAAAGACACTAAACAACTTAGTTACACAAGTTAAGGAGGAAATTTAATGGGGGTACATCAATATTTTAAAAGTTTGTCTGATTTAGAGAAATTAGTAAGATGTCCAGGTAAATTTAAGTATCAAGACCATAATGTTGCAGCACATTCCTTTAAAGTAACGAAAATAGCGCAATATTTAGCAACAGTAGAAGAACAAAATGGTCAAGAAATAGACTGGAAACTTGTATATGAAAAAGCTTTGAACCATGATTATCCCGAAATATTTACAGGTGACATTAAGACACCTGTGAAATATGCGTCTTATGAAATTAAAAAATTATTCTCTCAAGTTGAAGAAGAGATGATCGATAAATTTATAACAGAAGAATTTCCTGAGCAATATCAAGATATATATAGACATAGACTACAAGAGGGTAAAGATGATAGTATAGAAGGGCAAATATTAAGTGTTGCTGATAAAATTGATTTATTGTATGAATCTTTTGGTGAAATTCAAAAGAGAAATCCAGAACCTTTATTCTTCGAAATTTATGAAAGTTCATTGGAAACAATCATGCAATTTGATCATTTAGCATCTGTACAAGATTTTATTCAACATATTATACCTGATATGTTACAAGAAAAATTTATACCACGTTCAGAGTTAAGAGAGATAACAATGACGATACTTGAGAAACGTGAAACAAAAAGGAGTTAGTGAATTGAATGATTTGGCCGATTCTAGCTTTGTTTCTTCCTTGTTTAATGGTTATTATTTTCACGCAAATTGCTCAAAATAAATGGATTGGATTACTTGTATCCAGCATTATAATTGGTGTTTCTGTTTATAAAGGCTTTTTTAACAATGAGCTTATTATGTTGTTAGATGTACTGAGTTTAGTAGCAGGCTTTTATATAGTTGATACACTTAAAATAGATAAAATTGAATCAAGATAGATAAGAGGAATAATCATTTAGATTTTTCCTCTTATTTGTATGTAATTTTAAAATTAACGAACAAATGTTTGGTCATTTTTACAAATTTTTGATAAAATAAATATATATATTACAGAAAATGAGGAGGTTCCTATGCAACATTTTCCTTTTAAAATACATTCTGACTATTCACCTCAAGGGGATCAGCCAGAAGCTATTAAATCTCTTGTAAAAGGCATTAACGAAGGCAAGAGACATCAAACTTTATTAGGTGCGACAGGTACAGGTAAGACATTCACGATGAGTAATGTCATCAAAGAAGTCGGTAAACCTACATTGATTATTGCACATAATAAAACGTTGGCTGGACAGCTATATAGTGAGTTTAAAGAATTCTTTCCTGAGAATAGAGTAGAATACTTCGTAAGTTATTACGATTATTATCAACCTGAAGCATATGTGCCTCAAACGGATACTTTTATTGAAAAAGATGCCTCTATAAATGATGAAATTGATAAACTTCGACATTCAGCAACTAGCGCATTGTTTGAACGAGATGATGTTATCGTTATTGCGAGTGTCAGCTGTATTTATGGTTTAGGTAATCCAGAAGAATATAAAGACTTAGTTGTAAGTACGCGTGTCGGTATGGAAATGGAACGTAATGAACTGTTAAGAAAGCTTGTCGATAACCAATATTCACGAAATGATATAGATTTTAGACGTGGTACATTTAGAGTTAGAGGAGATGTTGTAGAAATATTTCCAGCATCACGTGATGAATTATGTGTCAGAGTAGAGTTCTTTGGAGATGAAATCGATAGAATTAGAGAAGTGAATTACTTAACAGGTGAAGTTATTGCTGAAAGAGAACATTTTCTATTTTATCCCGCATCTCACTTCGTAACACGTGAAGAAAAAATGAAAGTTGCGATTGAGCGTATTGAGAAAGAACTTGAAGAACGATTGGCTGAACTTCGAAAAGAAAATAAACTTCTAGAAGCTCAACGACTTGAACAAAGAACGAATTATGATTTAGAAATGATGAGAGAAATGGGCTTTTGTTCAGGTATTGAGAACTATTCTGTACATTTAACGTTACGACCAAAAGGTTCTACACCATATACTTTATTAGATTACTTTGGTGATGATTGGTTAGTGATGATTGATGAATCTCACGTAACACTTCCTCAAATTAGAGGTATGTATAATGGTGACCAAGCGCGAAAAAATGTCTTAGTCGAACACGGCTTTAGATTACCAAGTGCTTTAGACAATAGACCGCTTAAATTTGAAGAGTTTGAAGAAAAAACGAAACAATTGGTTTATGTTTCAGCAACACCGGGACCATATGAAATTGAACATACTGATGAAATGGTTGAACAAATTATTCGTCCTACAGGTTTATTAGATCCAATTGTTGAAGTCAGACCAAGTGAAAATCAAATAGATGATTTAATGGCTGAAATTAATGAAAGAATAGAAAGAAATGAACGTGTATTAATTACAACATTAACTAAAAAAATGAGTGAAGATTTAACAACTTATTTAAAAGAAGCCGGCATTAAAGTGAATTACTTACATTCAGAAATAAAGACATTAGAAAGAATAGAAATTATTCGAGACTTAAGAATGGGTGTTTATGATGTATTAGTTGGGATTAACTTACTAAGAGAAGGTTTAGATATCCCAGAAGTTTCACTTGTTACGATTTTGGATGCAGATAAAGAAGGTTTCTTAAGATCAGAGCGTTCGTTGATTCAAACGATTGGTCGAGCTGCGCGTAATGATAAAGGTAAAGTGATTATGTATGCTGATAAAATTACAGATTCTATGAGAACAGCATTAGATGAAACAAGTAGAAGACGTGCTACTCAAGAAGCGTACAATGAAGAACACAATATAACACCACAAACAATTAATAAGAAGATACGTGATGTCATATCAGCAACAGTAGAAACGGATGAAGTAACTGAAAAAGATACTAAAAAAGCGCCTAAGAAACTTACGAAAAAAGAAAGAGAAAAGACAATCGAGCGCATAGAAAAAGAAATGAAAGATGCTGCGAAAGATTTAGACTTCGAGCGTGCATCTGAACTAAGAGATATATTATTTGAACTAAAAGCAGAAAGGTGACTGAGATGAAAAACAAATCCATCATCGTAAAAGGTGCAAGAGCACATAATTTAAAAGATATAGATATAGAAATACCTAAAGACCAACTTGTTGTTATGACTGGATTATCTGGTTCAGGAAAGTCGTCTTTAGCATTTGATACGATTTATGCAGAAGGCCAAAGAAGATATGTAGAATCATTAAGTGCCTATGCGAGACAATTTTTAGGGCAGATGGACAAACCAGATGTAGATTTAATTGATGGTCTTTCTCCAGCGATATCAATTGATCAAAAGACAACAAGTAAAAACCCAAGATCAACTGTTGCTACCGTGACTGAAATATATGATTATTTAAGACTATTATATGCAAGAGTTGGTAGACCGATATGTCCTAACCATGGTATTGAAATTAAATCACAAACGGTTCAACAAATGGTCGATCAAGTTATGGAATTAGAAGAAAGAACAAAAATACAAATTCTGTCACCAATCGTTTCAGGACGTAAAGGAACACATAAGAAATTGATTGAAGACATTGCTAAAAAAGGCTATGCAAGGTTAAAAGTAGATGGCGATATTTTTGATGTAGATGATGTTCCAGATTTAAACAAAAATCAAAATCATTCTATTGATGTCGTGATTGATAGACTTGTCATTAAACCAGGTATTGAAGCAAGATTAGCTGATTCATTACAAACAGCGCTAGAATTAGCTGACGGTAATGCAGTTGCTGATATTATTGATGGTGATGAAATTAAATTTTCTGAACATCATGCTTGTCCGATTTGTGGTTTCTCAGTAGACCAATTAGAACCTAGAATGTTCTCATTTAACAATCCGTTTGGTGCTTGTCCATCTTGTGATGGCTTAGGAAGTAAATTAACTGTAGATGTTGACTTAGTCGTGCCAGATAAGACATTAAGTTTAAATGAAGGTGCCATTTTGCCATGGCAGCCAATCAGTTCTAATTATTATCCAACTTTATTAAAACAAGCTTGTGAACATTTTAATATCGATATGGATAAACCATTTAATAAATTAACGAAAAAAGAAAAGAACATCGTCTTAAGAGGTCATGATGATGAAATAGAATTTAAATTTAATCAAGATTATGGCGTTAAAACAGAAAGAAAAAGAACGATGGCTTTTGAAGGTGTGCTAAATAATATTGAACGTCGATACCATGATTCACCATCTGAATACGTTAGAGAAGTAATGCAAAAATACATGGTCGAAAAAACTTGCGAAACTTGTGATGGTTATCGTTTAAATGAAAAAGTACTTTCTGTCAAAATTGATGGCCAACATATCGGTGAAGTAGTCAGATATTCAATTTATAATGCAATCAAACATTTTGATAATTTAGATTTAGATGAAACAGAACGTAAAATTGCGAAGCTCATCTTAAAAGAAATTCATGAAAGATTATCTTTCTTAAATAATGTAGGTTTAGAATATTTAACACTTAATCGAGCGTCAGGTACTTTATCTGGTGGGGAAGCACAACGTATTAGATTGGCAACTCAAATCGGTTCTAGATTATCTGGTGTGTTATATGTGCTTGATGAGCCTTCTATCGGTTTACATCAAAGAGACAATGATCGCTTAATTGATACATTGAAATCAATGCGAGATATGGGTAATACATTAATTGTCGTTGAACATGATGAAGATACGATGAAAGCTGCCGATTATTTAATTGACATAGGTCCAAAAGCAGGTGTCCATGGTGGTGAAGTAGTTGCAAGTGGAACACCTGAAGAAGTGATGGCAAATGAACAATCTTTAACAGGTAAATACTTAAGCGGTAAAGAGAAAGTCTTTGTACCATCTAAACGAAGAAAAGTTACAAAACGTAAAATATCTGTTAAAGGCGCGACAAGTAATAACTTGAAAAATGTCGATGTAGACTTCCCATTATCAGTTATGACATGTGTAACAGGTGTTTCAGGTTCTGGTAAAAGTTCATTAGTTAATGAAGTATTGTACAAAGGTTTACAAAAGCAATTGTATAATACGAAAACAAAACCAGGTGAACATAAATCTATAAAAGGTGTAAATGAAATTGAAAAAATTATAGATATTGACCAATCACCAATTGGTAGAACTCCACGTTCAAACCCTGCAACTTATACAGGTGTATTTGATGACATTAGAGATGTATTTAGCCAAACGAATGAGGCAAAAGTGAGAGGTTATCAAAAAGGTAGATTTAGTTTTAATGTTAAAGGTGGCCGTTGTGAAGCTTGTAAAGGTGACGGCATCATTAAAATTGAAATGCATTTCTTACCAGATGTATACGTACCATGTGAAGTTTGTGATGGAAAACGTTATAATAGAGAAACATTAGAAGTAACTTATAAAGGAAAAAGTATTTCTGATGTATTAGAAATGACAGTAGAAGATGCTTATCACTTTTTCGAAAGTTTACCTAAGATAAATAGAAAATTAAAAACAATAGTAGACGTTGGTTTAGGATATGTTAAACTAGGTCAACCCGCAACAACTTTATCAGGCGGTGAAGCACAACGTGTGAAACTTGCTTCTGAACTTCATAGACGATCTAATGGTAAGTCATTATATATACTTGATGAACCAACAACAGGTTTACACGTAGATGATATTAAACGTTTATTAAGTGTGTTAAATAGACTCGTTGAAAATGGCGACTCTGTCATCATTATTGAACATAATTTAGATGTCATTAAAACAGCAGACTATATTATAGATTTAGGTCCAGAAGGTGGAGATGGTGGCGGTGAAATTATAGCTACTGGAACACCAGAAGACATTGTAGAAGTTGAAGCATCTTACACTGGTAAATACTTAAAACCAATTTTAGAACGAGATCGATCATAAACCAGGAGGGGTTATTTATGAACGAAGTACAATTAAAAATTTTAGACCTTATTGAAGGTGGGAAAATTACTGTTGATGAAGCGGTAAAATTACTTGATGCAACATCTCATAATCAAAAATCATCATCACCATTTGATAAGAAATCTAAAGAAAATGTTGAAAATTTATTTGAAGACTTATTAGATAAATTTAAGACAACTGCCAAATCAGGGAAAACTGAATTTGAAAAGAAGTTTAAGGATAATGAAGGAACAGGTCAAGATCCTATTCAACAATTAGATGAATCTTTAAGAAATATCATTAGAAATTTCAATAAAAATAACGACCAAAATAAAGATATTTAAATTTATTCCCTAGAAACGATAAAACGTTTCTAGGGTTTTTATATTTGCAGAAACTGTTGTAATATTGATAATGATTGCAGTTAAGGTTAAAGTTCATTAGAATTAACATATATTAACCTAGAGGTGAACCCTATGATATCAAGTAGTAAATTAATAGAGCAATTTAATTTGGAAGTTATTGCCGGGAAAAATGGCTTACATCGTAAAATAACAGAAACGGATATATCACGTCCTGGTCTAGAAATGGCTGGGTATTTTTCACATTATTCATCAGATAGAATTCAAGTATTAGGCACAACTGAGTTGTCGTTTTATAATTTGTTGCCTGATGAAGAGAAAAAAGGTAGAATGGCTAAATTATGTAGACCTGAAACACCAGCTATTATTATCACACGAGGTCTAGATGCACCAGAAGAACTCGTTCAAAGTTGTAATGAAAATAATACACCACTTTTAAAAAGTGAGTCTTCAACGACTAAATTGATGGGACAAGTAACCGGATATTTAGAGCGTGAACTAGCACCTGAAACATCATTGCATGGCGTACTCGTCGATGTTTATGGAGTAGGTGTATTAATTACAGGTGATAGTGGTGTCGGTAAAAGTGAAACGGCATTAGAACTTGTTAAACGTGGTCACAGACTTGTTGCCGATGATAATGTTGAAATTAAAGAAATTAATAAAAATGAATTAATCGGTAAAGCACCGAAAATCATTGAACATTTACTTGAAATACGAGGTCTTGGTATTATCAACGTTATGACTTTATTTGGTGCGGGATCTATCTTGATGGAGAAAAGAATCAAGTTAAACATCAACTTAGAAACATGGAACAAAGAAAAAATATATGACAGAGTTGGATTGAATGAAGAAACTTTAAAAATCTTAGATTCAAAAATAACTAAAAAGACGATTCCTGTTAGACCGGGTAGAAACTTAGCAGTTATTATTGAAGTTGCTGCAATGAACTATCGATTAAACAACATGGGAATTAATACTGCTGAAGAGTTTAATAATCGTCTTAATGCAGAAATTTTGAAAAATGCACGTAAGGAGAATGAATAATGGAAGTGTTAGGCATTGATCCCGTAGCGATACAATTAGGACCGCTAGCAATACGATGGTATGGTATTATCATTGCTTCCGGTATATTAATTGGATATCTAATCGCACAAAGAACTGCTAAAAAAGTTGGAATAAAAGAAGAATCACTTATAGATTTAATTATATGGTGTGTCGTAATGGCAATTATCTGTGCACGTATTTATTACGTAGCTTTTGAATGGGATTATTACAGTCAACATTTAGCAGAAATACCTCTTATTATGAATGGTGGTATAGCTATTCATGGTGGATTGATTGGTGCCTTTTTAACAGGTTTCATCATTTGTCGTAAAAAGAATTTGTCATTCTTCCAAATGGTTGATATTGTCGCGCCAAGCATCATTTTGGCACAAGCAATTGGTAGATGGGGTAACTTTATGAATCAAGAAGCGCACGGTGGGCCTGTTTCACGTAGTTTTCTTGAGAATTTACATATACCTGAATTTATCATTAACCATATGCAAATAGACGGTATTTATTATCAACCAACATTCTTATATGAATCCATTTGGAATATAGTTGGGTTTATCATTTTATTACTCATTAGACCAAACTTGAAAATTGGTGAGACATTCTTTGCTTATTTAATTTATTATTCAATTGGTAGATTCTATATAGAAGGTTTAAGAACGGATAGCTTGATGCTTACTGAACATTTAAGAATTGCTCAAGTTATATCGATTGTGATTATTGTCGTTTCTATTATTTGTATTATTTATAGAAGAGTACGTTATAATCCGAAAAAATTCAGAGATGTTAAAGGTTATTATCATAACTAATGTGAAAGAAGTGTTTACGTGAGAGCATTAAAGACTAAAAAAGTATATGGTGCGAATCCATTATGGAAAATGTATGAAACAGTACGTTTTATAAAAGTATTTAAAAATGTTATTATCATTGAAATTAGTAGATATTTACCGAGTGTTAAATGGAAACATTTTCTATACAGAAAAGGGCTCAAGATGAAAGTTGGTCAAAAGACAGCTTTCGCATTTAAAGCAACGCCTGATATTATGTATCCTGAACTTATCACTATCGGTAAAAACTGTGTAATAGGATATAATGCAACCATTCTATGTCATGAATATTTAGTCGAAGAATATAGAATTGGCCGTGTAAACATTGGAGATAATGTCTTAGTTGGTGCAAATGCCACTATACTTGCAGGCGTGAGTATAGGTGATAATGCTGTTATAGCAAGTGGTACAATCGTGACGAAAGATGTACCTAATGATATGATGGCATATGGCAATCCTATGGAACTTAAAAAAAGGCGGTGAGTCAGTCGTTGGGAGAAAATTCAAATGTCATACACGTAAAGTTTGATAAAGACTTCTATTATCATAAAGCAATGGAAAAAATGAGAGAACAAGATTTCGGATATGCCGAGTCTTTATTTAAAAAAGCGCTTGAACTATCACCTAATGATTTTGTGATTATACCGCCTTATGCTGAATGTCTTGTAGAGCTAAATAAAAATACTCAAGCAGAAGAAATGATGTTCGATCAAATTGTGAAAGAAAATTTTGTGACAGATTATTATTTTTATTTAAGTCAAATGTATATAAAGACGAATGAACCTAATAAAGCATTTTTATTTGGGTTGAGATATGTAACAGAAGAGGACGACCAAGATTATTTTGAAGAAATGATTCAAATGTTTGAAGTAAAGTATAATGATCAAACAATTGTGGAAGAAGAAGCGGAAAGATTTGTGATTCAACATATTTTTCAATACTTATTTTCACATGGTAGGTTACAAGAAGCGAATGAATATATTGATAGACAACGTGCTAAATTACAAGAAGATAAACATATTATGAATTTAAAAGCGATGTCTATGTTATACAATAGTCAATATGACAAAGCGGAGATATTGTTACAAACGATATTGGAAGACAATCCTTCTGATATTTACGCTTTATGTCATATGACGTTATTGCTTTACAACACGCAACAGCTAGAACGTTATGAGCAATATCTGAATCAATTAAGTAAATTACATCCTATTAATGATGAAGAATCTTTTAAATTGGGTGTTGTTCTAAGCTATTTAGGAAAGCATAAACCTTCTAATCAATTATTAGTGCCTCTTCTAAAAAAAGCACAAGCTGCTACGCCACAATTACACCACGCCTTAAGTTACAACTTCTATCATTTAGGATATTTAGAAGAAGCGAAAAGACATTGGCAAAGATTTGAAGATAGTGTACAATATCATAGTCAATTGCCACCTTGGAAAATTGACGAACTGAAAGATATGTTAGACCGTCATGTGTTACCTTTATTAAAAGACGAAGACTATCGATATAGATTATATGGCATCTTTTTATTAGGGCATATGAAACATAGAGAACTCGTTATGTCTCATGAAATATGGGAAGTTCTAGAAAGTTTACCAGACTATGAAAGGTTATATATAACGTATACTTTTCAAGATTTACATTTAAACAAGTTAGGCTTTATTGATAAAGGTATGAAGCTTATCGAACAATCTATATATCAAAAATATGGTAAAGAGATTTTTGTATCATGGATTGAACATGCAGAAATGCTCATTGCAGATAATGAATCGATTGAACAAGTTGAACATTATGTTGCAGCATCAATTTATATTTACTTAAAGATGTTAAATAAAAAAATAACTAAAAAAGAGATTAAAGATACATTTCATATTACGACGTATCGCTTGAATAAGGCGATCAATGCTATTTTGAGCATATAGTTATGAATAGTAATGATTATGATGTACAATTCTACTGAATTAATAAGAGGAGGCAGTTTATAAATGACTACACAAGTAGATTATGATGTAATTATAGTTGGGGCAGGACCAGCAGGAATGACTGCTGCAGTGTATGCTTCAAGAGCAAATTTATCAACTGTAATGATAGAACGAGGTATGCCAGGTGGACAAATGGCAAACACTGAAGATGTAGAGAACTTCCCTGGCTTTGATTTAATAACAGGTCCAGACTTATCAACTAAAATGTTTACACATGCACAAAAATTTGGTGCTAAATATGAATATGGTGACATTAAAGAAATAGAAGATAAAGGTTCTTATAAAGTTGTAAATATGGGTGACAAAACATTAACAGCTCGTGCAATTATCATTGCAACTGGTGCAGAATACAAAAAAATAGGTGTACCAGGTGAACAAGAATTAGGTGGACGCGGTGTAAGTTACTGTGCAGTATGTGACGGTGCATTCTTTAAAGGGAAAAACTTATACGTAATCGGTGGCGGAGATTCAGCTGTCGAAGAAGGTATTTTCTTAACTAAATTTGCAGACAAAGTTACAATTGTTCACAGAAGAGACGAATTAAGAGCTCAAAAAATCATTCAAGACCGTGCATTTAAAAATGAAAAAATTGATTTCATTTGGAACACAACATTAAAAACAATTAATGAAAAAGATGGTAAAGTAGGCTCAGTAACATTAGTTTCAACTGAAGATGGATCAGAGTCAGAACACCAAGCTGATGGTGTATTCATCTATATCGGTATGAAACCATTAACTAAACCATTTGAATCATTAGGCATTTTAAATGAAAATGGCTATATCGAAACAAATGATGAAATGGAAACTAAAGTACCAGGTGTATATGCAGCAGGCGATGTTCGTGAAAAAACATTACGTCAAATCGTTACAGCAACAGGTGACGGCAGTATCGCAGCACAAAATGCACAAGCATATATCGAATCATTAGAAGACGAAGAACAATTAATATAATTTGAGTAGTGAAGAGGCGAGGACACATGTCCCGCCTCTTTTTTTATGTGGATGGTAGGTGCGGAATGTGATTATCGGTAGGTCCGGATGTGGGAAATATGGACCGATAAATAAAATTACCGGTCCAGAAACGGGGAATATGGACCGATAAAATAAATTACAGGTCCAGAAGTGAGAAATATGGACCGATAAAAAAATTTACCGGTCCAGAAATAGAGAATATGGACCGATAAATAAAATTACCGGTCCAGAAACGAGAAATATGGACCGATAAATAAAATTACCGGTCCAGAAATGGAAAATATGGACCGATAAAAAAATTTACCGACCCGAAAACAGGATTTTCAGTCCGATAAAATAAATTACCGACCCGAAAACGAAACATCAATATAATCGACACTATTTCATAAGTGATTACTACCTTAATATTACGGGAAAGATACACTTGTATTAGCCATTTATTTAATGTTTTTTGTGGTGTAATCATGTAAGATAAAAGTATATATGATCGTTAAAGGAGAACTGTTATGCAACCTATCGACAAAACTAATGTAAAAAATGAACTTCTCGTGGTTACAGGAATGTCCGGTGCGGGTAAATCAGTCGCGCTACAAGCTTTAGAAGATTTAGGATATTTTTGTGTTGATAATCTACCGCCTATATTATTGCAAAAATTTGTTGATTTAATGGATCAGGGTAATCCTTCTTTATCAAAAGTTGCAATTGGTATCGATTTAAGAGGTAAGGATTTCTTTGGAAATTTAAGAGATGAATTAGATTATATACAAAGTGAGAAAAAAGTAGTAGTAGATATTTTGTTTTTAGAAGCGAGCGATAAAAAATTAATTTCTAGATATAAAGAAACAAGAAGAACACATCCTTTAAGTGAGGAAGGTAGTTTATTATCTGCAATTGAAAGAGAAAGATCTTTATTAAGTGATATTAAAGGTATCAGTAACTTTGTGATTGATACGACTGAAAAGAAACCTAAAGAATTGAAACAAGAACTTGTAGAAGCATTTGAAGAAGATCCTTCTACAACATTTCAAGTAAGAGTGATGAGCTTTGGATTCAAACATGGTATGCCTATCGATGCAGATATAGTTTTTGATGTACGATTTTTGCCAAATCCATATTATGTTGAAGAGTTAAGACCTATGACTGGTCTCGACGATGAAGTTTATCAATATGTGATGAAATGGAAAGAGACGAATACATTTTATAAAAAGTTTAGTGATCTGTTAATGTTTATGTTGCCAGGTTATAAGAAAGAAGGGAAATCCCAATTGACGATTGCAATCGGTTGTACGGGTGGTCAACATAGATCTGTAGCACTTGCAAAACGTTTAGGGGAAGATATTAAAGAGAACTTTGACTATGTTGTGTATACATCACATCGCGATGCACATATTGAAAGTAAGCCAAGAACATGAAAAGATTAAAAGTCGTCTTAATTGGCGGAGGAACCGGTCTTTCTGTATTAGCAAGAGGGTTAAAGGAATATCCAATAGATATTACCGCCATTGTAACTGTAGCAGATGATGGTGGTAGTACTGGTAAAATTCGTGATGTGATGGATATACCTGCCCCTGGCGATATCAGAAACGTATTAGCAGCACTTAGTGACACAGAACCAATGCTTGAAAAGTTATTCCAATATCGTTTTGAAGAAGAAGAACTTGGCAGTCATTCAATCGGAAATTTATTGTTAGCAGCCATGACAAATATTACGGATGATTTTGGACATGCTGTAAAAGAATTAAGTAAGCTATTGAATATTAAAGGGCAAGTCATTCCATCAACAACGAGAAGTGTTGTGCTGAATGCAGTTATGTCAGATGGTGAAATCATTGTCGGAGAATCTAAAATTCCTAAGACAGATAAGAAAATTGAAAAAGTATTTTTGACCCCTCAAGATATTGAACCGATGAAAGAAGCAATAGATGCAATTGAAGAAGCGGATTTAATTGTAATGGGACCAGGTTCTTTATATACAAGTATAATGCCTAATTTAATTTTGAATAAAGTTAAAGATGCAATTGTTAATACTGAAGCGGAAAGATTATATGTATGTAACCTTATGACTCAAAAAGGTGAAACAACAGGTTATTCAGTAAGTGATCATGTTAAAGCTATTCATGACCATGTAGGCGCATCATTTATTGACTTTGTAATATGTCAAAATAAGCGTTTCGATAAAGATATCTTATTAAGATATGAACAAGAAGAAGCTAAACAAGTTGAATTTGATGGTGAGAAATTGAAAGAAATGGGTGTACAGTGCATTCATGATAATGAATTAGTAAGTATTACACCTCATCAATACATTAGACATAACAATAAAGTGTTGGCACAACTCATTTACGAAATCGCCTTGAGAGAAATCAGTACAATTCAATATAAGAAAGATAAATAAAGTTTTGTCTAGATAAAACAGACAAACGTAAAAATTAATATTAAATGAAGCAAATGAGACAATCATTCATGTCTAATTTGCTTCATTTTTTTATGGAAATCGAGTAATATAAATGTAAGGGTTTTCAATTCGGGGTGATGGGTCATGAAAAGTGTTCAAATATTAATGGTGATATTAGGTTGTATATTTTTACTCATAGGTTTAATCGCAAATCAGCAGATAGGTATTTCATTTTTAATCATTGGCTTGGCGATGATTTTATTTGGTGTTATTAAAGAACCTTCAAGTAAAACATAAAAAGTTCAAGTTTAAAAACTTGATACGCCCGGCTATTCCATGTAATATGAAATAGATACAAAACGTATGATATGTCTTTTGGCATATCATTATTTTTATGTGCGTATAAACTAAGAAAGGATGATCTGCTGTGAGCTTTGCTTCAGAAATGAAAAATGAATTAACTAGAATTGAAGTAGATGATTGTTGCGCCAAGGCAGAACTTTCAGCTTTGATTAGAATGAACGGTAATTTAAGCATATCTAATCAGCAATTTGTTATAAATGTACAAACTGAAAATGCAGCGATAGCACGTCGAATATTTTCATTAATAAAAAAATGCTTCGGTGTTGAAGTTGAATTATTAGTGAGAAAGAAAATGAAACTTAAGAAAAATAATATATATATTAGTCGAATAAAAGTAAAAGCTAAAGAAATATTAGATGAGCTTGGTATTTTACAAGATGGCATGTTTAAACATGAAATAGATAAAGATATTTTACAAAAAGATTGTTGTAAAAGAAGTTATTTAAGAGGTGCATTTCTAGCAGGGGGTTCTGTTAATAACCCAGAGACTTCTTCTTATCATCTTGAAATCTTTTCATTATACGAAGAACATTCAGCAGATTTAACCGCACTCATGAATCAATATGATTTAAATGCTAAATTATTAGAGCGCAAAAAAGGATTTATCAGTTATTTGAAAGAAGCTGAAAAGATTTCCGATTTCTTAAGTTTGATAGGTGGCTATCAAGCACTCTTGAAGTTTGAAGATGTAAGAATTATTCGGGATATGAGAAATTCAGTTAACCGACTAGTCAATTGTGAGACGGCCAACTTGAACAAAACAGTGAGTGCCGCCATGAAACAAGTTGAGAGCATTCAGCTCATCGATAAAGAAATTGGTATTGATAACTTGCCAGATCGTTTAAGAGAAGTTGCAAGACTTAGAATAGATAATCAAGATGTTTCAATTAAAGAATTAGGCGAAATGGTAAGTACAGGTAAAATATCTAAATCAGGTATTAATCATAGATTACGTAAATTAAATGAAATGGCAGAAAA
This sequence comes from Mammaliicoccus sp. N-M50, assembly GCF_022386995.1. Lineage (NCBI taxonomy): Bacteria > Bacillati > Bacillota > Bacilli > Caryophanales > Staphylococcaceae > Mammaliicoccus > Mammaliicoccus sp. N-M50. The sequence goes on along the minus strand of NZ_JAJNJA010000003.1, from coordinate 123,665 downwards.
AATTAGAAACGGCGAGACAATTCAACAATAAAAAAAAGCACCTGGGACAATTCATGTCTCAGGTGCTTCTTTATTAATATATTTATTTAATATCTTCTGGATGCATAACATCATCGATTAAACCATATTCTTTAGCTTCTTCAGCTGTTAAGAAGTTATCACGATCAGTGTCTTTTTCAATTTTTTCAATTGGTTGTCCAGTTCTTTCAGATAAAATTTTATTTAATTTCTCACGTGTACGTAAAATATGACGAGCTGCAATTTCAATTTCAGTAGCTTGTCCTTGTGCACCGCCAAGTGGTTGGTGAATCATAACTTCACTATTTGGTAATGCATAACGTTTACCTTTAGCACCAGCTGCTAGTAGGAATGAACCCATAGATGCTGCCATACCGATACAAATAGTTTGAACATCAGGTTTGATGTGTTGGATTGTATCGTAAATCGCAAATCCTGCTGTTACACTACCGCCCGGAGAGTTGATATATAAGTAAATATCTTTCTCAGAATCTTGAGCTTGTAAGAATAGTAATTGTGAAACGATTGAGTTAGCTACATTGTCATCGATAGCTGACCCTAACATAATAATGCGGTCTTTCAATAAACGTGAATAAATATCATAAGCGCGTTCTCCGCGGTTTGTTGTTTCAATAACTGTTGGTATTAAATTCATCAGTTAATCCTCCTTTGAATATCTTAATGACCATATCATACACTACAAAGTCAAACATGGTCAAAAAATATGACCTACTGATGAATATTATAACTTAAATAGCTGATTTATACACTGGGAATTTGTGATATGAGTTGTCAATGTTAGCATAAATGATATAATAGTTTCCGTAATCAACGAGCTGTGTGCAGTGAATTTGTGTGACTTCTATATTAAAATAGTCACATCTTTTTCTGATGAAATACTCCCTTTGAGTTGTATTCATTTTGCTTCACTCCTTAATAGTTGATAATTCTATTATATCGACAATATATTAAGTAGATATAAAGTATTTATTAAGACTTATCTCTCCGTAGTGTAACGGATAACACGCAAGATTCCGGTTCTTGAAATGGGCGTTCGATTCGTCTCGGGGAGGCTTACTTTGTAAAGGATGATTTGGATGACAATTAAATTTTATGTTGGAACAAATTGTGGTTTATGTGAAGATGCTAAGATTCAAATTGAATTTTTTAAAGAATCGTACGATCATGAAATAAAAATAGATACTATTAATATCGAAGAAGATGATACATTAATTGAAAAATATATGTTAAGAATTCCAGTTGTTGAATATGATGGACAAGTTCTACAAGAAGGAAATATTGATTTCATCACATTGACAGAGGCATATAATCAATTGAAATAATAGGAAACGCTTTTAACTTGCATTCTATATATAAGGGGTGTATTATAAAACTGTAAACAGATATTATTTTTTTGACCCGCATGGGACGAAAAACGTCTAACCCAGGTTAGATATTGCCCATCTGTTAATCTTTGAGGAGGCGACTTGTTTATGGAAGATTTACTAAAAGTACAACATAGACTAGTTCCTGATTTGATTGACAAGATGTATCGACGCTTTAATATTTTATCGACAATCGAGAAGAAGCAGCCTATAGGTCGAAGAACGTTGAGTGATGTTATGAATGTCACTGAACGGGTATTGAGAACTGAGATAGAAATTTTAAAACAACAAGATTTAATCAGCGTTCGGTCAACTGGTATGAAATTGACTGAAACAGGCGAGCAAACGCTTGATTCTTTATCACATTATTTAACACTTTATTCTAGTTTTAATCATATTGAAGAAGAAATTTTTAATCGATATGGTGTGAAAACTCATATAGTGAGAGGTAATTCGGATTTAGATGAGATGGTTAAAGCAGAAATGGGTAATGTTACTGCTGAATTACTAGAACAGTCATTATACGATCATGCTTCAGTATCAGTAACTGGTGGTTCAACAATGGCAAGAGTAAGTGAGTCATTACATCCATTAGATAAAGACATTTTGTTCACGCCAGCGCGTGGTGGTTTGGGTGAAAACGTTGTGTTTCAAGCGAATACAATTTGCGCAAGTATGGCAAATCGTACAGGTGGGTCATATAAAGTCTTGTATGTTCCAGACCAAGTGAGTGAAAGTTCATACGAAACTTTGCTGAAAGAACCTGCAGTTATTGAGGTGCTAGATGCAATACGTCGTTCAGATTTTATTATTCACGGTATTGGTGATGCGCTGAAGATGGCGGAAAGAAGGAAGACTTCTGAAGAAGTATTAAGCCAATTGAAACATCATCATGCTGTCGGAGAAGCTTTTGGTTATTATTTCAATGACAAAGGTGAGGTCGTGCATCGTGTTAAGACAATCGGTTTGCAACTAGAAGACTTAACAACAAAGACAAACATTTTTGCAGTAGCAGGTGGGACATCTAAAGCAGAAGCGATAAAAGCTTATCTTGAGATTGCGCCAAAGAATACAATTCTTATCACCGACGAAGGTGCTGCAAAAGCAATAATCAATTTGGAATAAAAGGTTATTTAACCTTTTTGAATAAAAAATAAAAAGGAGGCCATCATAATGGCAACTAAAGTAGCAATTAATGGTTTTGGTAGAATAGGTCGTTTAGCATTTAGAAGATTACAAGAAGTTGAAAATATCGAAGTAGTAGCAATCAACGATTTAACAGATGACGCAATGTTAGCTCATTTATTAAAATATGATTCAACACAAGGTCGTTTCAAAGACGAAGTAGAAGTTATCGAAGGCGGATTCCGCGTAAACGGTAGAGAAATCAAAACTTTTGAAAATCCTAACCCTAAAGAATTACCATGGGGCGATTTAGATATCGATGTAGTACTAGAATGTACTGGTTTCTTCGCTGACAAAGACAAAGCTTCAGCTCACATCGAAGCAGGTGCTAAAAAAGTATTAATTTCAGCTCCAGCATCAGGTGACTTAAAAACTATCGTTTATAACGTTAACCATGACGAATTAGACGGTTCTGAAGAAATCGTTTCAGGTGCATCTTGTACAACTAACTGTTTAGCTCCAATGGCTAAAGTATTAAATGATGAATTCGGTATCGTTGAAGGTTTAATGATGACAATTCACGCTTACACTGGTGACCAAAATACTTTAGATGCTCCACATGCTAAAGGTGACTTCCGTCGTGCTCGTGCAGCTGCTCAAAACATCGTACCTAACTCAACTGGTGCTGCTAAAGCAATCGGTTTAGTAATCCCAGAATTAAAAGGTAAATTAGATGGATCAGCTCAACGTGTTCCAGTAGCAACTGGTTCAGTAACAGAATTAACAGCTGTATTAGACAAAGAAGTTTCAGTTGAAGAAATCAATGCAGCAATGAAAAATGCTACAAATGATTCATTCGGTTACACTGAAGACGAAATCGTATCTTCTGATATCATTGGTATCACTTACGGTTCATTATTCGATGCAACTCAAACTCGTGTTATGACAGTTGGAGATCGTCAATTAGTTAAAACTGTATCTTGGTATGACAATGAAATGTCTTACACTTCACAATTAGTTCGTACTTTAGAATATTTAGCAGCTCAAGCTAACAAATAATTTAAATAATTGAACTAAATAGGTTATGCTTATGAGTAAGCGGGGAGCACAACGCTTCTCCGCTTATTTTTAATCGTAAAGTATTTTCTATTATCTAGAGGAGGAAGACAAGTCATGGCAAAGAAGAATGTTAAAGACGTAGAATTAAAAGGTAAAAAAGTACTTGTAAGAGCAGATTTTAATGTACCAATGAAAGATGGTGCAATTACAAACGATAACAGAATCGTTCAAGCGCTTCCTACAATAAAATACATTATCGAACAAGGCGGTAAAGTTATTTTATTCTCACATTTAGGTAAAGTGAAAACTGAAGAAGATAAACAAGGATTGTCACTTAAACCAGTAGCAGAACGCTTAAGTGAATTATTAAATAAAGAAGTAACATTCGTACCAGAAACTCGTGGTGAAGCGTTAGAAAGCGCAATCGACGGATTATCTGAAGGCGATGTATTAGTATTTGAAAATACACGTTTCGAAGATGTTGATGGTAAAAAAGAATCTAAAAATGATCCTGAATTAGGTAAATACTGGGCTTCATTAGGTGATGTATTTATCAACGATGCATTCGGTACAGCTCACCGTGAACATGCGTCTAACGTAGGTATTGCGTCTAATATTGAAACAGCATCAGGTTTCTTAATGGATAAAGAAATTAAATTTATCGGCGGCGTTGTACGTGAACCTGAACGTCCTTTAGTAGCAATTTTAGGTGGCGCGAAAGTGTCTGATAAAATTGGTGTTATCGAAAACTTATTAACAATTGCTGATAAAGTTATCATCGGTGGAGGAATGGCTTATACATTCTTCAAAGCACAAGGTAAAGAAATCGGCTTATCTCTTCTAGAAGAAGACAAAGTAGATTTTGCTAAAGATTTACTTGAACGTGCTGGCGATAAAATTATTTTACCGGTTGATTGTAAAGTAGCTAAAGAATTTTCAAATGACGCTGAAATTACAGTTGTTTCTGCTGATGAAATTCCTACTGATCAAGAAGCAATGGATATCGGTCCTAAATCAGTTGAAGTATTTAGTGAAGCTCTACAAGGTTCAAATACAGTTGTTTGGAATGGTCCAATGGGCGTATTCGAATTTAGTAACTTTGCACAAGGTACAATTGGCGTATGTAAAGCAATCGCTAATTTAAAAGATGCTACAACAATTATCGGTGGTGGAGATTCAGCTGCAGCAGCGATGGACTTAGGATTTGCTGATGATTTCACACACATTTCTACAGGTGGCGGAGCTTCTCTAGAATATCTAGAAGGTAAAGCATTACCAGGTATCGAAGCAATTTCTGAAAAATAATCATAAAAGGAGTTTATATATCATGAGAAAACCAATTATCGCAGGTAACTGGAAAATGAATAAAACAGTTCAAGAAGCAAAAGACTTTGTTAATGAACTTCCAGCATTACCAGATGCTAATGAGGTAGATTCAGTAATTTGTGCACCAACTTTACAATTAGATGCACTTGTTAACTTAACTAAAGAAGGCATAGCACAAGGCTTACAAATTGGTGCGCAAAATGCATACTTTGAAGATAATGGTGCTTTCACTGGTGAAACATCTCCAGCAGCACTTGAAGATTTAGGTGTTAAGTATGTCGTTTTAGGACATTCTGAACGTCGTGAATACTTCCACGAAACTGACGAAGATGTTAATAAAAAAGCATTAGCTGTATTTTCTCATAATATGACACCAATTATTTGTGTTGGTGAAACATTAGAAGAAAGAGAAGCAGGTAAAGCTGAATCAGTAGTAGGTGGTCAAGTTGAAGCAGCACTTAAAGGTTTCACAGAAGATCAAGTTAAAGCGACAGTAATCGCTTATGAACCTATCTGGGCAATTGGTACTGGTAAATCTTCAACTTCTGAAGATGCTAACCAAATGTGTGCACACGTACGTAACGTTGTTGCAGGTGCTTTCTCTCAAGAAGCTGCTGATGCTTTACGTGTACAATACGGTGGTAGTGTTAAACCAGAAAACATTAAAGAATATATGGCTCAATCAGATATCGATGGCGCATTAGTTGGCGGCGCTTCATTAAAAGTTGATTCATTCGTAGCATTATTAGAAGGTGCTAAATAATGGCTAAACAACCAACAGCACTTATCATTCTTGATGGTTTTGCTAATCGTGAAGAAGAGCATGGTAATGCGGTAAAACAAGCCAACAAACCAAATTTTGATAGATATTACAACAAATATCCACATAACGAATTATCAGCATGTGGTTTAGATGTAGGTCTACCAGAAGGTCAAATGGGTAACTCTGAAGTAGGTCACTTAAACATTGGTGCAGGAAGAATTGTTTATCAAAGTTTAACTAGAATCAATAAATCAATTGAAGATGGCGATTTCTTTGAAATTGACGCACTTAAACAAGCAATGGATCACGTTGTAAAAAATGATTCAACGCTACATTTAATGGGACTTTTATCAGATGGTGGTGTTCACAGTCACTACAAACATCTATTTGCACTATTAGAATTAGCCAAAAAACAAGGTGTTAAAAAAGTTTATGTTCACGGATTCTTAGACGGACGTGACGTTGATCAAAAATCAGCACTTAAATATATTGAAGAAACTGAAAATAAATTTAAAGAGCTAGGTATTGGTCAATTCGCTTCTATTTCTGGTCGTTATTACGCTATGGATAGAGATAAACGTTGGGATCGTGAAGAGAAAGCTTACGATGCAATGTCTAATGGCGTTGGACCTGTATATGCAACTGCAGTTGAAGGTGTAGAAGCTAATTATCAAGAAGGTCTAACAGATGAATTTGTTGTGCCATTTATCGTTAAAGACGAAGAAAAAGGTGTAGAAAACACTGGTGTAAATAGCCATGACGCTATGGTATTCTTTAACTTCCGTCCAGATAGAGCGGCACAACTTAGCCAAGTATATACAAATGAAAAATTTGAAGGTTTTGAAATTAAACGTAAACTAGATGATTTATTCTTTGTTACTTTCACAAACTATAGTGATGATGTTATTGCCGAAGTTGCTTTTAAACCAGTTGATATCAAAAATACAATCGGTGAAGTAGCTGAGAAAAATAATTTAAATCAATTAAGAATTGCTGAAACAGAAAAATTCCCTCATGTTACTTATTTCATGAGTGGTGGTAATCATGCAGAGTTTAAAGGTGAAAGAAGAGTATTAATCGATTCACCAAAAGTTGCAACATACGACTTGAAACCTGAAATGAGTGCATATGAAGTAAAAGATGCTTTAATCAGTGAGTTAGATAAAGGTGATTTAGATTTAATTATCTTAAACTTTGCGAACCCTGATATGGTTGGTCATAGTGGTATGCTTGAACCAACAATTAAAGCAATTGAAGCAGTAGATGAATGTTTAGGTGAAGTTGTTGATAAAATTTTATCAATGAATGGTACAGCTATCATTACAGCAGACCATGGTAACTCTGATGAAGTGTTAACAGATGACGAATCACCTATGACAACTCATACAACAAACCCTGTTCCTGTTATTGTGACAAAAGAAGGGGTAGAAGTAAGAAGTGGAGGTCGCTTAGCAGACTTAGCACCAACACTTATAGACTTACTTGGAGTAGAAAAACCAGAAGATATGACTGGTGAATCATTAATTAAATAATAAATTATAAATTTATAAAGGAGTTTTAATTATGCCAATTATTACAGATATTTATGCACGCGAAGTATTAGACTCTCGTGGTAATCCAACAGTAGAAGTAGAAGTATTAACTGAAAGCGGTGCTTTTGGTAGAGCTTTAGTACCATCAGGTGCTTCAACAGGTGAATATGAAGCAGTAGAATTACGTGACGGAGACAAAGACCGTTACTTAGGTAAAGGTGTTCTTAAAGCTGTAGAAAACGTTAACGAAATCATTGCACCTGAAATCATTGAAGGTGAATTCTCAGTATTAGAACAAGTTTCTATCGACAAATTAATGATCGCTTTAGACGGTACACCAAACAAAGCTAAATTAGGTGCTAATGCTATCTTAGGTGTTTCTATCGCAGTAGCTCGTGCTGCAGCTGACTTCTTAGGTCAACCATTATACAAATATCTTGGTGGATTCAATGGTGTTCAATTACCAGTACCAATGATGAACATTGTTAACGGTGGTTCTCACTCAGACGCACCAATCGCATTCCAAGAGTTCATGATCTTACCAGTAGGTGCTGAATCATTCAAAGAAGCTTTACGTTGGGGAGCAGAAATCTTCCATAACTTAGCTAAAATCTTAAAATCTCGTGGTTTAGTAACTGCAGTAGGTGACGAAGGTGGTTTCGCTCCTAAATTTGAAGGTACTGAAGACGGTGTTGAAACAATTTTAGAAGCAATCAAAGCAGTTGGTTTAGAACCAGGTAAAGATGTATTCTTAGGATTCGACTGTGCAGCATCAGAATTCTACGAAAACGGCGTATATGACTATGCTAAATTCGAAGGTGAAAATGGTGCTAAACGTTCTTCTGAAGAACAAGTAGACTTCCTTGAAGAATTAGTAAACAAATACCCAATCATCACTATCGAAGACGGTATGGATGAAAATGACTGGGACGGCTGGAAACTTCTTACTGACCGTATCGGCGACCGCGTACAATTAGTAGGTGACGATTTATTCGTAACAAACACTGAAAAATTATCTGAAGGTATCGAAAAAGGTATCGGTAACTCAATCTTAATCAAAGTTAACCAAATCGGTACTTTAACAGAAACATTCGAAGCAATCGAAATGGCTCAAAAAGCTGGTTACACTGCAGTTGTATCACACCGTTCAGGTGAAACAGAAGATACTACAATCTCTGATATCGCAGTAGCAACTAACGCTGGCCAAATCAAAACAGGTTCATTATCAAGAACTGACCGTATTGCTAAATACAACCAATTATTACGTATCGAAGATGAATTATTCGAAACAGGTAAATTCGAAGGAATCAAAGCTTTCTATAACTTATCAAAATAATTGAGCATATAAATAAAAATGGTTCACATAAAGCCCAAAAGATGTCGTCACATCTTTTGGGCTTTTTATAGTTGCTATAGAAATTTTGGTAGGTAAGGTAGGGAGGTGTTTGGTGGAGAAATTTTGGTAGATAAGGTAGATTGGTATTTGATATAGAAAATGGCTAGTTGAAGCCTGGAGTGGTCGGAGCGGTTGGGGAGTATGGTGTATTGGGAGATGTGAGTTAAAGAAGTAGTAAACTCACGAGATTGGAGAAGATGTGAGTTAAAGAGGCAGTAAACTCACAAGATTGGAGAAGATGTGAGTTAAAGAGGCAGTAAACACACAAGATTGCTGAACATGTGAGTTAAAGAGGCAGTAAACACACAAGATTGCTGAACATGTGAGTTAAAGATGTAGTAAACTCACGAGATTGAAGAAGATGTGAGTTAAAGAGGCAGTAAACTCACATCTTTTCAAAAATTATATGATTATTTAGGAATGAACATTTTTGATTACTTAAAAAATTGTATAACTCATAGCTTAACTCCTAAATAAAGCCAAGAGATGGCCCAAGTCGTAGCTTAACTACCTAATAAAGCCAAGAGATGGTCCAAGTCATAGCTTAACTACTGAATAAAGCCAAGAGATGGCCCAAGTCGTAGCTTAACTCCTGAATAAAGCCAAGAGATGGCCCAAGTCGTAGCTTAACTACCTAATAAAGCCAAGAGATAGCCCAAGTCGTAGCTTAACTACTGAATAAAGCCAAGAGATAGCCCAAGTCGTAGCTTAACTTCTGAATAAAGCCAAGAGATAGCCCAAGTCGTAGCTTAACTTCTGAATAAAACCAAGAGATTACCCAAGTCGTAGCTTAACTTCTGAATAAAGCCAAGAGATTGCATAACTCATAGCTTAACTTCTGAATAAAGCCAAGAGATCACCCAAGTCGTAGCTTAACTTCTGAATAAAGCCAAGAGATAGCCCAAGTCGTAGCTTAACTTCTAACTTAAGCCAAGAGATCACCCAAATTGTATCCTCACATCAAATAAATCCAAGAAATCCCACACTTCACAATTAAACCTTACACACTATATACCTCCCATCTTCCACAACCACATTACCAAACAAATTCTTTAACGCTTTAAATCAATACTATTTTATCATTTCATTCTATTTGAAAATGTTCTATAATAGAGGCAATGAATTTTATAGGAGGATCATAATGACGATTAATTTAAAAAGTGCAAAATCACCTTGGTCTAGTTTAGATGGTGTGGATCAATTATCTCTTCATCCTATTAAAGAAGCATTTAATAAAGAAGTTATGATTCCGGGTAGTAAGAGTGTAACGAATCGTGCTTTTATTTTGGCTGGTTTTAGTAAGGGTACTTCTAAATTATCTGGATACTTAAAGAGTGATGACACATACTGGTGTATGGAAACAATTAAAAAATTAGGTGCTACTGTTGAAGCAGTAGGTGATGAACTTCATATTACAGGTATTAATCGTTCAGAGTTACCTGAGAAACAACAAGTATTTATTGGTTCTGCTGGTACGACTGCTCGATTCTTACCAGGTATTTTAGGAACTCAAGAGAAAAGTGAAATCACTATTACTTCAACTGAACAACTTGCTGGTAGACCTCACAAGACTTTACATGATGCGTTAAAACAATTAGGTGTTCAATTAACGTATCTTGAAAAAGAAGGTCAGTTACCAGTAACTATAAAAGGTGCACCGGAAACGGGCGGAAAAGTTTCAATTGCTGGTAATCAATCAAGTCAATTTATCAGTGGTTTATTAATGGCGGCACCTTTATTTAACAAACCAACTGAAATAGAACTTACGACTAAGATAGTTCAAAGCGCTTATGTGGATATTACTATTGAAATGATGAAACAATTTGGCTTACATGTAGATGTATCAGATGATTATACAAATATGAAAGTAGAACAAGGTGAGTATGAAGCAGCTACTTTACCACTAGAAGCTGACTTATCTACAGCATGCTATTTTATGGCATTAGCAGCACTTAATAAGTCTACGATTAAAATTAATCATTTAAATATGGAAAGTCATCAACCTGATTTAGAAGTTGTCGATATTCTTGAAAGAATGGGTGCAACTGTTGAAAAAGGTCCTGATTATGTTGTGATTTCTGGTCCTGAACAATTAAAAGGGAACTTAACAATTGATATGAATGCTTGCTCAGACCAAGCTTTAACAATTGGCAGTTTAGCTGTATTTGCTGATGGTCCAATTACAATTACAGGTGTAGAACATATACGTCATCATGAATGTAATCGTGTATCTGCATTAACAGAAAGTTTAACAAAATTAGGTATTGAAGTTACTGAACATCAAGATGGTTGGACTATAACACCGGGTGATGTAAAAGCAGCAACTCTAGATACTTATGATGATCACCGTGTTGCAATGTCATTAAGTTTAATGGGTACTAAAGTTGATGGGATTAAATTATTAGATCCTTCATGTGTATCAAAGACTTGCCCAACATATTTTGAAATGTTAGCATCGTTAGGTATATCGGTTGAGTATCATTAATGAAAACTTGAGTGCATATTGTAAATATGCTATAATGCTACTGTTATAATAGACAGGAGGACCGAGTCCATGCATACATTTTTAATCGTCTTATTAATCATCGTTTGTATTGCATTGATTACCGTCGTATTACTTCAAGAAGGTAAGAGTACTGGTTTATCTGGTGCAATTAGTGGCGGAGCAGAACAATTATTTGGAAAACAAAAACAACGTGGAATAGATTTAATTTTACACAGAGTTACAATTATTTTAGCAATTTTATTTTTCTTATTAATGTTAGCAATTACTTACTTCAAAATGTAGTGGTCCGACTGTATTGTCGGACTTTTTTATTTATATACAAGTAAAAAAACGATACAATAGAACTAGATTATGTTAAAGGATGGTCATTCATGAGAATTCAATTACCTAAACCTTTCTTTTTTGAAGAAGGAAAAAGAGCAGTATTACTTTTACATGGATTTACAGGTAATTCATCAGATGTTAGACAATTAGGACGTTACTTACAGAAAAAAGGGTATACATCATATGCTCCGCATTATGAAGGTCATGGTAGACCACCTGAAGAAATTTTGGAATCAAGTCCATATGTATGGTTTAAAGACTGTTTAGATGCATATGATTTTTTAGAAGAAAAAGGATATACTGAAATAGCAGTAGCTGGATTATCACTAGGTGGCGTATTTAGTTTAAAATTAAGTTTAAACAGAGATGTAAAAGGTATTGTAACAATGTGCTCACCTATGTATATAAAAACTGAAGGCACGATGTTTGAAGGTGTGTTAGATTATGCTAGAGAATTTAAAAAATATGAAGGCAAAACACCTGAACAAATTGAAGAAGAAATGAAACATTTTCATCCTACGAATACTTTGAAAGATTTACAAGAAACAATTCAAGGTGTGAGAGATCAAGTAGATGAAGTATTTGATCCATTGTTTGTTGTACAAGGTAAACTAGATGAAATGATTAACCCTGATTCAGCTAATATTATTTATAATGAATCATCTTCTGATGACAAAAATATTAAATGGTATGAAGAATCTGGTCATGTTATAACAATCGGACAAGAAAAAGAACAAGTATTTGAAGACGTGTATCAATTCTTAGAATCATTAGATTGGTCCGAGTAAGACACACATAATATAAACGAGAAAGGAGGCCCACTATGAATCTAAGAGAAGAAGTTGAAGAAATCATCAATGATAAAGAATACAGTCCTATGACCGTAAGTGAATTTCAAGATGCAATAGGACTTAGTAATGCTGATTCATTTAAAGAATTAATTAAAGTTCTAGTTGATTTAGAACAAACGGGTCAACTAGAAAGAACAAAAACGGATAGATATAAGAAGAAAAGTAAGAAATCAGACCTTGTAAAAGGTACTTTAAGTCAACACAAAAAAGGATTTGCCTTTTTAAGACCGGAAGATGACACAATAGAAGACATCTTTATCCCACCTAATCAAATTAATAAAGCGATGGATGGCGATGAAGTATTAGTAGAAGTTGTGCCATCTCGTGGAGATCATAAAGGTAAGATTGAAGGTAGAGTTAAAGCAATTACGACACGTAATATTACGCAAGTCGTTGGTACTTATACAGAAGCGAAACATTTCGGTTTCGTGTTACCTGATGATAAACGTATTACACAAGATATCTTTATCCCTAAAGGTAAAAATCTTGGTGCAATTGAAGGTCATAAAGTATTAGTAGAAATTACAGAATATGCCGATGGTACGCATAACCCAGAAGGTCATGTTAAGGCGATTCTAGGTCATAAGAATGATCCAGGTGTCGATATTTTATCTATCATATATCAACATGGTATTAATATTGAATTTCCTGACAATGTTATTCAAGAAGCTGAAAATGTACCAGATCAAATCAGCCCAGACGAAATTAAAGGTAGAAGAGATTTAAGAGACGAACTTACTATCACGATAGATGGTGCAGATGCGAAAGATTTAGATGATGCTGTCTCTGTAAAAGCTTTAGACAATGGTTTAACAGAACTTACAGTTAGTATTGCTGATGTCAGCTACTATGTAACAGAAAATAGTGAGTTAGACAAAGAAGCATATGACAGAGCAACAAGTGTATATCTTGTCGATAGAGTAATACCTATGATTCCGCATAGATTAAGTAATGGTATTTGTTCATTAAACCCTCATGAAGATAGATTAACATTGAGTTGTAGAATGGAAATAGATCAACAAGGTGAAGTCATCAGACATGATATCTTTGAAAGTGTTATTCACTCAGATTATAGAATGACATATTCAGATGTAAATGCCATTATTGAAAATGACGATCAAGACATTCGTGAAAAGTATTCAGAAATCACACCAATGCTTGATTTAGCACAACAACTATCAAAACAATTAATCGCTAAACGTAAAAGACGTGGGGAAATTGATTTTGATATTAAAGAAGCGCAAGTATTGGTAGATGAAGATGGTATACCTACAGACATTAAAGTGAGAGAAAGAAATGATGCAGAGCGTTTAATCGAAAGCTTTATGTTATCTGCTAACGAAACGATTGCTGAACACTTTAGTAAACTCGAAGTGCCATTTATCTATCGTGTCCATGAGAATCCAAAAGCAGAAAGATTAAACCAATTCTTTGAATTTATTTCAAACTTTGGACTTGCTGTTAAAGGTTCAAGTGAAGACATACACCCTGCAACATTACAGAAAATTGTAGAAGAAGTTGCTGGACAGAAAGAAGAAATGGTTATTTCTACTTTAATGTTAAGAAGTATGCAACAAGCTAGATATAGTGAAGATAATTTAGGTCACTTTGGCTTGTCAGCAGATTACTATACACATTTCACATCTCCAATCAGAAGATATCCTGACTTGATTGTGCATAGATTAATTCGTAAATATTTAATTGAAAAATCTATGAACAGCAAACAAATTAGACATTGGGAAGAAATGTTGCCAGACATCGCTGACCATACATCTAAACGTGAGCGAAGAGCAATTGATGCTGAACGTGATACAGATGACTTGAAGAAGTCAGAGTATATGATTCAACACGTTGGAGAAGTGTTTACAGGTATTATCAGTTCAGTAGCGAACTTTGGTATGTTTGTAGAGCTAGAGAACACAATTGAAGGTATGGTGCATATCTCTAACTTAACAGATGACTATTACAACTTTGATGAGCGTAATATGGCCATTATAGGTGAGCGCCAAGCTAAAGTATTTAGAATTGGTGACAAAGTCGAAGTTAAAGTAATTAATGTTAACGTTGATGAGCGTATGATTGATTTTCAAATTGTTGGTATGCCAATAGCTGAAAAGAATAGAGAACGCTTAGCAAGAGAAAAAACAATCAAAGCTAAAAAACGTGGTACAGCTAAAGAACAAGATAAACCTAATAAGCATAAAAAAGGTAGAGCTAAAGGTAAACAAGGCGGCAATCAAGGTAAACAAGGTAAGAAAAATAAAAAGCCTTATTACAAAGCAAAAGCTGTGAAAAACAAAGCAAGACGAAAGAAAAAATAGAAAGTAGGTGATGGATGTGCCAAAAGTTCAAAGTAAACCATTAGCACAAAATCGTAAAGCAAGCCATGATTACACAATAGAAGATACGGTTGAAGCGGGTATTGTACTTCAAGGTACTGAAATCAAATCCATTCGCCGAGGCAGTGCAAACTTAAAAGATTCATATGCGCGTGTATTTAATGGAGAAATGTATGTATATAACATGCATATCGCGCCATATGAAGAAGGTAACCGATTTAATCATGATCCATTGAGAAACCGAAAATTACTTTTAAAAAGAAAAGAAATCGATAAACTCTTTGGTATTACAAGAGAAAAAGGATATGCATTAATCCCACTTAAACTCTACATTAAAAACGGTTACTGTAAAGTTCTTTTAGGTGTAGCTAAAGGTAAACGTGACTATGATAAGCGACATGCATTAAAAGCAAAAGAAGCAAAACGTGACGTTGAAAGAGCAATGAAACAACGATATTAAGCAATTTGTATTGAAAAATCAATCAAAAATTGTTAAGATTAAATATACTTCTGTTAAAAGGAAGTATATTTCTTATTGAGGGGACGTTACGGATTCGACAGGGGTCCCCGAGCTTATGAAGCGTGTCGGAGGGTTGTCTTCGTCATCAACACAACAGTTATAATAACTGGCAAACAAGATAATTTAGCAGTAGCTGCGTAATAGCACTCTGCATCACCTAACCGCATCGCCTATGTGCCGTTAACGTGATTCAACTTAAGTAGGATACGCTCGTCACTGCCGTTTGAAGTCTGACGAGAAGAGATTAATCAAGCTAGCATTGTCTTTGGGTGTCAGTCCCCTGAGACAACGCGAAACCTTAACGACTAGACTACACACGTAGAAACATTTGTATCAGGATCTCTGGACGCGGGTTCAACTCCCGCCGTCTCCATTATATAGCCTATAACCCTTGTGGTTATGGGCTTTTTATTTTTGTTGCCCCAGTATTGCCCCAAATTTGCAACAGTTAACCCCCCCTCTAATCCGCATTGGTTGAGGGGGGGGTATTTGTCTTATTTTTATGTACTAGTGTTTAATTTTTTTAATTTACTTTTATAAAATGTTACCAATACTAATGATAACCAAGATAGAATGATCACTATTTTAATAGACCAAATAATATGTGAATTATTAATATATAAGCTTGCTAACGAACTTACATTTGTAAATATTATAAGACCTCCAACTCCTATTGCAAGGACACTAACTGGTAAAGATTTTACTAACCAAGCTGATATAGGAGCAGCTACTACGCCACCTAAGCTTAAGGATAATACTAAAATCCAATTGATTGATGACCAATCTAAAAATATTAAAAAACCTATCGAAGAGGCAACAGTTACAAAAAATTCACTTGCTGAAACTGTACCAACAACGTACCTTGGTTCTAATTTTTTACTTGATAATAACATAGGCGTATTTACAGGGCCCCAGCCACCGCCTCCTATAGAATCAAGTAATCCTGCTACTGTAGCTTGTGGTACTAAAACAAAATTAGATATCTTTTTTACACCAGTAATTTTTGGTTCATCTGGTTTATTTTTAAATAGAAATTGGTAAATGATATAAATACCTAAAGATAATAAGAAAATTGAGATAAATGGTTTGATGAAATCACCATTAATATTACTTAAAAAGAATGCACCTATAAATGCAGCAATTGAACCAGGGATAGCAAGTTTCAAGACTGATGGCTTGTGGACATTTTTAAACTTTAAATGTGATGTTCCAGCTGCGGCAGTTGTTAAAATTTCGGCAAAATGGACTGTTGCTGATGCTATAGCAGGGGCAACTCCAAATGTAAGTAACACTGATGCAGATGAAGCGCCATATCCCATTCCAAGGGAACCATCTACTAATTCTGCTAAAAATCCAGCTAAAGCAAATATAATAATTTTGTTCATGTAATACCTACAGTTGATTAATAAAGTTATTAATCCTATCTGTTTACTAAGGATTAGTACATATATTATCTTTTATTTATACTTATGTCAATATTATTTATAATTATTATTGTTTAATATAAAATTTATTAGTAATAATTTTTTGATTGATGGTTCAAATTTTGTTTTTATTTCGTCCCATTATTGCCCCAAATTTGCTCAAAAAAATCCACTGCCTCATTGATGAGGAGTGGATATAAAGTAATATTGTATTATTTTATGAAATATACTCATGCTTTAACAATGCCATGATATATGCATCTTTGTATTTACCTTTTGTATAAAATTGTTCTTTAAGTAATCCTTCTATATTGAAACCTTGAGATTCGTATATATGAACTGCTTTTTCATTATCTGTATCAACATATAAATAGATCTTATGCATGTTTAATATATCAAATGCATAGCTTGTTGCTTTTTCGAAAGCAAATTTAGCATATCCTTTACCATTAAATTCTGGTTTAATAATTATTTGAATTTCACAATTACGATGAATATAATTAATTTCAACTAACTCTACTATTCCCACAACTTGATTCCCATCTTCTACAATAAACCGTCTTTCTGATTCGTCTAATAAATGCTTATCAAATAAATATTGAAGTTCCGTTAAAGATTCGTAAGGCTCTTCAAACCAATAAGACATAATTGAATATTCATTGTTCAATTTATGGACAAATGGCAAATCACTAACTTCTAGTGCTCTAAGTTTCATAATTACACTCCTATATTTTTCTATTTCTAGTTTAACGAATGATTATAATCATTAGCAAATATATAGTGAATTTATTTTTGGGGATTATCATTATTTAAATATATTCAATTAATGTAGCTATATCATTTTCAGTTGTAGACCAACTTGTAGCGAAGCGGACTATTTTATGGTTATGGTCATATTTTTCCCATTGTGAGAATTTAACATGTTGACTCAGTTCTTTGATCTTGTCATTGTGCATTACAAAAAATTGCTGATTAGTAGGTGAGTCTAGGTATAACTGGTACCCTTTATTAATAAAGGCTTGTTTTAATTTTAATGCCATATCTATCGCATGTTTACTAATTTCCATATATAAATTATTAGTAAACAGTTCAGTAAATTGTACGCCTATTAATCTACTTTTTGCTAACAATGCGCCATGTTGTTTGATCAATGTCGTAAAGTGTTTAGGTTCGTATTGATTTGTGAATATAATAGCTTCACCACATAGTGCACCTATTTTAGTCCCACCAATATAAAAGATATCTGCAATGTCCGCAATATCTTCTATCGTTAAATCTGCTTCATCACTTGCTAATCCATATCCTAAGCGAGCACCGTCTATATATAATGGTATGTCGTAAGATTTACAAACGTTGGATAACTCAGTGAGTTCTTGTTTACTATATAATGTGCCATATTCGGTAGAGTATGAGATATAAACCATTCCTGGGTATACCATATGTTCATGATTGGCATCTTCATAAAAAGTCTCAATATAGTCATTTACTTGTTGAGACGAAATTTTGCCAAGAGTTGAAGGAAGTGTTAAAATTTTATGTCCGCTATGCTCAATTGCGCCAGCTTCGTGAGTAATAATGTGCCCAGTATCAGCAGCAATGACACCTTCATATGGTTTAAGTACTGAATTGATAACGACTTGATTGGTTTGAGTGCCACCTACCAAGAAATATATATAAGCATTTGGAGATTTTATAACTTCTTTAATTTTATCTTTAGCTTCTGCCGTAAATTGATCATTTCCATAACCAGATTCTTGTACATAATTAGTATCGATTAATCTTTGTAAAACCTTCTCATGCGCACCAGCTAAATAATCATTTTCAAAAGAAATCATTTAATTATTCCTCCAATTTAATGTGTTTATTTAAAATATTTTCAATCTTATTCATTGAATCTTGAAGTTCTTTAATTTCGGCATCATCTAAGTCCTTTATAAGTTCTTGAATCTTATCATCTGACGCTTTCTCAACATACTCATTTAATTTCATACCTTCATATGTTAATGAAAGGTAAAAATATCTATTATCTTGTTCACTACGTTCTCTATAAACTAAGTTTTCTTTTATAAGCTTATTAATAATTCTACTTAAGTAACTTTTATCAATATTAAGTATTTTACAAAGGGATTGAGCAGTAACTTTATCGTGTCTGCCAATTTCACCTAAAGTTCTTATTTCAATTAATGAATATTTGAGTTTAAATACATTATTATCGAATATCCCTAGGACTCTAGTGTAGTAACGATTAAAATGTCTAATATCTTTGATAGCCAAAACGTCCACTCCTTAATAGTTGTATTATGCAACTATCTAAGCATAAAATTAATAGTTGATTTTGTCAACTATTATATTGGGATCACTAGAGTACTTTAACAGAGAGCATAGTTCCTAAATATCAATCTTTCATAAAAACAAATCCCTCTTACAATCATCATGATTGAAAGAGGGATTAATTAGCATATTTAATTGCTAGCTTATTTTTAGAATCTTTTTCAAGAGCTTTATTGGCAACAAATTTTATATTCTCATTTGTAATCATATCAAAATCTGGTTCATCAAGAATTTTTAAAAACTCATTTAACAGATTTTGATTTTTAAATTGTGAAATCTCTAACGACTGCCAATAATGATAATAAGCTAAATCATAAGCACCATCTATATAATTAAAATGAAAATGGTAGAGGCTAGCAGCCATTTCATGATATTCAATTGTATTAACTTGATTAGCAAGATTAGATAAATAAAATGCCAATTTTTCATCTGAAATATCGTTTGACATAAAATATATTAAAATATTATGCATATCTTCGTTTTCTAACATTCTTTGCAATTCAGTTGGTAATAAATTTAATAAAATGTTAATACTTTTCATTGATTTGATTCACCCATTTGATATATATGATCGTTTTTTTGTATAAAATTGTATACATTTCTACCAATAATGTTACGTGTTTTTTGTGTGAGCTTTTAGATATAGCTTTGCTAACTATAACTATTAAAATTTATTGATTCATATTATAATAAAATTGAGATTATGTAAAATATTTACAATGAATGAGATAATACTAATAATTGAGTATTTTGATATAAAATTCAAAATCGTTTTAGGAGGTGCAATATGCTAATAGGTGTAGGAGGACCAATTTCACTAATTATAGTGGTAGTAATAATTTTAGGTGTAGTAGTTTTATTTAAAAAGCTTAAATCCAAATTCTTTAATTAAAGGATTCTATTGAATAATTGTAAACCAAAAATCTGGTTCATTAAAGAAATAGTCTGGGGAATCATTGGTAAAATTATTAATATCTGAGTCTAAGATATCGTCTTCAAATAAAATAATTTCTTTTTCTATACTACTTTTTTCATAAGTAACAATCATGTTGAAGAACAAATGATTTATACCATCAATCGTTTCAGACTTGATATGTTCTAGTGTTAAAAGAATGTTAGTATCTTTAAAATCAGTATCTTTTAATATTGTCGCATTCATTTGTGTTGTCTATTTCAAATGACAGTATAAATTGCACTTGTACGCTTTTAAAAGTCCTAGCTAATTTGATTAGTTAGGACTTTTTATAAAATAAATACAAACAACATATACTGTTCGAGCTTAATTAGATTATAATCAAATTAATAGTAATAATTTATTAATTCATATGATTTTATATCTACAATTCAATTGTTAGAATTATAAAAAGAAAAGGGGATAAATAATTGGAGATTAAAGTAGAAAATGAATGTTTTGTGATTGAAAATCTAAAAGAATCACAAATAAAATTATCAAACAATGGCATTAATAAGTCATTTGATTCCGTAAACGGCAAAATAGTGATTAAATTTGAAGACCTACAAGAATTATTAAAGGAAAAAAATCAGCCTTTATTTTTTAAAAGTCAACATGATGAAGATATAATTGTAAATAATGAAATACATAAATTTGGACATACATCGATTAAGAAAAAGAAAGCTACTTATTACATATATATAACTAAAGAAAATAAAATTGCTGTGATATATAATAAAAGGCCAGCATTATTAAACTTCTACAATAAAAATGGTGTATTAGAAGATGTAAATGTTGTTAATAATCAATTAATAATGAAAATGAGTTTTGAATGTTACAACTATAAGCCTACTTATATTGAAGGCAAAATAAAAGTAAGAAATAAAGATATTGAAATTATAGTTAATGGAAAAATAATAGATATTAATCAAAATATGAATACTTTTAAAGTTACAGCTCAACTTGAGATTAAGTTAGAGGAATTAGAATATTTATTTATGGGGGATGTGCCTTTTTATAAATATAATTCAGATATATATGATATAAGTATAAATTATCAAATTGACGAAATGTTGATATCCAAATATTATGCTAGATTAAAATTTTCACAGCAAAATAAATATCTCATTAATGACGAAAATTGGCTAGAATTTAGCGATACGTTTATGTTGCTTTGTAGACCATACCCCACGATATATGGGAATCTTTCAATGAGGCTTATTCCAGTTCCAAAAGATACATATCAATACTATATTTCAGGATCAGTAATGCAAAGAGGCAATAACAAAGAAAGTATTGTTTGCTTAGAGTATCCAGAAAAAGCTCAGGAAAATGGTCTTATATTTTTTAAATGGTTAGTAAAAAAATATGGCAAAAAATTAAATATTTATTATTTGATCAGTTCAGCAAGTAATGATTTAGAAAATTTGAAAGGATATGAAAATCATATTATTTATTACAAATCTAAAGAGAATTTAGCAATTGCATATAATGCAAGCGTTATTTGTCATTCTCACTCGGCAGGATATGTGTTACCATTTGCTACTAATAAAACAGAACAAATGATAAATCAAAAGAATAGGGTATTTCTGCAACATGGCATTATTGGTTCAAAAGATGTAAGTTCAATTTATGGTAGAAAACCTAACGATAAAATCGCAGACTTATTTGTAGTTTCTTCTAATAGAGAAAGAGAATTGGTCCATAAAGATTATGGTTTTGAAAATAATGAA
Organism: Mammaliicoccus sp. N-M50; assembly: GCF_022386995.1. Lineage (NCBI taxonomy): Bacteria > Bacillati > Bacillota > Bacilli > Caryophanales > Staphylococcaceae > Mammaliicoccus > Mammaliicoccus sp. N-M50. The sequence continues at coordinate 102,081 of NZ_JAJNJA010000003.1, read as the reverse complement.
ATAATATTGACCGGGTTACCAAGATTTGATGAAGTTATTAAAACTAGAAAAGACAAATATAAAAAATTTAAAAATAAGAATAAAATCTTGATCATGCCTACTTGGAGAACAGGGATGCATACATTCTCTGATGAAAAATTCATGGAATCAAACTATTATAAAGAATTTCAAACATTAATCAATAACCCTAAGATTTATGAATTAATTGAGGAAAAAGGATATAAAGTATCTTTATATTTGCATCGTAACTTCCAAGTATTTAATAAACTTTTTTCTTCGGAGTATATTGAAATTCTTTCAGAACGAGATCATGATGTTAAAGATTTATTAGCTGAGTATCAGGTTTTGATAACAGATTATTCTAGTGTTGGATTAGATTTTGCTTTAATGCATAAAAAGGTATTATATTATAGACCTAAAGAAATATTAGGTGATGATTTTGTGGAAGAAACAACTGACTTATTGCCAGGTAAAGTGATAACTACTCAAGATGAGTTAATGAGTGAATTAATAAATACTTCAATGTATAAAGAACATAAAAATAATTTAGATAAAATATATAAGTATTCAGATAAAAAAGCATGTAAAAGGATAGCAGAAGAGATGTTAAGTTATTTTAATTTGAATAGAAAGTTTTAACACAGAGGTTAAGAAAAAGTCCTAGCTAATTTGATTAGTTGGGACTTTTTAAAGGCAATAACTGTATTTGAAAATCAAGTTGATTAGGTGCTTAAATTACAGCTAAATGCAGCATTTATTTATAGACAATATTATGCTAAATTTAATTAAAAATGATCAAGTTAGATAGATGGTGGCTAATCTCTTATAAAGGGGTGATGCCTATGGTTATAGTTGTTACTCCTAGAAAGGAATAACATGTCTGACTATGAGATTTTAATGATAGTCTTTACTGTCATTGCTTTAGTCATGATTAAAGAAAACCAAAAAAAATAACCATCACTAACTTTGACCGAGTTTGATGGTTATTTAAGCATTTTTACAAAGTCACCGTCTTTTTAACGGGCTCACTTGGGTGATACACAATAAGTGTGTCACCCTTTTCTATATATAAATTAACATATTTCATTTATGTTGTCTATTTCAAATGATAGGTTGAAGGTGTAGAAGAGTAAATAGAATTTTCCGCTCAAAAATAAATATAAGAAGTATATACTAATCAAGTATAATTAGATTATAATCAAATTAATAATATTATATTTATATAAGGGGAGAAATATGAAAAAGCTAATTGTTTTATTATTATCATCATTACTAATATTAGGAGCATGTGGAGAGAAAAAAGAAGAATCAATTTTAGATCCTGCACCAAAAGATGAGAAAAAAGACAAGAAAGAAACTAAAAAAGAAGATAAAGAAAAGAACGATTCAAAAGACAAAGAAACAACTAAGGAATCAGAACCTAAAACAGAAGAAGAGTCTACTGAGAAAAATATAACTAATGAGCAAGAATCTTCAAACGAACAAGAGTCAACTAGCTCAATTGATTATAATAATATAACTGATAGAAATTCATTAGTTCAAATTTTGAATGGTAATTATACTGAAGAGCAGAAAATTATTGCATACAATAGTGCAGTTTCAAATGGTGTTATCCCTCAAGGTAACGTACTTGAAGGGCCAGCACAAGCTGCGTATGAAAGTTCGTTAAGAGTTGAAAGTGGACTAGAAAAATCTATTTATGACGAACAAGCTAATGAAGATGAAGAAGAAACTTATGATTATGAGAATAATGGTGTATACAGAACTCCTGAAGAACAAGCTGCACATGAAGAATGGGTAAATGGACAGGACGAATGGAATAATGCAACCGAAGCTGAAAAAGAAGAAATTATGAAACGAGACGTTGAAAAATATGGAAATGAATATGATTCAGCTGATTATGAATAATAGGTTTTCGCTAAAAACATAAAAAATAATCAGTACTAACTTTGACCCGATTTTGAAATTATTTAATAGCTCTTTATGAGGTAATCTATTGGAGGTGCTACTTTTGAAAAATAAAGCATATATTGAATTTTATATTGATTGGTATTGTATGTTTTATGACTTGTATGAATATGAAGTGAACTTCGGATCAGGCTTATATGGAGATTTTAGAAAAGAATTTCAACCATATTTTCGCATGATTCGAAATGATGGAGAGCATACTAGTTTTTTTGGTGTCAATAAAGAGCAATCAGAAGAACGGGTAAAGAAAATAAAAAGTAATACTAATCATTGTTTATATGAGTTGTATCACATGTTAAAAGGCAAAAAAGTATATGATTTATTATTTGATCCAAAAGAACATTTTATTGAATTCCAAAGTAACCAACCAAGTTATTGTAATAGCGTATTACATGATTTAGTAAAAGATTATTTTAATAGCGAACCTTATTACCCTTATTCTGAGATACTGAATGTACCTGTAACTGATGCAGATCAGGAGATCATTGATGCGTATAGAAAAGTTTTTGCAGGGGTCGATGTAAAGACTTATCTTTCCATAGATGAACATACGAATAGAACATATGAATTACATATAACTTTAGATAAAGAAGAAGAGAGCCGTCAGAAAATTGAAGCTTATGAAAAGGAAAATCATATCATATTATAAGTGCTTTCCCAATTCTAGATACTAGAGTAATTGATTATTAAGATGAATATTTACGTCTAACAAAAAGTCCTAGCTATTTAATTAGCCAGGACTTTAATTATTTCTCCAATCTAAATATACTGATGGCTAAGCCGATTAAGACGGTGCCTATTGCATAGTCGAGGATGGATTTAAATTTGTGATTATTAAATAATTGTCTTATATAGTTAAATAGAAAGCTACAGATAAAGAACCACACAAATACTGTGATGATAAATAAAGAGGAGAGAATGATTATTGTCATTGATCCGTCTTGTTTTGTAATAAATTGAGGTAATATACTCACATAAAATAGTATTGCTTTCGGATTAAACATTGTACTTAAAAATCCTTGTTTATATGATGATGTCAGACTAACATTCGTCTGTATTGTAGGTTCAGTTGTAATGTTAAAAGTCTTTTTAGCATTTAAAATGGTCTTAACACCTAAATAAGCAATATAAACAGAACCTAATATTTTGATAGCACTAAAAACATAATACGAAGTTGTTAATATAAAAATTAATCCAAATGCTGCTAAAGCTGAATAAAAAACATGTGCACTCGATATTCCTAAGCCAGCCATAATGCCATTTTTAGCATTTCCTTTTAAAGTATTATTTAATACAATGAAGAAATCCGGTCCTGGAATAATAATGATCATTAATGCAATAACTACGAAACTTAACCAATTATCCATATATGCAACACCTCTTATTGATGATTTGTTTTAAATAATATAACAAAGAAATATTAAAATAACTATACTATTTTATAATTAAGTGGTATTTTTCACTGAATTTAAAGGGTATTTTAGAAGAGTGATATGAAATTTTCATGGGCAATGTGTTACGACATGTTGCCCTTATTTCATAAGTATATTACTATTATTCATAACAAATGTTATTTATTAATTATGGAATTAATTAAAATACTAAAGGTGATTAAATGAAAGCATTCTTATTGTTGATGGCATTTATTGTTGAAGGTTTACTGATATTACTAGGAATAGGCTTTGATCTTTATACAGGGCATCTTGGTATTAGAGATGCATTTTATGATTCATGGATTACGAGTCACTTTCATGTGAAGCGGAATACGGTAGGTATGTTAACTGCAGTGGCTTTTGCTTATCTTTCTTTAATGACATTGTTTATTATCGTCCATATCGTTTATAGAGATAAGGGAGAAAAAATTAAAATAATGTCTGCTTTATTTATTTTAGGCACTATGGCTTATGCATTTTATATATTTATAAAAGGTATCAATTATCTAGTTGAATTTGCTTCTGTACATTTATAAATTAAGATAGGAGGCGTCATATGGGTAAAGAAAATAAAAAACATAAAGCTGATAAATTATCTTTTGGGGATTATTTAGAAGGGTTCTTTTATATTGGAGATATTATCAGAGCAATATTTGTTACAATTCCAAGAGCTATAGGCTGGATATTTAGAATGATATTTCGATTATTTGACTAAAAACATCGTAAAGGTGTTTTTATTTTTTTTGGTTTGAATCCATTGAACATTTTTTATTTATACATGTTGTAAATATAATCTTTTAAGGTAATTTAATCGAACAAGATAATAAAAACATACGATAAATTTTTGTGAATTTAGTATAATTAACAAGTGAATATTTAAGTAGGAGTAAGTGTTATGAAAAAGATTATATTGTTATGTGTAAGTATTTTATTCTTAGCAACTATTACAAGTGGTTGTAGTAATGTAAGTACTGATAATAGCGAAGATGAAAACGTAAAACAAGAGAATACAGCATTAAAAAGCAAACAAAAAGAATTAGAAGAGACAAATAAAAAGCTAAAGGAAAAAATAGAGACTTCCGAGAAAAATTCTAATTATAATGAGAAAACTACTCAAAATGATACGCAAGAAAAATCATATAAACCAGGTACAACTGACAGAATTCCAGTTGAATTAGCGGGTACTGTTGATGGAGATACTGCGAAATTTATTTATAATGGCAGCCAACAATCATTTAGGTTTTTACTAATTGATACACCTGAAACGAAACACCCAAGACTAGGTAAGCAACCATTTGGACAAGAAGCATCAGATAGAACGAAAGAATTGTTAACAAATGCAAATAAAATCGAAGTAGAGTTTGATGTAGGTGGACAAACAGATAAATATCAACGTTATTTAGCATACATATATGTAGACGGTAAAATGCTTAATGAAATATTGGTGAGAGAAGGATTAGCTAAAGTAGCATATGTATATCCGCCAAATACAAGGTACTTAGATCAATTAGAGAGTGTACAAGAAAAAGCCAAAGAAGAAAAATTAGGCATTTGGAGTTTAGGAAGTGCATTTGAAGATAATCAAGCAAGCACACAACAATCTACAACTGAACAATCAGCATCAAATAATACTCAAAGTTCAAACAGAGCAAAAAGTGCTACAACACAAACACCAAATAATACTTCTCAAAATGCAGGATCAGAATATTATCCAAATTGTACAGCACTTAGAAAAGTATATCCCAATGGCGTACCTAGTACACATCCAGCATACAATGGTAAACTAGATAGAGACAAAGATAACTTTGCATGTGAAGTAAATTAAATTTAAACCCGGCCATAAGTTAATTTATGGCCGGGTTATATTATTTGCACTTAAATCCATGTTCGAATATTATTTTTAAATCATGATATTTAAGAACAGAATTGATAATTTCTTGAATAGCATCATAGATTGTAAAATATGATAATAGCTTGTTGTAATGTGTTTTATTACCAAAAACATATTCTAATGAAAGAATTTCATTTTTATTACGATTATATTTAAATACATTCCATATATTCATCCTACAAGATGCAATTATCATTAAAACTTTTCGTTTTTCTTCTGCAGATAAATTTTGATATACAGGATGAATATCTATTTTATTTTTGTTTTTCTTTGTAGTTTTAAAGGTACCTCTATTATTTTGGAACGTTCTATTTTTTTCTCTTTTATTTTTAAATATCTTATCAATTTTTTCATCCGCTTCTTCATTTCTTTTAATACGTTCTAGCTCAGCCTGTTCTTTTCTATAAATCTCATTTTTAGCTTCAAGCTCTTTTTTCTTCTTTGTATTTTCATAGTTAATTAGTTTTTCCTGCAACCTTGAAGGCAGTGGTAAGTCTACTTTAATAAAGTCAGAAACCAACACTTGTTCTTTACTATTAAATATCGTTTCTATAACAGAATCATCGTTAGTTTGATAAATGTTTTTAACGCATTCATTTGTATAGTCATCGTTTAAATTATATAGAATATCATCCAACCATTCATCGATTTTCAATTTTCTATTATGTACTTCAGTAGCGACTGCTTTTGGTACTCCTAAATGTTGAGATAAACATGATATACCTAATTTATGAATCTTGTAATTATGAGTTGATCCTATAATATACTGATATTTGAGTTCTTTTCCACATTTATCACAATATAACTTTTGTGAGTCATCCATTTGATTTCCATACTCTAGATTGATTTGTAAATCTTTTATAATCCAACCATCATCTTCTTCAAAAATACCGTTAAAAAAGATACTTCTTTTTGTTTTTTTATGATATATATCTAATATTTTAATCTTTTCATCTGTTAATGTATTATATAATTCTTTTCTTGCTTCACTTGTTAAATTAATCATTATATGTTGAACTCCTTTGTAAATAATATGAAGAGATTAAATTAAAGTGGAAAAAATAATCAACTAGTTGTAATGGTAAACTTTTTAAATATAATTGTAAAATTTCTTAAAGTAATCAAACATAATTTCCTATTATATTTAGGTAGAATAATTAGGGTTTATTTAAGAATGGTAAATTTACTTTTATTGAAATTATGAATCTAGACAGCAATAGAATGTTAATTTATGAAGTGTTTATCATCATATTGACCAATAAAGTATTTATGAAGTTAAAAATATGAGATTAGTGGATTTAATAGTTAGCTTGATATAATAATTTCGTCGCCTATCTCTGGCGTTAATTTAGCGTTGAGAGGAGGTGGAGTCCTATGGTGGAAGCACTGATAAGTATAGTTTCAACCATTATAAGTAGTTGTATTGTTGCTTTATTTGCGAATTGGTTACGCTAGCAGAACAAAAAATAATAGGTGACTAACCACACTAAAAAACCCCCTTATTCCACGAAAATAAGGGGGTTTGGTGTTGTCCATGATGGAAGCTATCATGGTTGTATTGTATGGAAATATTATACAATATTGTTAAGCTCAATTCAAAAGTTTTCTTCACAATTTTCAATGTATATATACTGAAATTTAGCGTGTTATGTACCGTTATAAGTGATACAATAGATTTTAAATTATTTAATGTGAGGTTTGAATGATGACAAATGTATATTTTTTAAGACATGGTGAAACGGATTGGAATTTGGAAGGTAGAACGCAAGGTAGAACGGATATTCCTTTGAATCGTAATGGCGAATTACAAGCAAAGGAAAGTGGTGTTGCTTTAAAGGATAAAGAAATTGATGTCATTATTACGAGTCCTTTAAAAAGAGCTAAAAAAACTGCCGAAATCGTTCAAGAACAATTGAATGTAGATTTGATTGAAAGAGAAGCGTTTATTGAATTATCGTTTGGTGATGCTGAAGGTTTGACGCTAGCTGAAAGACTCGAACGATTCCCAGATCGAATTTATCCTAATAGTGAAGATGGGTCTAGCATTGAGCGTAGAATTTTAAATGGATTGTCTGAAATACATGAAAAATATCCAAATCAAAATGTAGTAGTTGTATCTCATGGCGCCTTCATTAATGCCATATTATATCATTATTCAAATGGAGAAACAGGGACAGGAAAAATTAAACTTACAAACGGTAGCATATCGTCGTTAAAAATATCAGACGATAAAGTAGAAATATTAGAATGTAATCAAGTAAATCACTTGTCTCAATATAAGAAAATTGGTGAGATATAAAGGATGATTGTATGAAAATTAGAATGTTCGATTCAAAAGATGCAAAAGCAGTTAGTGAAATGATTATTCACACATTGAGAACAACCAATGTAAAAGACGAGCCTGTTGAAGAGATAGAAAAAGTTGTGAGTAGCATGACACCTGAAGCAATAATTGAAAGAGCAAGTTTTACAAATTTTTATATATTTGAAGAAAATAATCAAATAATAGCAACAGGTGCAATTGGACCGTATTGGGATAGCGAAACTGAAAGTAGCTTGTTTACCATTTTTGTATCACCAGATCATCAAGGAAGAGGTGTTGGTAAGCTCATAATAGAAACTCTTGAAAATGACTATTACTTTAAACGCGCACGACGTATAGAAATTCCAGCGTCAGTTACAGCAGTAGAGTTCTATAGAAAGTATGGTTATGATTTCAAGAATGGTATCAAATTTCAAGATGATGAAGGTATTTATAGAATGGAAAAATTTAAATAAAACTACCTAAGCTTTAGTTATCTATATTTCTATATTCATAACTTAAACTTATCATTCAAAATACTTAATTTGTCATATTTATTATGATTCATTTGTGATAGCTTGAATATAAGAGAAATATAGAGAGAAAGAGGATATTATGTTTGTTTTCATTTTAATGGAAGTGTTATTACCGCTTCTTATTTTAATTTTTGTTGGGTTTTTATTACAGAGAAAGTTTGCATTTAATTTAAAACATTTTTCTACACTTATTACTTATTGTTTAATGCCTGTTGCGGTTTTTGCGAATATTTATGATATTACGATTCAGATGGATTTGTTGTTAAAGGTTCTTTACTATATTGTAGCTTATAGTTTAGTTATGATTTTAATTGGTAATTTATTTGCTAAAGTATTGAATCTTCAAAAAGGTGAGAGTGCAGCGTTAAAGAATAGTATCTCTTTGATGAATTCTGGGAACTACGGTTTGCCGGTCAGTCAGTTAATCTTTAGTCAAAATCCTATTGGTGTTGCTGTACAAATCTTCGTGCTTATTTTCCAAAATCTACTTACGTATTCTTATGGTATGTATAATTTACTTTCCACTACTAAAAGTTTAAAAGATATTGTCATTTCTTTTTTGAAGCTACCTGTTTTTCACGCACTGATTTTAGGTATTATATTTCAAGTAGGGCATATTAAATTATCTCAAGTGTTTCTTATTCCTATCCATCAAATTTCAGATAGTTTTGCGCCAATTGCTTTAATTTTATTAGGTGCTCAATTAGCGCATATTAAATTGAAATTATTGCATAGAGCGATTATGGGATCGTTGATTGGTAGGTTGATAATTGGACCACTTATTGCACTTAGTTTAATTTATATATTCCATATTGATGGTGTTATTGCACAATCGTTATTTATAGCTAGTGCATTTCCAACTTCAAGAAATACATCAACAATTGCTTTTGAATATGATGTGGAACCAGAACTACATGCTCAAATTGTTTTATTCTCTACATTATTAAGTTCAGTCACAGTTTCAATCGTCATTTATTTTTCATATATACTATTTACTTAAGTGAATATCGTTTAAATTTATAATGTCCATGCTTACTAAGATGTAAGCGTGGACAATTTTTTGTTTGTATACCATTAGATGAAAAGTGTATATTATTATATTTAAATATTAAGTTGACACTATAAAAAAGTGAGCGTATACTCTTTAAACATGAAAAGGAGCTGTATACGTTTGAAGTTTAATAAAAAGAAAATCAACGTCGTAGATATCGGTATGGCAAAGAAAAGTGTATTTGCTACTGGTATTGGTAATGCAATGGAATGGTTTGACTTTGCACTATATTCTTACCTTGCAGTTATCATTAGTAAGAATTTCTTCAGTCCAGTTCAAAATGATGAATTAAAATTAATTTTCACTTTTGCAACATTTGCGATAGCATTCTTACTTAGACCAGTGGGCGGAATCGTCTTTGGTAAAATAGGTGACAAGCTAGGTAGAAAAGTTGTCTTAACATTTACAATTATAATGATGGCAATTTCTACTTTGATTATTGGACTATTACCTACATATGATCAGATCGGAGTTTGGGCACCAATTTTATTATTGCTAGCTCGTATTTTACAAGGTTTCTCAGTAGGTGGGGAATATGCTGGTGCGATGGTTTATATCGCAGAGTCTTCACCGGATAATAAAAGAATTAGATTAGGTAGTGGTTTAGAAATCGGTACTTTATCTGGTTATATTGTGGCATCTATCCTTGTTACAGTATTATTCTGGACACTATCAGATGCTCAAATGAATTCTTGGGGTTGGAGAATTCCATTCTTCTTAAGTGCGCCAATTGGATTGATTGGTCTTTACTTGAGAACACATTTAGAAGAAACACCAATTTTTGAAAATGATATCGCTGATCAAAAAGATCAACTAAGCGTTATTGAAATTATAAAACAATATAAAAAAGATATCTTATTATGTATTGTGTTTGTAGCCTTCTTTAATATTACAAACTATGTATTATTAGGTTACATGCCATCATACCTAGATGAAACGGTTGGTATTAGTGATCGTATTAGTACACCGATAACAGCGGTTGTATTACTGATTATGGTACCGTTCGCACTTACATTTGGTAGACTTGGTGACAAAATAGGTAATAAGAAAGTAATTTCTTTCGGTCTAATCTTAGGTATATTAGTATCTGTTGTTTCATTCCAATTCTTAAACATTGGTGGACTAGGATTCTTATTCCTTGGATTACTATTGTTAGGTATCGTATTATCAGTTTACGAAGGTACAATGCCAGGGTCATTACCAACATTGTTCCATACAGATATTCGTTACAGAACATTATCATGGACATTTAATATTTCAGTTTCGTTATTTGGTGGTACAACACCGTTAGTAGCTTCATGGTTAGTACACGTGACAGGTAATAATTTAGCACCTGCATTCTATTTATTAGGTGTGAGTATTATTGGTCTGATTGTTGTCTTAACATTATTTGAAGATACTTCTAAAAAATCATTAAAAGGATCTTATCCAACTGTAGCATCGAAACAAGAATTTGTTCATGCTGTAGAAAATCCGAAAGATTCATTATGGTGGCATAACGAAAGTACAAAATCATAATTTATATTAAAGAGTCTGGGACAGAAATGTTCCAGACTCTTTTTCATATTTTTAGAAATATGAGGGTCAACATTGCAAGTGGGGCGTGACAAGCAATGTTGGAGGACTGAATATTGCAAGTGAGGTGCGACAAGCAATGTTGGAGGACTGAATATTGCAAGTGAGGCGTGACAAGCAATGTTGAGGACTGAATATTGCAAGTGAGGCGTGACAAGCAATGTTCAAGACCTTGTATTTATCAAGATTGATCAAACAAGATAAATAGCGGCCTTGTATTTATCAAGACTAGCCAAACAAGATAAATAGTCGCCCTGTATTTATCAAGATTGACCAAACAAGATAAATAGGAGCGTTGTATTTATCAAGACTGACCAAACAAGATAAATAGCGGCCTTGTATTTATCAAGACTGACCAAACAAGATAAATAGCGGCCTTGTATTTATCAAGACTGGCCAAACAAGATAAATAGTCGCGTTGTATTTATCAAGACTAGCCAAACAAGATAAATAGTCGCCCTGTATTTATCAAGATTGACCAAACAAGATAAATAGTCGCCTTGTATATTGCAAGACTGATCAAACAAGCAACATAGAAGCTCACGCTAATATTGATTTTTCCTTATAAAAAGACTGGGACACAATATAATGTCTCAGTCTCTTGTAGTTTCTTGACAGTAGGTGACTGAATTGAAATGCGCTTGTACTAAGCTTTTTCAACTCTAGTCATCCTTGCAGGAACGGGACTAAGAAATTTTTTATATGTGTAATGAAAGACTTAATTGGGTAAAGTAGTGAAGTAGTAATAGTAAATGATATATTGTAAGAGGAGCTGATAAGGATGGGAAACATAGTAAAACGTATTTTAAGATATGTTGGTACAGTATTAATTATGAGACTTATAAGAAATCTTTTTAGTAAAGGTTCTAATAAACGTTAAAGAATCATGAATTTCTTTAGATTATTATTAAAATAATGTTTAGAGTTTATATACGTCGGGTATTTTATTATTACAAAGCTATTTACCTAGAGTGGTTTTGAAAATATTTATTCGTATATGACATAAGCACCGCACAAATTTGTGTGGTGCTTTTATTTGTTAAATATATCTGTATCAAAAAAGAAGCATATCACAAAATTAATTAAGTGATATGCTTCTTTATATTTATTGTACTTTCTATTTTTTAATTGCTTTTAAAATGAATGAAAGTACTAAGATTAAGATGATTGAACCGATTAATGCTGGAATAATTGCAATTCCACCTATTACTGGTCCCATATCTCCTAATAATTTACCACCAATTGCTGAACCGATAATACCTGCGATAATATTACCAATAATACCGCCTGGAATATCTTTACCTAAAATAACACCTGCTAGCCAGCCGATTAAACCGCCGACGATTAACATTAATATAAAGCCCATATATAATTACCTCCTATTTTTACACTTCTTTATATATATCCAATGTGAAGATTCGTTAAACACTTATAAAGAAAATAATTGGTAAAATTAAACAATAATTGTAGTAAATAGTTGGTTTTTTAAAATATTGGTATTATTTTATGAGCTTCCAGGATATCTTTAGTCCAAAAATATTGTTTGCCTTGTCCTGTATATGCTGGTACTAAAACATCATTTCTAATACAGGCATAGAACCATTCTGGATCGACACCACTATATAATAAAGTTTGGTATTCAATAAAATCTGCTTCCCAGTTTATATTAAGTTCTTTCATAACTATACACTCCATAAATATTAAGCTTTATGACCTGCAATTAAGTCTTTTCTTTCTAATAATGTACCACTATTTAATAGGCTTGAACCGCGCATAACAACATCTTTGCCATATTTCATACGTATAAAATCTAAATGATTTTCGAGTGTCTCTGTCTTAATTTGATATGGATCGTCGAATAAAGATAATTGTTTAATTTGGTTCGGAATAAATTTGCCAAATGATATAGCAATCGTTCTATAAAGTCTGTCCGGCTCTAACCGTTGAGATAAATAATCCCATAATAATTGTGTGATAACATAAGTATTCATGAATCCCGTTTTATTTGTAAATTGCTTCCGCACACCTCCAACGTCTGCATAACCGACACTCACGCTAATACGTGTAGGGTATAAATTGAGCTTCCTAGAACGGAAATAAACTTCATCTACTTGTTCATTTAATACAGTCTTAAGTTCATTCATACTGTAATCACGCATAAGTATTTGCGACTTACCTAGAGATTTATCATATATACGATGAGGATTTCTAATGACACTTTCATCAATACCATTAGCATGCAAATGAAGGTCAACACCAATAACGCCAAAGTCCCGCTTCAAATATTCCACAGGATAATTAGCTAAGTGACCAATTGTAAATATCCCTTTCTTATTAAGCTTAGCTTCTGTACGTCGATTGATTCCCCACATGTCTCGTAAAGGCTGAATGGACCAAACTTTAGACGGCACATCTTCATAGCGCCATTCTGATATACCAAGACTCGTATGCTTTGCGTCAATATCCATCGAAAGTTTAGCGAGTAATAAATTAGATCCAATACCAATCGTGCTACGAATTTGAGTATAATTAAATATACGCTCTTGAAGTTGCATCGCTAATGAAAAGGGAGAATGCGCAAATAAATGGTAAGACTCTGATACATCCATAAAGAATTCATCAATACTGTATTGATGAAAATCTTCAGGAGCAACATAATCCAAAGCAATTTTGCTAATCTGTGTTGATAATTGCATATATTTCTTCATAGATGGATTAATAACATAGATATCTTTACGTTGAGGTATTTCATATAAACGAGAACCTGTTTTAATGCCAATTGCTTTTAAAGGTGGAGTAGCTGCCAAGACAACAGAACCTTTACGCTTCGTATCAGCCACAACAGCTAGCTTAGTCGTTAGCGGGTTCAAACCTTTTTCAATACATGAAACAGACGCAAAGAAACTCTTTAAATCCACACATAAAATATCCCGATTTAGACAATAACTGTAGTCATACATAAAAATCACCCTAGTCATATTGTACTTTTATTATACGAACATACGTTCTATTTTGTAAAGTATAAACTTGTGTAAAAGCACAATATGTTATCATTTTATGAATGTTACGTACTACATTAAGACTTTAAATCTTGCCATTCTTCCCGTAAAAGTCCCATTCTAATAGAGTCATAATAAGTCCCGTTATAATATCTTACTTTTCTAATTCTAGCTTCCATCGTCATACCAAGACGTTCTCCAATTTTGATCATCCCTTTATTTCCTGACCAAGTTGTATAACCAACGCGAACAATATCTAAAGTATTGAATAAATGATCAATCCACATACGCATGACATTTGTGCCAATGCCTTTACCCCAATTATCAGATTGATAGATTGAAATACCCATCTCTAGCCACTTAGAAGGTTCATGTTCCCAATAATAAGAGACTGTACCAATAACTTCGTTGTTGTATATCACAGCCCATCTATTCGGAACATTGATCCAATCATCCTTTTGTAGCAAGAAATCATCATACGACATAGCATGATGAGGAAAATAAGGCGCATCCCATAACTTCCATTCAGGATTTGAATCTTTAAAAGCCATCTGCCATATACTCTTTAAATCTTCTAACTTAATAGGTCTAATATGTAATTCGCGATTTTTACCCATGTTATCCCTCAGTTCTGTATAAAATAATTAAAATTATTTTATCATGTGAATTGGAAAAATTATACTTATTTCAGTTTTACAGTTTTTGACAATTATATTCACTAATTATAAAATATAAAAAAGAGAGGTGCTCATTATGTCAGAATATGTTACGAGAAATGAATTTGAACAATTGCTCTGATTTAAGCTAGTATTAATAGATACATTAATTTACTAACAAAAGAGGGATATGATGAGTAAATATTTTATTGGAATTGTACCACCTGAACCTATGTATAGTACGGTACTTAACTTACAACATCAATATATGGATAGAATAGGTGTAGAACCACATATTACTTTAAAAGCTCAAAGTAATTTAACAATAGATGAAAATTGGATAGAAGATATTACTAATTTGATTAATCATACTTCTAAATTTACTGTAACACCAAAACAAACAGATTATTTTGGTAAAGAAGTATTATACGTGTCATTTGATTCATTAGAAATTCATGACTTACATCAACAAATAGTGGGATTATTAAATGTTACAAAGGAAATGCAACAAAAGTATTTTGAAGGGGATTTATATGTACCACATTTAACTGTGGGTAAGCAAAGTTATGGAGATAACATTAGTACTGGAAATAATATAAATCATTTGTTGAATATGGAAAAAGAATTGAATGAGAAAGATATATTTAAACCATTTCAAGTGAATGAGGTTTATATTTATAAATATGTAAATAATAAGTATGTTCGCCTAAAGAAAGTTGGATTGAAAGATTAAAATTGATAAATACATTTTTTAGAATCTAAATTTACTAATTATAAAATATAAAAAAGAGAGGTGCTCATTATGTCAGAATATGTTAGGTGTGTTTTAATAAGAGAGACTTAATCTTACAAAATTGTAAGCTTAGAAGCCTGTTGTGACAACAATGTTAGGACTATTTCAAGTGAGATGATGCTATCATTTTACTTGAAAGGAGAGATAACATTGAAAGGTTTATTAAAAGGTATTGTTTTTCTAATTATATTTGTCATTTTATGTTGTTGTTTATTAATCGTTATATTTAGTACATCTGGCTCAAGTGAGATTAAAGGTGTATCAGATCAATTAAATCCATTTATGAAAGAGAAATACGCTTATGTAAAGACAAAGCTACCTGATGCTGTTGAAGAACATAATATTAGAAGATATAAGCAAGATATTGTAGATGAAGATGGTAAACGTACGAAAGTGGAATTTATATCATCAGATGAGCTTAAAACAAATCACTATTTAAAAATTAAGCATAAAGGTACACATGTGGAATCATTTGAAGAAGTTGATAAAAGTGAAATACCAAAGAAAGCGCTAAACGCTATAGAATAAAGGGTGCGGGATAATCTAATTATCTCGTTCCTTTTTTAGTTGTAATAAATATTTAATATAACGAAATATTCTTCAAGTATATTAATTAATTATGGTTTGTAATACAATATAAAAATAAAATATAAGGGGGATTATTATGAAGTACAAGTTTGGAACAGCAATAATTTTGACGACAAGTGTATTATTTGCTCAATCTGTTGGATATATCAATGCAGAAGAACATCAAAGTGAACAAACAGAGAATACAAGCAAATCGATTAGTTTTGAACGAGCACAAAAGATGAACCCGAAAGAATTAACAGGCTTGCTAACGGATGAAGATCTTAAATTACATAATAAAGATGCAGAAGAAAATTCTACAGAAATAGAGTCAAATCAACATACAAATGAAGCTTATCAAGATGTTAATAATTATATTGCTAAAAATAATATTAAGCCATCTACAATCACGCAAGATTCTAGAATGGATAGTTTGCCGAAGTATGATTATAAATCAGATAAGTTTATCGGTGTGATTATACATGAAACAGCTAATCCTGATAGCACAATAGATGAAGAAATCAATTACATGTATAACAATTATGAAAGCGCGTTTGTTCATGCTTATGCAAGTAGCAGTAAAATCGTTCAAACAGCATCTAGTGGTTATTTAGCTTGGGGTGCAGGCGCAAAAGCCAATCCATATTTCTATCAAATAGAATTGGCTCAATCTAGTACATTTGACCAGTTTGCGAAATCGGTCAATAATCAAGCATATTTAACTGCGAAAATGTTACACCAAAATGGACTGAAACCATCATTAGCCGATAATAATGAAGGAACAGGTACAGTTATCAGTCACAATGCCATTAGTCAGTATTATGGTGGAACAGATCATACAGATCCAATCAATTACTTTAGTCAATGGGGCTATGATATGGATCAATTTTATAGTCTTGTACAAAAGCATTATAATGATTTAAATGAAACAAGTGACACTATTACAGGCGATACACATACTGTTGTTTCTGGAGATACGTTGTATAATATCTCACAAAGAAGCGGCGTAAGTGTAGCTAAACTTAAATCATTAAATAATTTAAGTTCAAATGATATAAGTGTAGGACAAGTATTGAAACTGAAATAATTAAAAACACCTCTAAAGTGCAAGCGTTACTGTAACTTTAGAGGTGTTTCTTTATTTAAATTTAGGTATCAATTTAATATAGAATAGTTCGCCAATAAGCTCGACAAGTGTTTGTGTGACGACAACAGTTGTCACAATTGTTGACCATTTGTCTGGTAGAGATAAAGCTAATGGCAAGACAACTAATGCATTTCTTGTGCTAGTACTAAAAGCAATCGTGCGTTTTAAATCTGAAGGTAAAGCAAAGATTTTACCAGAAAGATATCCAATAAAAGGCGCGATGATCATAAAACAAATGTAAACAGGAACAACTATCCATACGACGTGTAAATCATTAAATATTTTTGAAATTTGAGAGCCTATAACAGTCATTAATGCGAATCCCATAAAAGGAACAGGCAACCATTCTGATAAAGATAAAATGTTCGACATAGCATCGGACTTTTTGCTTAAAATCTGCATGAAAATTGCTATGAATAAAGGTACTAGAATAAGATATACAAAAGTCTTTAGAAAAGGTATAAAGTCAATGTATTCTGAGAAATCTTGGTTTAAAAATATAAGAAAATATATCGGTAATAAAATGATTTGTAGAATAAATAAAATAGGTGTAGCAATCAACATAAAGCTTTCATTTCCATGACCTAACTTCGTAAAAACAATCACATAATCAATACAAGGTGTCAGTAAAACTAAGTAAATGCCGATTAGAAGCGGTGTAGATGTAATATGAAATGCTGTGACAATTAGAAAAACAATGATAGGAATAAAAATAAAATTAGAAATAATAAGTGCTACAAGAAATTTAAAATTTGATACCTTTTGACGTAAAGATAAAAAAGGAATTTGCGCAAACATACTAAACAATAGAATCGCAATTAAAATAGAAATAAAAGGTTCAAAAATAAGACTAGCATGGTCAAACAATAGACCGAAACCTACGCCCATCATAATAAATAAAAGATATATATAAATTTGTTTATCCTCTAAAAAAGATTTCAAGTACGACATCATAACCTCCTGTAAATCGCTTAATATAAATCATAGTATGAAGTAGAAATTAATTCAATTGAATAAAAAGATAATGAATATTGTTATAATATGATTACTAATACTATATTTATTGATATTTGTAAGGGGATAGACACATGAAATCTATTTTTATGATGGATGAACTAAATGATATGGAAGAAACTCAAAAAACAGCAAAATATTTTATAGATAAAATTGAAAATTATATTGATATTCTGAAAAAAGATTACGAATTAAATGACATGCCAGAACACGTCATATGGACAAGTGATTATGTAATGACACACGTATTTAAGAATAAGGTACCAGCGTTTACAAATGAAAAAGGTATATTTATGAATATTGAAAAAGAAAGTTGGATGACCTTTTTAAATGGTCAAATCAAAAGTGACATGTCAGAAACGACTCAAAACATATTTAATAACTATTTAGAAAAAGAAATATTGTGCATATTAGGTCATGAAATTACGCACCATTGCGACTTCTTTTTAACAGAATTTGATGATCTTGACATATCATCAGATGACTTATGGTTTGAAGAAGGATTGGTTACTTTCTTACCAAGGTATTATTTATATAATGACAAAGAATTTAAAGAAATTATACAGTATGAAACAGAATTATTTAATTATTACAAATCAAAATATGATGAAAATAATTTAGAATCATTCACATATGAAATTTATAAAAGTAATGATAATGCATATGTCATGTTTCATTACTGGAAAAGCTTTTTAGCAATAGTTGATTTAGTTGAAAACTACTATGAAGGCAACATTCATAAGATGATCAAACACTATCAACAATGGAATAAAGAAGGAAAAAAGCAAAAATTAAGTGAATACCTATTTAGGAAATAAGGGAGTGAGATAATGGATAGTTTGACAGAGCAACAAAGATTATTATGTGAAGAAGTGTTGTCGAAACCTTTATTTGCCCATTTATCTACTGTAGAAAAATGTGAGCCAAGAGAATCTCCAGTATGGTTCATTTGGGATAATAAATCATTATGGTTTATTGGAAACTATAAGACGGATTCTTTTCCAAAGAGAATAGAAGAAAATGGGAAATGTGCAATAGGCATTGTAGAATATGATGTAACAAATGGAATTGTTAAGCATATAGGATTCAGAGGTTATGCATACCTAGAAAAGGCAGATAATAAGATTATAAAAAAATTATTCCATAAATATATGGGTGAAGAAAATAACTGGCATCCGAGATTTAAATCAGTACTTGGTAATACTGATTATGTATTGATTAGATTTGAATATCAAACAATAGTAGCAAGAGACCAATCATACTAATAATTACAAGAAGAAGCGGTGGAAAATGACAAAAGTTATTATAATTAGAGGGAATTCAGGAAGTGGGAAGTCATCTTTAGCAAAAGAATTACAAAATAGAATAGGATTTCATACTTTGTTAATTTCACAAGATACGATTAGAAGAGAAATGTTATACGATAAGCCTGGCAATAAGACAGTGGAACTCATCGATCATTTAATCAGATATGGATTGGAAAATTGTGATTATATGATTATTGAGGGTATTCTTAAAGCGCATAGGTATGGTGATATGCTGAGAAAACATTTTGCAGGCAAGAAAAATGTGTTTACGTATTACTATGATATCTCTTTTGAAGAAACGTTAAGCAGACATAAGAATAAAGAAAATGCTGAATTTGGTAAGGAAGAAATGAGTAAGTGGTTTGTTGCTCATGATTACTTAGGTTTAGAAAATGAAAAAATAATAACAGAACATATAAGTTTAAACGAGATGGTGGAAAAAGTGTTGGAAGATATTAATTTTAAAGAATAACAGCGACTTTCCAATAAAAAATTTAAAACTTGCCTATCCTTTATATAGCAAACAGGTTAACGCTTTCATACTTTAGCATAATATTGATTTATTTCGAAAACTGAAACAAAATAGATGAAATATTAGCTGAGATGTTCTAATATGTACAAATATGATAGTGAATAAATCAAGGGAGTAATGAAAATGGAAAGTTTTATATTTAGCGTTATTGGAGTTGTAGTATTAATAGCTTTTATTGTGATGTTAGGCACGACGGTTGTTAAAGCGATTAGAGATACTAGGTTCAGGATTCCGTTGCTAAGTACCATTATATTATTCTTTTTAACTTTAGGTTGTGCTGTTGGAATTGTTTCAACTGAACCTGTCCAAGATAATCATTCAAAAATTAAGTTCGATGATCACGTAGCAGAAGCACAAGCGAATGAATATGTTCAGAAAAAAATGAACCATTCTAAAGAGATTAATTATGACAAGTATAATAATGAAACATATAGCCATAACGAATTGTTGAAAATCACAAATGCTAAGGTTGATAAAATTAGCCATAGTGAAGCAGGTGATAAAATCGTCGAAGTTACAAAAGGTAGTGGGGACGATAAAGTGTCATATTATATTATAGATTATGATCATAAAAAACTTGAAGAAGGCGAAAGCTATACTTTTTATGGTAAAGAAGATTTGAAATATGATGCAAACAGCCAATTACATGGATTTAATGTATGGAAAGTTGAATAGAGAAAAGCAGAGTCTAAGACACGCTACGTTGTCTTAGGCTCTATTTTTTCGATTGTTATTATCAATACTAAATGAAAAATAAAAATTTGCTCTTGCCAAATAAAAAATCATGTATTATAGTTAAAACGTAGTCATTACGATTTACCTCCGGAAATGAGATGGCTACTTTACTTACTTAATATACGATTTCAAAAGAGTGAGACATCAATTGCCGTCTCACTCTTTATATCTAATGATTTATTTCAAAAATTTTAAATGTAAAAGGAGTATATAAAATGGCGAAGAAGTCAAAAATTGCTAAAGAACAAAAAAGAATTCAAATGGTTGAAAAATACCGTGAAAAACGTGAAGAATTAAAAGCTAATAAAGATTACGAAGGTTTGAAAAAATTACCGAGAGACGCTTCTCCTACACGTATTACACGTAGATGCCAAGTGACTGGCAGACCAAGAGGTGTATATAGAAAATTCGGTATGTCTAGAATTGCTTTAAGAGAATACGCACATAAAGGTCAAATACCTGGATTAAAAAAATCAAGTTGGTAAGATTTTTGGTTTATATGGGATAAATAGATAAAAGGTAGGGGAAATGTGTTGAATAAAATACCAGTTACAGTGTTGAGTGGTTATTTAGGATCTGGAAAGACAACGCTGCTCAATAATATTTTGAAAAATAGAGAAGGATTAAAAATTGCAGTCATTGTAAATGATATGAGTGAAATTAATATAGATAAAGATTTAGTCATACAAGGCGGAGGTATTTCACGAACTGACGAAAAATTAGTAGAATTATCGAATGGCTGTATTTGCTGTACTTTAAGAGAAGACTTATTAATAGAAGTCGAAAAGATTGCTAAACGAGGAGATGTCGATCAAATCGTAATAGAATCAACTGGTATTTCAGAGCCGGTACCTGTTGCCCAAACTTTCTCATATATAGATGATGAATTAGGCATTGATTTAACTAGTATATGTCGTTTAGATACGATGGTTACAGTTGTAGATGCACATAGATTTGTTCATGATATGTATTCTGAAGATTTGTTGAAAGATAGAGACCAAGGCGTCAGTGAAGAAGATGAACGTTCTATTTCAGACTTGTTGATTGACCAAATTGAATTTTGTGATGTACTTATTTTAAATAAAGCTGATTTAGTAGAAGAAAAAGATTTAAAACAATTAGAAATCGTTTTGAAAAAGTTACAGCCTAAAGCGAAATTTATCAAGACGAGTTATGCAGATGTGCCGCTTCAAGAAGTACTTAATACAGGTTTATTTAATTTTGAAGATGCAAGTCAATCAGCTGGGTGGATTAAAGAATTAACAGAAGGTGGCCATGCACATCATACACCAGAAACTGAAGAATATGGTATTTCATCATTTGTCTACAAGAGAAGACTACCATTTCATGCGGAAAGATTTAATCAATGGATGGAAAATATGCCAACAAATATTATAAGAGCTAAAGGTATCGTGTGGTTAGCTCAATATAATCACGTAGCATGTCTATTTTCTCAGGCAGGTTCTTTTGTAAATATTCATCCAATTACATTCTGGGTTGATGCGATGGAAGAAGAAGCGAAACAAGAAATCTTTGCTTCTAGACCAGAAATTAAAGCTGATTGGGATCCAGAATATGGCGACAGAGAAACACAATTTGTCATTATCGGTAGTGATTTAAATAAAGAAGAAATTACAAAAGCATTAGATCAATGTTTATTAAATTCAGAAGAAATCGATGCAGATTGGACAAAGTTAAACGAACCTTACCAATGGCAACTATCAACAGTATAAGTTAAAAGCATGAGCATAAGTAACTGCTCATGCATTTTTTTATGCATAAAAATATCTACGACCTCCCAATATGAGATGCTTAATGTTATGATATTAAATAACTAAATTGTAACTAAAAAGGAGTCATTACAATGATATTAGAAACGGAAAGAATCAAACTCGTACCCCCAGCATATACATATCTTGAAAAATTATTTGAAGTGCACCATGATCCAGCAAATCAAAAATACAACCCAGCAGGTCCAGCAACAACAATAGAAGCTTTTAGAGAAACATTAGATCAATGGATTAAGCATTATGAAGACCATGGATTTGGATATTACTTCTTGATTAAGAAAGATCACTATCTCCCGTTTGGCGTATGTGGGTTGCAGTATAAAGAAATATTAGGACAAACATATTTGAACATTTACTATCGAATAGAAGCTGCAGAAACACAACAAGGACTCGTATCAGAAGCAAGTAGAAAAATAATCGAGCACGTCAAAGAATTAACAAATAACCAATATAAAATCGTAGCATTAACTAAAAAAGAAAACACACCTTCAATAAAGACAGCAGAAAAATTAGGATTTAAACATAATCCAGAACTAGATGATTACGACGGAGAAGGCAACGTTTATTACTTTAGTGAATAAGGAGTGGTGGGATGGAAGTAAGGTTACTAAATAAAAATGATGTAAATGCATTTAGAAGTCTTAGGTTACTAAGTTTGCAGACAGATCCATCTGCATTTGCGTCTTTATATGATATTGAAATAAACTATCCGATTAGTAAATTTGAACAGCGATTAGAATGTAGTGATACAAAATTTACTATGGGTGGATTTGAAGATGATAACCTAGTTTGTGTAGCTACTTTTTATAGAGAAGCGGTTAAGAAGATGTATCATAAAGGAAATTTAGTGGCGATGTATTGTCATCCTGATTATCGAGGTACAGGTATTGCTGAGAAAGTAGTCGATAAATTGATTATTGAAGTATCCAAGTTAACAGGTTTAAAATATATTGATTTAAGTGTCCTTTCTAATAATCAACGCGCAGTAGAATTTTATAATAAAGTCGGCTTTGACAAATATGCTACTGAACCAAATGCGATATTTGATGGAAAAGATTATTTTGATGAAGACATGATGAGATATGAAATAGAGTGAAGAAACTGGATTGAGAAATATGGACCGATAAAATAAATTACCGGTCCAGAAATGGGAAATACGGACCGATAAAAAAATTTACCGGTCCAGAAATGAAAAATATGGACCGATAAAAATAATTATCGGTCCAGAAACGAGATTACCAGTCCGATAAAAAAATTTATCGACCCGAAAACGAGATTTGCAGGCCGATAAAAAAATTATCGACCCGAAAACGGGATTTGTAGGCCGATAAAATAAAATATCGACCCGAAAACAGGATTACCAGGCCGATAAATAAAAATATCGACCCGAAAACGGGATTTGCAGGTCGATAAAATAAAATATCGACCCGAAAACGGGATTTGCAGGCCGATAAAATAAAAATATCGACCCGAAAAATGTAATAAGCTGAATTGTCCATAAGACGATTCAGCTTATTTTCATTTTCTCAGCTTCTACATACTACATAACAGTTCGTTATTGTTGCTATATTAAATTAATCGAACATAATCAATTGAATATTCAAAATATTATGATAGAATAAACACAATTAAACATTATCAAACAAGCAAAGGGGATTGATTTGATGAAAAATATTTATAAAGTGGGGATTTATGTATTAGTGTTAGCGTTATTTTTAGCTGGTTGTAGTAGTGGCGGGGATAGTGATGGTGCGAGTGGTGATTCAAAGGATACGCTACGTTTAATTGCACCGTCTGATTTAACGACATTAGATTCTAGCTTGGCTGTTGAAGCTGGTGCTTTTGAAGTGATGAATGCGACACAAGAGGGATTATATCGTTTAGACAAAGATGATAAGGCAGAACCAGCGATTGCAACTGGTGATCCTAAAAAATCAAATGATGGAAAGACTTGGACATTTAAATTAAGAAAAGACGCGAAATGGTCTAATGGAGATCCAATTACTGCGCATGATTTCGTTTATTCATGGAGAAGGGTTGTAGATCCAAAGACGGCATCAGAATATGCATACATCATGTATGATATTAAAAATGCCGAAGCGATTAACAAAAGTGAGAAAAAACCTGAAGAATTAGGTGTGAAAGCAATTGATGACCATACTTTACAGTTAACGCTCAATCAAGAGTTACCTTATTATAAAGAACTATTAACATTTGGAACATTTATGCCATTGAATGAAAAATTTGTTAAAAAGCAAGGCAGTAAGTATGGGACGACTGTTGATAAGACGTTATATAGTGGACCATTTGTAATGAAGAGTTGGAAAGTTGAAGATAATTACTCGCTTAAGAAAAACAAACATTATTGGGATAAAGATCATGTATCACTTAAAGGTATTAATTATAGAGTCATTAAAGACGAACAAACGGCACTCAATTTATATAATAATGATAAAGTGGATACAACGGAATTAAGTTCGCAAAACGTAGAATCTAACAAAGATAAAGAAGGCTTTGATACGAAGTTAGAATCTGCTACTTATTATATTCAAATTAATACGCAAACGAATAAAGACTTACAAAATAAAGATTTACGTGCTGCACTTGCACAAGCAATCGATAAAAAATCTTACGTAGAACATAATTTAAATGATGGTTCAAAACCGATAGATACATTTACACCTGAAAAAGTATTTACGAATGAGAAAAAAGAAGATTATAACAAGTTAGTCAATGCACCTTATACGTATGATGTTAAAAAAGCACAAGCTTCATTGAAAAAAGCTAAAAAAGCATTAGGTAAAGATAAAATAGATATAGAATTTTTAACATTTGATCAAGATAATGCTAAAAAAGATGCCGAGTATTTTAAAGAACAAGTTGAAAAACATTTACCTGGTGTAACGATGTCAATTAAACAACAACCGAACAAACAGAAAATAGCACTGACTAAAAAAGGTGATTATGATGTAGCAATTACAGGTTGGGGACCAGACTATCCAGATCCAATGACATTTTTAGATTTATTCCATAGTGAAACAACTAAAGGTGAAACGGGATATAATAATCCTGAATACGACAAAATTATCAACGAAGGTAAATCTTCATTACTTCAAGATCCAGACAAGAGATGGAAAGAACTCGCTAAAGGAGAAGAAATGTTATTGAATGATGCAATGGTTATCCCACTTTATCAAAAAGGTAAAGCGAGATTAACGAAAAAAGAAGTTCACGGACGTATCATTCATTACGTAGGTACGAAAGAGTACAAACATGTAAAATTAGATAGATAATTTATTTATTGCTAGGACATGATTCAATGTCCTAGCACTTTATTTTTTATAAAGTTGAGTATTCTTATAAGAATGGTTTTGTATAGTTTGAAAATTATGATAAGATATTCCCAATCATTAAATTACATATCATCATTGGAGGATTTTAAATGGATTACTATACTAGGGATTTGAAACGATCAGATATAGAAGATATTCATGCATATAATGCTTTACCTGAAGTGAGTCAGTATCAAGCATGGGAGCCACAAACATATGAAGAAACAGAAGCATTTGTTGAGATGTTATTAAATCGAGATGAGAACTGGATGTACAATGTCATAGTAGATGCAGAACATGATAAAGTCATTGGCGCAGTGCAATTAGTATGTGATACGAAAAATAAAAGCGGAGAACTTGGTTATATCGTTCATCCTGATTATTGGGGTAACGGCATCGCAACGGATATTGGTAGAACGATTATTAAATATGGTTTTAAAGTATTGAAGCTTAATAGAATTTGGGCATCAACAGATATTCGTAATACAGCATCTGAAATTGTACTACAAAAGCTAGGTATGAAACATGAAGCCATCTTAAGACAAGATACAAAGCTTAAAGATGGCTACAGAGATTCATTGATTTATAGTATTTTAAAAGAAGAATATTAAAATGAAACAACAAAAGGTTCAGTACGATTTAAACAGTACTCGAACCTTTCTTTGAATGTTTGTCGAGTAACCATATTCATAACCTCATCATAAGTAAAAAAGCCTACTTCTAAACTTTCGTCACTTGTTTGAAGTGTGCCACCTTTATAACGCGCTAAAAATAACGTGTTGACGATAGAACTTTTCGTATTTTGGAAAATACCACAAAATCTTATAATTTCGATATCAGCACCAGATTCTTCTTTAACTTCGCGAATTGCCGCATCATATAAAGGTTCACCCAATTCAACTTGACCTCCAGGCATTTCCCAACCACGTTTAGGACCTTTAATAAGTAATATTTTATCTTCGTCATTTAAGACAATACAAGCAGCTGAAACAATATGTTTTGGAACCATAAGTAACCTCCTGTGAAAATTAGATTCTATTTAATCAAAAGTCGTACAAATAATATTTTATGATTAAATGACTAAAATGTCATATAATTACCTTAAATGTATATAAATATACGTCATTTTATAAAGGGGAACTTTTATGCCTATTAAAGTAGAACAGTTGAATATAAATTTTGATTATGAAGGAGATAACTACGAAATACATCCTACACTTATCATCCAAGATGAAGAATTGACACTCGTTGATACAGGTTATCCAGGTTTCATGGATAAAATTGAACGAGAAATTAAGCGGTTAAATTACAATATAGAAAATTTGAAAAACATTATTATTACACATTATGATGATGACCACATCGGTGCGTTAAAAGCTTTTAAAGATAAATATCCTAATACACAAATTATAAGTAGCTTTGTAGAAGCCAAATATATAAGTGGATATGCTAAATCAGAAAGATTAATTCAAGCTGAAAATTTGTTAAATGAAATGTCAGAAGATGAAAAACCATATGGTGAAGCATTTGTTAATATGCTACAAGAATTAGAACATGTCGATGTTGATGTAGAAGTTACAAATGGGGCGCTCATATTAAATAATGAAGTGGAAGTTATAGCGACACCAGGACATACGTCAGGGCATATTTCATTATATATACAATCAGTCAATAGCGTCATTACTGGAGATGCTGTTGTGAAAGAAGGAGAGACTTTAAACGTTGCGAATCCTGAATATAGTATGAACTTAGAAGACGCGGAAAATTCCTTAAAGAAAATTAAAGATTTAAATGCTGATAAATATTATTGTTTCCACGGAGGATTGTTAGAGAAAGCTTGAAGATTATAAATCTATGATTTACACGTACACAAATGGGTATAATTTAGGACATGGTTATATTGTGAGGTGAGCGCATGATTAATATTATTCAAGCGATTGGTTCTATAGGGACCTTTATTATGGCGATTCTATATTTTATATCCGTCATGATTCAAATTCGCCAAATTAAAATATCATTTATTCCTTATTTGTCTTTTGATCAGATTATATTGGAGAAGAAACAAAGTGGTATTAAAGTGATGAATTTAACTTCGTCTGATCATGAATATTTAAATACGGCTTTTAAGCTATTAAATTTAGGCGGCGGTTCTGCTAAAAATATTGAAGTCGTCTTAAAGTTAAATGGCGATGAAGTGATACAACGTAAACGTATTAATATTTTACCTAATAATCAATTCTATTTAATTCCTCTTAACCAAAAAGTCTTTAATGAATTTAAGAAGACAATCGACAATCACTATATTGAAACGAATATGACAATTGAGTTAAAGTATGATGGTCAAGTTTCTAAAAAACGATCTTCCAATGAATATAGAATATCCATCGATGATTTTGTAAATATGGATGATAAAGATTTATATGAAATAACTTTTGAAAAATTAGAAGAATAAAGGTTTTACATAAACAGGTTTTGAAATTATTTTTAACCTGTTTTTTTAAGTGAAGCCATATATAAATAGGTCAATTATAGTTAATAATTATTTGATTTTGTACTATTATTTTGAATAATTCATGCTATGATGAAATTATTAATCATTTGTAGAGGAGAGAAAAAATGAGTAGTCTACTTTTTGCGTTATTATGGGTTGTTATTTCGATTGCCTTTATAACGACTTTGATTATTACAGTCGTTAAATATGCTAAAGAAAAACAGTATAGTAGCTATTTAGTGAGCACAATTCTACTATTTGTAATAGGTGTGATTAGTTTTGTATGTATATTTGTCAGTCTGTCATTCGATAAAGAATATTCATATAAACAATTATTTAAAGAAGATAAACCTAAAGCTGTTAAACATGTTTCTGACACACCTAAAAAAGATTTAAAAAATATCAAACTAGGTGATAAAATTATTGTTGATGGTCTAGAAGTGACCGTTACGAAAGCAGAAGTTGTTCAACCTGATGACGGTTATTCTTATTCACAAAATGGCAAAATTCTTAAAGTCACATATAAGTTCAAAAATTTAGAAAAAGATAAAAAATTAATCGATAATTCTAATTTTCAACTAACTATTGGTGGAGCGGTACAACCGCAATTTAATGGTATGAAAGATAATAAAGGTGGATTCCAACATCAACTTGATAAAGATGACAGCAAATCAAGTTATTTATACTATGATGTAGCTGACGCTGATAAATATGATGTTAAAATGAATTACGAAACTTCTAAGAAAACGTATAATGCTAATTGGCGTATAAATGATAAGGATATTAAAGATAATACGCCTAAAGAGAATCCAACTGAAGAAATCAATTCGACTCAAGAAGCGCCAACTTATGAGCAAAGAACGGTTCAACAACCTAACAATAACGCGGATGAAGAGAAGAAAAAAGCAGAAGCTGAGAAAAAACGTAAACAAGAAGAAGCGGATAAAGAGGCTAAAGAAAAAGCAGATAAAGAAGCAGCAGAGAAGAAAGCTGAAGAAGAAAAGGCAGCTAAAGAGGAAGAAGAAAAACGTCAAGAAGAAGCGGATAAAAAAGCTGAAGAAGCTGAACAAAAACAACAAGAAGCTGACGAAAAAGCAGCAGCAGAGCAGAAAAAACGTGATGAACAAGCAGCAGCTGAACGTGAAAAACAACAGCAACAACAAAGAGATCAAGAGGCACAAAGAGAGAAAGATCGTGCAGCTCAAGATGCAGCACAAAAAGCAAAAGAAAGATCAACAGAGCAAAGACAATCTCAAAATAATTCAAATGAACAAAAAGAACGTTAGTTAATCAAATGAACAATTTATGCGTAACATAAGAAAGAGGTAACCAAATGACGACAGTATATTTTAACCATGATGGTGGCGTAGATGATTTAATTTCATTATTTTTATTATTACAAATGGAAGATGTAAATTTGATTGGTGTAAGTGCAATTGGTGCAGATAGCTATGTAGAACCAGCAACAAATGCTTCTTGTAAAATCATTAATCGATTTTCATCACAAAAATTAAATGTTGCAGCTTCGAAAGAAAGAGGGAAAAATCCATTTCCTAAAGATTGGAGAATGCATGCCTTCTATGTAGATGCGATGCCAATGTTAAATGAAGATGTTGAAGTAAATTCTACAATTTCTGAAAAAGAAGCATATGAAGATATCATTGAAAAGGTAATGAATAGTTCTGAAAAGGTAACAATGCTGTTTACAGGACCATTAACAGATTTAGCTAAAAGTTTGAAAGTTGAACCAAGAATTGAAAGTCGTATTGAAAGAGTTGTATGGATGGGTGGCACATTGCTGAATAAAGGTAACGTTGAAGAACCTGAACATGATGGTACAGCTGAATGGAATGCTTTTTGGGATCCAGAAGCAGTAAAAACTGTTTTTGATACGCAATTACCGATTGATATTGTCGCATTAGAAAGCACGAATAAAGTACCTTTAACACCAGATGTACGTAAACGTTGGGCGAATGAAAGACAATATGAAGGTGTTGATTTCTTAGGTATATGTTATGCGCTTGTGCCACCATTAACGCATTTTGTAACAAATTCAACTTATTTCTTATGGGATGTATTAACAACAGCTTATGTAGGGAAACCTGAACTCGTTAAGAAAGAATCACAAAAAGTATCCGTCATTACAGATGGACCTAGTCAAGGTAGAACATTCAAAAGTGATGAAGGTAGAATGATCAATATCATTAATGATGTTGATAGAGATGGATTCTTTGATTACATGACAGATTTAGCTAAAAAGATATAACAAATAAGTACTTCATTCAGTGTCGTTAGGATAAAATAGCGAGCTGAATGAAGTTTTTTTATGAAAAAATTAAAATTTTAAATTGCATAATGATAGGGCTCAACACTGTTCAACTCATAAAATAGTGAATTTTCTGATTAAAACCATTTTATTAGGTTATATGATTATATAGACAAAATGGGGAGTGTTTATAATTATGAAATTTAAAAGAAAGAACGTTAATGTTGTCGACGCCAGTAAAACGAAAAAAACGGTCGTTGCAACAGGTATTGGTAATGCGATTGAGTGGTTTGACTTCGGTCTATACGCTCAACTAGCCGTCATTATCAGTATGAATTTCTTTGGGAATATGCCAAAAGAAATTCAGCTTGCATCAACATTTGCGGTATTTGCTTTTGCATTTATAGTAAGACCGATTGGTGGTATATTCTTTAGTCATTTAGGAGATAAACATGGTCGTAAAGTTGTCCTTTCAACTACAATTATTATGATGGCTTTATCTACACTTGCTTTAGGACTATTACCGACACAACACCAAATCGGTATTTGGGCACCAATTTTATTATTAATTATTAGAATGATTCAATCATTCTCTACTGGTGGTGAGTATGCCGGTGCAATGACTTATATTGCAGAAATATCACCAGATAAGACGAGAGGCAGACTCGGTAGTGGACTTGAAATCGGTACTTTATCAGGTAGTATTTTAGCCGCTGCTTTAGTAGGGATTATGTATGCTCTATTGAGTGATGATCAAATGGCAGCTTGGGGCTGGAGAATCCCATTCATTATAGCTGCACCTCTTGGTATTATAGGTGTCTATTTAAGAAATAATTTAGATGAAAGTCCAGCTTATGAAACAACACTTGAAGAGCAAGAAGAGCTTGAATACTCTTATAAAGATATCTTCAGAAAATATTGGAGAGATATCATTGTTTGTTTCGCAGGTGTAGCTTTCTTAAACGTTGCTAATTACATGGTATTATCATATATGCCGTCATTCTTAAATGGCACTTTAGATTTAGGTGGTACGATGAGTAGTATCTTAAGTACGTTAACGATGGCAGCAATGATACCAGCAGTATTCTTCTTTGGTTGGTACAGTGATAAAGTTGGGAATAAAAATACCATTTTATTTGGATTAATAGGATTTAGTTTATTCTCAGTATTAGCCTTCTGGTTAATGAGTATTCCTTCAATACCAATTGTTATTTTAGGACTATTTATCATTGCACTGTTTATGTCTACATTTGAAGGCGTTATGCCATCTGTATTACCAAGTATTTTCTATACAAAAGTGAGATTAAGAACATTATCACTTGTTTACAATATTGGTGCAGCGATATTTGGTGGTTTAACACCATTTATTTTAACAACTTTAGTCGAAACAACTGGTCAAAAAATTGCACCATCTTATTATTTAACATTGATTAATGTCGTTGGACTTGTCATTTTCTTATTTATGTTTAAGACAACGTCTAATAAATCATTAAGAGGATCATATCCTAATGTTGATAATAAAGAAGACTTACAAGAAGTTTATGAAAATCCGAAAGATGCACTATGGTGGAATCACGAAGAACCAAATAAATCATAAAAAAATAAAGGCTGAGACAAAATTTTGTCTCAGTCTTTATTTGTGTAACTTATATTTAATTAAACAGCTTCTACTTCTAAATTCACGTCAATATTTCCACGTGTTGCTTTAGAGTAAGGGCAGAAATCATGCGCTGCTTTTAAATATTTCTCTGCGTCTTCTTGAGATACGTTTTTTACTTTAGCGGCAATATCTACTTCTAATTTAGGACTTTCAGCATTTTCGTCATCAACTAAACGAACTGTTAACGTAACTTCTGGTTCAGCATCACGAACTTTGTTTTGTTTTAAAATTAAATCAAAAGCACCGTTGAAGCATGAAGCGTAACCTGCTGCGAAAAGTTGTTCTGGATTAGTGGCATTACCATCTGCTTGTTGTGGTGGTAATACATCTACATCGATTGCTTTATCGTCAGTGTAAACATGACCTTTACGTCCACCTGTGTTTGTAGCTTTTGTTTCATAATGAGTTGCCATAAAAAAATACCTCCTTTAAAGTATATTATCTGTTTACCCGTATATTATTTTTTAAATCATTTATAAATTATAAATTTTCATATATAAATTGTCGGAAATATGAAATAATATACAATATCAAAATAAGAGAGGTCACAACATGAAAGCAATCTTAATAGGTGTCTTGGCAGCTTTATTTTTTGCAGTTACATTTGTCGTTAATCATATGATGGCTAATGATGGTGGAAGTTGGTATTTCAGTTCCTCTTTACGTTTTATTTTTATGCTGCCATTTTTATATTTGTTTGTATTAATCAAAGGAAGGACAAAATTTGTTTTAAAGCATATTCAACAAGAGAAAAAGGTTTGGTTCATATGGAGTGCAGTTGGGTTTGTATTATTTTATGTACCAATAACTTTTTCAGCAGAGTATAGCCCAGGGTGGTTGATTTCAGGTACTTGGCAAATAACAATTATTTGCGGTATGATTCTCGCGCCATTATTTGTAGAAACAGTTGTTATAAATGGTAAAGAAACAATCGTTAGACATAAAATTCCATGGCGTTCATTATTGATTTCAAGCATTATGTTTATCGGTATTATCATTATCCAAATTCCTCAAGCAAATGAAATTAAATTAAATTTATTTTTATTAGGTTTCTTACCGATTTTAATTGCAGCCTTTAGTTATCCTTTAGGAAATAGAAAAATGATGCAAGTTGTAAATGGTGAGCTTGGTACTATTGAACGAGTATTTGGTATGACGTTAGTCACATTGCCTATTTGGGTAGTCATTTTTATTGTTGGTGTACTTAAAGAAGGATTACCTTCTTCTAGTCAAGTTGTACAAGCATTTATCGTCGCACTATTTTCGGGCATTATCGCAACAATTCTATTTTTCTATGCTACAAATATTGTGAAAGATAACCAAGAACAATTAGCAGCCGTTGAAGCAACACAGTCATTAGAAGTTGTATTTGCCATTATTGGTGAAATGATTCTCCTAGGCTTACCGTTACCAAATGGTCTAAGTATGGTAGGTGTAGCACTCATTATAATAGGTATGTGTATATATAGTTTTATCGATCATATTTCTATTGGTAAAATTTTCAAAAAATCATGAAGTGAGATGTTTAAAAATCCTTTTACAGGGTAAAATATATACGAATGGTCAATCATTCAATAAAGTTTAATGAAGGGTGATATAAAATGGCAGACGAAAGCAAATTCGAACAAGCAAAAGGTAACATTAAAGAAACAGTTGGTAATGCAACAGATAACAAAGACTTAGAAACTGAAGGTAAAAAAGATAAAGCTTCAGGTAAAGCTAAAGAAGCAGTAGAAAATGTTAAAGATAAAGCGAACGAAGTAATCGATAAATTTAAGAAATAATACATTTTCTAATTTATTTAAAGCATAAGAAAAGCCATTAGACACGTTGACTGTCTAATGGCTTTTTATTTACTTTACATCGTCTTTATCGATTTCCCATTTCATTTTGTAACGTTTATCAGATGAACGTAATTGTAATTGTACGTCATATTGATCCGCTTCAGGAACATCGTAGTATACATAACCAGTATCAGATTCTCCAGGTTTTAGACTGAATGAGAATCCATCATTTTTGTCATTCATACCATAGTATTTTGAAACTCTGCTTCCATCAGCAGTAACACCGAAGTTAGCATCTCCAACGATTAGGCTAGAGTTATTAATATTTTCAAGTTTGTAGTTAACTTTTAATATTTTATCTTTTAAAGGTTTAGTTCCGTCAGATGGTGGAGTAACAAATTCTGCTCTTTCAACTGTAATCTTTGTACCGATTGCACTAATCCCGTTACCAACTGATGTTTGTCTATCGATGATAGATGAATCATTATCATCTTCATCTGTTTTTTCTTCAGTTGTAGATTCTTCAGTAGTAGACTCTTCAGTCGTTTCTTCCTCAGTAGACTCCTCAGTTGTTTCTTCTTCTGTTGAGTTTTCTTCAGTAGAATTATCTTCAGTTTTGTTTGTGAACTCATCGATTTGGTCTTTAATTGGACCAGCAGCGCATGCACCTAAAATAACAGCTAAAATAATGAATATAACTAAACATCCACCACAGCCGAATAACCAAGGTTTCATACTAGAGCCATTGCCGTCTCCCGATTGTTGTTGCTGATTGTTACCATTTGTTTCGTTAAATGGATTATTTTGTTGTTCTGAGGTGTTCTGATTAAAAGGATTCTGATCTGATTGATTAGAATTAGCCATAATATTTCCCCCTTATTCATTACTTTATTTTAATAAAAAATTATTGTTTCCACTTAATCGAAATTCTTGTGTATAAGTTTTCAACTATTGATAAACAATTGTGTTATTTATTAATTATTTTTAGTTTATAGTAAACTGGGAAATAAATCTAGGCTTATTATTAAATTTATAAAAAATTTATAGTACTTTAATATTTAATGATTTTGTAGAATATGAATGTTTGTAAATTTTATGCAAAAGGGGGTAATATAGTAATAAAGGAGTGATAAATATGTATAAAAATATTTTGTTTGGCATTGATACAGAAATGAAAAATCAAAAAGTTTTAGAACAAATTAATCACCTCGCAGGAGAAGGATCTGTGGTTACATTACTGAATGTTGTCGCTGATAAGGACCTTCAAGCTTCAGTAAGAATGGGTGTTCATTTAGATGAAATTCAAGAAAAACGCCAAGAAGCTATGAAACATGTCTTAGATTATTTCCATGAGCAAAACATTCAATATAAAATTGAATTTGCGAAAGGGAATCCTAAAACAGAATTAGTGCATAGAGCAAATAGTGGTGATTTTGATATCGTTGTGTTGAGTAATAGAAAAGCAGAAGACACAGATAAAATGGTATTAGGAAGTGTCAGCCATAAAGTCGCTAAAAGAGCTAAAATTCCTGTATTAATTGTGAAATAGTAAGCACACATTGATTTAAGTAATAGATTTCTTGAATCATCATGCATCGTTTCATAGAAAAAAGTCCTCGACTCATGTAAAATGAAAATAGAAGCATATTGGAGGAATGACTATGACTGATGAACAAAAGAAAGCGTTTCCGTATATCGTTGCAACGATTTCATTAGAAACTCAAGATGATATTGAAAAAACAGTGCAAGAACTCAATGCTCATAAGGATTCAATAGATATTGTTGAATTTAGAGCAGATACTTTAAAAAATACTTCAATTGAAAACATTAATGAAACATTAGAGAAATTTAAAAGTGCATATTATGATGCGCCAATTCTGTTCACTTATCGTTCAGTAGGACAAGGTGGTCATGGTGACTTTGATCATGAAACATATTACAAAATCATGCAAGATATTATATGTAACAAAAAAGCTGAATACGTCGATATTCAACTCGATACGTACGAAGATAATCTTATGAATTGCATTACGAAAGCTCAGCATAATGATGTTAAAATTATTATTTCACATCATGACTTTAAATCGACACCTGACGTTGAAGAAATGTTTGTCACATATGAGAAAATGGCAGAGTTAGGTGCAGATATTGGTAAACTAGCTGTGATGCCTCAGAACGAACGTCATTTATTATCGATGTTAAATGCTATGAATAGAGCTTTTCATAAGTTAGATATTGATGTAATTGGTATATCTATGGGTGAATTAGGTAAGATGACAAGAATAACTGGTGGTATGTTTGGATCTAAATTTACTTATGGTTTCGTAGGTAAAGAAGCGGCACCAGGACAAATTCATGTTAAAGATATTAAAGAACAGTTAGCTTTATATCAAAATTAATCACATTATTAAGCATAATAATGATGAAGCGAGTGTAGAAATCTTTAGGATAATTCTAGATTTCTATCTCGCTTCTTTATTTTATGATACAATTGATAATAATTATCAATGAATTAGGAGTGTAAATAATGGAATTAAAGAAAGCGATTGAAGAAAGAAGAAGCGTCAAAAAATATGATTATGATATGTATATAGACGAAGAAAAAGTATTTTCTTTAGTTGATTTAGCAACATACGCACCAAACCATGGCATGAGAGAACCTTGGAGACTTGTGTATATCAATAAAAAACAAATTCCTGAA
Source organism: Mammaliicoccus sp. N-M50 (assembly GCF_022386995.1). Lineage (NCBI taxonomy): Bacteria > Bacillati > Bacillota > Bacilli > Caryophanales > Staphylococcaceae > Mammaliicoccus > Mammaliicoccus sp. N-M50. The sequence goes on along the minus strand of NZ_JAJNJA010000003.1, from coordinate 65,551 downwards.
TTTGCAGAAGAAGTAGCACAATCAGCATTTGTTAACGATCCAGCTAAACAAGAAAAATATATCAATAAAGTGACCAAAGTTGGTGGCATGTTTGTCATCTTGTCAAAAAGAGACTCAAGACAAAAAGAAAATCTTGAAAATCAAATGGCAATCGGCGCATTTGTACAGAATTTAATGTTATTGATGCATGATGAGGGAATGGGTTCATGTTGGAAAACACCTGCATTTATATTTAATCCATCATTTAGAAAAACAGTCGGTGCTCAGGATGATGAAGATGTATGTGGATTTTTATATTTAACTGAAAAAGATTCAAGTGTAAAAGCGGCCGAAAGAAAAAATAAATCATTAATCACTGAGTGGTAATAACGAAACCCACAACTGAGTTCTTATACTCAATTGTGGGTTTTAATATGATTATTTTAAGTTCTCAGCTAAGAACGCTTTAACATCTTCTGGTGTTTTTGCGTTTGCTGAATGTAAGTGTGCAAGTTTTTCGTTGTTTTTAAATACTAATAAACTTGGGATACCCATTACATCATTTTCAGTTGCTGCTTCAGGAACTTGGTCACGATTGATTTGATACCAATTGTATTGATTGTATTCATCGATGATTGGATCGATCCATTGATTCATTCTTGTGCAATCTGGACACCAATCTGCGAAGAATTTAACGACAACTGGTTCATCGCTTTGTGTAATTTCTTCAAATTCAGCATATTGACTTATTGTTCTCATATTTATTCTGCTCCTTAGAAATAATGATTATAAGGTAAGTATATCTTATTTCTAATATTTAAAAAAATATTTAACTCATTACTACATGTTCTGTACTAATATTGTTATAATAAAATTAAATAGACATATGGAGGTAAAGACATGATAAAATTTTATCAATATCCTAATTGTACAACTTGTAAAAAAGCAGCAAAGTTCTTAGAAATGAACGGTGCCAGTTTTGAACCGATTGATATTACTCAATTAACACCAACAGCTAAAGAATTAAAAGATATCATTGATGGGACAGACATCAATGTTAATCAATTATTTAATACTCGAGGCGCTAAATATCGCGAATTGGGATTAAAAGATAAAATGGATGATTTATCAGACAACGAAAAGTTTGATTTATTAGCATCTGATGGCATGTTAATTAAAAGACCTTTAGCTGTTTTAGGAAATAAAGTGACACTTGGATTTAAAGAAGACGAATATCGTCAAACTTGGTTATAAAAATAGTTGCTTGAATAATGGCTTTATGTCATGATTATAATTGAATTACATATAGGAGGGGATTACTTTGACAGTGCCTAGTGAGTTAAAATATTCAAAAGAACATGAATGGGTAAAAGTAGATGGAGATATCGTAACAATCGGTATTACTGATTTTGCTCAATCAGAATTAGGGGACATCGTGTTTGTTGAGTTGCCAGAAGAAGGTGACGAATTAACTAGTGGAGATTCATTCGGTAGTGTAGAATCTGTTAAAACAGTTTCTGAACTATATGCACCACTATCTGGTAAAGTCGTTGAAGTAAACGAAGAACTAGAAGACAGCCCTGAGTTTGTTAATGAATCATCATATGATAAAGCTTGGATGGTCAAAGTTGAACTATCTGATAAAGCTCAATTAGATGAATTATTAGATGCAGACGCTTATAGCGAAATGATAGGTGAATAACATAACATTAAACTCCACGATACTGATGTGTCATGGAGTTTTTTTGAAATATTTATCATGAAACTGAACAGTAATACTATCTCATTTGTAGAAGGTGATATTCATGGCGATGATTAAAAAGATTATAATCGTAGAAGGTATTTCTGATAAAAAACGAGTGGAAGAAGTATTAAATGATCATGTTCATATCATTTGTACCCATGGAACGATGGGTGTTGAAAAAATGGATGAGCTACTAGAAGAGATATACGGTTCTCAAGTATATGTCTTAGTAGATCAAGATAAAGAAGGTAAGAAAATTAGAAAATGGTTTAAGAAATATGCGAGTGAAAGTCAGCATATTTATATTGATTCTACATTTTCTGAAGTAGCGCGCTGTCCAAGACAATATTTAGCGAATGTGTTAAACTATCATGGATTTATAGTTAAGAATGATTTTGTATTGAAAGGGAAGTATCGTTACCATGAAACACACAGAAATATTGAACGATATATACAAGCATTTTGATAAAGATATCCATTTATTATTTGGATATACGCCAACATGTGGAACGTGCAAAATATCAGAACGCATGTTAGATATTGCAAACGAAGTATCACAATTACCTATTAATAAGTGTGACTTAAATTTTTATCCAGAATTCTGTAAAGAATTTGAAATCATGTCAGTACCCGTACTTTTTATCATGCATAAAGATCAAGTTATCCGTCGAATCTATGCCTTTCAGTCTGTTCCGTATATATTAGAGAATATTCAAAAAGTTATTGACGATAAAAACTTATCATGATAGTATGAATTTAATTAAATACGTAATAACTCTTATCAAGAGTGGTGGAGGGATGTGCCCTTTGAAGCCCGGCAACCGTCATATAAATATGAAATGGTGCCAATTCACAAAAAGTGTTAACTTTTGGAGATGAGAGAAAGACAAATTTTTGACGCCTTTCTCTTATTTTAAGAGTGAGGCGTTTTTAATTTAGAGATTAGGAGGCAACAGATTTGATCGAGTTAAATAAAGTTGTTAAAACTTTCAAAACAAAAAAAGGTGACATAACAGCTGTTGACCATGTTGACTTAAAAATAGATAAAGGAAGTATATATGGTGTAATTGGATTTTCTGGTGCAGGTAAAAGTACACTTATACGTATGTTTAACGGCCTAGAAACACCTACTGAGGGAGAGGTAATTGTTGACGGTGCAAACATTGGACAATTATCGAAACAAGACCTTAGATTAAAAAGACAAAAAGTAAGCATGATTTTCCAACATTTCAACTTACTTTGGTCTAGAACAGTTAAAGATAACATCGCATTTCCATTAGAAATCGCTGGTGTATCTAAAAGTGAAATTAATGAGAGAACTAAAGCACTCATTAAAAGAGTTGGTTTAGAAGGACGCGAAAATGCCTATCCTTCACAACTATCAGGAGGGCAAAAACAAAGAGTAGGTATTGCCCGTGCACTAGCTAATGATCCACATGTCTTATTATGTGACGAAGCAACAAGTGCACTCGATCCACAAACTACTGATGAAATATTAGATTTATTAGTAGATATTAATAAAGAACTGGATTTAACAATCATACTGATTACACATGAAATGCATGTCATTAGAAAAATTTGTGATCATGTAGCAGTCATGGAGAACGGTAAGTTTGTTGAAGAGGGTGAAGTTATTAACGTATTTAATAACCCTCAAACATATGTTACACAACGATTTGTTAAAGATGATCTTAAAGCAGATGATTTACAAAGAACTTTACAAGACTTTAAGAAAGAACAACCAAATGGTGAAATTTGGAAGTTAAACTTCGTTGGTGGAACAAGTTCTGATCCAGTATTAGCGAAAATTATAAAAACTTATAATATCGATATTAACGTTATCGAAGGTGACGTTAAATTAACTCAAAACGGTACTTTTGGACATATGATCGTTCATTTACCTCAAGGAGATTATTCTAAGGAAGCAATTAAGCAAGAATTGAATAATCTAGGCGTGAAAGTAGAGGTGAACGTAGGTGAATAAATCATTTGGAGATATCATTACAGAAATGGTCACGATGCCTAACGTACGATGGGATGATGTATGGGAAGCATTGTATGAAACGTTATATATGACGATTATTTCTACAGTATTTACTTTAGTATTTGGATTAATCTTAGGAACTTTACTATTTTTAACATCAAGAGGAACATCTAAAAGTTCACGTGTGTTCTATTCAATCGTTTCATTTGTCGTGAACCTATTTAGAGCTATTCCATTTATCATTTTAATATTATTATTACTACCTTTTACGGACATCTTACTAGGTACAATTAGTGGACCTAAAGGCGCTTTACCAGCATTGATTATTGGTGCATCACCATTTTATGCACGACTTGTTGAAATCGGCATGAAAGAAATTGATAAAGGTGTTATTGAAGCGGCAGTTTCAATGGGTGCTACTACTTGGACAGTCGTTCGAAAAGTATTAATAAAAGAATCATTACCTGCTTTAGTATCGGGAATCACAGTTACAGCTATTGCTTTAGTTGGATCAACTGCTATAGCCGGTGTAATTGGTGCAGGTGGTTTAGGTAACTTAGCTTACCTAACTGGATTTACACGAAATCAAAATGACGTCATTTTAATTTCAACAATCTTTATTTTAATTATTGTTTTTGTTATCCAATTTATTGGAGATTTAATTGTAAAAAGAATTGATAAACGTTAAGGAGTGTTTTTAATGAAAAAAGTATTTGGGTTATTATTTATTTCGATTTTAACAGTCGTGCTAGTAGCTTGTGGTGGCGGTAGTGGCGACAAGAAAGAAAAGAACGAAACAATTAAAATTGGTGCATCACCAGCACCTCATGCTGAAATTTTAGAAGAAGCTAAACCACTTCTTAAAAAAGAAGGTTATGACTTAGAAATCAAGACAATCAATGATTACACAACACCTAACAAATTATTAGACAAAGGTGAACTTGATGCAAACTTCTTCCAACATACACAATACTTAAAAACTGAATCAAAAGAAAAAGGATATAAAATTGAATCAGCAGGTAACGTACATTTAGAGCCAATGGCAGTTTACTCTAAGAAATATAAAAAATTATCTGACTTACCTAAAAATGCAACAGTTTATGTATCAAACAATCCAGCAGAAGAAGGTAGATTCATCTCATTCTTCGTTAAAGAAGGATTAATCAAAATCAAAGACGGTGTTAAACCAGTTGACGCAACATTTGATGACATCGTAGAAAACAAGAAAAATATTAAATTCAACAATAAACAATCAGCAGAATTTTTACCTAAATCTTATCAAGCAGATGAAGGAGACGCTACAATAATCAACTCTAACTTTGCAATCGAACAAGGCTTAAATCCACTTAAAGATTCAATTGCAGTAGAAGGAAAAGATTCACCATACGCAAACCTAATTGCAGTTCAAAAAGGTCATAAAGATGACAAACAAATTAAAGCTTTAATGAAAGTCTTACAATCTAAAGAAATTAAAGACTTCATCAACAAGAAATACGACGGAGCTGTAATCGCAGCTAAGTAAGAAATTTAAAAAACATCTAGCCATATGGTTAGATGTTTTTTTGTGAGTAGAAAAAGTTTTTGAGAAAAATTACTTATAGTAACTACATGGTATTAGGTGTAAGCCCAACTTTAATTATATAATGTGATATATTTGATATATATAAACGTGAGGTGATGAAATTGGTAAATGATATAAAAATTCATGTTCTACACACTGGAACTGTTATTGTAGATGAAGCTTTACCTTTTAGTACTTCTAGTAGAAATCCTATTGCTTGGACTGGTTTATTTAGGAATAAAAGACACCAAATTTCTTTACCAGTATCTGTTTATTTAATTGAACATCCTAAAGGGTTAGTTTTAATTGATACAGGTTGGCATACTGACAATAGAGTTAATCAAAAGAAAAATCTTTTATTTCAGTATCCTGTAAATAAAGCTTCTCTTCCAGAAGGTCAAGCTGTTCATGAACAATTAAGAAACTTAGGTTATGAAATTGATGATATTGATTATGTGCTCATGAGTCACATGCATTGCGATCATGCGGATGGTTTAAGACATGTAAAAAATGCTAAAAAAATATTGCTGAGTGAACCTGAATATGAAGCGATTAAATCGGATAAAATGCATTACCTTCCTCATGAATGGAAAGATGTAGATTTATCTACTTTTAAATTAAGTTACACAAATATAGGTCCTAAAGGATATTCATTTGATTTATTTGGAGATGGCACATTGCAAATGGTATGGTGTCCTGGACATAGTAAAGGGTTATGTGCAACGTTGGTGAAAAAAGAGGGACAAGATAAATTTGTACTTTTAGCATCTGATGTTGGATATGCAAATAGATCATGGGAAAGAAATATTTTACCCGGAGTTTTAGTAAATAGAAAAGATGCTCAAGAATCTTTAAATTGGGTTAAGTATATTTCAGAAGATAAAAACTGTATAAAAGCAATAGCCAATCATGATGATAATACTGAACCACAAACTATAATTTTATAAGACATTACATCTAGACATAAGGTTAGATGTTTTTTGTATTATTACTCATCTTTGGGCATTATGTTTGTGTGTGCTTTCATTTATAGTTAAAATTTATTTAATTAAATGAAAAGGTGGTAAATTATGAAGATTATATTAGTTGGTGCTAATGGTACTATTGGTTCAGCAGTGGCAGAAGAACTTACATCAAATGGACATGAAGTTGTGAAAGTTGGACGTAACTCAGGTGACTATCAAATGGATATGTCAAATGTAGAAGATATTAAATTAATGTTTGAACAAATTCAAAATGTGGATGCAGTTGTTTCTACTGCAGGTGCAGCGAATTTTGATGATTTATCTGACTTAACACCTGAATCAAATGAAGTTGCTGTTACGAGTAAATTACTTGGACAAATCAACTTAGTACTAATCGGACAACATTATATTAATGATGGCGGAAGTTTCACATTAACAACTGGTGTTATTATGGACGAACCAATTAAAGGTGGCGTATCATCAGCTATGGCTGGTGGCGGTATTCAAGCATTTGTGAAATCAGCTGCATATGAATTAAAACGTGATTTAAGAATTAATAATGTAAGTCCAAATGTAATTGAAGAAGCACTCGAAGATTATGGTGATTTCTTTAAAGGTTATCAAGCAGTCCCAGCTAAAAAAGCCGCTAAAGCATACTTGAAAAGTGTAGAAGGTATTCATTCCGGTCAAACATACCGAGTTTATGAATAATATTTAATAAAAAGCAGTCGATCTCCCGACGTAAACGGAGAGTCGACTGCTTTTTGTTTTAGTAAGGATGAAAATATGTTTAAGATGCACGAAGACTGGTAGATATCGTGCGCTAGGGTACAAAAATAGGGCATAACGCACGAAGACTGAGAGATATCGTGCGCTAGGGTACAAAATTAGGGTATAACGCACGAAGACTGAGAGATATCGTGCGATAATCAATTCTTAAATATATCCGTTAAAGAAATAAATGATGAGCATAAATACGGCGATGGCATATAAAATGATACCGACAAATCTGTAATTTCTAACGTTGAATGTAGCGATTGTAACAATTGTAGCAGCTGTTAATAATGTGTTTAAGAGACTACTCAAATTAATAACATTGACTAAATTTAATAAAAGTATAAATGCACATATTGCACTTATAACGAATGCAAATTGTTCATAGCGTTTCATGTAATTTTCCTTTCATAAACTGCATATTTATTTATCATCATTATAGTATATATTGGATAGAAAGGCATTCGGAAGACGTTGAAATAGAATATTTATAAATTGAGAATTAATTGAAATGATTATCATTTGAAAAACATTTCAGAAAAATAGTTTATATGAGCAGTTTCTTCTATATAAATAAAGCGAAAATGTTTATTTGCCCGTGTAACTACGTTATAATATTAAGGGTAAAGATTCACAGCAAACTTTGACGTTACATTAAAATTATTATAAACTAGAAAAGATAATGTAGGGTTATCTTTTTTAAATGTGAATAAATTCTCTGGAGGGAAAAATAATATGGCATCAATATTAGAAATCAAAGATTTACACGTAGAAATCGAAGGTAAGAAAATTCTTAAAGGTGTAGATTTAACTATTAAACAAGGTGAAATCCACGCAATCATGGGACCTAACGGTACTGGTAAATCAACTTTATCATCTGCAATCATGGGCCATCCTAGTTATGAAGTAACACAAGGTGAAGTACTTCTTGATGGTGAAAATGTATTAGAAATGGAAGTTGACGAGCGTGCGCAAGCTGGTTTATTCCTAGCTATGCAATACCCATCAGAAATTTCTGGTGTAACAAATGCTGATTTCTTACGTTCTGCAATTAACGCTAAACGTGAAGAAGGCGACGAAATTAACTTAATGCAATTCATTAAGAAATTAGATAAACAAATGGATCTATTAGAAATGGACCAAGATATGGCTCAAAGATACCTAAACGAAGGTTTCTCTGGCGGTGAGAAGAAACGTAACGAAATTCTTCAATTAATGATGTTAGAACCTAAATTTGCAATTTTAGATGAAATTGACTCAGGTTTAGATATTGACGCATTAAAAGTTGTATCAAAAGGTATTAACAAAATGCGTGGAGAAGACTTTGGTTGTTTAATTATTACTCACTATCAAAGATTATTAAACTATATTACACCTGACTTTGTACACGTTATGATGCAAGGTAGAGTTGTTAAATCAGGTGGCGAAGAATTAGCAAAACGTCTTGAAGCAGAAGGTTACGAGTGGATTAAAGAAGAACTTAACATTAAAGACGAAACAATTAACGCTGAATAATATATGATCATGATAGTCAAGTAGGAGGAGTATAAATGGCAACTGAAACAAAGTTAAATATTAACGTTGAAGACTTAGTTAATTATTCAGCATCTCAAAATGAACCACAATGGATGACTGATTTAAGAAAAGAAAGTTTTCAAAAATTAGATACATTAGAAATGCCTAAACCAGACAAAACAAAAATTGACAGATGGGATTTTGATTCATTCAAAAAACATGCTGTTACAAGTGAAACATTTGATACTATCGACAATTTACCAGAATCAGTTCGTAAAATTATCGATACTGAAAATGCTACAAACTTAATTGTTCAACATAATAATACACCTGCTTTTACTAAAGTAGATGAAAAATTAGTCGAACAAGGCGTTGTAATTAAAGATTTAAAAACAGCTTTAATTGAAAATAGTGATTTAGTACAAAAATACTTCATGACAGACGCAGTTAAAGTTGATGAACATAGATTAACAGCTTTACACGCAGCATTAGTTAACGGTGGTGTATTTGTATACGTACCTAAAAATGTTGTTGTAGAAGACCCTGTTCAATACGTTGTATTACATGATGATAGCGATGCAAGTTTCTTCAACCATGCGATTATCGTAACTGAAGAAAGTGCAGAATTAACATACGTTGAAAACTATTTATCTACAGTATCTTCAAACGAAGGTCAATTAAACATCGTTTCTGAAGTAATTGCTGGTGCAAACTCAAACATTACTTACGGTACAGTTGATTTTATGGATAAAGGCTTTACTGGTCACATTATCCGTCGTGGTACAGCAGCAGCTGATGCGACAATCGATTGGGCTTTAGGTTTAATGAATGACGGTAGTACAATTAACGACAACACGACTTATTTAATGGGTGACCGTTCAAACTGTAACTTAAAAACAGTCGTAGTTGGTCGCGGAGAACAAAAACAAAACTTCACAACACAAATCATTCAATATGGTAAAGAATCTAATGGTCACATATTGAAACATGGTGTTATGAAAGATAGTTCTTCTTCAATCTTTAATGGTATTGGTTACATCAAACACGGTGGTACTAAAGCAGATGCTCAACAAGAATCTCGTGTTCTTATGTTATCTGAAAAAGCACGTGGAGATGCAAACCCAATCTTATTAATTGATGAAGATGATGTAACAGCAGGACACGCAGCTTCAGTAGGTAGAGTAGATCCAACTCAACTTTATTACTTAATGAGTAGAGGTATTTCTCGTGAAGAAGCAGAACGTTTAGTTATTCACGGTTTCCTTGATCCAGTTGTATCTGCATTGCCAATCGAAGACGTTAAACGTCAATTACGTGAAGTTATTGAATTAAAAGTAACAACACAAATATAAAAAAGGCACAGAAAGGTCTGATAATGTGGCCGAATCAACATTTAATGTAGAAAAAATTATAAAAGATTTCCCGATATTAGAACAACAAGTTAACGGTAGTAGACTCGTGTATTTAGATTCATCAGCCACAAGTCAAACACCTACTCAAGTCACTGATAGCATTGTAGATTACTACAACCGTTATAACTCTAATGTTCACCGAGGTGTGCATACACTAGGTACACTTGCTACGGATGCTTATGAAAAAGCACGAGAAACTGTTAGAAGGTTTATAAATGCACAATATTTTGAAGAAGTTGTGTTCACAAGAGGAACTACAACAGCAATCAACTTAGTGGCGCATAGTTACGGTGATGCAAATGTTTCTGAAGGTGATGAAATTGTTGTCACACAAATGGAACATCATGCGAATATTGTGCCATGGCAACAGCTTGCTAAAAGAACAGGTGCTAAACTTAAATTTATTCCAATGTCAGAAAGTGGCGAACTCGAAAGAGAGGCAATTGAAAGTACGATCAATGATCAAACTAAAATTGTCGCAGTCGCTCATGTGTCTAACGTATTAGGTACAATCAATGATGTTAAATATATTGCAGAAGTCGCACATCGTCATAATGCTGTTATTGCAGTAGATGGTGCACAGTCAGCACCACATATGAAAGTGGATGTTCAAGATTTAGATGTAGACTTCTTTAGCTTTAGTGGTCATAAAATGTTAGGCCCTACTGGCATAGGTGTCTTATATGGTAAACGTGATTTATTAGATAAGATGGAACCAATCGAATTTGGTGGAGATATGATTGATTTTGTTGGATTAGAAGATGCAACATGGACTGACTTACCAACGAAATTCGAAGCTGGTACACCGCTTATTGCTGAAGCAATTGCTTTAGCTGAAGCGATTAAATATATTGATGCTATCGGTTTAGATAACATTCATCAACATGAGTATGATCTTGTGAATTATGCTTACAATGAAATGTCTAAAATTGATGGACTTGAAATATATGGACCTACTCCTGATAAAAGAGCTGGATTAATTACATTTAATGTAGAAGGTGTTCACCCACATGACTTAGCAACAGCATTAGATTCTGAAGGCGTAGCTGTAAGAGCAGGTCACCATTGTGCACAACCATTAATGAAATGGTTAAACCAATCGTCAACAGCAAGAGCAAGTTTCTATATTTATAATACTACTGAAGATGTTGACCAACTCATTCAGGCACTAAATGGCGCGAAGGAGTTTTTCTCTTATGAATTTTAACAATTTAGATCAACTATACCGTTCTGTCATTATGGACCATTATAAGAATCCTCGTAATAAAGGCGTTCTTGAAGATGGCTCTCTAACAATAGATATGAACAATCCTACATGTGGAGATCGCATCCGCTTAACATTAGATGTAGAAGATAATGTTATTAAAGATGCTAAGTTTGAAGGTGAAGGTTGCTCTATTTCAATGTCTAGCGCATCTATGATGACTGAAGCGGTTAAAGGTCATACAATCGAAGAAGCATTAGAAATGAGTCAAGAATTCTCAAACATGATGCTTGGTGAATCCTACGATATTACAGAAGAAATGGGCGATATAGAAGCACTATCAGGTGTATCTAAATTCCCAGCAAGAATCAAATGCGCTACTTTAGCATGGAAAGCATTTGAAAAAGGAACAAAAGAGCAAAATAACGCGTAACTTTTGAAAAATGGGCGAACGCTATTATAAAAGAGGAGTGAAGAAAATGGCTAAAAAATCACCAGAAGTTGGAGATTATAAATATGGCTTCCATGATGAAGACGTTTCTATTTTCCGTTCAGGTAGAGGTTTAACAGAAGAAATCGTTAAAAAAATATCTGAAATGAAAGACGAACCACAATGGATGCTTGATTTTCGTTTGAAATCATTAAAACAATTTTACAAAATGCCAATGCCAATGTGGGGTGGCGATTTAACAGAGTTAAACTTTGATGAAATCACATACTACGTTAAACCATCAGAACGTTCAGAGCGTTCATGGGATGAAGTACCAGAAGAAATCAAAAATACTTTCGATAAATTAGGTATTCCTGAAGCAGAACAAAAATATCTTGCAGGTGTATCTGCGCAATATGAATCAGAAGTTGTTTACCACAACATGGAACAAGACTTAGAAGAACAAGGTATTATCTTCAAAGACACTGATTCAGCATTACGTGAAAACGAAGAATTATTCAAAGAATATTTCGCAAGTGTTATTCCAGCTGCAGATAATAAATTCTCAGCATTAAACTCAGCAGTTTGGTCTGGTGGATCATTCATTTACGTACCAAAAGGCGTAAAATTAGAAACACCACTTCAAGCTTACTTCAGAATTAACTCTGAAAACATGGGTCAATTTGAAAGAACATTAATTATTGCTGATGAAGGTTCTTCAGTACACTATGTAGAAGGTTGTACAGCACCTGTTTATACGACTAATTCATTACACTCAGCTGTAGTTGAAATTATCGTTAAGAAAGATGCATACTGCCGTTATACAACAATCCAAAACTGGGCTAACAATGTTTATAACTTAGTTACAAAACGTACTTTTGTATATGAAAATGGTACGATGGAATGGATTGATGGTAACTTAGGATCTAAATTAACAATGAAATATCCATCTTGTTTCTTACTTGAAGAAGGCGCTAGAGGTATGACTTTATCAATCGCGCTTGCAGGTAAAGGACAAGTTCAAGACGCTGGTGCAAAAATGATTCATAAAGCACCTAATACGTCATCAACAATTGTTTCTAAATCAATTTCTAAAAATGGTGGTAAAGTTGTTTACCGTGGTCAAGTACACTTCGGACGCAAAGCAACTGGCGCACGTTCAAACATTGAATGTGACACATTAATTATGGATAACGAATCTACATCAGATACAATTCCTTACAATGAAATCATGAACGATAACATTTCATTAGAACACGAAGCGAAAGTTTCTAAAGTATCTGAAGAACAATTATTCTACCTAATGAGCCGTGGTATTTCAGAAGAAGAAGCAACTGAAATGATCGTAATGGGCTTCATCGAACCATTTACAAAAGAATTACCAATGGAATACGCAGTAGAAATGAACCGTCTAATCAAATTCGAAATGGAAGGTTCAATTGGATAAGTTTTAACCTTATTCCAATACTATTGTAGATAAACAAAGCACGATTGATACCAATTCGATACCATTTACTTTATAAATGTTGTCAAATTTGTGTAATCTATCGTGCTTTTTTATTTGGTTAATTATCTATACAATGTTTTACGTACTCATGAATTTTATGAAGTGCGAACTCTATATTATCTGCAGTTTCATATGAATAAGATAATCGAATAGTATTTTCTTCGCCACCATATATAAATCCTGGGTTCAACAAAATTTTTTCTTTATGAAGTAAGTCTAAAAATAATTTTTTCGTATTTACACCATCTTTAAACTTTATCCATATAAAAAATCCTCCTAATGGTATATGCCATGTAGCTATTGTAGAGAATAGTTTATCTAATATTGTTAGCATAAAGTTTTGTTTATCTTTTAAAATTTTTCTTAGTCTTGTTAAATGAATATCATAGTCACCGCTTTTAAGCATTTCATATACAACTGCTTGTGATAATATACTAGAACCATAATCACTTTGCATTCTGATATCGGCTAATTGTTCTATAACTTTTTCTGAAGCGGCAATCCAACCAATTCTTAATGCTGGCGCAAGAGTTTTTGAAAAACTACTTATATAAAAAACCTTACCAATATTATCAAATGATTTTAACGGGGGAGAGGGCTTTTCTTCAAACCATAAATCTCTATAGATATCATCCTCAATTACAGGTATATTGTGGCGGCTACTTAACTTAATGATGTTTTCTTTACTTTGAGATGATAAAGACTGACCAGTAGGATTGTTAAATGTAGATTCTACGTATATTACTTTGTCTTTATAGTGATGATATTTTTGAATTGTCTTATTAAATTGTTGATTATTGCTATATGGAATCTTTATTTGTTTTAAATTAGACGTGTTAAAGATATGAGTTGAATCAATGTATGAAGGAGTAAATGAAAATACTAATGCGTTTTGACTTAAAAAACCAGTTGTTAATAGATGAATTGCATGAAGTGCCCCTGAAGTTATCAGGATATTATTTGGGGTAACATTTATACCTTCATGTTGTAATCTATTTGCTATTAATTTACGTAATTTGTTATATCCAAATCCGTTATTGTAACCAAAAGATAAATTACCTATGTATTTTGAAACTTCGTTTAAAGCATTTTTTAAATATAAATGAGGTAGTAGATCTTCAGATAACTCACCTTTACTAATATGAATGTAATTTAAATCAGTTTCAAATTTATTAATTAATTGAACTGTATAATCACTCCTACTACTATAAGACCACTTCATCATTTCTGTCCATTTGGTTGAAATGTAACCTTCATCCAAATAGTTATTTACGTAAGTACCACTTCCAATCATAGTATAAACAAAGCCTTCTGCTTCTAATAACTCTATACTTCTGATAACAGTTACTCTATTCACATTAAATTGTTTTGCTAAAACTCTTTGGGAAGGAATACGCATTCCATAAAACCATTCACCATGCATTATTTTATCCCGTATATATGAAGCTATTTCTTTATATTTAATGATAAATCACCTCACAAAAATTGGTTGTATGATTATAAATATAATTGGTTGTACTTATTTTACATTATTTTCCTTAATATAAGAATATCTTATGAAGAAAAGAGTGGATAAAATGAGTTTAATCAAAAAGAATAGTTATGCAAGATATGATCCATACATATTATTCGCTTTTTCATTAACCATTATTTTATGGGCTTCTGCATTTCCAATGATTAAAATTGCTCTTGTAGATTTTAAAGCTGAGAATTTATCTGCGATAAGATTATTTATTGCCTCAATAGTGTTGATAGTACTAGCAGTTATAAAAAAATACCCACTTCCTGAAAAAAAGGATATCCCATTAATAATGTTGCTTGGATTTAGTGGATTTACTATCTATCATGTGGCATTAAGTTTTGGTGAATATTATATTAGTGCTGGCGTAGCAAGTTTATTGGTTTCAACTACTCCAATTTTCTCAGCTATACTTGCAAAGTATTTTTTAAAAGAAAGATTTACAAAAAAATCATGGTATGGTTCATGTATTGCTTTTTTGGGAGTTGGATTATTAAGCTTAAGTAATGGCAATAATAAAGTAATGGGGTTTGGAGTTATTTTAGTTTTGATTGCCTCGTTAGGTGAGAGCATTTACTTCGTTTTTCAAAATAAGTTTTTGAATAAATATGGTTTTATTCCTTTTACAATTTATACGATTATCTCTGGTACGATATTTACAATTATATTTCTACCTGATGCAATTAATGAATTACATTCAGCAAGTAATATTTCTATTTTAGCTGTCATATATCTAGGTATATTTCCTAGTGTGATTCCATATATTGCTTTAGCTTATACAATACAGAAAATTGGTACATCTGAAGCCACAATATCTCTTTATTTAACACCAGTTATTTCATTAATATTATCTTATTTGATACTACAAGAGATACCATCACAATTAGCTATAATTGGCGGTATTATAACTATTATTGGAGTAACTCTAACATCAGTAAAAGAAAGAAATTAAAAAAACTCTCATTTAAATGGTAATTCATTTAAGAGAGAGTTTTTTGAAATTATTATTAAATCAAATCTTATAGCTGTTTATCTATTTTGTAACATTATTAAAGTAATTATTAATGTTTTTAATAGTATTTAATATGATTATGCGTTTTGTTTTACTAAACTTATTTACTTTTTTTATAATGACAGGTTTTTCATTTTTATCAAAATTCCACGTCCATATCAATAGATGTAAGTTTAATTTATCAATTGCATTGTATGGCTTATCTGGTCTATCTTTATTTCTATAGATAAATGTTCTTTTAATTACATTAAAAATACATTTATACTTATTAATATTTAAAAAGATGATAGTATCAGCTTCTAATAATCTTTCATCTAGAATGTTAGTGTAATTACCTTCTATGATCCAAGTGTCATTACTAAGTATTTTCTTTTGTATATCACACTTTTGTTTATAACTAACAGGTTTCCAGTCTGATTTTCTCATTAAATTATCTAAATGATACACTTCAATACTTAATTCTCTAGATAGTTTTTTAGATAGATATGATTTTCCGGAACCACTTGAACCAAGTATAACAACTTTCTTCATATGATCTCACATCCAAACAGAAATTCTATATTCGTTTTATAATTTATTATTATATCATAGCCTATTTGTTCATATTAAAAAATACAAAACGAATATTGACATTATTTGTAATTTAATGAATGATATGAATTAGTAATATTCGATTATTAAAGGTATTTATATTTGTTTATTGAGTAGTAATTCCTTAATAATTGGATATTTATTTAAAAAGTTATAGGAAGTTAGGTGATGAATATTATGTATTTTGACACAGATAGCGCGGACATTAAATTATTAAATTTTGGAGATTTACAAAAGGCTATTCATTTAAATTTAAGTGATGATAAGTATCAATTTTTAGAAGATGGCGTCACTATTAACAATGATTATTTTTTAACTGTATATAAAAATGCAATAAACATTTTTGAAGAATTATTTTCACCTTCAGATTCTATAAATTTAGTTCATGTTGTATATGTTTATAATAAGCCATACAAAAAAACGAATATTATAAAAAAATTCACTTCGTTAACTATAGATGAATTGTCTTATTTTAAAGAATACATAAAAATGAATAATGATAATATTATGTGTGAGGAGTTTTCATATAATTGTTCAAGGAAAGATATAAAGTATAAAAAGCTATTAAAGGCTATTTCCAATCAAGATTTTAAAGGATTAGTTCCAAATATTAATCAGGACTATAATTATTCAGAAATATATATAATCAATAATACTAAAAACTTAATATATCATTTATATGATGATAGAGGTCTTTGGTTAGCTTTTTATAAAAGTGAAGATTATCTATTATATTCTAAGAAGTATAGTCATTTAATATTGGATATTGATAATGATGAAATTTAATTTATCATATAATAAGGTGTCTTTATTTCAAAAGTAATCAATAATAATTAATGCTTGGAGGTAGACCGTGTTTAATATCATAATAGATATATGTATATTAGTAATTTCTTTAACCATTTCTATATATGTTGCAATATCTAAAAATATAAATATTATTGCTTCTATAGAACATGATAAAGTAAAGCCAAGAAATATAGCTAAAATTTCATACATATTTGCTACTTGTTTATTTTTAGGAACAGTGTTAATTGTTGCTGGAGATTTAGTTTATGATTTTAATTTTATATTATCAATCTTTTTTATAATATTAGGTATTTCAGTTCTCTTATTGTTTTATGTCTTATTTATGATAATAGAAAAGAAGTGAATTTTGGATTTATAATACTACCATATAAAGAAAGCCCCGTAGAATTTCTACAGGGTTTTTCTATTTCTTAATCTATTTTAGATAATGTAACGGATGATGTTCTATTTCTTAAGTCTACTTCGATTTCTTCAAGGCTTCTGCCTCTTGTTTCTGGTAAGTATTTAATGACAAATATCATTGCAAGTATACCGATGACTGCAAAGATTAGAAATACTTGTTCGATTCCCATTACTGATGTGAGTAGTGGGAAGAATTGTGCGACTAATAAACTACCTATTGATAATGATAATGTCGCGATACCTGTTGCTGCACCTCTTGCTCTCATTGGGAATAGTTCTGGTAACATGATCCATAAGATTGGTCCCCAAGTGAATGCGAAGAAGACAATGAATAATGTTAAACATGCGACAATAATCCATGCGCCGACTGTTGAATGTAATCCGATTGTCCATACGAGTGTTGCCATAATAAGTAATGAACAAACCATCCCGATATTACCTGTAATGAGTAGTTTTTTACGGTCAATTTTATCCATTATATATATTGCAAATATCGTTACAATTACATTGACTGATCCGATGCCGACTGTTCCAAGAATAGCTGTTGCATCTCCTAAACCTGCTTTACTAAAGATTGTTGGTGCATAGTAAATGATGGCATTAATGCCTATGATTTGTTGGAGTAGTGCAAATATACAGCCTATAACAAGTACGGGTCTTAGCCAAACGGATTTTAAGACTGTCCATGTACTTTCTGATATATGAATGATTTCTTTCATTTCATCAATTTCTTTATCAATTTCTGATTGTTTTCTTGTAATTGCCATAACTTTTCTAGCGGCTTTTTCACTTTTATGTTCAAGTAACCATCTAGGGCTCTCTGGCATAAAGTAAACACCGATCATTAAGATGACAGAAGGTACAACTGCTAATCCAACCATCCATCTCCAAGCTTCCATATCTGCGAACGCATAGTTGACTAAATATGAAGCAAGAATACCTATTGTGATCATCAGTTGGTTTAATGAACTTAAAGAACCTCTCGTGTCAGTAGGTGCCATTTCTGATAAATAGACTGGCACGATCGCTGTAGAGCCGCCGACTGCTAACCCGATTATAAATCTACCTATAACTAGGATAATCATTGATTGTGCTAATGATAGAATTAATGCACCGACGATAAAGACGATCGCAATAACAAATACGAGCTTTCTTCGACCGAGTTTATCCGATAGTGGTCCACTGAATCCTGAGCCAAATATTGCACCGACTAACATTGAACTCACGACTAAACCTTCAGTGAAACTTGTGAGTGGTATATCATTTTTTATAAAAAGCAACGCGCCAGATATAACACCCGTGTCATATCCGTAAAGCAATCCACCTAAAGCACCTAGGAAGAAAATTAACTTCGTTCGATAATTGCTTGCTTCCATTTTATTACCCCCATGTAATTTGAATAACGCCATCAGAAACTTTAGTTAAAATAAAAGGTTGAAGCTCGTTGATGGTATTTAATTATTTAAGATAACTAAAAAAGTTGTAATTACACTTTGAATCTGATTTAATTATTAATGTAAGCCTTTTCAAATAGAAAATCAAGTAATATATGAATAAATATATTCTATTTAGTTATTTTAATTTACTTAAAGTTAAGGAGGGGTGTCGTGAAGCAATCATCTCGGATCAATATTAATTTAATGAAAGATTATAATAAGCAACTTGTATTAAGGACGATTCAAAAGTATGGACCAATCTCTAGAGTAGAAATTGCGAATAAAATTGACTTATCAAGACCTTCAGTTTCAGAAATTGTTTCAATATTAATTGATGAACAATGGATAGAAGAGAAGGCAATGGAAAGAAAAGTTAGAGGCAGACAACCGATACCACTTGATATTAATAAAGAGAAAAAAGTGATGATTGGTTTAGAAATTGGTGCATATAGAACGAGTATTATTGTCAGCAATTTAAGAGCGGAAATCCTATTTGAGAAACAAATAGAAATGGATTTACAAAAAGATCCGAATGACATGATTGTTTATTTAGGACAAGAAATTCGTTTAATTGCAGAAGAATATTCAGCACAGCAAATTGAAGTGCTAGGTATTGGAGTAGGCATGCACGGATTGGTCGATACTCAAAATGGTACAAATATCTTTGCGCCAAACTTAGGATGGAGAAATATCGAAATTAAATCGATATTAGAATCTGAAACAGACTTGATGGTCTTAATTGATAATGATTGTAATAGTGCAGCACTTGCAGAAATGTGGTTTGGTCAAGGCAAAGAAGAAACAAACTTTATATCGGTCATCGTGGATTATGGTGTGGGTGCCAGTATTATCAATAATGGATCGATTTTAAGAGGCAATCATCATATTACAGGTCAAATTGGACATGTCACGATAGATCCAGATGGTCCATTATGTTCTTGCGGTAATTATGGCTGTTTAGAAACATTGACTTCAGAAACAGCAATTTTAAAAATGATTAAGCGTCAATTAAAAATTGGTCGTAAAAGTCAAATATTAAATATACATTCTGAAATTGATGATTTAAGTATTGAAGATTTTTATGAGGCAGTGAATCAAGGCGATGAATTATGTGTCCAAATTGCTAAAGAAGTTGGTAGGAACCTTGGTTTAGGATTTGCAATATTAATCAATTTATTTGGACCAAAATTTATTGTATTAGGTGGTAGTTTAACAAAAATTAGTCATCTCTTACTACCAGAAATTAAAGCAATCATTCGGTTAAAAGTAATGGGGGAAGATGCGAAAGAGACTCCAATCGTAACTTCTGCTTTAGGGGACGATTTATACACGATTGGCGCAGCATCTTTAATTGTAGAAGAAATATTCTCATTACCAAAACCAAATAAATGAATATAAGGAGGAATTATAAATGAGTGAATTAAATGAACAAGTCATTATTGTAACTGGCGCAGGAAAAGGAATCGGTAAAGGTATTGCAAAACAACTTGGCAGTAAAGGTGCAAAGATTGTCGTTGCTACAATTGATCCTGAGTTTGGTAAAGAAACAGTAACAGAAATAATCGATAACGGTGGCGACGCATACTTTGTTGAAACAGATGTATCTAAAGAAGAAAGTATTATTAATATGGTTAACGAAACAGTGAATCATTATGGGAAAATCAACACACTCGTTAATAATGCAGGTATCACAGTGTTTAAATCAATTGAAGAAGCAACAGTTGAAGATTGGGATTCTATTATCAATATTGATTTGAGAGGCACATTTTTATGTTCTAAACATGTCATCCCTGAAATGAAGAAACAAGGTGGCGGTTCAATTATCAACATTTCTTCAAACCACTCAATCGCGACTTTACCAGATACTGATATGTATGCTGCAGCTAAAGGTGGCGTTAATGCGATGACAAGAGGTATGGCATTAAGTTTAGGTAAATACAATATTCGTGTTAATGCGATATGTCCTGGATTTACGAACACATCACATTTAAAAAATTGGTTTGATTCAATGGAAAACGAAGATGAAGTGAGACAAGGTGTCTTAGATTTACACGCGACATCAAGAATTAATGAACCAGAAGATATTGGTAAATTAGCGCAATATTTAGCATCTGATGATTCTGAAATGATGACAGGTGAACACTTAGTCATTGATGGTGGTTTATCTGCACGTTTATACAACGCAGACGGTTATTAAGTTATAAGGAGGGTCATGAAGATGGATGTATTGTCTATTGGAGAAACGATGGTTGTGTTTGCACCTAAAGAAGTAGGACCAATGCGTTATGCTCAAGACTTTTCAACGCATATAGCCGGGGCTGAAACAAATACGCTTATTGGGTTAGAAAAGCTTGGTGTTAAAACTGGCTGGATCAGTCAATTAGGAAATGATGAATTAGGACAGAAGATTTTAAATTTTGTTCGTGGTGAAGGTATTAATGTAGATTCTGTAAAATTAATATCTGAGGCGCCAACTGGCATTTTTCTTAAAGAGAAATTTCGACAAGATCAAACACGCGTCCATTATTATAGAAAAGGTTCAGCAGCTAGTCTAATGTCTGAAGCAAATATAGATGAAAGTTATGTCGCTCAATTTAAATATTTATATGTCACAGGTATTACGCCTGCTTTAAGTGCATCTTGTAAACAAACAATATTTAAACTCATTTCGACAGCAAAATCATTAGGATTACAAATTGTTTTCGATCCAAACTTAAGACTCAAATTATGGTCTGAAGATGAAGCGAAAGAGACATTAAAACAATTAATAGCTTTAAGTGATATTGTGTTGCCAGGAACGAGTGAAGGGGCATTTTTATTCAATACACAATCTGAAGAAGAAATCGCTCAAGAAATTATTAATTTAGGTGCATCAACAGTAGTTGTTAAATTAGGAAGTAAAGGTGCTTACTATGTACATAACGACATTTCAGGTTATGCAAAAGCTTCAAAAGAAATAGAAGTGGTTGATCCTGTTGGTGCTGGAGATGGCTTTGCGGCAGGTTTAATTGCAGGTATTATCGAAGGATTATCCATTCATGAAGCGACTGAACAGGCTTGTAATGCTGGTGCACTTGTGACAACGGTTAAAGGTGATGTTGAAGGCTTACCAACTAAAGAAGAAATTGAACAGATGAAGCATACAGGTCATGTAGATGATGTAATTAGATAAGGAGGCGTCTAAAATAGATACATTACAAACAATCAAAGAAACTAAATTAATCGCAATTTTACGAAATGCAAAACCCAATGATATTTTACCAATCGTAGAAACGTTATATAAAGCAGGTATTCGAGCGATTGAGGTTACGATGAATTCACCTAAAGCGTTAGAATCTATTGAACTGATTTCTAATGAAATGAAGGATAAAGTTGTAGTCGGAGCAGGTACAGTCTTAGATGCAGAATCAGCAAGGTTAGCTATTTTAAGTGGTGCAACGTTTATATTATCGCCAACGGTAGATAAAGATACGATTCGCATGAGTAAAAAATACGGTGCCGTAAGTATACCAGGTGCTTTATCACCAACGGAAATTTTAGAAGCTTATGAATACGGTGGAGATATTATTAAAGTCTTTCCAACAACAAGTTTAGGTCCTGAATATATTAAAGATTTACAAGGTCCATTACCGCATATTCCACTTTTACCAACAGGTGGTGTGAGTATAGACAATGTTACTGACTTTATTGAAGCGGGAGCAGTTGGTGTCGGTTTAGGAAGTGCTTTAGTTAATACGAAAGTAGAAACGAATAAAGCATATTTTGAAGAACTAGAACAAAAAGCACAAGCATTTTATAACAAAGTACATTAAAGAGGAGTGCTAACATGAAGATTGTAGACTATGAGTTGTTTCAAGTACCACCGCGTTGGTTGTTTCTAAAAATTACGACGGATGAAGGTATCGTTGGATGGGGTGAACCTGTAATTGAAGGTAAAGCTCAAACTGTTGGTGCAGCGGTTGATGAATTTATGCAACAGTTGATTGGCAAGGATCCTTTAAATATCGAAGATCACTGGAATATGATGTATAGAAGTAGCTTTTATAGAGGTGGTCCAATTTTAATGAGTGCCATTTCAGGTATAGACCAAGCATTGTGGGATATTAAAGGTAAATATTATAACGCGCCTGTTCATGAATTATTAGGAGGGGCATGTAGAGAATCTATGAAAGTATATTCATGGATTGGTGGTGACAGACCTCAAGATACTGCGAACGCTGCTAAAAAAGCTTTTGAAAATGGTTTTGAAGCAATCAAAATGAATGCAACTGAAGAATTACAATATATAGATAGTTATGACAAGATAGAAAGTGTTGTTCAACGTGTAGCTGGCATTAGAGAAGCAGCTGGCAATCACTTAGGTATTGGAATTGATTTTCACGGGCGTGTTCATAAACCAATGGCTAAAGTCTTAGCGAAAGAATTAGAGCCATACAATCCAATGTTTATAGAAGAACCTGTGTTAAGTGAAAATATAGAAGCGGTTAGAGAAATTAGTCAAACGACTACTATCCCTATAGCACTTGGGGAAAGATTATTTTCTAGATGGGATTTCAAACCTATTTTAGAAAGTGGATTTGTCGATATCATTCAACCTGATTTATCACATGCTGGTGGTATAACAGAATGTAAAAAAATTATTTCTATGGCAGAAGCTTATGATATAGGTGCTGCACCTCATTGTCCACTTGGACCTATCGCTTTAGCATCATGTCTACAAGTAGATGCAACTTGTCACAATGCTTTTATTCAAGAACAAAGCTTAGGCATTCATTACAATAAAGACAGTGATATTCTAGACTATATTACAAACAAAGAAGTATTTGAATTTAAAGATGGATATGTAGATATTCCTAAAAAGCCTGGCCTTGGTGTAGAAATTGATGAAGCACATGTCAGAAAAATGGCGGAAGTCGGGCATGATTGGCATAACCCAATTTGGAGACATAAAGATGGAAGCATTGCAGAATGGTAAATATAACGTATGTTTATAACATGATTAAAGGCTGAGACAATGACGTCTCAGCCTTTAATTGATTTCTCTATATTCATAAACTTGAAGGGGGTTGAACTTTATTAAATAATGATCATACCATGTGCTTAATCCATATTTTTGTTTGTAATGTTCTAAAGCTTCATCTATATAACCTTCAGATACGTCTAAATAATTACTCAGTTCAAATTTATTATGGACACCTGATTGATATGCTTGCACAATACTTTTTAAAGGTATAATTTTTTCAAATCCTAATCTTCTTGCTTTATGCTCAAATTTCCATTTCAATAATTCACTTGTATCGAGAATATCTCCATAAGATATATCATGATGGGCTAACTCTTCTCCTAGCACTTCTAACTTTTCTTTGTTAGATAAATCATCTTTCAATAAAATTAATCCATCTACATATAAACCTTTCAGTTGATTCGGAAGGTTACTTGTTTCTTTAATCACGATGTGTTCATTATTGATAAGTGTTTTTTCATATCTATTCAAATTATCCCCACCATATTATCCGTTTAATAAATCATTTGTTTTGATGCTTTAGAAAATCAACATATTCTAATACTTTCTTCAATTCTTCTTCTGTTAATTCTCCATCTAAATGTGCGGCAATCGTTTCTGCAGTAGAGTTATAAGTTTGTTTAGCTTCCCCGTCTAAAATGTAACTGACACTCACGTCAAATAACTTTGCCATTTCTTCTATTTTCTTCATCTTTGGTGCTTTTCTTCCTGTTTCCCAATATGAAATGGATTGTTTTGAAACTTGTAACGCATCTGCTAATTTTTGTTGCGTCCATCCATTTTTTGTTCTTAATAAACTTATTTGTTCAGAGAGTTTATTTTGAGACACCATAAGTTTCCCGCTCCTTATATGATTGATACTCTTATTATAACCTATAGTTATATTTTATCAATAATTTTGCAGAAAAATATAACTAAAAGTTATTGACGTCAACCAAAAGTTATATTATAGTGTAACCAAGGAGGTGATACACATGGTTAAAATGAACTTCAAAACAGATAAAGTAAATTTGAATTATTCCGAAGAAGATAACAGAATCCCAATTGATCCAGACAAAGTTAAACAATTTATCGCAATGATAGGTGGGTTCTTAGGTGCACTATATTTAGCATTGAATGCATCTGGTATTTCGGTAGAATGGTTGAACCCTCAAAAGTTAAATGCATGGATGAATGTATTAAACACAGGGATACCTATTGTATTTGTGCTTTATGGTATTTGGAAAAACACATTCATTTTTACAAATCAATCACGTGAACAAGAAAAGTTCTTAAAAGAATCTGGTAAAAAATAAAAATAAGAAAGGATGATTGAATGTTAACAGCTATAACATATTTAACTAAAAAAGGATGGGAAATTTCATCAGACCCAAGAACGTACGATCAATATCCGAAAAACTATGGATATAGAAATTACACAGAGGATGGCATAAATTATGATGCCTATTGTAATGGTTATCATAGAGCTTTTGATGTCTATAGTAATGAAACGAATCAAATTCCAGCAGTTACAAGTGGAACAGTTATATTAAGTGAACCATTTGGTAATTTCGGAGGCACAATTGAAATTAGAGATAATAATGGCAATGATTGGATTTACGGACATATGCAAAGAGACACATTGCAATTTTCTAAAGGTGATAAAGTCATTCAAGGTGACATTATTGGATTACAAGGCAATAGTAATTATAACAATAATCCGATGAGTGAACATTTGCATATCCAATTACGTCAAAAAGGTGAAGACATTTCTAAAGAAGTAACAAGAGTGTGCAGTGGTATGCCAATTGAAAAATATGACATATCCAAACTTAATCAAAAATTAGATCAATCTAACAATAAAGGAGCCGTTAAAATGAGTAGAAAAATTATGATTGTAGCAGGGCATGGATATAATGATCCAGGCGCAGTAGGAAATGGAACAAACGAAAGAGATTTTATTAGAGCGAATATCGTAGACAGAGTAGCAAATTATTTAAAACAAGCAGGTCATACAGTTGGAATATATGGTAAAGACCAAGATATGTATCAAGATACAGCATACGGCGAACAAGTTGGAAATAAAACAGATTACGGATTATATTGGGTTAAATCACAAGGTTATGAAATTGTAGTAGAATTACATTTAGATTCAGCAGCCGCATCAGCTACAGGAGGTCATGTTATTATTCCAAGTGGATTAGCAGCAGACAGTATTGATACAGCATTACAAGCAGCCGTGAAAAAACATGTAGGTACTGTTAGAGGCATTACAGAAAGAAGTGACCTATTACATTGTAACGTTGCTAAAGCAGAATATATCAATTATCGATTAGTAGAGTTAGGATTTATTACCTCAACAAAAGATATGAATTACATTAAAAATAATTTAAATGCATATACAAAATCAGTAGCAGAAGCCATTAACGGCGGTGCCCTCAATATGAAGCCAACAACATATACAGTCGTAGCAGGAGATACACTGTGGAGTATCAGTCAAAAAACAGGCGTTACCGTAGCAACATTAAAGAAATTGAACGGATTAACATCAGATGTCATACAAATCGGACAAGTATTGAAATTAAAATAGGAGACAAAATAATGAACAAAAACGCAGAAAAAAATACCTTAACCATAAAAATTATACAATGACGGCCATCATTAAATAACATTATGTAAGGTATCCGAATAAATTAAATATACCACAAAACCCTCGCTATCAACAAACAAATAGCGAGGGTTTTAATTGTAAAAAACTGTATAAAAAGTAATTGACAGAATATTATGAATTAAATATATTATTCTTAAGACGTCCTGAATTTAATTATTTCATTCAAATTACGCTCTATCGAGATACTTATTACTGGTATAAATATTGTTTGTTGAAAGATGCAAGAAGAGGTGAGACTCAATAATGAAAAAATTAATTTATACATTAATAGCAAGCATTATGGTCATTTGTATAATTTTATTTACGATGAAAAATATTGATGAAAAAATAGATGTAATTAATCCATTAGTTAAAAGAGGTTGGAGTTATGCTGTAGTCCCAAGTACTAATGATGCAGAACATCTAAGTAAACAAGAAATAATAGATATCCAAGATTATAAAGATATAGAATCTTATGATGAAAATGGTCATAAAAATAACTACTTATTGGACTTTAAAGGATATAGTCCTTCTGAAAAATACGTAAAAATTGATCACAAAGGTAAGTGGGTTTATTTTATAGAATATATCAGTAAATCAGAGTATGAAAAGGTGACTAAACAATAAATCATGTAAATGCTTTAAGATAACAAGTTACTAAATAATATTTTTGGAATACAATATTTAAAACGGCTAGGACATTATTGATTGTCATAGCCGTTATTTTTTACGAGTTGAAAAGAATGGTGGATTTAGTAACAAAAGTCTGTGGAAGTGTAACTAAGGCAGGCTATAGTAACAAAAGTTGGAGGAAGTGTAACTAAGGCAGCCCATAGTAACAAAAATTGGAGGAAGTGTAACTAAGACGGCCTATAATTACAAATTGTATAAGAAGTGTAACGAGCGACATACGATTCTTTACTGCTCATTCATAGTTTTACATAATTTTAATCAAACAAACTGAACTATAAATACTCTGTGTGGTATGATGAGTATGGTGATGAGATATGATAAAAATTGGCCTAACTGGATGGGGAGATCATGATTCTTTATATGAGGACCTGTCTAATAAAAAAGATAAGTTAAAAGCATATGCTGCTCATTTTCCTATTGTGGAATTAGATGCAACTTATTATGCGATTCAACCGCAACGAAATATTGAAAAATGGATTCGGGAAACGCCTAATAATTTTAAGTTTGTTGTTAAGATTCATCAGGCGTTAACAGGTCATGCTGAGGTAACTGATTTTGCTGAGGACAAAATGACATTATTTAATTTATTTAAAGATTCGATGGCACCGTTGAAAGCATCAGGAAAGTTAGCGATGATTCTCGTACAGTTTCCACCTTGGTTTGATTTACAGCCTCAAAATATTAATTATTTACGTTATGTACGTGAGCAATTAAAAGATTTTGATGTTTGTATCGAATTCCGTAATCGTACTTGGTTTAAAGAAGATGTTAAAGAGTATACGTTGGAATTTTTAACCGAAATGAAATTTATTCACAGTGTTTGTGATGAACCGCAGAGTGGAGAAGGGTCTATACCACTTGTTAATCGTATTACGCATGATGTTGCTTTCGTCCGTTATCATGGTCGAAATGTAAACGGATGGACGAAGAAAGATATGACAGATCAAGAGTGGCGTGATGTCAGATATTTATATAATTATAATGAAGCAGAACTTAAAGAGTTAGCTGATAAAGTTAAAATTCTAGAGCATAAAGCGAAAGATGTTTATGTAGTATTTAATAATAATTCTGGTGGACATGCTGCACAAAATGCCAAAACTTACCAAAAGTTATTAGATATAGAATACGAAGGTTTAGCGCCTAAGCAACTTAAATTATTTTAGAGGTGACAGGTATGGCATATTTAGTGTTAATTATTATAGGTGTATCGTCTGCAATATTAGGGGCGTTAGTTGGAATTGGTGGCGGAATTATTATTGTTCCGTCACTCGTATATTTCGGTATAGACCATCAATTATTGTCTGGTATGACACCACAAAGAGCGATTGGTACATCATCCGTTATTTTAATTACAACGGGTTTAACAGCAACATTAGGTTATTTGAAAACGAAGCAAGTTGATGTAAAAAATGGATTGATATTCTTAGTTGGTATCATTCCGGGTGCTTTACTCGGTGCATATTTAAGTAAGTATTTTACTTTAGATTCATTTAATTTGTACTTTGGTATTTTCTTAATCTTTATTTCTATCGTATTAATGATACGTAATCGTGTGAAACCAATAAAGTATTTCCAACAAGAAAAGTATTTAAAATCTTTTACAGATAGATATGGCGAACATCATAAATACGGTGTACCACCGTTTGTTGCTATTGTTTCATCATTTATTGTTGGTATAACGACTGGTTTATTCGGTATCGGTGGTGGTGCACTGATGACTCCATTGATGATTATTGTATTTAGATTCCCACCACATGTTGCTGTTGGTACAAGTATGATGATGATATTCTTCTCAAGTTTATCAAGTTCTGTCAGCCACATTGTGCAAGGTAATGTACTTTGGGTACATGCGATTGTATTGATTATTTCAAGTTACTTTGGTGCAAAAATTGGTGTAAGAATAAATAGTAGAATGAAGTCAGACACTGTCGTTTTAATTTTAAGATTTACAATGTTAATCTTAGGTATATATTTGATTATAAAAAGTGTTTTATAAGGAGTTGGATTTGTGAAGCTCACGATATTTCATACAAATGATATACACAGTCATTTAAATACATATGCCAAAATATCTCAGTATATTAAAGATGAAAGAAGTCGTTGTCAGCATGATACTCTATATATTGATATAGGTGATCATATAGATTTATTTCATCCTTTAACAGAAGCATCACAAGGTAGAGAAAATGTTAATATTTTAAATGACAGTCACGTAGATGTTGTAACAATAGGTAACAATGAAGGTATGACAATATCTCATGATGCCTTAAACCACTTATATGATGAAGCTCAGTTCGATGTTACTTGTTGCAATTTATTTGATTTAGATGGCAATTTACCGAATCATATAACTTCTCATGTTGTTAAAGATATTAATGGTATTAAAGTATGTATGATTGGTTTGACAGCACCTTTTAATCATATTTATGAAAGACTTGATTGGAAAGTAACGTCACCATTACTTGCGCTAAAAAATGAAATCGAGCAAGTGGAAGAATCGTATGATGTACTGCTCGTATTAAGTCATGTCGGCATCTTCTTTGATGAGCAAATTTGCAAAGAATGTCCGGAAGTTGACGTTATCTTCGGCGCACATACACATCATTATTTTGAAAATGGCGAAGAACAAAATGGTGTGTTGATGGCTGCAGCTGGTAAATATGGGCATTATGTTGGTAAAGTAGATTTAATCATTGAAAATCAAAAAGTTATCCATAAAGAAGCGGAAATTATTAATTCTGACTTAATCGAAGAAGTACCAAATGATTATGAAGAAAAAGGTAAGTCGTTATTAAATAAACCGATTCTTAAAGGGAATTTTTCATTACCACGACGACTTAACAGTGCAAGTTATACAACGGATTTATTATGCGAAAGTGTATTAGAATTTACAGGAGCAGACTGTGCAATTATTAATGCAGGTCTTATCGTTAAAGGTAAGACGGGTAATGAGTTAACAGAATACGATATTCATCAAATGTTGCCACATCCTATAAACACTGTTTCAGTAGATTTAAGAGGTGTAGAACTTAAACAAATTATTTATAAAGCGATGGAACAGTCCTATATGGATGAAGTAGCATTTGGATTTGGCTTTAGAGGAGATATTTTTGGAGGATACGTATTTAAAAATATCGGCTATATTGAGTCTACAGGTCAATGTTTTGTAAATGGTAAAGAAATAGAAGATCACGAACAATATAAACTCGGTACAATTGATATGTACACATTTGGAAGATACTTCCCAATATTGAAAGATATGAATATAAATTATATTATGCCAGAGTTTTTAAGAAATATTTTTGAACAAAAGTTATTACAACATGAAAAGAAAGTGTAATGAGCATTTAAATTTATACTTATATTCGTTATAATATATAAAGATGAAAATTAATAATAGAAGGGTGTTCACGTATATGGCTACTAAAAATGAAGAAATATTACGTAAACCAGACTGGTTAAAAATAAAATTAAACACGAATAAGAATTACACAGGCTTGAAGAAAATGATGCGTGAGAAGAATCTTCATACAGTTTGTGAAGAAGCTAAATGTCCAAACATTCACGAATGTTGGGGAGAAAGACGTACAGCTACATTTATGATTTTAGGTGCAGTTTGTACGAGAGCATGTCGTTTCTGTGCAGTTAAAACAGGTCTTCCAAATGAGTTGGATCTAGATGAACCACAACGTGTAGCAGAATCAGTTCAACTTATGAACTTAAAACACGTAGTAATTACAGCTGTAGCAAGAGATGACTTGAAAGATGCTGGTTCTAACGTTTAT
Organism: Mammaliicoccus sp. N-M50; assembly: GCF_022386995.1. Lineage (NCBI taxonomy): Bacteria > Bacillati > Bacillota > Bacilli > Caryophanales > Staphylococcaceae > Mammaliicoccus > Mammaliicoccus sp. N-M50. The sequence continues at coordinate 34,576 of NZ_JAJNJA010000003.1, read as the reverse complement.
GCAGAAACAGTACGTAAAGTAAGAGAGTTAAATCCATATACTACAATTGAAATATTACCATCAGATATGGGTGGTAGTTATGAAGCATTAGAAACATTAATGGCTTCTAAACCAGATATTTTAAACCATAATATCGAAACAGTTAGACGCTTAACACCAAGAGTTAGAGCACGTGCAAAATACGACCGTACATTAGAATTCTTAAGAAGATCTAAAGAAATGTACCCAGATATTCCTACAAAATCAAGCTTAATGGTTGGACTTGGTGAAACAGTTGAAGAAATTTATGAAACAATGGATGATTTACGTGCAAACGGCGTAGATATTATGACAATCGGTCAATATTTACAACCATCACGCAAACATTTAAATGTTCAAAAATACTACACACCTTTAGAATTTGGTAAATTAAGAAAAGTAGCGATGGAAAAAGGCTTTAAACATTGCCAAGCTGGTCCAATGGTACGTAGTTCTTATCACGCAGATGAACAAGTTAATGAAGCTGCTAAACAAAAACATATTCTAGGTGAACAAGCACTTAATAACTAATAAGGTGATTGAATGTTAACTAAAATAGAAAATAACTATTTTGAAGTGATTAAAGATGATCAGAAATCTTTCAATGAAGAACAATTTACATCACGTTATTCTGAAATTCTAGATAAATATGATTTTATTGTTGGTGACTTTGGTTACGAGCAACTTCGTTTAAAAGGCTTTTATCATGATTCTAATAAAAAAAGTGATGCAAATAAGCGATTCTCTGCTATTCAAGATTATATATTAGAGTATTGTAATTTTGGATGTAAATATTTTGTATTGAGACGATTATCTAAATCTGAGATATCTAAATTAACAGCAGAAGAAGCAACTTTCATAGACGAAGAACATAAATTAGAAGACGTTAAAATAGAGCCAACAATTCAGCAAAACACTAAACAAGAACAACAGAACAAACAACAAGAAGCTGAAACAGTAGAAATAGAAGAAGACGTAATTGAAGAACAACCTACATCTAAAAATACTTTAAAAGATTATTTATAAACGAAAGAGCCCGGAAAATTCCGGGCTCTTTTTTTATTGAGCTATAGTGAGATTGTGAATATTTTTGAATGAAGTTGTTTATAATGACGGGTGCGTTAGTAACAAAAGTCGGCGGAAGTGTTACTATGGGTGTCTATAGTAACAAAAGTCGGCGGAAGTGTTACTATGGGTGTCCATAATTACAAAAGTCGGTCGAAATGTAACTATGGAGTGTTTTATTTACAAAACTACCGAGAAGTGTCATTACGGGACTTCTTATTTGTACTTTGGGCAAAACTTGCTAATAAAGGCATCAGTATTTGCACTTTCGGCCAGAACTGCTAATAACGCTCACACTATATTAATCACATACTTAATTCAAATCTATATATCTATAACATCATGTAAATATTCTGTTACTTCTTCGCCTTCTTCTTCTGTTAAACCGAGGATGTGACTAATATAGCCTTCTTCTTCTAAGTCATCTTTACCGATAATACCAAATGTATTGTTTTGAGTATTGAGTACCATTGTTTTTCCATAATGTCTATCTGTATAAATCAGTGTTAAGTCATAGCGACTATGTTCACCGACAAATCCTACAAATTGTATTTTCGCTTCATCTTGCTCATCATATAAGAACATATCTATCATGTTTAGCGACTCCTTTTTAAAAATCTTTCTTTACTTGTATAGTATACAGAGCAATGCCCTACAATTCAAAATTATGATATGATGATATATGGATAGGAGGTCTTCTACATGTATTTCGTAGATAGCAAAACTTTAACTTTAAAATTAAATTATTTAGAAAAATTGACGGTAGATTTTGAAAGCGAGAAAAATTCTCCATATGCTTTAGAAAGAATCGCACATATGATGATTGAATCTGTAGTCGATATTGGAAATTTGATTATTGATGCATTTATTTTAAGAGATCCTGGTAATTATAAAGATGTGATTGATATTATGGAACTTGAAAAAGTATTCCAACCTTCAACTGCTGAAGCAATTAGAACATCTATTGATTACAGAAAAGAACTTATTCGAAATTATGAAAATCTTGATCATGATCAATTAAGAAAAGCTTTTGAAATTGCGACGCCATTTTATAAACAAGCAATTGAAGATACAAAACATTTTTTAGAAAATGAAAATGTTCCCGTAACAGCTTTTGGTGAAGGAGATAAAAATGAAAGATTATAAAGGTTATTTTATTGATATAGACGGCACAATGTATAAAGGTACGGAAGTTATTGAAGGTGCAATCGAATTTATAAATTATTTAAATGAAAATAATAAAGATTATTTATTTGTTACAAATAACTCATCAAAAACTCCTGCTGAAGTAGCAGAAAAATTAAATAATATGGGTTTTCATACTTCAAGTGAACATGTGATTACTTCTGCAATGGCAACGGCTGGATATATAAGTGAAGCTTCTCCAGGTGCATCAGTGTATATGGTAGGAGGAAGTGGATTAGAAACGTCTTTAAAAGATGCTGGATTAGTTGTGAAAGAAGATGAACATGTTGATTATGTCGTAATGGGCTTAGATGTGAATATTTCTTATGAAAAGCTTTCAGTAGCATGTTTAGCCGTTAGAAATGGCGCGAAATTCATATCTACAAATAAAGATGTTTCGATTCCAAATGAAAGAGGATTTTTACCTGGAAATGGTTCATTGACAAGCGTTGTAAGTGTATCGACTGGACAGACGCCAGTATTCATTGGTAAACCTGAAACAATTATTATGGAACAAGCTATTGAAAAAGTTGGTCATGCTAAAGAAGATTGTGTCATGATTGGTGACTTATATGATACTGATATTTTAGCTGGAATCAATAGTGGCATTGATACATTACATGTACAAACTGGTGTAACATCTTTAGAAGAAATTAATAAAAAAGAAGTATTACCAACATATAGCGTTAAGAATTTATTTGAAGTGATTAAGTAAATTCACATAAGGAGCTGAGAACATGAATGAGAAAGTGCTTGTTGCAAGACAATTACCAGAAAAGTTTATCAATCAGATTAAAGAATATGCAGAAGTAGATGTTTGGAATAGCGAATTAGAACCAATGCCTAGAGAAGCGTTTTTAGAACGTTCTCAAGATGCAACAATTGTCATTACGACATTAAGCGAGCAAATTGATGAAGAATTTTTTAACAATGCAACGCGCATAAAAGGTGTCGTCAATTTAGCTGTTGGTTTTGATAATATCGATGTGAAACTTGCTGAAGAAAAAGGTGTTGTTGTAACAAATACACCAGAAGTATTAACAGAAACGACTGCCGAATTAGGCTTTACGTTAATGTTGACAGCAGCAAGAAGAATTGTTGAAGCGGTTCAATATGTACATAATGGTGAATGGAAAAGCTGGGGTCCTTATCTTTTAGCAGGAAAAGATGTCCACGGCTCAACAGTCGGTATTTATGGTATGGGCTCAATTGGAGAAGCTTTTGCTAGAAGATTGAAAGGCTTTAATTGCAAAGTACTTTATCATAATCGCTCTAGAAAAGAAGAAGCTGAACAGCAATTAAACGTTGAATATCGTACTTTGGATGAATTGCTTAATGAAAGTGATTTCGTAGTTTGTACAGCGCCATTAACACCTGAAACAAAAGGTATATTCAATCGAGAAACATTTAAAAAAATGAAAAACACAGCAATTTTAATTAATATCGGACGTGGAGGTCACATTGTAGAGTCTGATTTAATTGAAGCAATAGAGCAACAAGAAATTTTAGGTGCAGCATTAGATGTTGTTGAAAATGAACCTATTTCAGATGATCATCCATTTTTGAAAATGGATCAAGTGATCGTTGTGCCACACATTGGTAGTAGTTCAATTGCAACTCGAGATAAAATGGTGCAGCTATGCGTGGATAATGCTAAACAAATTATGTCTAACCATGATCCAATTACGCCGGTTAAATTAAAATAATTAAACGAAATTAATAACTAAAAAATAGGCTGGGACATAATGGAATGTCTCAGCCTGTTTTAGTTTCTTGGCAGTAGATGACTGAATTGAAATACGCTTGTATCAAGCTTTTTCAACTCTAGTCATCCTTGCCGGGGCGAGACTACGAAATCTTTTTTAACAAATTAGATTTCTGTCACGCTCCCTTTTTATTGCCATATATTGCTAAAATTTTACATATTATTCTTGATATTCCATTATGCTTAGAATATAATGATGAAATAGAATAATTACAAAATTAAAACACAAGGAGATTAACAATGGAAAAAATTAGGGATATTATAAACTCTGAAAATTTTAAGCTGATTGGTTTAACGATTTTCTATTTAATAATCATGATTGTGTTATTTTGGATTTACGCTGGTGGAAGCGCAAGTAATGATTTTATATATAATGAATTTTAATGAAGGAGAACTTTTATGAATGACATCTTAGAAAAAGTAACATTTATGAATAAGTGGCATGCTGATAAGGTTGCTATAAATTATAGAGATGAAGTAATGACTTATGGTGAATTAGATCTTTATTCTAATAAATTAGCTACTTTAATTAAAGGTTCTGAAAAGCCTATAGTACTTTATGGTCATATGTCACCTTATATGATTGTGGGAATGATTGCGAGTATGAAAGCAGGCATTGGTTACGTTCCAATAGATACATCTATTCCATTAGAAAGAATAGAGCATATCATTGAGAAGGTTGAGCCTGTTTTTATTTTGAACACAACTGGAAATTTATTGAATAATTTACATGTAAATCAAATAACAATAGAAGAAATACTTGCTGTTGAATCAGTGGATCAAGATTTTAATAGAATAACTGATAAAGATATTGTTTATACAATTTTTACATCTGGCTCTACAGGTTTTCCTAAAGGTGTACAAATAAGATATGAAAGTCTTGTTGATTTTACAGAATGGATGCTGGAATTAAATCAAATAGGCGAGTACAAAATGTGGTTAAATCAAGCACCGTTTTCTTTTGACTTGTCTGTTATGGCCATTTATCCATGTTTAATGACAGGTGGTACACTTCAACTTGTTGATAAGAAGATGATTGAAAAGCCTAAACAATTATATGAATTACTTGAACAAAAAGCAGTAGAAAGCTGGGTATCTACACCTTCATTTTTAGAAATGTGTCTTTTATTGCCTAATTTTAATGAAACACATCATCCGAAATTAAAGCAGTTCTTCTTCTGTGGAGAAATATTAAGTCATAAAACAGCACAGAAATTACATGATTTGTTTACGACATCGACTATTTATAATACATATGGACCAACTGAAGCTACAGTTGCTGTAACGAGTATACAAATCACACAAGAAATACTGGATCAATTTAAACCTTTACCAATAGGCAAAGTGCGCCCAAATAGTGAATTGAAGTTAACAGATGAGGGTGAATTAATTATTATTGGTAAAAGTGTGAGCCAAGGTTACTTAAAAGATGAAGAAAAACATAATAAAGTGTTTAAAATCTTTGATGGCCAATTAAATTATCATACAGGGGACAAAGCGTCTTATCGAGATGGCTATTGGTTCATTAACGGAAGAATTGATTTCCAAATTAAGATTAATGGGTATCGCATGGAACTTGAAGAAATTGAAAGCGTACTTGAACATTTACCAGATGTTAAACAAGCTGTCATTTCACCAATTAAACATGGTGAGAAAATCCAATATTTACATGCAACGATTGTACCAATGGATGACGAGCTAGATAGTGAAAATGACATGACAATGCATTTGAAACATGAATTGAAATTACATTTACCAGAATATATGATTCCTAGAAAATTCAGTTATGCTAAACAGCTACCTTTAACGGCTAACGGTAAATTAGATCGCAACAAAGTATTAGAGAGGTTAAATTCATGACACCATATGGCGATTTTACTTATTTCTACATCTGTTTAATCTTAATGTTGCCCGTAATTATTTTAGGATTAATCGGTAAGAAAAGTCTTATATACAATAGGTTAATAACCTTAATTATGCTTGTTTTAATTTTTTCGGATGACAGTAAAAATTTATTCGATAATCAATATTTAAGTTATCAACTTATTTTCTTTGCACTGTACGTATGTTATCAAGTTGTTTTGATTAGAACTTATAACACGCTCGTAAAGAAAACGAATAACTTCAAGTTATATGTAAGTGCAATATTGTTATCTATATTACCGTTAATTATTGTCAAAGTATTACAAAGTAGCTGGCTTGGAACACATCAACTTACAATACATGGTAATAGAGTCATTGAATTTATTGGATTCTTAGGTATATCGTATATTGCATTTAAGAGTATTCAACTCATTATGGAAATTCGTGATAGTCGAATAAAATCTATCGATACGATGAAATTAATCGATTTTATCACATTCTTTCCAACCATCTCATCTGGTCCAATAGATCGATATAAACGATTTATTAAAGATGAAGAGAAGACGATAGAACCTGAAAAGTACTATGACATGCTTATCAAAGCGATACATATGGTGTTTATGGGATTCTTGTATAAATATATTATTGCTTATTACATTAATGAATATGTCATAAAAGTTGTACCAATAGACACGGATCCGACATTTTTAAATTACTTATATTATATGTATGGTTATAGTTTCTATTTATTCTTTGATTTTGCAGGATACAGTTTATTTGCTATTGCATTTAGTTATTTATTTGGTGTACAAACACCAGTTAACTTTAATCAACCATTTAAAGCTAAAAATATTAAAGATTTCTGGAATAGATGGCATATGAGTTTATCATTTTGGTTTAGAGATTGCGTATATATGCGGTTTGTGTTCTGGGTATCTAAAGAAAAATTATTAAAAGATAAGTTACTAATATCTAATTTAGGATTTTTCTTAAATTTCTTTATTATGGGAATTTGGCATGGTATTGAATGGCATTATATTTTGTATGGTTTATATCATGCAATGCTATTTATTGGATATGGCTATTATGAACAATGGCGTAAAAAACATCCTATAAAGATGAATCCAAGCATTATGAACATAGTAGCAATTCTTATTACGTTCCATTGTATAGCATTTGGATTTTTACTTTTCTCAGGCAAGTTAATACATTAAATAAGGGAGATATATTATGAATTTTGAAGAGAGTGTTTTAAATATTTTAGCAGAAGTTGCAGAAAATGATATCGTTAAAGAAAATCCTGATATTGAAATATTTGAAGAAGGTATTATCGATTCATTTGCGACAGTTGGATTATTATTAGAAATTCAAAATAATTTAGGCATTGATGTGACAATTACTGATTTTGATAGAGATGAGTGGGCAACACCAAATAAAATTATAGAAGTACTTAAGGAATTACAATGAAACTAAAGTTATTGTTACCATTATTAATAAGTGGATTATTATTCGGTTTATTTTTACTCGTACCTGTGGAATGGATTAAATCATTTTCAAAGTATGACAGTATTAATAACGAAGCGATATCTTTAGATGATACAGTACTAAAAGGTGTGCACTCACAAGAAGAAATGTTATTAAGCAAAAAGTTCTATCCAATCTTTGGATCAAGTGAATTGGAAAAACAAGACATCTTCCATCCAGCGTATATCTTGAATGATAAAAAAGCGAAATTACAACCATATCTAATAGGTACGGGTGGATCAACTGATTTAATTCATGCAATTAATATGGGGAGCCAAGCACATAATCTGAAAGGTAAAAAAATAGCGATTATTATTTCTCCACAATGGTTTACGAATCATGGACTGACTAATGATAATTTTAGTGCTCGATTTTCACCATTACAAGCTGACCACTTATTTAAAAATAAAGTGTTAAGTCCAGAAATTAAAGATCGTTTTGCTAAAAGATTAGTGCAATTCAAACAATTAAAATCAGACCCATACTTAAAATCAATCATAGAAAAAGAAAATCATCATTATGATGAAGGTACATTTATGAATGATTTTGAAAAAAACATCTATGAAAAACACGACGCTTTAAAATCAATTTTTGGACAAGAAAAAGCAAAGTTACATAGAGAAGAGCACCATCATTTTAATCAAATGAATTGGAATGATTTGAAGTTATACGCTTCTGAATATGGCGCACAACATTCAAGAACAAACAAATTTTGTATGAATGATAAATATTGGCACTTATTAAAGCAGCAACGTAAAAGATATAATCGTAATTACGAGTTTAATATGCATTCGAAAGAATTTGATGATTTACAATTATTAATTGATACTTTAAAAGAAGCCAAAGCAGATCCATTGTTTATCGTTATTCCAGCAAATGGAAAATGGTATGACCATATCCATGTCGATAAAGAGAAACGTGAAGCGGTATATGAGAAAATCAATCATATGATTCAAAAGAACGATATGAAAGTATATGATTTAACCGATAAAGAATATGAACCGTATGTTATAACAGATGCCGTTCATATTGGATGGAAAGGCTGGGTATATATTAATGAACAAATGATACAACACATCAATGGAACATATGATGGAAAAGAGAGTAGACATTATCATTAATATTACCTAGGAAATAAAAAACAGGACATCGTCTTATAAACGATGTCCTATTTTTTATTAATTATAAAGTTAGAATACTTGTTCTACTTCCACTACGCCAGGTACTTCTTCTAATAAAGCACGTTCTATGCCGGCTTTTAGCGTAATAGTAGAACTTGGGCAAGTACCACAAGCACCAAGTAGACGTAATTTAACAATCCCGTCATCAACATCTACTAGTTCACAGTCGCCGCCATCACGTAATAAGAATGGTCTTAACTTTTCGAGTACATCACTAACTTGATCAAACATTGTTTGTTGTTCGGTAGCCATATATATTAATACTCCTCTCATCAAGTGTTATTAGATACATTAATCTTATTTATCTATTATAATAGAAATAAGGTAAAAAATCTATTCATGAAACTAGGGGGATGCTAAAATGTCCAAGGCAAGTATAGTAATTTATGGGGCTGATGTTGTATGTGCAAGTTGTGTAAATGCACCATCATCAAAAGATACATTTGAGTGGTTACAAGCAATTTTAGGAAGAAAATATCCAGAGTTAAACCTTGAATACACATATATTGATATTATGAATCAAACTGAAAATTTAACAGATCACGACCAACAATTTATTGAAAGAATAAACGAAGACGAACTATTCTATCCACTCGTAACAATCAATGATGAATACGTAGCAGATGGTTATGTTCAATTAAAGCCAGTAACAAAATTTATAGATGAACACGTAGCAGTAGAACAATAAATAAGAATAATGTTGGGAAGATTGTTGGGGACAGGTGAGTTGGGTAGAGAGTAGATGTGTGATATGAGGCAAGATGTGGCTTAATGTCCGAATAAAGCCAAGAGATCGCCAAACATGTGAGTTAAAGATGAAGTAAACTCACGAGATAGTAAAAGATGTGAGTTAAAGATGAAGTAAACTCACAAGATCGCCAAACATGTGAGTTAAAGGTGCAGTAAACTCACGAGACTGCAAAAGATGTGAGTTAAAGAGGTAATAAACTCACAAGATCACAAAAGATGTGAGTTAAAGGTGAAGTAAACTCACAAGATCGCCAAACATGTGAGTTAAAGGTGCAGTAAACTCACGAGATTGCAAAAGATGTGAGTTAAAGAAGAAATAAACTCACGAGATCGCCAAACATGTGAGTTAAAGGTGAAGTAAACTCACAAGATCGCCAAAGATGTGAGTTAAAGAGGTAGTAAACTCACGAGATTGCAAAAGATGTGAGTTAAAGAGGCAACAAACTCACATCTTCACTTCCATCCAACCCCCACATACAACAGAAAAAAAGTAGCAGAGTAATCTGCTACTTTTTTCTTATCCGTTATGATATTTATATAACCATAAGACGCCTGATTTAATGACTCTTGCTAAACGACCTGTTACGGTTTGTTCCATTAAATAAGCGAATCCTTGTTTTTCACCAAGTGAACCTACAAATCCTTGTGGTTTCAATTCTGGCATCTTTTCAGGTAGTGGTTTGTTTGCCCATTGTAATTTCATGACTTCAGCGATTTGATCAGCTTGTATTTCTGCTAAATATGCGCTTGGTGCATGTGGTAATGCTGCGCAATCGCCTACAATATATACATTTGGATATGTTGGAATTTGATGATATTGATTTACGATAACCCTTCTACCGTCATTAGTATCAACTGGAAGATTTCTAACGATTTCAACTGGTTGTATACCGGCAGTCCATACGACTAAATCAACGTTATGAATATCTTCGTTGTTATAAAGTTGTCCTGGTTCAACTTTAGTGATATTTGAATTTGGTACAACTTCTACATCATGTTTATCAAACCATTTTTTTACGTATTTACTTAATTTCTCTGGGAATGCAGGTAAGATTCGTGCACCTCTATCGAAAAGTTTGATTTTAATATCTTGTCTACTTTCACGTAATTCACTTGCAAGTTCTATACCGCTTAACCCTGCACCAACGATACCAACAGTTGCATCGCTTGGTAAGTCACATATTGCTTGGTATGTTTTGCGTGCGTTTTGTACAGTTTGAATACTATAAGTATATTCTTTTGCGCCAGGTACGTTGTGATATTTGTCTTCACAACCTAAACCTATTACAAGTTCATCATAATCAACTCGTGTATCTCCAACTGAAACAATTTGATTGTCTAAATCAATATCAGTAATTTCCCCATATACTGTATTAATTTTTTTATCTTTTGGAAATTGAACTCGAATATCTTTATCTGGTTTTGTGCCTGCTGCTAATGCGTAGAATTCTGTTTTTAAACCGTGAAATGGCATACGATCAATCAGCGTAATTGAATAATCGGAAGGTAATGTGCTAGGAAGTATTTCTTTCATTAAGCGCATATTACCGTATCCGCCCCCTAATAATACTAAGCTTTTCATCGTTATTCTCCTTTGTCCATAAATCAAATTTCTACAAATTTGTATGTATATATTTTATAATATATAAGTATACTTTTAGTATAATCGTTTTTGGCATAAACTACAATGAATGTTAAAATAGTTTAATGAATAAAAAGTGAGTAGGTGAACACATTGAACCCAATTGTCGAATTTTGTATTTCAAACTTGGCCAAAGGTGCTGATGTAGTGTTTAACAAGCTCGACAATGATCCAGAAGTAGATGTATTGGAATACGGTTGTCTACAAAATTGTGGACCATGTGCAAGAGGGTTATATGCATTAGTCAATGGAGATATGGTCAAGGGAGAAACACCAGAAGAATTACTTGAAAATATATATAGTCATATAGAAGAAAATTGGATTTTTTAGGAGGAATAAATATGTCAACTGTTATATTAACTGAAGCAGCAGCTTATGAAGTTAAAGATATGATGAAAAATAACGATATGCCAAATGGTTATTTGAAAGTATCTGTTAAAGGTGGCGGTTGTACGGGACTTTCTTACGGGATGTCAGCAGAAGAAGAACCAGCAGAGAATGATGAAGTTCTAGAATTTTATGGTGTGAAAGTGTTAGTAGATAAGAGTGATGCACCAATTTTAAATGGTACAACAATTGACTTTAAGACATCTTTAATGGGTGGCGGATTTGCGATTGACAACCCTAATGCGATTGCAGCTTGTGGTTGCGGAAGCTCATTTAAGACTAAAGATGTTTCTGGTACACCAGAACAATGCTAAGGAATTGATATGTCACACTTGAATTTATCTTTATAAAAATATACAATAAAACTTGTATGTAAATAGTATTATCTTTATTTGTGAGGAAAAACACAAAGTGACACAACTTTCCTATAAGTGTCAAACAAAATTTAGAAAGTATAGGTGAAAATAATGGGATTTGAACGTAAAAAAGTTCTAGTATTAGGGGCAGGTTACGCTGGCTTACAAACAGTAACTAAATTGCAAAAATTAGTTTCAAACCAAGACGTTGATGTTACATTAATCAACAAAAACGATTATCACTACGAAGCTACATGGTTACACGAAGCTTCTGCAGGTACTTTAAACTATGAGGATGCTTTATATCCAATTACAAATGTAATCGACAGAAATAAAGTAAACTTCGTTAAAGCAGAAGTAACAAAAATCAACAAAGATGCTAAAACAGTTGAAACATCTAACGGTGTATTTGAATATGATATTCTTGTTGTTGCATTAGGATTTGAAAGTGAAACATTCGGTATTGAAGGTATGAAAGAACATGCTTTACAAATCGAAAACATTAACACTTCTCGTCGTATTGCTAAACACATCGAAGATAAATTTGCTAATTATGCTGCATCTAAAGAAAAAGATGAAAATGACTTAGCAATCTTAGTAGGTGGCGCTGGATTCACTGGTGTTGAATTATTAGGTGAATTAACAGAACGCATTCCTGAATTATGTAAAAAATACGGTGTAGATCAATCTAAAGTTAAAATTACTTGTGTTGAAGCTGCTCCAAAAATGTTACCTATGTTCTCAGAAAACTTAGTGAACTACGTTGTTAAATATTTAGAAGACCGTGGTGTTGAATTCAAAATTTCTACTCCAATCGTTGCTTGTAATGAAAAAGGTTTCGTAGTTAAAGTTAACGACGAAGAACAAACTTTAGAAGCTAACACAGCTATTTGGGCTGCAGGTGTTAGAGGTAGCAAATTAATGGAAGAATCATTTGACGGCGTTAAACGTGGTCGTATCGTAGTTAAAGATGATTTATCAATCGACAACTATGATGATATCTTCGTAATTGGTGACTGTTCAGCTGTTATGGCTGGTGAAGGAGACAACAAACGTCCACTTCCAACAACAGCACAAATCGCTATGCAACAAGGTGAACACCTTGCTAAAAACATCAAAAACATCTTCAATGGTGAGAAAACAGAACCATTCGTATACGATGACAAAGGTACTGTATGTTCATTAGGTAGCCATGATGGTGTTGGTGTTGTTATGGGTCGTGAAATTACTGGTAAAAAAGCAGCATTCATGAAAAAAGTTATCGATACTCGTGCAATTTTCAAAATTGGTGGTATCGGATTAGCCTATAAAAAAGGTAAATTCTAATTGATTCATTATTAAGTGTAGAGACCTGCTATTAGGCGGGTCTCTTTTTTTAAAGGAGGTTAGCTATGATATCTTTACCGCAAGTTATCATATCAATGGCATTATTTTTTGTTCTGTTTTTTGGAATCGCTTTTATATTAAATATGCTATTAAAAGGTACTTGGTTAATGGTCGTACTTTATCCATTTGTTATTTTTGCAATTGTAGATAAAATTTCCACGGCTATGTACTTTACAGATCCAACAACTGCATTTTCAAAACTTATTACAGGTTTAACACACATACATACTGCGGATATATTAATGCTTGGTTCAGGATGGATTGGCGCGATTGTCGCAGGATTTGTTATAAGGAATTTACGAAGAAGCGGTTATTCAATGTTTTAACAAAAGGGGATAATAATGATGAATATAAAAATTAAAGAATCATATTCTAATAATGAACATCCGATTGTAATCGGTTGTCCAAGTCATTTAAATCAAATGCACAATTTTGATGAAATTGATCAAATTTTAGGCGGACAACTTGAAAATTTAAAAAAACAACAAATTATTAGTAGCGAACTTGGTAAAATCACTAGTACAGCGATTATCGTAAATGGACAAGTCGTTAAATTAATTGCTGTAGGGTTAAGTAATTTAAAAGAAATTAAAGAAAATGACTATCAAGTTGTGTACGGAAACTTAAGCAGATATTTACAAAGTAATAGAATTGAAGAAGTACATTTGTTAGATGATACGTTTGTATCACAAAATGTATCTCATCAAGAACGTGCTTATCGTTTTGGTTGGTTATTCACACAAGCTACATTTGTATTTGATACGTATAAATCAAACAAATCAGCAAATGTTGATACAGTCATTAATTATGTTACAACGACAAATGAAGATGTTACGACATTTATTAATCAAGGTGAAATTTTAGGAGAGAGTGTTAATATAGCGAGAACTTATTCACAAACACCACCGAATATTTTAACGCCAGATTATTTCGCAAACCAAATTGAACAGCACTTTAAAGATTCACAAGTAAAAGTAACGATTAAAAATGAAAATGAAATTAGAGAAGAAGGTATTGGTTTATTAGATGCAGTTGGTAAAGGATCTATAAACCCACCACGTTTAGTCGTGCTTGAATATAAAGGCTCAACTCAAGATCCAATTGCACTTGTAGGTAAAGGTGTGACATATGATTCAGGTGGTTACCAAATTAAATCTAAAACAGGTATGCCAACGATGAAATATGACATGAGTGGTGCAAGTAACGTAGTAGGTATGATGCATGCTATAAACAAATTACAATTACCAATTCATGTAGTAGCAGTATTACCATTAGCTGAAAATATGATTTCAAGCAATGCAATGAAACCAGATGATGTATATACAGCATTAAGTGGAGAAACAGTTGAAATAACAAATACGGATGCTGAAGGAAGATTAGTATTAGGTGATGCTGTTTCATTCGTTAAACAATATAAGCCAGAGCTTATTATGAACTTTGCGACATTAACAGGAGCTGTTGTTGCAGCATTAGGTTTAGGGAAAACGGGGATATTCTCAAGCGATGCTGATCAATACATTGATGATGTGAAACAAGCTGCAAAATATTCAAATGAAGTAAGTTTTGAATTACCAATAACAGATGAAGAGAAACAAGATATTAAATCTTCAGAAGTTGCAGATTTAACTAACTGTATTTTAAATAAAAACGGTAAAGCTTTATTTGCAGCAGCATTTGTAACGCATTTTAGTGATGAAATACCACACTTACACTTTGATATTGCAGGTTCAGGGGAAACAGAAAAGGATTCATTCAAAGGTCCAAAAGGTGCGACAGGTGCTATGATACCAACAGTACTACATTTCTTAAAAAATAAATAAAATCAAACATATAAAAAGCGGGATAAAAAATCTATGTAAAAAACTAGGTTTAGATCCCGCTTTAATTATGACGAAATTCGATTCAGAATATTCGGACTAATTCTTGAAATGTTGACATGCTATTTCTCAACTGATATGATAAGTTCATTATTTCACTTTATCGTGGTAGAGAACTAAAGAATGGAGAGGGTCTTTTTGGAAATAAATGCAGTATTAGTAGCTGTTATTGTGATGATTATACTTTGTTTAATGCGTTTAAATGTTGTACTAAGTATATTCATAGGTGCATTAACAGGTGGTTTATTAAGTGGAATGTCTGTTGATAAAGTCATTTCCACATTTGGTAAAACAATCGTTGATGGTTCAGAAGTTGCACTATCTTATGCATTATTAGGAGGATTTGCAGCACTGATTTCATATAGTGGTATTACTGACTACATCGTAGGAAAAATCATTACATCAATGAAAAAAGAAAATTCACAGAAAAGTAGAGTAAAAATAAAAATATTATTAGTGGCTGTATTACTTGTCATATCAGTACTCAGTCAAAATATTATACCTGTCCATATCGCATTTATACCTATTCTTATACCACCATTATTAAGCTTATTTAATGAACTACAAATGGATAGAAGATTAATTGCTACAGTTATTGGATTCGGACTATGTTTCCCTTATATTTTATTCCCATACGGTTATGGTCACATATTCCAATCTATTATCTTTGATGCATTTGGAAAAGCAAACGTAGATATAGAATTCAATAGTATTTGGAAAGCAATGTTAATTCCATCAATGGGTTATGTATTCGGATTAATCGTTGCGATTATAATGTATTGGAAACCTAGAACATATAAAACAATTAAAGTAGAAGAAGACGAAGAAATGAAAACATTAAAGCCATATCCATTAATTGTGACTGGCTTAGCGATTTTAGGAACATTCGTTGTTCAAACATTAACGGAATCTATGATTTTTGGTGCATTAGCAGGGATTTTAATATTCTTCTTCTCAGGATTATATAACTGGAGAGACTTAGATGCTAAATTAGTTGAAGGTATTCAAATCATGGCATACATTGGTGTTGTGATTTTAACAGCAAACGGATTTGCAGGTGTGATGAGTGCCACAAATGAAGTAGGTTCACTAGTTGAAAGTCTAGCATCAATTACAGGAGATAATAAAGCATTCAGTATTATAATGATGTATGCTATTGGTCTTGTTGTAACACTAGGCATAGGATCATCATTTGCGACAATCCCGATTATTGCTAGTTTATTTATTCCATTTGGACAAGAAATTGGACTTAGCACAATGGCATTAATAGCTGTTATCGGAACAGCAGGTGCGTTAGGAGATTCAGGAAGTCCTGCAAGTGATTCAACTTTAGGACCAACAGCTGGTTTAAATGTTGATGGTGAACACGATCATATTAGAGATACGTGTATACCGAACTTCTTAATATATAATATCCCGCTAATTATTTTTGGATTTATTGCAGCAATGGTATTATAGTATGATTAAGGGGGATTAATCATATGGATTTAATAGAGAACTTTGGAATAGAAACAATCGAATCAAGTCATGGTTATATAGAAATGACGATGCCCGTAACGGATAAAGTTAAACAACCATTCGGATTCTTACATGGCGGTGCAACAATAGCATTAGCAGAAACAGCAGCATCTATGGGAGCACATTACGCTTCAAGTGAAGATGAAATACCATTAGGATTAGAAATCAACGCAAACCATATAAAGTCAACTCGATCAGGTACAGTACGCGCAATAGGTCAAGCCCTTCATATCGGAAGTACAACTCAAGTATGGGACGTCAAAGTTACGAACGAACAAGACGAACTCATCTCCGTTATACGCGCAACAATTGCTATCAAAAAGAAAAGATAAACAAATAAGAGCATGGGACTAACTGTCCCATGCTCTTATTATTTATTTTGCATCTTTTAAATCATCACGTATTGTTCTTTCACTAGGTCTAACGCCCATATAGTAAGCACTTCTTGAAACTAAGTGACCTGCTAATGGTCCTGTTATGAATATAAAGATAATACCAAGTAGTAATTGAACATTGAAATGTCCTTCTTTTGCGATAAAGTATATCAATACACCTAATAAGATAAGCATAACACCTAACGTAGAAGCTTTTCCTGAGGCGTGTGCGCGAGAAAAGACATCTGGTAATCTTAGAATACCTAACGCTGCGAAAAAGCTAAAGCAAGCTCCAATGACCATCATAAAAATTGAGATACTAATAAGAATCGTTTCTATCATTTTCAATGATCTCTCCTTTATCCATAAATTTCGCAAATGCTGCAGTACCTAAGAATGCTAATATACCTATTAATAAAAGTATAACGAATAAATATCTAGTATTAGTTAATACTGAGAATAAAGCTATGATGGCCATTAATGTAATACCCAATGCATCGAGCGCAATGACTCTATCAGCAAGAGTAGGGCCAATAATAACACGAATCAGCATACCAATCATAGAGAGTGCAACGATGATAATCGCGATAATAACGAATATATTTGTCATCGTATGCTCACCTCCTTGATAGCTTTTTCAAATGAATCTTTAATCGCACTCACTTCAGAATCGATATCTGAAAAGTCAATTGAATGAATATAGAGTGTTTTTTTGTCATCTGAAATTGCTACGACGATTGTACCTGGTGTTAAAGTGATTAATTGTGATAATAAACTAATTTCCCAATCTTTATCTAAATCTGTAGGATAAGCGAAAAATGCTGGCTTATTATGGATTTCTTTTTGAATAACTATTCGAATAACATCTATATTCGCTAAAATTAATTCTTTCATGAATATCACTGCTAAAATAAGCGATTTCCAAACAGGACGTAAGTATAAATGTTTGCCTGGAAGAAGCGGTAAGGCTACTAAGACGAACAATATACCAAATAGATAACCAAATACAAATGCACCAAATGTATACGTATCAGAAAGCATCATCCATAATGCAGCTAAAAGAACATTTATGAGTACTTGTATCGCCATTAATAATCGCCTCCTAACGCATTAACATAAGTCTCTGGGTTATAGAATGGTAATGCAGCTTTTTCCACTAATGGATATAAGTAGTCTGCACCAAGACCAAATAGAATAGCTACAATTGTAATGGCAACTGATGCGATCATTAATTTATTAATTGGTAGTTTAGGGTTATAAACATAACCTTTTTCTTCGCCCCAAAATGCCATTAAGAAAATACGCATTACAGAATAGAGTACACATAAACTTGATAAAAGAACGATAATACCACTTATGTAATAACCATTTTCAAATGTAGACATTACGATGATATATTTACCATAGAAACCACTTAATGGTGGTATACCTGCTAACGAAAGGGCAGCTATAAAGTAAATCCAACCAAGAACTGGATAGTGGTTGATTAAACCACTGAACCTTCTTAAATCAGGGGTACCAGTTATTTTAATGATGACACCAATTAATAAGAATAAAGCAGCTTTGATAATCATGTCATGTAACAAGTAGTATATACTTCCCATCATGCCATTTTTATCCATCATAGCAGCACCAATTAAGATAACACCAATCGCGATCATAATGTTATAGATGATAATCTTTTTAACATCGTAATAAGCGATAGCACCGATACAACCCATGATGATTGTTAAAATTGCTAGAACAATTAATGTTTGCGTAATAAATTCACTATTTGTTGAATAGAATAAGCTAAATGTACGCATAATTGCATATGCACCGACTTTAGTTAATAAAGCACCGAATAGCGCGATAATTGGAATTGGTGGTGCATAATAAGCGCCAGGTAACCAGAAATACAGTGGAAACATACCTGCTTTAGTCGCAAATACAAATAGAAACATAATAAATGTAATCACAACGATATTTAAATCTGTTCCTGAAAGTTCAGCGAATTTAACATGTAGATCTCCCATATTTAATGTACCAGTAATTGAGTAAAGCATACCGACACCTAATACAAAGAATGCAGATGTTAATACATTAACGAGTATATATTTAATACTTTCTTGTAGTTGGATTTTAGTACCACCAATAACAAGTAATAAATATGATGACATTAAAAATACTTCGAAAAATACGAATAAGTTAAATAAGTCACCAGTCATAAATGCGCCGTTAACACCTGTTACCATCATTGAAACACCGAAGTAATAAAAATATCTTTCACGATGGAGTCCAATTGATTGGTGAGAGTATATGAGTACGATAAGCGTAATCAATAAACTTACAGTTACGAGTAATGCACTTAACATATCCACGTAAATCACAATACTGTATGGAACTGGCCAGCTACCTAGATTTAAAGTTTGTGTTCCATTCATATATATGTGGTAGAGGTTGTATAAACTCACTAAAAATGCTAACGAGAAACCTGTTAATACTACTTTACGTTTAACATAAGGTCTGTGACCGACAAAAATTAACGTAACGGCCGTTAAAAACGTAATGACAAGAGGTACAATAATCAAATTACTCATCTTTCGGTACCTCCTTCATCTCTTCTAAATTATCAGTTCCTAATTCTTTATAACTTCTAAAAGCTAATACTAAGAAGAATGCTGTAACAGCGAAAGCTATTACGATGGCAGTTAAGATCAATGCTTGTGGTAATGGGTCAACATAGTTCTTAATACCTTCTTCTTCAATTGGTAAGGCACCTTTTTTCAATCCACCCATTGTCAGTAACATTAAATGTACGCCATGGGATAGTAATGTAGTACCAATAATTATCCTAATTAAACTTTTAGAGAGAACTAGGTACACTGATACGGATATAATAATACCTGCAACGAAAATCATTAATATTTCCATTATTCATTCTCTCCAATCGCTAATATGATAGTAATGGCGGTACCCACAACAGCTAGTAATACACCTAAATCAAATAGCATTGCTGTATGCCAATGAACTTCACCAAAGATAGGAAGATGGAATTCTCCAAATTTATGTGTGAAAAATGTTTTGTTGTATGTCCAACTTAAAATTGGTGTTAGAACACAGAAGAACAAACCAGTTGCTGTTACTAATTTAAAGTCAAATGGGAACATTTTCTTTAATGTTTTAGTGTCAAATGCTATACCGATAATAATGACTGCAGATGAAAGTAATAATCCACCTACAAAACCGCCACCTGGTGTATAGTGTCCACCAAAGAAAATAGAAACAGCATACATCATAATAATTAGGAAAATGATAATGGCATTAAACTGAAAGAATACATCATTCGATTGTTTCTTCATGTTCTTCACCTCCATCTTTACCTTTGTCTCTTAATTTAACTAATGTGTAAATACCTAAGCCAGCAATACCTAAAACAGCTGACTCGAATAATGTATCGAATCCACGGAAGTCTACAAGAATAACGTTTACCATGTTTTTCCCAGCGGCTAGATCGTATACATTATCTATATAATATTGAGAAATAGAATCAAAATGTCTATTTCCATATGAAATTAATCCGATTGTGATAACACCAATACCTACACAAATCGAAATAATTAAGTTACCAATTTTAAAGTTTCTATTTTCATCATGTCTACTCATTTTAGGTAAATGGTAGAAACATAGTAAGAATAGGGCAGTCGAAATTGTTTCAATTGATAATTGTGTCAGTGCTAAGTCTGGTGCACCGAAGAATACAAAGAATAAAGCAACTGAATAACCAACTGCTGCTAACATAATGATGCTAAATAGTCTTGATTTAGCTAATACGATACAGAATGTACTCACTAGAATTAAGCCCATTAAAATCACTTCATATGGTCTAATTTCGCTTATATTATCGAATGCAACACTTACAGGATGTGTAAATAACGTAAGTGCAGTCATAATGATAAAGAATGCGAAAATATACATTAAGTATGATCTGATAAATCCAGTCATATAGCTTTGTGTGATTTTGTTTGAGATATAAGAACTTAATTGAATACCTCTGTCGTAATAATAATTAAACGTTAAGTATTCAGGTTGAATACTGTAAATATTGAACCATTTTTCTACTGATTTAAATAATATAAAACCAATAATAAATACGATTAATGTACCTATTAAAGCAGGTGTTATACCGTGCCAATGAGATATATGAACATCAGGCGCATCAGCGAATGGTGCAATTGCTCTTACTGCTGGTGCAATAATACTGTTGCTTAATATATTTGGGAATAAACCAAATAACACAACTAAGAATGTCAAAATACCTGTCGGCAATAACATAAGTAATGGCGCTTCGTGTGGTTTCTTAGGTAATGCTTCAGGTTTGTAATCTCCAAAGAATATTTCATGTACATATTTAAATGAATATACAAACGTAAAGATACTACCAACAATCGCAACGATAGGTAGTAAGTAACCAAGTGTTGATAAACCAAATACATCAGCTTGATGACTATCAAACATTGCTGTTAAGAACATTTCTTTAGATAAGAAACCATTAAATGGTGGAACACCCGCCATACTTAAAGCAGTAATAATTGTGAATGTACAAGAAATTGGCATGATGGTCATTAAACCGCCCAATTTCTTAATGTCTCTTGTACCAACTTCATGATCGATTGTTCCCGTAATCATGAATAACGCACCTTTAAATGTTGCGTGGTTAATTAAATGGAATACTGCAGCGATAATACTAGCTAAGAATAACTGACTTTCTTCACCAGAATAATGATAACTGACAGCACCGATTCCAAGCATGGACATAATCATACCGAGCTGTGAAACTGTTGAGAATGCTAAAATACCTTTTAAATCTTGTTGTTTAACAGCATTAAATGATGCCCAGAACAATGTGATTAATCCGACAGCAGTTACCGCCCAAACAAATCCAGCACTTGCTGCAAAAATTGGCGTTGTACGAGCAACTAAATATATACCTGCTTTAACCATTGTTGCTGAGTGCAAATACGCACTGACTGGTGTAGGTGCTTCCATTGCATCTGGTAACCAAATGTGAAATGGAAATTGTGCAGATTTAGTCATAGCACCAATTAAAATTAAAATCATTGCAAAAATAAAGTAAGGTGAACTTTGAATTTCAGCGGCATTTTGTACTAAAGAGGTAATACTCCATGAATTACCTGCAATTGCGATACAAATAAATCCACCTAGTAACATTAAGCCACCGAACACTGTAATTAATAATGACTTTTGTGCGCCGTATATTGACGATTGTTTATGGCGCCAATAAGCGATAAGTAAGAAACTTGAAATAGATGTTAATTCCCAGAATAGGTAAAGCATTAATAGGTTATCTGATAATACAACACCTAACATAGCTCCCATAAACATAAGTAAATAACAATAAAAATTACCGAGTGATTCATTTTTACTTAAATATGTAATGGAATATAAAACAACGAGCGCACCAATCCCTGTAATTAAAGATGCGAATAATAAACTTAGTCCGTCTAAATGAACGGAGAAGTTCATACCTAATCTAGGCATGAAATCCCATATTACAATGAATGGTTTATCCGAATCTGGAACATTTATGTATGACATAAAATAACTAAATATAATAATCGGAATAGGTAGTACAAACCATCCTAGATGTATACCTTTATAAAATCTGTATAAAATTGGTATTATGATTACAAAAATTAAAGGTAACAAAATCATAATATGCATCAAACTCATTTAATAACCTCCTTCCAAAAATCTTATAAATATTATTATACACAATAAAGTTAATGCTTGAAAATACTATCAAGTCAATCTTTCAGAATTTTTAGGTTATTTTTAAATATGAAGAAACACGTTAAAAATTTATTAAAAATTTTTTAGTTTTGCTAAAAATTCGCCTTGTATTGACGTGAATAATCTATTTTTAATTGTTCAATACACTTTAAAGCTTGTTCACTATAAGCATTATTTCTTTTAATCATTTTTTCTTCAAGTTCAGCTAATGATGTTTTTAATGAATCAATATAGTTCGGAACATCGTGCGGATAGTCTTTTAAAAACTGTGCAGTTGTATATCTTTTTTCGAATTGACTTAAAGCTTTTCTTTCATGGAAAAAGACATTTTCAACTTCATTTGGACTATGTAAATCTCCTTGTCTAGGATGTTTGAGAACAGCTAATACTTTAACGAGAAACTGGTCTCCTTTTTCTTCAACTATTTCTACGACATATTGACCTGTTTTGTGTGGAAATTGATAATACATGTTGATATCCCCTTTCTAAAAAATTATGTTATGATATCACTATTGTAATTATTTTAACATGAATGGAGAATATTAAATGACAAACTATCCTCAATTAACAACTGAAATATTAGAAGGTGAAAGAGTTGTAGAAATTAAAACAACTAAAGGAAACATGACATTCAAGTTATTTCCTGAATTAGCACCTAAAACTGTTGAAAACTTCATCGGTTTAGCTGAGAAAAAATATTATGATGGCATCATTTTCCACAGAGTTATCAACGACTTCATGGTTCAAGGTGGAGACCCAACTGGTACAGGTATGGGTGGCGAAAGTATTTATGGAAGTGCTTTTGAAGATGAATTCTCATTACAAGCATTTAACTTATACGGTGCGTTATCTATGGCTAATGCTGGACCAAATACAAACGGTTCACAATTTTTCATTGTTCAAATGAAAGAAGTACCAGCAAATATGTTATCTCAACTTAAAGATGGTGGTTGGCCTAAAGAAATCGTTGATCGCTATGCAGAAAAAGGTGGTACACCTTGGTTAGACCAAAAACACTCAGTATTTGGTCAAATTGTTGAAGGTGAATCAGTTCTTGAAGAGATTGCTAATGTTAAAGTTGGCGCTAACGATAAACCAGTTGAAGATGTAGTAATTGAAACAATTGAAATTATAAAATAAATCGACATTCAATTGTCATAAAAAAATCAATGCATTCGACTCAATCTTTGGTATAATTTAGTTGCTAAGGGAGTGGTCGGCTTATGATGGAATTTCTTTATTTTCCAGATAATAAATTAGAATATATTCCTGCTGTTGCTACGTTGATATTATTTATGATTTTGGCGTATATCGTATTTATGATGTTCCGTAAAAAATCTAAAAAAGACGAAGAAAAAATGAAATCATTTGAAAAACAAGTAATGGATCATTTAGAGCAAGAGGAGAAAAAGAACAATAAGAAGTAAATAAAGCATTCCAAACGAATACTATATATAGGAAGAGACTGAGACATATGTATGTCGAAGTCTCTTTTATATTTTGAGTTAAGGGGTGGGCGCTAACGATCAAGACTCAAAAACAAGATCGTTAGCGCAGAAAAAAATCCAAAAATAGAGCAAAAACGAGGCGCTAACGCTCAAGAAACAGAAACAAGATCGTTAGCGCCCAGCATATCATACAAAATCCCCATACAAATCCTCCAACACATAAAGAATCTTTAATCTATTTTCTCCATAGAATACTTATTTCTTAATCTAATAATAAATTCATGAATTTATAGATGATTTATATTTATGCATAATATTTTCAGAATTATATATCAAATTAATGGTTTAATAAAAATAACTATGCTATGATGAAATAGTTAATAACTTCAAGTACAAGGGGTTTTCTAAAAGTGAGAAAACAATATAAAATTGGTCAGTTTGTAAAGGTAAAAGTGACTGGCATTCAGCCATATGGCGCCTTTGTTGAAACCCCTGATCATGTGGAAGGTCTCATTCATATTTCTGAAGTGATGAATGATTACGTGCACAACCTTAATCAATTTCTTAATGTTGGCCAGATAGTAAAAGCTAAAATAATTAAAGTTGAAGCGGATGGCAAGTTGAATTTATCACTTAAAGATAATGAATATTTCAAAAGACAAGAACGTAAGAAAGAAAAGCGCTCAGTTCTAGATGAAATTAGAGAGACAGAAAAATACGGGTTTCAACCTTTGGAAGAAAGGTTGCCTAAGTGGATTAAACAATCAAATAAACATTTTGAAGACGAATAAATGATCTATCGTCTTTACAAGCCGGATATCTTACATGATAATCCGGCTTTTTTTATACGAAAAATCACTTCATTGAATGAACATTTAAACGGCTTTTTGAATATTTATTTGAAGTAAATTTACAACTTATTTTTATTGTAAAAATTCAGAAAAAAATAGCTTGAAGTAATCTATAAAAGTGTGTCATTATAGGGATGTAAGGGGTTTCTTAATACCCCGTATAAACATAGGGAGGTTTACTTTAATGATTCCATACAAACACGAACCATTTACTGATTTTACGAAAGAGGAGAATAAGGCTGCTTATTTAGAAGGTCTTAAAACAGTTGAAGGATATTTAGGAAAAGAGTATCCAATTATTGTTGGAGGCGAACGTATTTTTACAGAAGATAAAACACGTTCATATAACCCTTCAAATATTGAAGAAACAGTAGGATTAGTTTCTAAAGCAAGCAAAGAACATGCTGAAAAAGCAATGGAAGCTGCTAAAGAAGCCTTTAAAACATGGAGAGATACTGATCCAAGTGTCCGTGCTGACGTTTTATTCAGAGCAGCAGCAATTACGAGACGTCGTAAACACGAATTCTCAGCTTTACTTTCTAAAGAAGGTGGTAAACCATGGAAAGAAGCAGATGCAGATACTGCTGAAGCAATCGACTTTATGGAATACTATGCACGTCAAATGCTTGAATTAAAAGACGGTAAAAAAGTAGAAAGTCGTCCAGGAGAATATAATAAATATAATTATTTACCAGTTGGTGTAAGTGTTGTTATTTCACCATGGAACTTCGCATTTGCGATCATGGCTGGTACAACTGTAGCACCAGTGGTAACAGGAAACACTGTGTTATTAAAACCATCATCTAAAACGCCAGTTATCGCTTATAAATTTATGGAAGTTTTAGAAGAAGCAGGTTTACCAAAAGGGGTGGTAAACTATATTCCAGGTTCATCAAGTGAAATCGGTGATTATTTAATTGATCATAAAGATACAAGTCTTATTTCATTTACTGGTTCTCGTGATGTAGGTGTTTCTATTTACGAAAGAGCTGCAAAAGTTCAAAAAGGCCAAACACACCTTAAACGCGTTATTGCTGAAATGGGCGGTAAAGATACAATTATCGTTGATTCAGAAGGCGACTTAGATTTAGCAGCTGATTCAATTGTACAATCAGCATTTGGATTCTCAGGTCAAAAATGTTCAGCATGTTCACGTGTCATTGCAGTTGAAGATATTTATGATGAATTATTAGACAAAGTAGTTGAACGTACAGAAAAATTAACTGTCGGTGATTCAACTGATCAAGCTAATTATATGGGTCCAGTAATTGACGAAAACTCATTAAACAAAATTAAAAAATATATCGAAATCGGTAAAAAAGAAGGCCGTATTGTAGCAGGTGGTACAACTGACGAAGAAAAAGGACATTTCGTTAACCCAACTGTTATTGCTGATTTAAAACATGACGACAGAGTAATGCAAGAAGAAATCTTCGGACCAGTTGTTGGTTTCAGCAAAGCAAAAGATTTTGATCAAGCAATTGAATTTGCAAATGATACAGAATACGGTTTAACAGGTGGCGTTATTACAAATAACCGCTCTAAATTAGAACAAGCACGTAGAGACTTTATGGTAGGTAACTTATACTTCAATAGAGGATGTACAGGTGCAATTGTAGGTTACCAACCATTTGGTGGCTTTAAAATGTCAGGTACAGATTCTAAAGCAGGTGGACCAGATTACTTAGTACTTCACTTACAAGGACGTACTACTTCAGAAATGTTATAATATTGTTGAAATAATAAAAATACAGTAGGGCGTATACATGCTCTACTGTTTTAATGGGAGGAGATTTAATATGACAAAGTCACAAGAAATCATTGAACAAACAAATACATTTGGTGCGCCGAACTATTTGCCATTACCAATTGTAATTTCAGAAGCGGAAGGTATTTGGGTTAAAGATCCAGAGGGCAATCGCTATTTAGATATGTTATCTGCTTATTCTGCAGTTAACCAAGGTCATCGTCATCCGAAAATTATCCAAGCATTAAAAGATCAAGCAGATCGTGTAACACTTACTTCACGTGCATTCCACAGTGACCAATTAGGTCCTTGGTATGAAAAAATTTGTAAACTTGCAAATAAAGAAATGGTATTACCAATGAACACAGGTGCAGAAGCTGTTGAAACAGCTATTAAAGCTGCAAGACGTTGGGCATATGATGTGAAAGGCGTAGAAGATAACAAAGCAGAAATCATTGCGATGAATGGTAACTTCCATGGTCGTACAATGGCTGCAGTTTCACTTTCTTCAGAAAAAGAATACCAAAGAGGTTACGGTCCATTATTAGGTGGATTCAAACTTGTTGATTTCGGTGATATCGAACAAATTAAATCTGCTATTACACCAAATACAGCAGCCGTATTAATTGAACCTATTCAAGGTGAAGCGGGTATTAATGTACCTGAAGACGGTTATTTAAAACAAATTAGAGAAGTTTGTGATGAAAACAATGTATTATTCATTGCAGATGAAATTCAAGCTGGTCTTGGTAGAACAGGTAAATTATTCGCAACAGATTGGGATAATGTTCAACCAGATATGTATATCTTAGGTAAAGCATTAGGTGGAGGCGTATTCCCAATTTCATGTATCGTTGGTAATAAAGAAATTCTAGAAGTATTTAACCCAGGTTCACACGGTTCTACTTTTGGTGGTAACCCTCTAGCATGTGCGGTATCTGTTGCAGCATTAGATGTACTAATTGATGAAAAATTATCTGAGCGTTCTTTAGAATTAGGAACTTATTTCAAAGAAGAATTACAAAAAATTGATCATCCATCAATCAAAGAAGTAAGAGGTAAAGGTTTATTCATCGGTATCGAATTAACTGAAGATGCAAGACCATATTGTGAAAAATTAAAAGAATTAGGTCTGTTATGTAAAGAAACACACGATACAGTTATTCGTTTTGCACCACCACTTATTATCGAAAAAGAAGATTTAGATTGGGCACTTGATCAAGTTAAGTCTGTTTTTAAATAAAAAATCTGATAACGTTTACAAAAAAACGTTTAAGACCTTTTAAAAATAATCAATTATGTTACAATTATTTAGAGATTAAAAGTATTTAAAAAAGAGGCGAAGAGGATCATGAGCGAAAATTTAAATTTAGTTTCATCGACACAAGAAATTATTGGTGAAGCCCTTAATAAATTAGGTTTTGACGAGGGAATGTACGATTTAATTAAAGAACCAATGAGATTATTAACAGTGCGTATACCTGTTAGAATGGATGACGGTTCTGTTAAGACATTTACTGGTTATCGTGCACAACATAATGATGCAGTTGGACCAACTAAAGGTGGGGTTCGTTTCCACCCAGATGTTGATGTCGAAGAAGTAACAGCATTATCTATGTGGATGACGTTAAAATGTGGAATTGTAGATTTACCATATGGTGGTGGTAAAGGTGGTATTGTCTGTGACCCAAGACAAATGAGTATTCATGAAGTAGAAAGATTATCTCGTGGATATGTTCGTGCTATTTCTCAAATAGTAGGTCCTACAAAAGACATTCCAGCACCAGACGTATTTACAAACTCACAAATTATGGCTTGGATGATGGATGAATATAGTCAAATGGATGAATTCAATTCTCCAGGATTTATTACTGGTAAACCTATTGTTTTAGGTGGTTCTCAAGGTAGAGATCGTTCTACTGCATTAGGTGTTGTTATTGCAATTGAAGAAGCAGCTAAGAGACGTGGAAAAACAATCGAAGGTTCAAGAGTCGTTATTCAAGGATTTGGTAACGCAGGAAGCTTTTTAGCGAAATTCTTATATGATCAAGGCGCTAAAATTGTAGGTATTTCAGATGCTTACGGTGCACTTCATGATCCTGAAGGTTTAGATATCGATTATTTATTAGATCGTCGTGATAGCTTCGGAACAGTTACAAATCTATTTGATGATACAATTTCTAATAAAGAGTTATTCGAAATTGATTGTGATATCCTTGTTCCAGCAGCGATTTCAAATCAAATTACAGAAGAAAATGCTAATGATATTAAAGCTGAAATTGTAGTAGAAGCAGCTAATGGTCCAACTACAATGGCAGCAACTAAAATATTAAGTGAGCGTGGCGTTCTTCTTGTACCAGACGTACTAGCAAGTGCTGGTGGCGTAACAGTATCTTACTTCGAGTGGGTACAAAATAACCAAGGTTATTACTGGACTGAAGAAGAAGTTAACGAAAAACTACGTGAAAAATTAGTTAAAGCTTTTGATACAATTTACAACTTATCAGAAAACAGAAAAATAGATATGAGATTAGCAGCTTATATTGTAGGTATTAAACGTACAGCTGAAGCGGCTAGATATAGAGGATGGGCATAAGCCTTAACCAATAAAAAACACACCATTTTGAATGGTGTGTTTTTTTGATTATATGAGTTCTTTAGCGACATTAATTTGATGTTGTACGGACTCTTGACCTGTTGAACCATAACTTTTTCTACGGTTTAAACAGTTTTCAGGTTTCAAGTAATCATATACATTTTCTTGTATACGTTCGTTATAAGATTGATATTGTTCTAATGGCACATCTAATAAATATTTACCGTTTTGAATGCACCATAAGACGATTTTACCTACGATCTCATGTGCTTCTCTGAAAGGTATATTTTGTTCTACTAAATAATCAGCTAGCTCAGTAGCATTAGAAAAATCTTTATGGACTGTTTCGTTTAAACGCTCTTTATTCACTTGCATAGTAGAAATCATACCTTCGAAAATACGTAATGAGCCTTTAATCGTATGAATGGCATCAAACAGACCTTCTTTATCTTCTTGCATATCTTTATTATATGCTAGTGGCAAGCCTTTTAAAGTAACGAGCATACTCATTAAATGACCCGTTGTTCGGCCTACTTTTCCTCTAATCAATTCTGCCATATCAGGATTTTTCTTCTGTGGCATAATCGATGATCCAGTAGAGAAACTATCTGATAATGTAACGAATTTAGCTTCATCAGTAGACCAGAAAATAATTTCTTCTGCAAATCTCGAAAGGTGAACCATCGTTAATGAAATATTATGCAATGTTTCAACGATATAATCACGGTCACTAACTGCATCAAGACTATTTTCATATAAACTACTAAAGTTTAAAAGTTCTTGTGTACGATGTCTATCAATAGGGTGCGTTGTACCGCTTAAAGCTGCAGCACCTAGTGGACTGATGTCGATTCTTTTTAAACTATCATTAAATCTCGATTTATCACGCTCTAACATCCAGAAATAAGTCATGATATGATGCGCGAAAGAAATAGGTTGCGCTCTTTGTAAGTGCGTGTAACCGGGCATGATAGTATGCACATGTTCATCAGCAATAACAAGTATTGATTTTTGAAGAGACTCTATAAGTGTGAAAATCTCTTGAACATGTTGTTTTGTATAAAGGTGCATATCCGTTGCAACTTGGTCATTTCTACTTCTACCAGTATGCAATTTACCGCCAACTTGACCAATCTTCTGAATTAAAGCATGTTCAATATTTAAATGAATATCTTCTAGTGATTCAGAAAGCTCAAGATTACCGTTATAATAGTCGGCTTGAATATCTTTTAAACCTTGAATAATTTGATTTGCTTCTTCTGTTTTGATGATATTTTGCTCCGCTAACATTGTTGCATGTGCAATACTACCTTGAATATCTTGATCAATTAAATTTTTATCAAAATGGATAGATGCATTAAATGCATCTACCCATGATTCAGGGTTAGACTCGAATCTTCCACCCCATGCTTTTTTTGTCATTTTAAAACACCCTCTGTTTCTAATAATGCTTTAACCTTAGTAGGTAAACCGAAGATTTCAATGAATCCAACAGCTGCTTCTTGGTTAAATGCGTCTTCTTTAGTATACGTAGCAAGTGCTTCATTGTATAAACTAAATGGAGATTTACGTCCATTAACGATTACATTTCCTTTAAATAGTTTAACACGAACTGTACCTGTTACTTGAGTTTGTGTAGAATCGATAAATTGTTTTAAGCTATCTGTTAATGGAGAGAACCATAATCCATTATAGATTTGTTCAGCTAATTGTTTTTCGATTACTGGTTTAAAGTGTGCAACGTCTTTAGTTAAAGTAATCGTTTCTAACGCTTTATGTGCTTCCATTATAACCTTTGCACCCGGTGTTTCATAGACTTCACGTGATTTAATACCAACTAAACGGTTTTCTACGTGATCGATTCTACCGATACCGTGTAAACCAGCAATTTCATTAAGTTGTAAAATTAATTCATCTAACGGATATGATTTATTATTGATTGAAATAGGTAAACCTTTTTCAAATACAATTTCAAGTTCTTCTGGTGTATCAGGTGTTTCTTCTATTGGTTTCGTTAAATCATATGCATCTTCTGGTGGTGTCGCAAATGGATCTTCAAGAATACCACACTCATTACTACGACCCCATAAATTTTGGTCAATTGAATATGGAGAATCTAAATTGATAGGAATTGGAATGTTATGTTTTTTAGCATAATCAATTTCTTCCTCACGACTCCAAGACCATTCACGTACTGGCGCTAATACTTCAATATGAGGTGCTAATGCTTTAATAGCTACTTCAAAACGTACTTGGTCATTCCCTTTACCAGTACAGCCATGTGCTATTGCAATCGCATCTTCTTCTTGCGCGATTTCAACTAATTTCTTAGAGATAAGTGGTCTACTTAATGCAGAAACAAGTGGATAACTTCCTTCATACATTGTATTCCCTTTAATTGCATATCCAACAAAATCTTCACTGAATTCTTTAGTTGCGTCTATTACATATGATTTTTCTGCACCCATATCATATGCTTTTTGTTTTACTAGTTCTAAATCTTTACCTTCACCAACATCTAAACAACATGCAATTACTGTATATCCTTTTTCAATTAGCCATTTTACTGCAACACTCGTATCTAATCCACCTGAGTATGCCAATACAACTTTGTTAGTCATTAAAAAAACCTCGCTTTTGTATTAATATTTAATATCTTGTATATTTAATCGATAAACATACAATATCATATTAGGAATGAATGTTCAATAGTTATTTTAAATATTTATGCACTTAAAAGTATATCGTTGCATTTCGATTGAAAGCCTATGAAAACTAGAGTAAAATAAAGACGTTGTTGAAATTAAATATAGATTACATAGGAGGATATTATGTCACATATTCAATTTGATTATAAAAAAGCTTTAACATTTTTTGGTGAACATGAGTTAGAACAATCACGTGATCTAGTAAAAAATATACATCATGTTATACATGAAAAGACTGGAGCAGGTAGCGACTTTTTAGGATGGGTTGACCTTCCTGTAGATTATGACAAAGAAGAGTTCGATAGAATTCTAGCTGCTTCTAAACGTATCAAAGAACAATCTGAAGTATTACTTGTAATTGGTATTGGTGGTTCATATTTAGGTGCTCGTGCAGCAGTTGAAATGTTAAATTCTACATTTGCTAATTATGAAAAAGGTGAAAATCCTCAAATTATATTTGTAGGTCATCATTTATCTTCATCTTATGTACATGATTTAATTGAGTATATAGATGGTAAAGATTTCTCTATTAATGTTATTTCTAAATCAGGTACAACGACTGAACCTGCAGTAGCATTTAGAATCTTTAAGAAAATTTTAGAAGAAAAATACGGTAAAGAAGAAGCTAAAAACCGTATCTTTGCTACAACTGATAAAGAAAAAGGTGCTTTAAAAGATTTAGCAACTGGTGAAGGATATGAAACATTTGTCGTACCAGATGATGTCGGTGGTAGATATTCAGTATTAACAGCAGTTGGATTATTACCAATCGCAGCAAGTGGTATTGATATTCAAGATATGATGAAAGGTGCTGCAGCTGCACGTGAAGATTTATCATCTTCAGAACTTGATGACAATATTGCATATCAATATGCAGCAATTCGTAATATCTTATATGCAAAAGGATATTCAACAGAAATGTTAATCAACTATGAACCAGCTTTACAATACTTCAGTGAATGGTGGAAACAGTTATTCGGTGAATCTGAAGGTAAAGACTTCAAAGGTATTTATCCATCAAGTGCAAACTTCACTTCTGACTTACATTCACTTGGTCAATATGTACAAGAAGGCCGTCGTTTCTTATTTGAAACAGTTGTAAAAGTTGAAAATCCTAAACATGATATTACAATTGAAGAAGACAAAGACGATTTAGACGGTTTAAACTTCTTAGCAGGTGAAACAGTTGACTTCGTTAATACGAAAGCATTCCAAGGAACATTATTAGCACATACAGATGGTGGCGTACCAAACTTAGTTGTTAAAGTTCCTCAATTAGATGCATATACATTCGGTTATGTTGTATACTTCTTCGAATTAGCATGTGCAATGAGTGGTTATATGTTAGGTGTGAATCCATTTAACCAACCGGGTGTTGAAGCATATAAACAAAATATGTTCGCATTACTTGGTAAACCAGGATTCGAAGACTTGAAAAAAGAATTAGAAGATAGACTATAATATGAAACGTATTTTAGAAAAAAGTCCCCAAATTTAATTTGGAGGACTTTTTTTATTTTGGATTTGAATTTTTTGAAGAAATGAGTGGTATTTTATGAAAATACGTAAAAATTTATTTTTAGCTTATATTGATGCATTGCAAAATAGGATAGATGTGTTACCTGAAAATGTAGATGAACAATACCAAGTCACAAAACAAGGGTACGAAGGTGAAAAAGCATTCGCTCAAATACTTGAAAGTTATGGGGCAGAATGGTGGCTATATGATTTGCAGATTAAAAATTTTAACCATATTCAACTTGATTTTGTAGTCATAACTGACGATGCTATTATTCAATTTGAAATTAAAAATTATACAGGTGACTATTATTATGATCAGCACAAATTATTTAGAAGTACAGGTTTTGTATCTAAAGATCTTATTAATCAATATGAAGTCGCTCAAGAAGGCTTAAAAAGAATCGTTGAGAAATATAAATTAAAACGCAAAGTAGAAAGCTATGTTGTTTTTATACATCCAACATTCACGTTACATGGTGATTTACGATCTCGAATGAACATTATTTTAAAAAGTGAGATACATAAAATAAAAGACATGGTATCACAAAACTTTAAATATGAAGAAAATAAATGGATATACTGCAAACTAAAAAGCCTACACGAACCATTTTTAAATACAAATCAAATACCAAATTTGAATATAGACTATAAAGATTTAAAAGGAGGCGTACGATGTACAAACTGTCGAAAGTTGATTCGAGTAGATGAATTATTTAATAAACGAAAATATTTAAAATGTCACCATTGTAAGAAAGAATTGAATAGAGCGAATATTATTATTCAATCATTAGAAGAATTATATTTATTAAAAGGCGCACCATTTTCAGTAAAAGAAGCAGAAATGTGGACGGGGGTCTCAAATAGCGCGATTAAAAGAATACTATATAAAAATTTCAAAAGAGTTGGTAAAGCAAAATCAACGAAATATATGTCTAATGAATAAATAGCGACCCGAAAATGCAATTTCCAGGCCGATAAATAAAAATAGCGACCCGAAAATGAGATTTCCAGGCCGATAAAT